>NZ_JAGGRO010000016.1:0-305477 GCF_018612805.1 Halomonas sp. ISL-56 | reverse complement strand
TACACTCACCGCCACCGGCGCGCCCCAGGCCAGTCAGTTCGGCGACCTACCCGCGCTTAATTGGCACACCTACGGCAGCGGCCATCTACACGGCATGAGCGCCCCCGGCCTGGATCTGGAAATCGCCCTGGAACCCGACGCCCTGCACCGGGAGACCCAGCGCCGTCTTAGTACCAGCGCCAATGACCATAACCAGCCATTAATGCTGGAACGGGGCTATACCAACCTCGGCCAGTTGGATCACCTCACCCTGCGCAGCCCGGACACCACCAGCCAGCAAAGCTATCAATACGACGCCCTGGGCCGGATGAGCTTCCGTAGCCTCGAAGGTGACCCCGCCTCTAAGGTGATCGCCTACAGCTACGACGCCGCCGGACGCTTGATCGGCAGCCAGCACGGCGATCATGCCCACCGCTATAGCGTGGATGCGGCGGGTAATCGCTTAGAAGGCCAACAGGCCCTGTCTGATAACCGCCTTGGTCAATTAAACGGCACCCGCTACCGCTACGACGGCGCAGGCAACCTGATCGAACGGCAACAGCCCAACGGCGAACGCTTAACCCTGGGCTACGACGGCGCCAACCGCTTGGTGCATCTCACTCATGCCAGCGAGCTGGGCTACACCCGCGACGCCACCTACCGCTACGACGGCCTAGGCCGCCGCATCAGCAAAACCGTACGCCACACCAATGGCACCACCGCCACCACCCACTACGGCTGGGACGGTGATCGCATCGTGCGGGAAGAAACGGATAACCAGCGCACTACCGTGGTGTATGAGCCTGGGAGTTTTGTGCCCATGCTACGTATCGACGACACCCAGCAAGGCCAAGTGCTCAGCGCCTATATCACCGACGCTCTCGGCACGCCCATGCAGTTGGTTACCCCCAACGGCCAACCCCGCTGGCTCGCCGAACCCGACGACTGGGCAGCCGTCAAAAACCAACGCGCCGTGCGCAACGTTATCCAACCGATCCGCTTCCAGGGCCAATGGCACGACGAAGAAAGCGGGCTTTACTACAACCGCCACCGCTACTACGACCCGCAACAGGGAAGGTACATCAGCCAGGATCCGATAGGGCTCAAGGGTGGCACCAACCTGTACGGCTATGTAACCAACCCGACGGGGATGGTGGATCCGTTAGGGTTGGAGGGAGCACATCCTTGGAACCATGCCGCTAACCGAGTTCCATCGCCCCCTCCTATGGTAACGGCGTGCCCTGCTTCGCCGCCCGTTAAGAATGAAGATTGGATAGCATATTATGGTGATCCTAGAGTATTCCATTGTGGATATAAAACATTTCATGAAGACATTACGCCAACCGATGATCGTTTGATGGGAGAATGTGTTTACGATGATTTTGATCAGTTAGTAGATGAAATTCACGAGTTTGCAGGGTGTCGAGGCACTGCTAACCGCTGGGGCTCCGATGACACTCTTAAACACATCTTCTGGGATGAGGGAGGAATAGCACATATTGGACGCTTAGAATCTGCTGGCTTGGCCGGACTAACAGATTCAGTCCGCCATGGCAGTGCAAGAGAATTGATAGTTGAAACAATGGGTGATACACGGCAAGCACTACTTGAAAAATTGCAACATGTGAATCAAAAGCTAGGACAGCTCTTGGATTGAAATATCGTTAATGCCCTGATGGAGAAAACCACTTTGCGTTATATCATCACTGTTGTCAGCTTAGCGTGCCTTTTAGCAAAAAACTTTTCCTTTGCTGAAAACCTTGATCCCGTCCACGATCTCGATATGGTGACGATACCCAGTGGGACTTTTTTAATGGGCGGAACAGATCCCGAATTGAAAAATGTAATGGGTTATTCACAAGAGTATCCCGCCACGGAAATTACAGTCAGTGCCTTTGAGATAAGTGCTTATGAAACCACTTTTGCGCTATGGGATCAGTGTTACAGCGAAAGTGGCTGCCTAAGGCGACCGGATGATGGCGGTTTTGGTAGAGATCAACACCCTGTCATTAACGTTAGCTATGAGGAGATCAATGATGAGTTTCTTCCATGGCTGAATCAAAAAACAGGAAAAAACTATCGTTTGCCTTCAGAAGCGGAGTGGGAGTACGCAGCCCGTGGGGGGACAACAAGTCGTTTTTATACCGGAGACTGCATCACTACTGCCCATGAAAATTTCAGTGGAGAACGCCATCCACGCAATAATCGTGATAATGCCTGTGAAGAAACAGAAGGCTATAACCACCCCTTGGCTGTCGGCAGCCTACTACCCAACCCTTTTGGTCTCTATGACATGCTAGGCAATGTGTCTGAAGTGGTTGAGGATTGCTACTACCATAAGGATTATGATTACAAATATAGGCCTACTGATGGAAGGCCCTATACAAGAGAAAACTGTTTTCAAAGGCATCTGAGAGGTTGCGGCTATTGGTGTACTATGGGCACTCTCCGAGTGTCTAGAAGAAACTTAACCCGTTCTAGCGAATGGGGTGACTATTTTGGTTTTAGGCTTGCTCACTCCATACCCCAGGAGAACACTGATCAAACCAGCATAACCACAAAGCAGCCACCAATTATTGAGCTACTCAACCTTTTTGATGAATAAATGCCAGAGTTCAATCAGTAAACAAAACACGGACATTGCCTCAATCATTCACCAAACGCCAGAGAAAGCCTTGGTTGTCTGCCCTAGCAGTAACGTTGTTTTCACTGATCCACCTACGACTGTCGCCACCTGCATGTTATCAGTAACAATAAGCACAACCAGCCAGCAAACTTATCAATACGACGCCCTGGGCCGGATGAGCTTCCGTAGCCTGGAAGGTGATCCGGCTTCCAAAGTCATCGCCTACAGTTACGACGCCGCTGGGCGCTTAATCGGCAGCCAGCACGGCGATAATGCCCACCGCTACAGCGTCGACGCTGCTGGGAATCGGTTAGAGCAGAAAAATAATCAGCAGCCGCTGCCTGATAACCACCTCACCCAGCTTAATGGGGCGCGCTACCGCTACGACGGCGCCGGTAACTTGGTCGAACGCCAGCAGCCCAACGGCGAACGCTTAACCCTGGGCTACGACGGCGCCAACCGCTTAGTGCACCTGATCCATGCCAGTGAGCTGGGCTACACACGCGAAGCCACCTACCGCTACGATGGGCTAGGAAGGCACATCAGCAAAACCGTACACCACACCAACGGCACCACCGCCACCACCCACTACGGCTGGGACGGTGATCGCATCGTGCGGGAAGAAACCGACGACCAGCGCACTACCGTGGTCTACGAGCCGGGCAGTTTTGTACCCATGCTGCGTATCGATGATACCCAGCAAGGCCAAGTGCTCAGCGCCTATATCACCGATGCCCTGGGCACACCGATGCAGTTGGTCACCCCCGCCGGCCAACCCCGCTGGCTCGCCGAATCCGACGACTGGGCAGCGGTTAAAAATCAACGCGCCGTGCGCAACGTCGCCCAACCGATCCGGTTCCAGGGCCAATGGCACGATGAAGAGAGCGGGCTTTACTACAACCGCCACCGCTATTATGACCCGCAGCAAGGGCGGTATATTAGTCAGGATCCGATTGGGTTGCGGGGTGGGACGAATTTGTATGGCTATGTGACTAATCCGACGGGGGCGGTAGATCCGTTGGGTTTAAACCCGGCAGCCGCATGCGCGATTCCAGCTGTAACTCCCGCATGCGCTTCTGCAGCGCAATGGATTACAGGTTTAGGAGTAGCAGCTGCTACGGGTGTAGTAGCAACTATATCTGGTTCAACATCAGAATCATCTAGAGCCCAAGAGGCAGATCGACTAACTGCTGCACATAGGGCTGCAGCTGGTGCTCGCTCTTTACCTGGCTATGGAGGAAATTGCACACCTGATGAGTATGATGAGTTAGCGAGGCAACAAGATGAGGCATGTAACAGAACAAAAGGGCTTGGGATGTGTGATCGCAATGAGATTGACTATGGTAAAGCTGAGCTTTTCGACGCTTGTGCTCAGGCTAGGATTGATATAGCCAGGAGATGTTTTGCTAGGGGTGGCACAGGTCATAATGACCAAATAAACCGAAACTTGAGAAATGCGATGCCTTGCACTAGAGATTATGAGGGAAAAGGTGACAACCTTATATTCAGATAAATTAACGTCTATTTAACGATTTCATAACGGTAAAAAAAATGCCCCTTCTAAGACTCTCCAACCAGGAGATATATAGAAAAAAGCTTCTCAAGGAGTTTTCAACTAAGCTTCCAAGCGGGGATCTATTCCTCCCCATTCTGGATACTTACGGCGATTTATCTGATGAAGAAAATTTCTTCAAGCAACGTGCCATTTTCCATGAAAAAAAATGGCATGAAGTTAATTTTGATGACTCAAAAGAATTTAACTTTGATTGGGGGCCTTTTTCAGCATTGAGCAAGTTAGGTGAAATTTACTATCTCCCAGCATTCCTCAGTTATTTTTACGAGGTTGAAAATCTAAAAAAAGGAAATATTGGCGATTACTTTGATTCTATCTTTTTTAGCGTGCTAGGGAACAAGGAAGCGACTGAGAGTTTCACCATTGAGCAGAGCAAGCTAATCGCTTTATTTTTGATTAATCTATCAAACCTTGTTGATGACACCTATGGAGCAGAACAAGAGTATCAAAAAGAGCTCACAAGTAACTGGGGGCATTTTTTACTTTTTTGATAAACAATAATCCTGGATTCAAGCAATAAGCGCAGCACAGATATTGCTCCATTAAACATCGGAAAGGGAAGACGCGTGCTGTTTTCCTTGGCGGCAGCGTGGCATTAAGGGCCTTTCATCATGACTCACTCAAACTTAGACATATCGTCGACAACGAGCAAGTAACTGCTTAGACCGGCCCGGACGGCACGCGCTGGGCGATTGAGCGCGATGCCCTGGGCCAGCCGGTGAGCATCGAAGGCCCCGACAATCAGCGCTGGCAGATCACACGCAACGACCTCGGTCACCCGCTGGAGGTCACTGGGCCGGAAGGCACCACTGCCTTCGCCTATGAGAATGAACAGTTACCTGACCGCCCTACTACCCTGACTGATGCGGTGGATGCCAGCCACCAGCGCGAGTGGAACGCTTTGGGCCAGGTCACCGCTCAGGTCGACTGCTCCCAGCAGCGTACCGAGTACGCCTACGATCGAAACGGCTACCTGGCCAGCGTCACCAATGCCCTGAACGAGACCACCCGCACCCAGCACGACAAGATGGGCCGACGCATCGCCACCCAGCTCCCCGACGGGCTCTACTGGCACCACCATGTGGACTCTCTTGGGCGCTTGGTGGAGCTGGAAGGCCCCCAAGGCTTCCGTCAGCAGTTCTTCTTTGATGACCACGGCCGCCCGGTACAGCGTATCGAGGCCGACGGAAGCCAGCAGTTTACCGCCTACGATGACGTTGGCCGCTTGAGCGAGCTGACCCTGGGCAACGGCGCGGTCTACCGTTTTACTTATGACGAGATGGATCGCCTCGCCAGCGAGACCGGTCCCTATGGCCGGGAGCAGCAGTACCGCTACGATGACGCCGGGCGACTGATTGAGCGCATTGAGGCCAACCGCCCCGGCCCCGACGGCCAGCCGCTGGTCACCCGTTACGACTATGACGAAGCCGGTCGCCTTACGGCCCGGCATTTGCCCGCCACGGAACACGCCCCGGCCAGCACGGAGCAGTACCAGTGGGGGACGAATGGTCAGCTACTTAGCGTTACCAATGATCACGGCGAGGTCGCATTCAGCTACGACCACGCCCAGCGGTTAATCGGCGAACAGCAGCAACATGCCGGTAGCAGCTGGCAGTGGCAACACCAGCACACACTCACCGCCACCGGTGCGCCAGAGGCCAGCCAGTTCGGCGACCTTCCGGCGCTCAACTGGCACACCTACGGCAGCGGCCACCTGCACGGCATGAGTGCCCCCGGCCTGGATCTGGAAATCGCCCTGGAACCCGATGCCCTGCACCGGGAGACCCAGCGCCGTCTTAGCACCAGTGCCAATGCGCACAATCAGCCGCTGGTACTGGAGCGTGGGTATACCAACCTCGGTCATTTGGATCACCTCACCCTGCGCAGCCCAGACACCACCAGCCAGCAGAGCTATCAATACGACGCCCTGGGGCGGTTGAGCTTCCGTAGCCTGCAAGGTGATCCAGCAGAAAAAGTGATTGCCTACAACTACGACGCCGCTGGGCGTTTGATCGGCAGCCAGCATGGCGACAATGCCCACCGCTAGGCCGGTAACCGGTTAGAAAGCCAGCAAGCCCTGTCTGATAACCGCCTCACCCAACTCAACGGGGCGCGTTACCGCTACGATGGTGCCGGTAACCTGATCGAGCGCCAACAGCCCAACGGCGAACGCTTAACCCTGGGCTACGACGGCGCCAACCGCTTGGTGCATCTCACTCATGCCAGCGAGCTGGGCTACACCCGCGACGTCACCTACCGCTACGACGGCCTAGGCCGCCGCATCAGCAAAACCGTGCACCACACCAATGGCACCACCGCCACCACCCACTACGGCTGGGACGGTGACCGCATCGTACGCGAAGAAACGGATAATCAGCGCACCACGGTGGTCTACGAGCCGGGCAGTTTTGTGCCTATGCTCAGAATCGACGACACCCAGCAAGGCCAAATCCTCAGCGTCTATATCACCGACGCTCTCGGCACACCGATGCAACTGGTTACCACCAACGGCCAACCCCGCTGGCTGGCCGAACCCGACGACTGGGCAGCGGTTAAAAACCAACGCGCCGTGCGCAACGTTACCCAACCGATCCGCTTCCAGGGTCAATGGCACGATGAAGAATCGGGGCTTTATTACAATCGCCACCGCTATTATGACCCGCAGCAAGGTAGGTATATTAGCCAGGATCCCATCGGCCTCAACGGCGGCACGAATTTGTATAGTTATGTGACCAATCCGACGGGGATGGTGGATCCGTTGGGATTGAGTGGACTTTTAAATGTAGACTTAAGCTCTCTTCGATCCGGAGCAATGAATCCGATAGGATCAGGAACAATAGGGCAATGTTCTCTTGAAACTGTTGTTGTTGACAATACAGAAGAAGCTTGGGCTCATTATAAAAATGGACATGGTCAGCAAGTAGAATTAGGCCCAAATACTAAAGAAACTTTGAGAAATCATCCGTTGGTTCAGCGTCAATCTGAAGCTTTAAAAAATGGCACAGCAAAATATGTTAACAGCAATTTAAGTGCAGATATGACTTTTATTAATTTAGAAGTTTTTCATGTTGGGAGAACTCGGGTCGACTTCGAACAAGTATGCGGATCATCAACTTGCACGACTACGTTTACAGGTTTTGCTGGCGATGGCTTTTGGGATGCGAATGAACTATCCACATGGACTCATGATGGCCCCGGTTCGGGTGGTGAATTTTCAGGTGGCACCACCTATCCTTATAAACCATATGTATGGGTAGAAACCTATCCGAACCCCTACAACTAAACAGGCTTCGAACATGGAATTTATTGACTTTTATCGTTCTTATTGGTTTCCTTTTCTCAATCTTTCAGCTATATTTTTGATCACAGGTGGGTTGCTAGTTCTATCTAAGAGAAAATGGCCAACTCATCATTCGCTTAGCGCGTCAATTTTAACATTTATATTTGTTGTGTTTTTTTTATCAATTGAATTTTATACAATCGATCTTTATTTCGTTAAGAAACTAGAGAGTTTTGATTTGGATGGCAACGGAGTTTTTTCGGCTGATGAAAGAACAGAGCAGCAAAAAAAATACTTTAATATTGTCATGTATGATGCAGGCAGATTCTTAGCGCCTTTCTTTATTGCTTTCCTCTCGATAGGGTATGCAATTTTTATTTTCTTTAGCGTTAAGTTATTTTATTTTTTTAAAAAATAATAAAATATCATTAAGGAGGGTAGACACTATTCGCCCAGTGAGGCACATGCTGGCTTTCTCGGCGGTAGCGTTATAGGAATCATAGTTTTCTTATCACAATGACACGAGCCATCAACGCGCCCGGCCTTGACCTGGAAATCGCCCTGAATCCCGATGCCCTGCATCACGAGACCAAGCGCCATCTCAGCGGTGGCGAGCAATCACAGCCACTAATTTTAGAGTACGTGAAAAGAGCGACCAACAACGCATCACGGTGGTTTATGAGCCGAGAAGTTTTGTGCCCATGCTGCGGAGTGATGCCACTCAACAAGGCCAAGTGCTTAGCGCCTCTATCACCAACGCAATTGGTCGCCCCTAACGACCAACCCCGCTGGCTCGCCGAACCTGACAACTGGGCGGCGGTGAAAAACCAACGCGCCGTGCGCAACGTTACCCAACCGATCCGCTTCCAGGGTCAATGGCACGACGAAGAATCGGGGCTTTACTACAACCGCCACCGTTACTACGACCCGCAGCAGGGACAATATATTAGCCAGGATCCGATTGGGCTCAATGGTGGCACGAATTTGTATGGGTATGTGTCTAACCCGGCAGGGATGGTGGATCCGCTCGGGTTGTTAGCTTGCTTCGGATTATGCATTGCCGGGGCAGTTGTTGGTGGGACTGCCGTAGTTAATTGGACAAGAAATTATTGGAATGAGCCCGTTTCAGATATTACTGATGTGGATGGTTGGACAGAGTTGACACCGGAAGAGTAAATATATCACCGCATGGGTGAAGGCAATGATGGAAATCAAAATTTGTTTCTCCAAATGGCCGTAGTGAAGCAGTTTTTGATTGTAATGACGACCTTGTGACTGACCCAGCTAATGCGGGAACCTACAATTTTTTTGGATCGAGGTATATGAAAGGCGTTCCACACTTTTCGACGGATGTTGTACCTTATTATATGTTTGGAACTTCACCATCAGACATGTTTAATCCACAGCGCGTAACAACCACGTACAATCATCTAACACAGGAAAAATAGTCAATGACAAAGTTAAAGATTTTAACGCTTCTTTTGATGGTGATTTTCACATGTTTTGGGTGCAGTATGAAAACACATAAAAACTATGGATTTACAGAACCCGAGCTTCAACTGGACACTAGTGTTATACATTCCAAGTTGCGCGGCACAATGAAGGATATTGACAATGAAACCAGTCTACATCATGTTCCGTATGAAATGCTGCTTTGGTTTGCTTCTTCCACCGAAAAGGATAGTAGCTGTTTAGTAAACGTAGATTCGATGACCTTAAAAAACTTAGAAACTGGTGAGTCTTTATTGATTTCAGAAAATTCTGAAGCTGTATTTAGCAAAAGATCAGATGGTGTGTATACGGCAAGATTTAATTATAAGAACTTGGACATGCAACACACTGATCATGAATTAGCATTTACGTACTCTTTTAATGAGGAGTGTGGGCTGGAACAGACATCGGTTCCCGTTAACATGCTTTTTAAAAAGCAGTATAGTGAAAGAAATATCTCTTTTTTGGATACGCTAATGGGTATTTGATAATAACTCTTTCTCACTACGTGTGGAATCTTCCCTACCAATTGCGGAAGGATGTTCAAAAATCTAAATCAGCCAGGGCATCATGAGTCGGCGTAGACGTTTGGGGAAAGGGGCAGCCAACTAAAACAGCTTCAGATTCAAATTGCATGGGATGTGTCTAGGGCTCCAATGTTTTGAGTATACCCACATAGAGAAATTTTTAGTTAGCGGCTCTCATTGTCGAAACCGCCCTTAGTATAGATCAGCTTGTCGTGCAGTGTTAACAGCGCCGCTGGTTAAAGAAGCAGGAGATTACATACGTGGTAGGCTTGGCTATTATGGAGATAAAGAAAGAAGAGCGCATCAAGACATGATGGAAGACGATCTATCCGATTTAAGGGTTAACTCGCATGGTTTTAGCTGTCCACCAGACCAATAATACTCAGAACGATGTGATAGGTATATACCAAAAAAAATCATCGTAGAACACGATCCCAGTTGCGAAGAACAGGCTATTTAGACTAAAAACTTAATTATTTGTGAAGCTATAAAAGCTTCGCATCTTGAAAACAGGGTGAGAATAAATGTCATTAAAATCGGCTTTAACTTTCATATTAAAATTTTTAAAAATCGTGACTTTCATTATGGGAATTCTCTCTTGGATTTTGATCTCCTTTTCTGTCGTTAGCATATTGCTATCAGACCCAATAAATATTCGCGAGTTTGAAAGTTACGAAGACATCGACAAGGAAGGAACTGTTGGCGATATAACTTGGTTCCCCAAATTCTTCCCAAAAAGTTCTAAAGAAATAGTTCTGTGGACTAATGTGGAAAGTAATGATTACAAAATCACCTTCACTCTTCAAGATGAACAAGAGCTAGTTGACCTTTTGAAAGGTGCTAGTGTGACGACTTCATCTCTGCGCAGAAAAGACTATGATGCCAAAGAATATACCTTTTGGTGCAAAACTGACCATGAGTATGACAGAAGAACACACCTAATTATAACTAACAACCTAAAATCTGAGATAGTGATAAGAAACCCCTACACTGATGAGTGCCGTTGTAACACTCTTTAATTCACCGACTACAGACTCTATGTGCAAAATTCACTAATGAACCTGGGGCCGCCTGGAGTTACGCACTTAAACGGCAGCCAGCACGGCGTCCACCGCTACTCGTTGGACGCGACCGGTAATCAATTCAACGGCACCCGCGACCGCATTGTGAGAAAGTAAATGGATAACCAAAGCACTAACGTTGTGTACGAACCAGGAAGTTTTGTGCCAATACTCAGAATAGACGATGCCCAGCAAGGCCAGTTCGTCAGCGCCTATATCGCCGATGCCTTGGGTACGCTCCCTGATTGAGTAGCGCTACACTTTACCTATGCCTTGTCCCCCTGATCAACCTCTGGCGGTGTCCAGATCGGCACATCCTCCCGTTGGGGCTCTGGCCAATCCTGCTGCATGGCGCTATTCAGCGACTCTTCCAGCTTCATAAATAGCTCGCCGTAGCGGGGGCTGAAACTGATGCCTTCTTCGATCTCTTTCCAGGCGTTAAACAGCTCGTCTTCGTGGTCATCTTCGTTCTGTACAAAGGCCCAGGTCATTTGCTTGGCACGCATGGGGTGCACGCCCATGGCTGTCAAAGCATGGCCCCCTAACTCCAGCGCTGAATGGTAGGTTTCGCTGATTACATCGTCGGCCCCTGCATCACGGAGCTGATAGCCGTGGCCGCGGTCAAAGGCGCGGGCCAATACCCAGACATGCGGATAGGCGTGCTTTACATGCTTGACTATCTGCACGGAGCGGTCGCGATCATCTAGCGCGATAACCAGCAAACGGGCATGCTCAATCCCTGCCGTTTCGAGTAAGTCAGAGCGGCTGGCATCACCAAAGTAGCTTTTAATATTAATTTTTCGCAGGTTTTCGATCTGCTTGATCTCGTGATCCAACGCAACTATGGGAATATTATTAGCGCGCAACAAACGGCAAATTATTTGCCCAAACCGCCCTACCCCCGCAACGATAACCGGCGCCTGCTCTTCAATCGCATCGGCCTCTCGGTCGTCGTTTTTGGTTGTTTGGTAACGCGGTAGCACTAAGCGGTCGTAAGCTATAAAAAGCAGTGGTGTTAAGAACATTGAAAGCGCGACAACCAACGACAGTACCTGGGAGATATCAGTAGGAATTACGCTGTTTTGGACGCTATAGGTGAGCAGCACAAAGCCAAATTCACCGGCTTGGGCAAGGCTTAAAGTAAACAGCCAGCCGTTGCTGCCATGCACCCGGAATAGCAGTGCCAAGCCCAGCAGAATCACCCCTTTTACAACGATAACCGCCACGCCTAATGAGAGTACCGTGCCCCACTCTGCCGCCAGCACCGAGAAGTTGATGCCCGCGCCGACGGTAATAAAGAACAGCCCCAGAAGCAGGCCTTTGAAGGGTTCAATATTGGCTTCCAGCTCGTGCTTAAACTCGCTATTAGCCAGTACCACGCCGGCCAAAAAGGCCCCCAAAGCAGGAGATAGATTGACCACACTCATCAGTGCGGCGATGCCAATGACCAACATCAGCGCCGTGGCGGTAAACACCTCACGAAGGCCAGAGCCAATGACATAGCGAAACAACAGCGGCACTAAATAGTAGCCCCCGGCTATCACGCTGGCGATAGCAGCTACGACCACCAAAGCGTGTGCCCAGCCGGGCAAGCCTGCAACCAAGTTTAAACTGGCATGGCCATCATCAACGCCCACACCCATTAATTCCGGCAGCGCCAGCAGCGGAATCAACGCCAGCATAGGGATCACCGCGATATCCTGAAACAGCAGCACCGAGAAAGCGCTGCGCCCGCCTTCTGTTTTGGCGAGTCCCTTCTCATTGAGTGTTTGCAGCACAATGGCCGTGGAAGAGAGCGCGAAAATTAACCCCACTGCCAGTGCAGTTTGCCACACAAGTCCCAGCCACCAAGCCATGGCAGTGCCTGCAGCGGCCGTTAGCACTACCTGAAGCCCACCCAGACCGATCAACCGCACGCGCATCGCCCAAAGCCCCTTGGGATCAAGCTCCATACCCACCAAAAACAGCATCATCACCACGCCAAACTCGGCAAAGTGCTGAATAGTGGTGGTCTCCTGACCCACCAATCCTAGAATTGGGCCAATCACCACCCCAGCAACCAAATAACCCAGCACTGACCCCAGGCCGAAGCGTTTGGCGAGCGGTACCGCAATCACCGCGGCGACAAGGTAAATAAAGGCTTGAATAAAATAGCCGGTCATCGAATTCCCTTAATGTAAATCAACACGCATTGCTTGACTTTTACGGCCAATAATATAACGTACTAGTACGCTAGTACACGATTATTAACCGGTCTTGACCATGCCCTCAAACGAAGACTACCAGGCTGAGCTAATTGACCATCTGCTCGCCATTGATTCACCTAAGGCAATGGACGCAGCGCTGGCTAGCCTGCTAACGCCTGCAGAGTACCAAGAAATCAGTAAACGCCTACAGATTTTTAGACTACTGCGTGACGGTGTGCCCCACCGCAAAATTGCCGAAATCCTGGGCGTGGGTATCGCTACGGTGTCACGGGGCTCCCGCGCCTTAGCAACGTTACCTGCTTCAACATCGCCACATTCTTCTCAATCTTCTTCACAGCCTTCTTCACCACTTTCATCACCACCCTCTTCACGGAATGATGCATCATGACCACTGCCAATACACAGGCCGTATCAGGCCCGCAGCCTTTTACGCTGCCACGCAAACCGCACTATGTGACCTTGGCGGCGGACTGCGATTTTTTTGCGCTGTTTCAAAAAATCGAGCGGCAATTTTCTACCTGCTACATGCTGGAGTCCTTGGGCGAAGACAGCCATATGGCGCGCCACTCGATCATTGGCTTTGACCCCGAGTACACGCTTTACGCCAACGGCCAAACGCTGACCATCGAAGACCGCAAAGGCAATGCCAACCACTACTCCAGCGATAACCCCTACGAGCTGCTGCGCAGCCTGATCCCGCAAAATATTATTTCGCGTAAATACGCTGGCGGACTAAGCGGTTATCTCGGTTACGATGCCATGCAGTACTTCGAGCCATCGCTAACGCTTAAAGCCAGCGATGATTTCGATACGTTTCGCTTTGGGCTTTACAAAGATGGCCTGATTCTCGACAAGATGACCGGGGAAGTCACCTACTTCTACTACGACAACAGCCGCTACGACTTTCTGCAGACGCTGATCAGTGCAGACGATGAGCCAGCAGGCCCGCTGCAGATCACGGCACTCGGCGACTCCATGAGCCAGGCAGAGCACGCTGAGGCAGTGGCCAAGGTGAAGCAGGATATTATTGACGGCAAGGTGTTCCAGTGTGAGGTCGGGTTTAAAAAGCGCTTTCGGATTCAGGGCGACACTTTGGCGTTGTACGACCAGCTACGCACCATTAACCCCTCGCCGCAGATGTACTACGTCAAATTTGGTGAACAGAAGCTAATTGGCGCCAGCCCTGAGCTGCTGTTCCGGCTGCGCCAAGGGGAGATGGAAACTTTTCCCCTCGCAGGTACCACGCTGCGCGGACAAACGCCTCAGGAAGACACCCAGCTCGCCCGGGCACTGCTCAACGACCCTAAAGAGATCGCCGAGCACAATATGATTGTGGATCTACACCGCAATGATATTGGCCGAGTAGCGCAGTTCGGTACGGTGAAGGTGCGCAGCCTGATGGACATCAAGCGCTTCAGCCACGTGCAGCATATCTCCAGCGAGATCGTCGGCATTATCGCCGAAGGCGAGGATATGTTTACCGCGCTGGCCAGCAATTTTCCGGCGGGCACCCTCACCGGTGCGCCAAAAATCGAAGCGATGAAAATTATCGATGACTTGGAAACCGACGGTCGCGGCCCCTATGGTGGTGCGGTAGGTCAGTTTTCGTTCAACGGTGACTGCACCTTTGCAATCCCCATCCGTACCGTGTTTGTTAACGGAGAGCGCGCCTACGTGCAAACTTGTGGCGGCAACGTCTTCGATAGCAACGCTGAAGATGAGTACGAAGAGATTCGCCGCAAATTTGCCGGTACCCGCAAAGCCCTTGCCCCTTTTATGAAAACGGACATGGAGCGCCCAGCATGAAAGTACTGATTATCGATAATTACGACTCCTTCACCTATAACCTCTACCAGTTTATTGGTGAGATTTTAACCACGGAGAAGAATCGCGGCGGGCTGGCCAATTTCGAGATACTCGTTAAGCGCAATAATCAAATCGATTTCCACGCCATCGAAGCCATGGCACCGGATCGCATTATTATCTCCCCCGGCCCCGGCTCGCCGGATGACCCGCGCTACTTTGGCGTGTGCGCTGAAGTGATTGAGAAACTGGGCAAGACCACGCCGCTACTTGGGGTGTGCCTGGGCATGCAGGGCATTGTGCACGTATTCGGCGGCAAGGTGGTGAAAGCGCCGTTACCCATGCACGGTAAAATTAGCCCGATCAATCATAACAACCATTCGGTGTTTAATGGCGTACCCGACCAGCTTGAGGTAATGCGCTATCACTCACTGATTGCCGATGCGACCACCCTACCCGAGTGCCTTGAAGTGACCGCCACCGTGGGCGCACTGGAAGCTGATAACTTTGAGCAGCGCAGCGGCTGGCAAGCATTGGGTGAATTCGAACTGATGGGCGTGAAACACCGGGAGTACCCGATTCACGGGATTCAGTTCCATCCGGAATCGTTTGCCACCGAAGGCGGTAAAGAGCTGATTGCTAATTTTCTTTTCGCGCCCAACGATCAAGCCACAGCGTAAGCACCAAGTATAGGATGGCTAAATGGGTGGCTAAATGAGACTCAATGAAACAGTTAGCCACCCTGCACAGACCAGATTCACGACAACCGTCAGCCAGAACGTAACTTGAAAGGTGGTTTTCTGGGTTTTATGCCGCAGCTGCTGTTGAGCCAGGAGCGCACCCGGCCAACCACCCACTATCCCAAGCAGATGTAACGACTTCTCACTCACCCGACGGCGGTTTTTAATCGCCGCCTTTTTGTCGATGGCATACGTGATATAAGCGATAACGCTCATCACAGCGTAAAAGGCGACGATTGGAATCACAGTGGAGACTCTTGAAGGGTTAGGAGCTACTTGCGTCGCTGAGAAGGTTTGCCGCCCACCGCTGGCTTACCGCGGCCTTTACCAACGGGCTTACCTTTAGCGCCAGTCTTGCTTTTAACACCGGGCTTACCGAGGGCTTTACCGCCCTTGGGGTGCGGCTTACTTGGCGCATTGCCTTTCGGGCCGGTGCTAGCTTTTCCGTTAGCTTTTCCGCTGGCGGCTTTTTTACCTTTGGGAAGCGATTTAGCCCCGGCGGCCTTGACACCAGCCGCCTTCGCGCCTGCTTTGGCCGGACGCCCTTTCGCGGAAGGCGGTTTTGCCTTTCCTGCGCCTGAGCTGTAGTTGGGTCTTTCCGGCTTAGCTTTACTTTTCTTCTCGGGTGCCGCCTCTGAGCGTTCGGTCAGGGCGATAATGGTATCGATCTCTTTAGGCGTGAGATCGCGCCAGTCGCCCAGGGCCAAGCCTTTGAGGGGTACATTCATAATACGCGTGCGAATAAGCTGCGTGACCTCATAGCCGAAGTATTCGCACATACGGCGAATTTGCCGATTGAGCCCCTGCACCAAGGTGATGGTGAACACAAAGGTGGACTCTTTTTGCACCTTGCACCGCTTGGTCACCTTGCCAAGAATCGGCACACCGCTCTGCATGCCGTCGATAAACTCGTCGGTGATCGGCTTGTCCACCGTCACCTGGTACTCTTTCTCGTGGTTGTTATTGGCGCGCAAAATCTTGTTAACCAGATCGCCGTTATTGGTTAAAAAAATCAGCCCCTGGGAGTCTTTATCGAGCCGCCCAATGGGGAAAATACGCACGCCATGCTTCACGAACTCAACGATATTATCCTTCTCGCTGGACTCGGTGGTACTGACAATGCCCACCGGTTTGTTCAGCACGATAAGAACGAGATCCTCCTCCTCCTGAGGCTCGATCTCCTGACCGTTAACCTTAACCAAATCCCCCGCCACCACCTGATCACCGGTGGTCGCGCGGCGGCCATTAATCCACACATTGCCCTGCTCCACAAAGCGGTCGGCCTCGCGGCGGGAGCACATGCCACTTTCGCTAATGTACTTATTGATCCGGGTAGATTTTCGCAACGACATATAACGCCATATGGCTAAAAGAGAATAAAGAAACGCTTAAAAAGACGAGCCGGGCTGCTTTAGAAAGTCCAGCTCTTCATCGCTAGAGGCCCGCCCTAGCAATGCATTGCGGTGCGGGTAACGCCCGAAACGATCAATAATCGCTTTGTGGCGGACTTCAAAATCGAGATTGCTCTCCAACCCCGGCTGGTCAAATAGCTGCATCGCCCGCTCATGAATAACCACAGACTCGCTATGCATATAGGGCATATACAGAAACGCCCGCTGCACGCTGGAAAGCGGAGCATCGGCTCCAACGGCCACTGCCTCCTGGGCCAGCGCCAGCGCTAAGGCATCGGTGGCAAAAGCGCGCGCGTCATCGCGGTAGATATTGCGCGAGAACTGATCCAGCACAATGATCTCAGCGAGCCGCCCTTCGGCTGTTTGCCTCCATGGGTAACACTCGCACTGCGCGGCTTGGGCATGCATGGCGCTAAACCGCTCCGCGATCAACCGATCCATCTCAGGGTCTTTTTTAAACCACTGAGCAGGCGTCAGCTCCTCAAACCAAAAATCGAGTACCGCTTGAGCATCTGAGGGCATTGACGCCTCCTTCTTAGCGTAATTAAGAAACTAGCCGGTGTTGCCTGGCCCGTGTTACCTAGCCCGTGTTACGTAGACCAGCAGCAATCCCCGCCATGGTGACCATGAGTGCACGGGAAAGATCCGCGCTAATCGCCCCATCGGCATCACGGTTACGCTGCAGCAGCTCTGCCTGAAGGCCATGGAGCGGGTCGATGTAGGGGTTACGCACATCGATCGCCTGACGAATCAGCGGCGTATTCTCCAGCAGTTTCTCCTGCTGCAAGATATCCAGCACTGCATCTTCCAAACGCCCAAAACGTTCACGCAGCTGTTTACCCAGTGCCTTCAGCGAGGGCTCGTCGACTAAGCGGTGCTCGTAGTAAGCGGCAATCGCTACGTCGGCTTTAGCCAGCAGCATCTCAAGCATGTCCAGGTAGGTGCCGAAGAAAGGCCACTCGTTGCGCATCTCCTGCAACACATCACGGCCGCCGGGCTGCTCCAAACGCCGTGAGAAGGCTTCGCCGCTGCCCAGCCACGCGGGTAGCATTAAACGAATCTGCGTCCAGGCGAAAATCCACGGAATAGCGCGTAGGGTTTCGACCCCACCGTCCTGACGCCGCTTGGTGGGACGGGAGCCTAGTGGCAGCCTGCCCAGAGCACCTTCTGGGGTGACCGCCCGGAAATAAGGCACAAAGTCCGGGTCTTCACGCACGACGCCTACGTAGGCGGCATGCGCTACCTTTGCGAGCTGATCCATCTCCTCACGCCAGTGGGGTTCTGGAGCACGAGGTGGCAATAGCGTGGCTTCCAACACCGCGCAGGCGTAGATCTCCATGGAGCGCAGAGCAATATCCGGCTGGCCAAACTTAAAGCGAATCATCTCGCCCTGCTCGGTCACCCTGAGGCTGCCGTTCACCGAGCCTGGGGGCTGGGAGAGAATCGCCGCGTGGGCTGGGCCGCCACCACGGCCAACGGTGCCACCGCGGCCGTGGAACAGGGTTAAATCAACGCCGTGCCGGTGACACACATTCACCAACGACTCCTGGGCACGGTACTGCGCCCAAGCAGCGGCCAACTGACCGGCATCTTTGGCCGAGTCGGAATAACCGATCATAATTTCCTGGCGGTCATCAATCAGCGAACGATAGCCGGGTATCGCGAGCAGTTGATCCACCACATCGCCTGCGTGATTAAGGTCGTTAAGGGTTTCAAACAACGGCGCAATAGGTAGCGTTACCTGTCCGCCAACCTCTTTCATCAGCAGCGCGACGGTGAGCACATCAGAAGGCTCAGCGGCCATGGAAATAATGTACGTCCCCAGTGCTTCAGTTTGCTCCTGGGCGATGACTTTGAAGGTATCCAGCACTTCTCGGGATTCCGCAGAGCACTCCCAGCGGCGCGGAATCAGCGGGCGTCGTGAGGCCAGCTCGACGAGCAGAAACTCCTGGCGTTTGGCTTCGTCCCACTCCTGGTAATGACCCAGACCCAGGGCATTGGTCAGCTCCTCAATGACCTGGGCATGGCGGCTGGCTTCTTGGCGTAGGTCTAGCTTGGTCAGCGTCACACCAAATACCGCTACCCGACGCAGCGTATCCAGCAGCGCGCCGTTGGCGATGGTATCGAGGCCCACATCACACAGCGAGCGGTAGCAGGCGAGCAGTGGCGAATAGAGCTGATCGCGGGTTTCGATAATCGGCCCGCCGTCATAGTTATTCCCCTCCAGCTCAGCCTTGGCCCAATCGCGGGTTGATTCCATCTTCGCAAGCAACCGCTTCAACACTTCGCGGTAAGGCTCAGCGACATCGCCCGCTTCAGCTTTGAGCGCACTATTGGCCTTCCACATGGAGAGCTCGGTTTTGAGCTGCTCAAGATCGCGCAAATAGAGGTCGGCAGCCATCCAGCGGCCCAGTAGCAATACTTCGCGGGTCACCCGTGCAGTTACGTTGGGGTTACCGTCCCGGTCGCCGCCCATCCAGGAAGCGTAGCGTATCGGTGCGGCGTCCAGGGGCAAGCGCTCGCCGGCGGTATCCAGCAGCAGGTTGTCCAGATCCCGGTGAAAGTCAGGCACTGCCTGCCACAACGAGTTTTCGATCACCGCAAAACCCCACTTGGCTTCGTCCACCGGGGTGGGCCGCTCGTGGCGGATCTCGTCGGTGTGCCACGCCTGACTAATCAGCTCTTCCAGGCGCCCTTGGGCGCGGGTGCCACGCTCGGGATAATCTTCAGAGCTCTCGATGGCGGTTAAACACTCATCGATGGCGTCATATTTTTGGATCAAGGTGCGGCGAATAACTTCGGTGGGGTGGGCGGTGAGCACCAACTCTACGCGCATATTAGCGAGGGTTTCGACTAGATTACGCGGTGAGTTACCCGCCTTCTGGGCGCGTTCAAGCAGTTCCCCCAGCACTGGCTGAGAGCCAGGCTTGTAGTCCTCTACCCGGCGAAAGCGTGCCCGGTAGTGCTGTTCGGCAATATTGGCAAGGTTTAAAAACTGGTTAAAGGCTCGAGTAACCGGCAGCAGGTCGCTCTCGGGGAGCTCACGCAGGTACTCGATTAATTCGCGCTGCTGCAGTGAATCGCCTTGGCGACCGCGCTTGGCGTGAGCACGGATGGTTTCAATTTTATCGACAAATGCTTGGCCCAAATCATCGGCAATGGTGCGCCCCAGGCTATCGCCCAGAATGCGCACGTTATCGCGCAGAGATTCGTGTAGGTCGTGACTCATTGGCATGGCCTCCTTGCAGGGGTCGCATCATTATTAAATCAGGAATGGGTAGGTTGTTTTTCTTGTGACTGAAGTTCTTGAGACTGAAGCTCTTGTGCTTTTGCCGCCTGCCAGTGGGCTTCCATCTCGTCTAGGGAAGCCTCCGTTAATGGCCGCTGGACAGCGATCAGCTCGCGCTCGACATAACGAAAACGGCGCTCAAACTTGGCATTGGTAGCGCGCAGGCACTGCTCCGGGTCGGCATTCAGCGTGCGGGCAAGATTGGTGACGGCAAATAGCAGATCGCCGACTTCTTCTTGCGCATGCGATTGATCACCAGCGGCGAGCGCTTCTTCCACTTCGGCCAACTCTTCACGAATTTTATCAATCACGCCGCGGGCGTCGGGCCAATCAAAGCCTACTCGCGCTGCGCGTTTAGACAGCTTGGCAGCGCGGCTAAGCGCGGGCAGCGTGCGCGGCACATCGTCGAGCACAGAGGGCCGCTCTACGGCTCTCTCGGCGCGTTCTTCGGCTTTCAATGACTCCCAGCGGCTATTCACCTGCTGGGTTTGCACCTCTTCGGCACTCACTCCTGGCGGGCGCCGGGAAGCCAGGGTGCCCTCTGGAAATACGTGTGGATGGCGGCGTAGCATTTTGGCGGTCAGTGTATCGACGATATCCGCAAAGTCGAAGCGCTGCTCCTCCGCACCAAACTGGGCGTAGTAGACCACTTGAAAAAGCAGATCGCCTAGCTCACCGGGTAGCTCGTCAAAAGCGCGCCGTTCGATGGCATCAGCGACCTCGTAGGCCTCTTCCAGGGTGTGGGGCACAATGCTGTCCCAATCCTGCTGAAGATCCCAGGGACAGCCTTGCTCGTGGTCACGCAACACCTGCATCAATTTCAGCAGGTCATCGATACCATGGCGCATTACGCACCTCCCTTACGCGCTTGCTGCTCTGGGTCGGCGTTGCGCAAACGGCGCACTTCGGTAACGTTAGGCAACTGCTGAATACGCGAGAACAAGCGCCCCAGTGATTCAAGGCCATCGACTTCCAGCGTGATACGCAGTCGGGCAATGCCTTCATCGGTATCGGTGAGCGTGTTCACCGCCAGCACGTTAACTTTTTCATTACCCAGCAGCCCGGTAACGTCGCGCAACAGACCGGAGCGATCCCAAGCCTGAATTTCAATGGTTACCGGATAACGGGTTTGGGCGCGTTCGCCCCACTCCACTTCGATAATGCGCTGGGGCTCATCCAGACGCAATTGTAGAATATTGCTGCAGTCCTGACGGTGAACGGTCACACCGCGCCCCTGAGTAATAAAGCCAATAATCGGCTCACCGGGCACCGGACGGCAGCAGTTGGCCATACTGGTTTTCAGGTTGCCGACACCCAGCACAGTGATATCACTTTTGGTGGCCTTGCTGGATTGGCGTTTTGGCTTGGCGAGTAGGCGGTCGAGCTGCTCTTGATCATCGCTTTCACCAAATAGCTGCTGGGCCTGGTGCAACACTTGACCAATGCGCAAGTCTCCGGCGCCGATGGCGGCGTACATATCATCAGCATTGAGGTAGTTAACCGCCTTGGCCAGCTTGGGCAGGTCGAGGCCCTCAACGTCCAGGCGGCGCATTTCGCGGTCAAACAGCACGCGCCCTTCGTCTAGATTTTGATCCCGCGCCTGATGCTTGAACCATGCTTGGATTTTGGCCCGCGCCCGTGAGGTGCGCACATAGCCCAGGTTGGGGTTTAACCAGTCGCGGCTCGGTCCGCCCTTGGTGGCGGTGAGAATTTCTATCTGCTGGCCGGTTTTAAGCTTGTAAGTGAGCGGCACGATGCGCCCATTAATTTTGGCACCCCGGCAGCGGTGCCCAATCTCGGTATGCACCCGGTAGGCAAAGTCGATCGGGGTGGCAATACGCGGCAAATCGATGACGTGGCCGTCGGGGGTAAAGACATAGATACGGTCAGGTGCCACATCGCTGGAGAGCCCTTCTCGCAGGTCGCCAAAACCACCCACCTCGTCCTGCCACTCCAGTACCTGACGCAGCCAGGCAATTTTCTCTTCGTAGCTACGGCTTTTGGCGTTGGTATCGTGGCCTTTGTAACGCCAGTGGGCGCACACGCCCAGCTCCGCTTCGTCGTGCATGGCGAAGGTACGAATCTGGATTTCGAGCACCTTGTTTTCTGGCCCCATCACGGCAGTATGCAGTGACTGGTAGCCGTTCTTTTTGGGGTTGGCGATGTAGTCGTCAAACTCGTTCGGCACGTGATGCCAGCGCGAGTGAATAATGCCCAGTACGGTGTAGCAGTCGGCTACTTCTGGCACTAGAATTCGCACTGCTCTTACGTCGTGTACCTGAGAAAAATCGATCCGTTTGCGCTTCATTTTACGCCAGATCGAGTAAATATGTTTGGCTCGACCGTCCACGTCATAGCGGTGGATGTGCTGCGCTTCCATCAACGCTTTGATGGTTTCTACGACATCGTGGATATAGCGGTCGCGATCAAGGCGCTTCTCCGCCAACAGCTTGGCAATCGCTTTGTACTCGTCTTCGTGCAAATAACGAAACGATAGGTCTTCCAGCTCCCACTTAAGCTGACCGATGCCCAGGCGGTGGGCCAGCGGCGCGTAAATATCGGCAACTTCCCTGGCCACCTGTAAGCTTTTTTCCCGGGGGGCGTCTTTTACTTGGCGTAAGGCGCAGGTGCGTTCGGCAATTTTGATCAGCGCCACGCGTACATCACCGACCATATTGACCAGCATCTTGCGCAGGTTTTCCTGCTGGTTGTGCTGGCCCATGCCATGATCAGGCGCCAGCGGGTAGCTAATAGCGGCCATTTGCAGCACGCCATCAATCAGGCTGGCCACTTCTTCGCCAAAGCGCTTTGATACAGACTCAAGGCTCAGCAACCCTTCCCTTACGCCACGGTAGAGAACGGCGGCCTCAAGCGTCGCTTGATCTAGCTTCAGTTCGCCTAGGATATCAGCCATTTCCAGACCCATGCGAAAGCTAGAGCCTGGCGATAGCCATACGCGATGGGTGCGTGGGGCCTCAAGCTCCAACTTTTCGGCAAGTTCACAGGCAGCGACTAAACGCTCAGGCTCAGGTAGACGCACATCCTCCTGAAGGCGCGTCAACCATTGCTGTATGTCCACCTTTCCGCTTGCGGTTAGCGGCTGGTCTTCACGCACTTTCACCATGACAATCACTTATCCTTTCAGGGAGACGGTCTCTACACGGCCGTCACCGTGGCTTGATGCGGCGGGGCAACACAGGCCCCCTAGCCTTGCAACAGAAGCTTTATAACATCCGCTTTATAGCATCAGCTTTTAACATCATTTTTTAACATCAGCTTCAAACAGCATCAGCGTTTCCATATGCGCAGTGTGAAGGAACATATCCGCAACTGCTACTTGCTTGACCCGGTAACCTGCATGCACAAGATGTGCCGCATCTCGGGCAAGCGTCGCTGGATCACAGGAAATATAGACCACTTTGGGCACCGGATGATGGGCCAGCGCTTGGCAAATTGCCTCTGCGCCGCTGCGCGGTGGATCGAGCACCAGCGCATCACTATCACCATGCACAGTTAACAACTCATTAACGCCGACGGCGTCGCTCAAATCGGCCTGCTGGCCGCTGACCATGAGCTGATTGCGCTTAGCATTTATGGCAATGCGCGCCACCATGGCGAGGTTGCCTTCCACCGCATGAACCTCAGCACCTGCGCCCGCCATAGGCAGGCTGAAATTACCGATACCGGCAAACAGATCGAGTAGTTTCTGCCCTGGTTGTGGCGCTAGCCACTGGAGAATCTGGGCGACCATCTGCTGATTAACCTGGGCGTTAACCTGTAAAAAATCCCCCGGCGCAAAACTTAAGCTCAGCGGGGGTTGGGCGTTAACGGTTAGCACCTCTTCTAGCGTCGGCGCTGCGCCATGCCAGTGCAGAGCAGGTGTTTCACGCCCCAACCAAGTGCCCAGCGCTACTCCCTGCTGCTGCGCAAAAGCCTGCCAGCGTTCGGCGTCTTTTCCGTGCTCCTTTAACTGGCGCACCAACACCACCTGGGTTGTAGGCGTTGCCAACAGTTCGATATGGCCTACCTTACGCGGAGCCTCCAGGGTTTTCAGTAACTCGCGCAGGGGCGTTAGCAACTGCTGTAAGGGATCGACCAATACCGGGCAGCGCTCGATATCCACTAGGCGGTGGCTGTGGGCGGCGCGAAAGCCAAGCCGCGTATTGCCCTGGCTATCAACTTTGACGCCCAGCCGCGCACGGCGACGGTAGCCTTGATCATCCCCCTGAATTGAGCCAATCTGGTCTAGCGTAATGCCTTGACGCGCAAAGAGGTCGCGCACTACTTCGCGCTTATGGGCACGTTGGGCATCGATATTCAAATGCTGCAAATCGCAACCACCGCAGTGACCAAAATGCGGGCACGGCGGTGTGACGCGCTGCTCCGATGTCGTCAGCAGTGATTTGAGATGCGCTTCGTCAAAGCGCTTGCGGGTGAGGTGAATGGCGACATCCACCTGTTCGCCAGGTAACGCCTGATCAACAAACACGGTTTTACCGTTGGCAGCGTGGGCAACGCCACGGCCATCGTGGGCCAAGCGTTCAATTACCAAGGGCGATGTACCCTCCGTAGCCGTATGCCGTGTTTTGCCGCCTGGCGTGCCCGCTAGCCCAGAATGACCTGACGCAGGCCTGGGCGGCCGCCGTTTTCCCAACATGGCCATGGTTATACTCCTGGGGCAAAAAGGCCAGTTGAGAGATAGCGGTCACCACGGTCACAGACGATAAACACAATCACCGCATTTTCGGTCTGCTCAGCGATGCGCAGCGCACCCGCTAGACTGCCTCCCGATGAGACCCCGGCCAGAATGCCCTCTTCACGGGCCAGACGACGCATATGCTCTTCTGCTTCCTGTTGGCCAATATCCAGGGTGACATCCACCCGCGGCGCTTCAAAAATAGCCGGTAGGTAAGCCTGTGGCCAGCGGCGAATACCGGGAATGCTAGCGCCATCGGCAGGCTGCAAGCCGACAATTTGAATGGCTGGGTTTTGCTCTTTCAAATAGCGCGACACGCCCATAATGGTGCCCGTCGTACCCATGGAGCTGACGAAGTGAGTCACTTCGCCACCGGTTTGCTGCCACACTTCGGGCCCGGTGGTGCGGTAGTGCGCCAGGGGGTTATCCGGGTTAGCGAACTGGTTGAGCGGCTTCCCCTCACCTCTGGCAATCATGCCATCCGCAATATCCCGAGCCTCTTCCATGCCACCGGCTTTGCTGGCAGAAATTAATTTAGCGCCATAGGCCGCCATTGCCTGCTTACGCTCTTCCGAGGCGTTTTCGGGCATAACCAACACCATCTGATAGCCTTTAATCGCCGCTGCCATGGCTAACGCAATACCGGTATTGCCTGAGGTTGCCTCAATCAGCGTATCGCCAGGGGTAATATCGCCCCGCGCTTCGGCTTCATTGATCATGGAGAGCGCAGGGCGGTCTTTGACCGACCCGGCGGGGTTATTGCCTTCGAGCTTGGCCAACAAGGTATTGTTACGCCCAGCGCTAATGCGCTTCAGGCGTACTAGGGGCGTGTTGCCAACCACATCTTCTAGCGTGGGATAGCCCTTGGGATTGTCCTTGAGATAGCCCTTGAGATCGTTCATGAATATTCCTTATCGTCACCGTTATGCTGCATTATATCGGTGCTGCCTTGGGCTGGACAGGCAACCTCCTTGAATCAACGAGCTCTTTTCATGTCTTTGAACACCCGTCTTCTATTTGCCTTACTCGGTTTTCCGCTCCTGGTGTACGCCATGATGGCCGTACTGCTGGTCATACAGAGTGATACACAAGCCCGCGCAGCACAGCAAGAGCGCTTAGAAAGTGCTGGCGAGTTGCTGGCTCCAAGCCTTACTGACGCGGTTACAGCGGCTGATGCCCAGCGTCTGGAGGCCTTGGCGCGCCAACTGCTCAATATGCAAGAGCTGCGATCGGTTGCGCTTTTTAATCAACAAGGCGATCGTCTTTTACAGCTGGGGCAATCCAGTTCTCCTCTGCCTAGCGCCCCCGCTGTTAATCAACTGATCATGGAGAAGGAAGCTTGGCGGCTACGTTTGCCACTAAATGCTTCTCAGAGCAATGCATACCCGATCAGTACAAGCCAGATTCGAACCAGCCAGCTTCTAGCAAACGATACTAGCGTTGGCTGGCTAGACATTGAAATGGACACCCGAGCGTTAGCCTTGGGACGCTATAAACTGATTGCCAGCCTCAGCTTAGGCGGCATGTTACTTGGCCTGCTGCTATTTTTAGTTGCTTTCGCCATCAGCCGCTATACCACCCGCCCTATTGAAGAAGCCAACCAAGCCCTTTACCGCCTATCCCGCGGGGACTACCGACTAAGTTTGGCGCCCTCTAATGCAGCAGAACTTCACCAGCTGAGTAGCCATATTAACGCCCTGGCCGAGCACTTTCAGCAGGCCCAGCGGAATATGCAAACACAAATCGAGCAGGCTACCAGCGAGCTGCAAGAGTCAATGGAAACCATTGAAGAGCAGAATATCAAGCTCGATCTAGCTCACCGCAGCGCGCTGCGAGCGAACGCTGTAAAGTCTGAATTTTTAGCCAACATGAGTCATGAGATCCGTACGCCGTTAAACGGCATTATCGGCTTCTGCCGGTTGCTGGGCCGTTCATCGCTGGATACACGACAGCAGGAGTGGCTACAGCACGTGCATCGCGCTTGCGACAATCTGCTTATGCTGGTTAACGACGTACTCGACTTTTCCAAGCTTGAAGCGAATCGCCTCACCCTGGAAGAGGCGGATATCGATATTGTCGCGCTGGTTGACGAAGTGGTAGGGCTGCATGCTCCAGAAGCCCAACACAAACAGCTTCATTTGGTGGCCATGGTATATGACGACGTACCTACACCGCTGACCGGCGACCCACTGCGTATTCACCAAGTATTGAACAACTTAATTGGCAATGCGCTCAAATTCACCCATGAAGGCGAAGTGATCGTGCGCGTCATGCTGGATAACCTGGAAGGCCAACATGTGGTGCTCAATATCAGCGTCAGTGACACCGGAATTGGCCTAAGCGACGCCCACCAAGAAGCACTGTTTAGCGCCTTTTCTCAAGCAGAGCCCAGCCATTCGCGACAGTTTGGTGGCAGTGGCCTCGGCCTTACTATTTGCCGACAATTGATTGAACGCATGGGCGGAGAGATTGAGGTGAAGAGCAAACTGGGTAAAGGTACGACCTTTTCTTTCACGCTGCCCATGCTGGCTCACAAGGCTATCGAACGGCCACCTGAAATCAGCCTGGCCAATCCGACTATTCGTTTATATGAGACTCACGCACCGACCCGACACGTACTCGAGCATTTACTGCAGCGCTGGGAAGCACAGCCGATCGCGTTTGATGCCTCTGAGCCAGCGAGACTGCTGATATTAGGGTTGGAACACAGCGACTTTAGTCCCGAATGGCACTCCCACTGGCAAACGGTGATTGATCAAACGCCCTGCCCCACTTTGGTTTTAGCCAATGGCAACAGTTTTGACCTGCCACCGCTGCACTTAACCCATGGGGGTGAAACCCTCTACAAACCCTTTTCCCGTGCTCAACTGGTGGCGTCGCTTAAGCAACTCCTCTTACCTGCACTTCTGCCAAATAAAAGCGACCAGGAATTACTAGCACTACCAGCGGCATCCCAGTCACTCAAACTATTGATTGTCGACGATAACGCGCCGAACCGAGAGCTGCTCAAAAGTATGCTTGAAGACTCAACCCTGCATGTCATTACGGCAGAAAGTGGCCGCCAGGCGCTAGAATTCGCGCGCAACAGTAACGTTGACATGGTGTTAATGGACATTCGTATGCCAGAAATGGATGGCGTGCAGACCACCCAGGCGCTGCGCCGACTTAGTAGCACCTGGGCCCGCTGCCCGATTATTGCCGTTACCGCCCACGTGCTAAGCAGTGAGCGTCAGCAGTGGCTCGCAGAAGGCCTCGATGACGTGCTGATAAAACCAATTGACGAGGCACAGTTAGACCAGTTGCTAAAGCGCTTTTTGGGGATTACTCATCGGCTGGCCACCAGTAATGCAACGACGTCCTACTTACAGCGCGAAAGCAGTACCAATAATCCACGCTTTAGCCACGAAACTCCCGCCACACTGCCCGTCGTTGATCTTGAGATAGGAGCACGCCTAGCAGGGGGTAAAGAGTACTTGGCGCGAGAACAGCTAAAACGCCTGATCGACAGTTTGGATGAGAGTGAACAGCATATGCGCGCTGCTTTTGCCCAAAAAAACTTACCCACGCTGCTCGATTGGGTACATGGACTCAATGGCGCTAGCCGCTACTGCGGTGCGCCTGAGCTGGCATTGCTGGTCGAGACCCTGGAAACCCGACTACGTACTAGCGGCTTAGACCATGTTGAGGGGCTACTGGCAGACCTCTACCGGGCAATGGGAAGGCTGCGTGCACATCGTCCATTACTGCTTAGACATTAAGTACTTATGCATTAAGCACTTAGATATTAAGAACTTAAATATTAAGCACTTAGGTATTAAGCATAT
The DNA here is from genome assembly GCF_018612805.1 of Halomonas sp. ISL-56. Taxonomy (NCBI): domain Bacteria; kingdom Pseudomonadati; phylum Pseudomonadota; class Gammaproteobacteria; order Oceanospirillales; family Halomonadaceae; genus Halomonas; species Halomonas sp. ISL-56. The sequence goes on along the minus strand of NZ_JAGGRO010000016.1, from coordinate 276,969 downwards.
CGAGCATCAAGCAAAACTTAACGTTAGCCTTGGGCTTCACGCTCTAATACAACAAAAGCCACCGCGTACTCGACTTCATCGCTCAACGTAACGTGGCTGGTGGTGACACCTGCCGCTTGCAAGAGCCTTTCGGCTTCGCCGTTAAGAAGGAAATAGGGCTTACCCAGGGCATCGTTCAGCACCTGAATATCACACCACTGCAATCCCTGGCGTAGGCCTAACCCCAGCGCTTTAACAAATGCCTCTTTGGCAGCAAAGCGTTTGGCCAGAAACGCAGCGGGCTGGGATTTCTGCTGCCAAAGCGCATGCTCTTCGGGGCCTAGAATACGCTGAGCAAAGCGTGGGCCGTGCCGCTGCATGGCCCGTGTAAAACGTTCAACACGGGCAATATCAGAACCTATACCCACGATCATTGCCTAAAACCCCTGAACAGAAAAACTCTAAACAGAAAATCCTTAAACAGAAAACAGCTGATTAATGCCCGCAGCAGCCATTATGAACATGCTCGGATGAGTCTGCATGATCGTGGCTATGTTCGTGATCGTGAGCATCGAGGGCCGCCATTAAGCCCGCCTCTTGACCAGCGATAATCAAGCGCTTCATTTCCTGAACGGCCTCTTTCAGGCCCACAAACAGCGCACGGGCGATAATCGCATGACCAATATTGAGTTCGTTGACGCCCGGCAGCGCCGCAATCGCTTCAACGTTATGGTAGTGCAAGCCATGACCGGCATTGACCACCAACCCCAGTGAGATAGCGTGAGTCGCAGCGGTGGTTAAGCGATGATACTCCGCATTGGCGGCATCGCTACCTGGTCGTGCTTCGGCATAAGCGCCCGTGTGCAGCTCAATCGTCGGCGCCCCGGCGCGCTGGGCAGCGTCAATTTGCTCAATATCAGGATCGATAAACAGGGACACATCACAACCCGCCGCGCTCAATCGCTGGCAGGCGCTGGCAATGGCGTCAAAGCCGCCTACAACGTCCAGGCCGCCTTCGGTGGTCAGCTCTTCGCGTTTTTCCGGCACTAAACAGACATGGGCGGGACGCACCTCTTCGGCCAAAGCCAGCATCTCTTCGGTGACGGCCATTTCCAGATTCATACGCGTATTAAGCACTTCTGCCAGAATACGCACATCCCGGGGCTGAATATGTCGCCGATCCTCACGCAAATGCACGGTGATACCGTCAGCACCGGCCTCTTCGGCGACTAGTGCCGCCTGCACAGGGTCAGGGTAGCGCGTACCTCGGGCTTGGCGAAGTGTCGCGATGTGATCGATATTGACGCCTAACAGTATCCGAGGGGGGTGCATAGAGCCTCCAGCGCAGCGATAAAATAAGAGTTTGTGAACATAAAATCAGGAATTAGGGACGGTGGCGGCGCCGTGCTAAATCGAGCATCAGTTCCCGCGAACGTAAAACGGTTGTGCCCAGATGGGGCGCCAACGCCGCGCGCATTACCGCCTTAAGTGCATTGGCAAGCCCTTCATGCTGCCAGTCACCCTGTTCAATATAGCGTAGCGTTCTGCCATCGAGCCCTCGCTCAGCAGGCATAAATGCCCGGCTGGCGGTATCAAAACGGTAGCGGAGTTGGGGATCCAAAACGCTACCCTCTGGCGTCGTAAACTGCGGCGTGGCCTCCAGCGCTTCTAGCAGCGCCCATTCATAGCGGCGTAACGCCAGTGCTCGTTCCGCTGGCGCCGGTAACGCTTCGAGTAGCGCGGTATAAAACGCAAATACGTCGGGCGCTGGCAATTCTAACGGCAGTAGCCGGGTAGCGATTTCATTGGCATAAAGCCCGCATAGCAGCCCCTCTCCAGCCAATAGCGCCGTCTGTCCACGTGACTCCATTAACGTCAACCGCTTCAAATCACGACTGCCCTGCCAGGTCACAAACAGCGGTGTAAACGGCTGCAGGCGTTGGCGTGATTTTGAGCCAGGCCGTTGCCCACCATGGGCAACGGCACGCACTCTGCCGTGATCAAGCGTTAATAGATCCACCAACGCACTGGTTTCACGGTAGGGCCGACGATGGAGCAAAAAAGCCGGCTCTGGCGCCATCGTTACCTTCAATCGAGGTCGTAACCCAAGCTTTTCAAGGCGCGCTCGTCATCCGACCAGCCGCGCTTCACTTTCACCCATAAATTGAGCATTACTTTAGTGCCCAAGGCGCGCTCCATATCCAAGCGCGCTTCGCGGCCGATGCTCTTGAGGCGATCGCCGTTTTCGCCGATCAAAATGACTTTCTGGCCTTGACGCTCAACGAGAATAAGTGCGCTGATATGCGTTACTCGCTCAGTCTCGCGGAACTCTTCAATTTCGACGGTCATCTGGTAAGGCAGCTCATCGCCCAACTGGCGCATGACCTTTTCACGTACCAGTTCAGCGGCCATAAAGCGCAGGCTTTTATCGGTAATTTGGTCTTCAGGGAAGAAGTGGACGCTTTCAGGCAGGTGTTTGGCCACCTCCTCTTCCAACGTGTCGACCTGGGTGCCGTGTTTCGCTGAAATCGGCACAATGGCGGCGAAATCACGGCGCGCACCGACATCGGCGAGCCATGGCAGTAAATCGCCTTTTTCGCCCAGGCGGTCGACTTTATTAACCGCCAGAATCACCGGCGCTTTTACATGTTCCAGGCGCTTTAACACCGCCTGGTCTTCTTCCGTCCAGCGGGTGCGGTCGATAATAAACACCACGCAATCGACATCGCGCAGCGCCTGGGTAGCTGCTTGATTCATAAAGCGATTGATGGCTTTATTACGATCTTTGGACATGATGTGCATGCCCGGCGTATCCACGTAGATAAACTGGGTCTCATCGACCGTTTTAATACCCATTACCTGGTGCCGCGTGGTTTGCGGGCGCCGTGAGGTAATCGATATTTTCTGCCCTAGAATACGGTTCATGAGGGTCGATTTGCCCACGTTGGGTCGGCCGACAATGGCAACGAATCCGCAGGTTTGGCTCATGATTTATCTCCAGGGCTTTTTTCGAGGTACGACAGCGCTTCTTCTGCCGCTTGCTGTTCAGCATGGCGGCGACTAGGGCCTTTACCAGTGGTATGCTCAGCCAACAAGTCAATGTAGCACTCCACGGTAAAGGTCTGGGCATGCGCCTCACCCTTTACGCAGACAACTTCATACCGCGGCAACGCGGCTTGACGCGACTGCAGGAACTCCTGCAGCCGTGTTTTGGGATCTTTTTGAGTATCTTGCAAAGAAATATTACCCAGTCTTTCGGAGTACCAATCCAACACACGGTCGCGTACCACATCCATCCCGGCGTCCAGATAGATGCCACCAATAATGGCTTCTACCGCATCCGCCAGGATCGATTCACGGCGATGCCCGCCGCTTTTCATCTCACCTGATCCTAACCGCAAGCATTCGCCAAACTCCATTTCCCGGGCCAGTTCCGCCAGCGTTTGCCCCTTCACCAGTCGCGCGCGCAGGCGTGAAAGCTGCCCTTCTCGAGCTTGGGGAAAGCGCTGAAAAAGCGCCTCGGCGATCACAAAGTTGACGATGGAGTCACCCAAAAACTCCAGGCGCTCATTGTTACGACCACCGAAGCTACGGTGGGTCAAGGCCAATTCCAGTAGCGTATCGTCGCCAAAAGTATGGCCGATTCGTCGGCAAAAAGCGTTCAAGGAATTACTCACAGCTCTCCTACGTCATTGACGTTAACTAAAGTGACATAACTAATTAAATCTAGCCTAGGCAGCATTTTCATTCAATCCGCCGCACGCTGGTAAAGCTTGGCAACCCGCCGTCCCAATGCATCCATACCGCAAACGCACGACCGACAATATTTTCTTCTGGCACGAAGCCCCAATAACGGCTGTCGTTGGAGTGGTCACGGTTGTCGCCCATCATGAAATACTCGCCTTCTGGAATCGTTTCTTCACGCATTTGCGGGCCAGGATCACGCGGGTTGTTATAAATGAAGTGCTCGGCGTCACCGAGGCGCTCTTCTAACAGCAGCTGTTGAGGCGATTTATCAGGCCCCTCTGCAATCAGCTGCTTAGCGATCGGCTCTCCATTAATATAAAGCTGTTTACCTTCGTAGCGGACAGTATCACCCGGCAAGCCAACCACGCGCTTAATGAAATTGACCGAAGGTTCTTCGGGAAAACGAAAGACCATCACGTCGCCGCGCTCAGGGTCACCTACTTCGATAAAGCGGGTATTCACTACCGGCAGGCGTAGGCCATAGGCAAACTTGTTGACCAGAATAAAGTCACCCACTTCAAGCGTCGGCCGCATTGAACCCGAAGGAATTTGAAAGGGTTCAATGATGAAACTACGCACTATCAGCACCACGAGTAGCACTGGAAAAAACGAGCGCGCGTAGTCGACCGGCCAAGGCTCTTTCAGCAGTTTTTCGCTGGTAACGGGATCCAACCCTTCCTGGGTTTTAGCCTCTGCTGCGGCGAAGCGTTGGCGGCGCTTAGGCTTTAATAGCCATACATCCAATAGGTAAATAGCGCCCGAAAGCGCAACGGCAAGTACCAGCAGTAATGAAAAATCCATGAGTGACGTTCTTTCCTAGTCGTTAACCTTGAGCACAGCAAGGAAGGCATCCTGGGGAATTTCCACGCGCCCCACTTGTTTCATGCGTTTCTTACCCGCTTTCTGTTTCTCGAGCAGTTTCTTCTTACGGCTGACATCGCCGCCATAACACTTGGCCGTCACGTTTTTACGCAGCGCCTTCACAGTGGAACGTGCTACCACTTGGCCACCAATAGCCGCCTGAATCGCCACGTCAAACATCTGGCGTGGAATCAGCTCTTTCATTTTTTCAACTAATAAGCGACCACGATTATGAGCGTGATCGCGGTGAATAATCACCGCTAGCGCGTCCACCTTGTCGCCATTTATCAATACGTCGAGACGGACTAATTTCGCCTCTTCAAAGCGTTCGAAGTTATATTCAAGCGACGCGTAGCCTTTAGAAATCGATTTCAAGCGGTCAAAGAAGTCCATGACCACTTCTGACATGGGGAGCTCATAAGCCAGTTGAATTTGATTACCCAAGAACTGCATGTCTCGCTGTGTGCCGCGGCGCTGTTCACATTCGGCAATGACATTACCCACGTATTCTTGGGGAACCAATATGCTGGCGCGGACAATCGGCTCACGCATTTCATCTACGTCAGCCATATCAGGCAGCTTGGAAGGGTTGGAGACATAGTGAACGTCGCCATTCTTCATCGCTAGTTCGTAGACAACCGTTGGAGCGGTAGTGAGTAGGTCAATATCATACTCACGCTCTAGGCGCTCTTGAATGATCTCCATGTGCAGCGTGCCTAGAAAACCTACACGGAATCCAAATCCAAGTGCGTCGGAGTTCTCTGGCACATATTCAAGAGAGGCATCGTTAAGCGCGAGCTTTTCAAGCGCATCACGGAAGTCCTCGTAATCATCCGCACTGACTGGGAACATACCGGCGTAAACCTGCGGCTTCACTTTTTGGAAACCGGGCAAACGCGGTACATCGGGCGTTTTAGTGTGAGTGATCGTATCGCCCACCGGCGCACCGTGAATCTCTTTGATACCGGCAACAATAAAACCGACTTCGCCCGCCCGCAGAATATCTGTCTGTTTACGTTGGGGGGTAAAAATACCTACTTCTGTAGCGCCCCAATCGCGGCCGGTTGATTTAATACGGATTTTATCGCCTTTACGTAGCGTGCCGTCGAACAGGCGCACTAACGAGACAACGCCAAGGTAGTTATCAAACCAGGAATCAATAATCAACGCTTGCAGTGGCGCATCAGGATCGCCTTTGGGCGGCGGAATATCCCGCACCAAGCGCTCAAGCAGGGCATCAATACCAATGCCACTTTTAGCCGAAACTTGGCAGGCATCCGTGGCATCGAGGCCAATAATCTCTTCGATCTCCTGAGCAACCTTGTCGCAGTCCGCTTGAGGTAAATCGATTTTATTTAGTACGGGCAGTACTTCCAGGCCTTGTTCGATAGCGGTATAGCAGTTGGCCACCGACTGAGCCTCAACACCTTGTGCAGCATCGACAACCAGCAACGCCCCTTCACAGGCGTAGAGTGAACGCGACACCTCATAAGAAAAGTCAACATGCCCAGGCGTATCGATAAAGTTCAGCTGATAAACTTGACCATCGGCAGCAGTGTAATCCAGCGTGACCGACTGCGCTTTGATGGTGATACCACGTTCACGCTCGATGTCCATAGAATCGAGCACTTGCTCTTTAAGCTCACGCTCGGTTAATCCTTCGCAGGTCTGGATCAGGCGATCAGAGAGCGTCGATTTACCATGGTCGATGTGGGCGATTATTGAAAAGTTGCGTATGTGCTTAAGCTTTCCGTTGGGAACGTCTTGGGACATCGAGTCTGTTCTGCCTTAGTGGTACGCAAGCGGCCGCATCAGCAGACCGCTTCGAGAGTTCAAAGCTCGAAAACAGCTGCCGTTTAAAACTAAGGGCCATTTCCGACAAAAAGATATCCGCTATTGTAGCGATATGCGCAGGCTAGGAACAGCGGTCCGGCGAGAACCGCCGGACCAGGGGTTAAAATAGGCGGGTTATTCCAGACGTAGCGCTACAAATAGTGAACGTCCATCGCGGAACAAGCGCACAGGAATAGCGCGGTCATTCGGCAACGCCTCAACGATCTCTACCAGCTCATCGGAAGAAGACACGCTGCGGTGATCAATGCTCACCAAAACATCACCAGGGTTAATGCCTGCATCAGCGGCCACGCTATCCGCCTCTACCTGACGAACAATCACACCGCCAGGAATATTTAGCTGTTCGCGCATGGCATCATCAATTTCAGCAACCATCACGCCAAGGCGGGCTTGATTATTACTGCTGGCTTGACCCGGCTGTTGCTCAGCATCTGGCCAACTACCTAACTCGACTGACTCGGTCAGCTCTTCGCCATCACGCATTAGGGTGAGCTCTACCTCGGTGCCTGGCGAACCTTTGCCAATCAGACGCGGCAGTGAGCTTGAGCGGTCAACCTCTTCGCCATTGACCTCAAGAATGACATCGCCAGCCTGAAGACCACCCAGGGCCGCGGGGCCTTCTGGATCAAGGTCAGCAATCAGAGCACCAATCGCATTGTCCATACCGAAAGACTCGGCCAGATCCTCAGACACGGGCTGAATCATGACGCCTAACCAACCACGATCCACCCGGCCGCCTTCACGCAACTGCTCAGCCACATCCATGGCAACGTTAATGGGGATAGCAAACGACACGCCCATAAAGCCGCCGCTACGGGTAAAGATTTGCGAGTTAATACCCACCACTTCCCCATCTAAGTTAAATAGCGGGCCGCCTGAGTTACCGGGGTTAATCGCCACGTCGGTTTGAATAAACGGTACGTACGCATCCCGTGGCAAGGTACGGTTAATGGCACTAACGATACCCGCAGTAACCGAGTGATCAAACCCGAAGGGTGAACCGATGGCAGCTACCCACTCGCCGACTTTGAGCTCGTCAGAGTCACCTAGATTGAGTGTAGGCAAGTCATTTGCGTCAATTTTCAGCAATGCCACATCGGTTTGTGGATCGCTGCCAACCAATTCTGCACTCAATTCGCGACGATCATTGAGCCGCACAAGAATCTCATCAGCGTCCTGAACCACATGGGCATTAGTCATCACATAGCCGTCCTCACTGATAACAAACCCCGAGCCTAATGACTGGCGCTCTTCAGTGCGCCCTTGCCCACTGCCAGGTGGTACTGGGAAGCTGTCACCAAAGCTCTCACCAAAAAAATGGCGGAAGATTTCTGGAATTTCCTGCCCACCGAAACTAGGAGCGCTGCTGCGCTGAACCGTTCGACTGGTCGAGATATTCACCACCCCAGGGGCGGCGTCTTCAACTAACTGGGTAAAATCAGGTAAGCCTTGTGCGCTGGCGGCTTGGCCAAACGTTAGCAATGCCACCACGCAGACCCATAGCGTGGAAGGGAGAATCAAGCGCTTCATGCAAGAGCTCCTACTTAATGTGATAGTAATCAAAGGCAGATCAACAGCTCACAGCGAGACGCCGGAGAACTAGACTGACGAACTAATTGACCAAGCGTGGGCGGAAGCGTTCCCCTCGCCCACGCATTAGGCATTTAATACTTAACGCACCGCCCACCAGGGCAATAAAAAAGACCAGCGGCGCCAGCCAGCTCGCGGTACTGACGAACGAAATCAGGCCGGACAGCAATAGCGCTAACATCAGCGGCAGCCCATAAACACAAACAGCCAGCAGCGTGACAGAGGCACGTGGCAGGCTAATAGTGACGCGACTGCCTAGCGGATAGTCATGCTCAGCGCTGTACACTTTGGGAGGAAGCGCTACTGCAATGCGCTGGCTACGCTGGGGAGCCAGCAACCCAACACCGCACCCTCGCCCTTGAGCACACTGCTCGCAGCCCTGTTGGGCGGAAATCTCTACGACAAGCCCTTTCGGCGCACAACCGATAGGGAAATAGTCAACAATCGTGCCCGTACGAAGCAGTGGGGTACTCGACCGAGAAGCACAGGGTGCGGAAGTCATTAGCTATCTTCTCACCATAAGTAAACAACTAACGCTACTGTTCAGCGGCATCATCACTCTCATGAGTTTCATCTTCAAGTAGGTCGAAGGTAATTGAGCGTACAATGCGCTGCAAAGTTGCTACCGGCAACTCACCAATGGCCACTAGTTGCCAGCGTCCTTCAGCAGTAAGGGTGTGCTCAATCGCGACGGCCGACACGCCCAACTGCTGCACGCCTTCTTGCAAGGTAGTCGTATCTTCAGACGCGAGAGGTTCGACAAAGATACTCACGGTGGCTAAGCCGTCGCTATAGACTCGCTGATGACCATTATCACCAGCCAAGGACACCGGTTGCGCAACAAACCCATCGGGCAACCAAGTGGCCTGCCAGGGAGTATTGGGAATAGCGTTAGGGGTGCTCGTTCGAATACTGCCGGTATACTTTTGGGGCGACTGAAGCTGAGTAATTTGGAAGGTTTCAATGATCCTGCCTTGCTGATCACTGAGCACATGCTTAAGCAGCAGGCCGGTCTCCTGGTCTAACCACCACTCATGAGAGAAACGCCATCGATCGACGGGCTTGAAAATCAGTTTAACGGCGGCGCGACCAGCTACTCGAGCGTTATCCTCTAGCTCAATGGCGTAATATTTTTCAAGATGAGCCGCCCACCTTTCGGGCGAAGGTAATTCACCGTTGCTGTGCTCTTCGGTCCAAGCCAACCTACCTACCGGCGAGCGGCGCTCGATGCTGACAGAGGGGCCGTCTAAATACTGAACTACCTGCTGACGAATGCCGTCTTGAATGCGGTGGGAAAGCGCCAGCGTGCGTACATCGACGGAATCAATAGCCACCGCTCTGGCCTGAAACGCATAACAGTGGCTAGCCCACAAACCGAGTTCTAGCCACTGTTTTGGACTACTGGGCTGCGTTTCAGATTCAAACGCACATTCGTAGCCCGCATGACTGCCAGAAGACGTATTGATTGCTGAGGAGCTATTGCCTGTTGACGAACTATTGGCGTCTTCCGCATGCGTTTGAAAAGGGAGCGTACCAATAACTACCGCCAGCACCCATGCGCGCTTAGCTCGCTGGGGAACCATCATGCTGCGCACTCCCTACTCACCTAATATGTATCGTCAAAATAGAGTGGCATTATTTAGCGCTGACCTAAAGGCTCAGTGACTGCGGAGGAGCGCATTAGCGGCATCCAGCTATCGCCACTGCCGTAGGCGGCACTTTGGGTATGCTGCTCTAAGTAAGACTGTAATAAGCCAATCTGTTCGATATCAATATTAGTACCTTGGGAAGCAGTCACTCCTTGAGGCGTCTGCGCCGAGAAACCAGTTTCACTAATATTCATTAGGCCACTTTGACCCGACTGGCCACTAAGCCGAAACGGCGTTGGCTCAAACATGGGCATGTCAGCACGCGTAGCGACTGCCGACTGAGAGGCTAGGTTAACGGGCTGCACTAGAGTAGCCCCGTTGGAAACGGACGCAGTCGTCGCAATGTCACTACTGCCCTGGCCAACGGATGAGTTATTGCCAAAGAACTGAACGCCAGTGATCACCATCAATGACACCGCAGCAGCAACCCCGGCGCCGCGGGCAAACGATATGCCTCCCGTGCGGTGGGCCACAGGTTCCGCATCTTGCATCATTGGTGCAGGCTCGTCACGCAAGCGAGACATAATACCCGCAGAAAGATCAACGCTGACATCTACGCCCTGCTCGCGCTGCATCATACTGCGGGCAAGGTGATAACGGCGCCAAGTATCAGCGGCATCGTCATCATTAGGCAGTGCCTTCAACACTCGGCGAAGCTCAAGCTCATCACTCTCGCCATCCATTAACACCGAAAGTGATTCCCGTGTGTTTTGACTCATACTTCACACCCTCACACTGTTTAAAAGAAGTACTGGGGTAATGGGCCTTCATTCTGCGCACCACCACTCCGACGACTTCCAAGGCCAAGACTCAGTTACACGCTAATAAATTACCAACATTGATTAGCCTGCAACGCTAAGCGCATGACGCTTTGTACATTGATACATCACGTATCGACATATCAAACGTACTCATCAAGATAGTCAGGCTTTATGACGCCTTACATGCCAGACAGTTCACAAAAAAGAAAAAACCTTTATTTCGGCATCCTTTGGCGGCCGTACTACCTACCCTCTACTGACCACTACTCATCGCGACTGTTCCGCGCCGTCGATATTAATGGACGTATATGTTCATCAACCGCTTCACGAGCGCGAAAAATCCGCGAACGTACGGTGCCCACCGGGCACTGCATTACCTGCGCTATATCTTCGTAAGCAAGACCATCCAGCTCTCGCAACGTAATCGCCGTACGCAGATCATCCGGCAGGTTTTCGATCGCCTGATAAACCGCGGCTTCGAGCTGGTCTCTGGCAATCGCCGCTTCCGGTGACTCTGAGTCTGCCAACCGTCCGCTTTGGTCGATAATTTCAGCATCGACGATGTCCAAATCACTGCCCGGCGGACGTCTTCCCCGCGAAACCAGATAGTTCTTTGCTGTATTAATTGCGATGCGGTACATCCAGGTATAGAACGCACTTTCTGAGCGAAATTTGCCTAAGGCGCGGTACGCCTTAATAAATGCCTCCTGGGCTACATCCTGAACTTCAGAGTGATCATGAACGTAACGGCCAATCAGGCCGATAATTTTATGCTGGTACTTTTTTACCAGCAGATCGAAAGCGCGCGTATCACCTTTTTGGGCACGTTCAACAAGCTGTTGGTCTGTTTCCCGAGTGCCCATTCACACGCTCCTCCAGCTCGTACGGCGTGCGCCGAGCCCCATTCCTATTAGCCCTGACAAGCGGGCGTTCACAGCAAGCAGCATAGCGTCCCTTGGGCATTGATTAATAATAGAGTTAATAAAAGAGCGAGTTCATCGCCCGAGTATGTTGCTGTATTTTATTACGAAACAGTATTTTATTACGCCACAGAATTTTAACGACAGGGTCTCAGTGTTACGCGTTCTTCGCAGCGTATCAAGCGCTTACCCCCTTTCGCAAAACCCTGCGGCTGACACTTTTAATGCCGTCATAGTTCCACAGCAATTGATTTTTACCTGCTCGACAAGCGATAGTAGGCGCCACTTTTATCGCCCTTCACTTTTTTCAGCCATCGCGCAAGCACAGGTAGCAAGATGTCAGAACAGCAGGTTAATAACCTTAACGTCCTCGCTCAAGACGTTCTCACCACGCCAGAAGCGCTCAAAAATGCCGTGCCGTTAACCGATGCAGCAGAGCGAACCGTCATTGAAGGTCGTCAAACCATTCAGAATATCCTGAGTGGCAACGACCCGCGACTCTTAGTCGTCGTTGGCCCGTGCTCAATCCACGATGTGGAAGCCGCGCTTGATTACGCCCGTCGCCTGCGGGCGCTGGCCGACCAGGTCAGCGACAGCCTGTATATCGTGATGCGCGTCTATTTTGAAAAGCCGCGCACAACGGTGGGCTGGAAAGGCCTGATTAACGATCCGCACCTCAACGACTCTTTTGAGATCGATGAGGGTCTGCATATTGCCCGTAAACTGCTGGTCGATCTGGCCGAAATGGGCTTACCGCTAGCGACCGAAGCACTGGATCCCATTTCGCCCCAGTACCTGCAGGACTGCATCAGTTGGTCGGCGATTGGCGCCCGCACCACTGAGTCGCAGACTCACCGGGAAATGGCCTCCGGCCTTTCCAGCCCCGTCGGCTTTAAAAATGGCACCGACGGCAGCCTGGATGTGGCGATCAACGCACTTCAGTCCGTGGCTAGCCCGCATAACTTTCTGGGCATTAACCAGGCGGGCCAGGTAGCCATTATTCGCACTCGCGGCAATGCCTACGGCCACGTCGTTCTACGCGGTGGCAACGGTAAGCCCAACTACGACAGCGTAAGCGTTGCCCTGGCGGAGAAAGAGCTCGAGAAAGCCAAGCTATCACCCAACATCATGATCGACTGCTCCCACGCCAACTCCAATAAAGACGCGGCGTTACAGCCCCTGGTACTGGAGAACGTCACCAATCAGATTTTGGAGGGCAATACCTCCATTATCGGCCTGATGGTTGAATCCAACATTGGCTGGGGCAATCAGAAACTGACCGCAGACCTTAGCCAACTACAGTATGGCGTGTCGATTACTGATGCCTGCATCGACTGGGACACCACGGTGGAAGCCTTCAACCGTATGAACGACAAACTTGCCGCCACCCTGGCCAAGCGAATCGCTAAGTAACACCGTTGCAGCTAGATTAAACTGCTATAAACCCCCGCCGCGGCGGGGGTTTTTGGTTCCAGAACATTGAATAAACTGCTAGCGACTAATTTCGCGCCGAAATGGCGGCAGCGCATCCAACAGTGCTTGTCCGTAACGGCGGGTGATCACCCGTTTATCCAGTATTGTGATAGTCCCGCGGTCGCTCTCCTTACGAATCAAACGCCCGCAGGCCTGTACCAGCTTGATAGACGCATCAGGCACGCTAATGCGCATAAACGCATTGCCGCCCTGGCTCTCTATCCACTCCGCTAACGTAGCGCCCACCGGGTCATCGGGCACTGCAAAGGGTAGCCGCGTAATCACCACGTGCGTCAAATAGTCACCGGGAAGATCGATCCCCTCGGCAAAGCTGGCTAAGCCAAAGATGATACTCCCCTCACCCCTATCCACCGCCGCCCGATGGCGCTCAATAAGCTCGCGCTTTGGCAACGCATCCTGAGCGAGCACACGCTCTTTCACACTGGCGGGCAGTGCTTTATCAACCGCGCGCAGCTGCGCTCGAGAAGAGAACAACACTAGCGCCGCCTCTTTGTCGGCCAACTGCGAGACAAAAGCCACAATCGCCCGCTCGTGCGCCTCTCTGTCACCAGGGTCGGTGGCCTCTTTGGGAACCCGCAGCACCGCATTGGCGTAATCAAACGGGCTCGGTAGCGCCTGATAGCGGTAGCGATTCGCCAAGCCTGCGCGCTCCTGCAGGCGCTCAAAGCGCCCCAGTGCGGTCAACGTTGCCGAAGTGACCACCGCCCCATGGCAGCGCCCCCATAAATGCTTGGCCAAGGTGTGCGCGGCTGAAACGGGGCTAGCCGAAAACTCAACCTCGGGTTCACCGGCGACGCGGCTAAGGGTAATCCAACGGGCGCTGGGCGCCTCGTTAGCAACATCCTGCTCGCTAAACGCCTGCCACAGCGCATGCGCCTCTAGCGCTCGGCCATGAAGCAACGCGACGAGCGGCAGCCAAGTTTCTGCCTGTTCACGATCAAGGCCGGTCTGCTTATCGGGATCAAGACTTTCACGAAGAATATCGCTGATGCTCTCCAAGCAGCGCGACAACGAGGCAAACATCACCAACAGTTGCTGCGCTTGATCACGAAGAGCATCGGGCACTTGCCCTTTCTCAAAGCGGGATTGATGAGTTGCCTCTTCGTCAGCAAGGCCATTCGGTCGCTCTGCCAACTGATGCCCCATGCTAAACACATCCCCCAGCGCGGGTTCCAGATTATGAATTAGCTCCGGCAAGCTCACTAACAGCCGCGACACCGTTGGTTGAATGGCTAACGCCTGGTGAAGATCGGTCAAACTGCTTTTCAGCGTTTTCAGCCAGCGTAAGCAGCCGTGCACCGCAAATCGGTGGGCGAAGTGGGAAAGCGCCTTCTCGGGCAGGTGGTGGCCTTCATCGAAGACAAAGATGCAGTCCGCAGGGTCTGGCAGAATAGCGCCACCGCCCAAGGCTAGATCAGCCAGCACGAGGTCATGATTGGCGACGATAACGTCAGCATTTTCAAGCTCACGACGGGAACGAAAAAACGCGCAGGCACCAAAGTGCCCGCAGCGCCTACCCGTGCATTGGCGATGATCAACCGTCAGCCGCCGCCAGTGGGCATCGTCGATCGCTTCTGGCCAGTTATCACGATCCCCTTCCCATTCGCCCTGACCGTAAGCTTGCGCCATATCGCTGGCAATGACTGTAAAGTCACTGCTTTGCGTTTGCAGCGATTGCTCAAACAGCGACAGCGTCGGGTTGGGTTCAGTGCCTTCGAGCGCCTGATCCAAACGCGCCACGCACACATAGCGGCCACGCCCTTTGGCTAATGCATAGCGAAAAGCGATACCGCTGTGGCTGGCGAGTGAAGGCAAGTCCTGATTCAGCACCTGTTCTTGAAGGGCGACCGTGGCCGTCGAGATAATCAGCCGTTTGCCGCGCGCTTTCGCGATCGGCAGGGCGGCGATGAGATAGGCCAGCGTTTTGCCAGTACCGGTACCCGCTTCAAGCACACAGACATGTGTATCGCTGGTGCGCTTTCCCTCGCCATCGCTCTCGATATTACCCAGCGTCCGGGCGATTTCGGCGATCATCATGCGCTGACCGTAGCGTGGGGTCAGCTCAAGGGTGTCCACCACGCGACGGTATGCGTCTTGAATTTCGCTTTTAAGGGCTGTATCGAGCATGCGGTTTAGAGCATACCTTCAGGCGGATGTACGCAGGGCAGCTTGTCGTTGATATAGCGTTCGATTTCCGGCAGCGAGAAGGCATCCTCTTCACCGACGAAGCTAATCGACACACCCTTGGCACCAGCGCGACCGGTACGACCGATACGGTGTACGTAATCTTCCGGGTCTTCGGGCAGGGTGTAATTGATGACGTGACTGACGTCTTCAATGTGGATCCCACGACCAGCAACGTCGGTTGCGACCAATACCTGAATCTCGCCTTCACGGAAGCTTTCCAGGGTTTTAATACGCTGGTTCTGAGGCACATCGCCCGACAGCATCGCCGCACTGATACCGGCTTTTTTGAGCAGGTCGTCAAGCTTGCGCACTAAATCACGGCGGTTACCAAAGACCATGACGCGCTCAAAGCTCTCCTGCTGGAGTAGATTAACCAGCAAGCGCTGCTTGTCGTCATCAGAGACCATATAAACCCGCTGATCGATATCCGCCTGATTCTCAACGGTCACTTCGATCTCAACGTGGGCAGGATCCAGCGTCCACTGACTGGCAAGGTTCAAGATGTCGTCAGTAAAGGTGGCCGAGAAGAGGAAGGTTTGACGCTCCTCTTTCTTCGGCGTGTAGCGAATAATCCGCTTCACATCGGGGATAAAGCCCATCGACAACATGCGGTCGGCTTCATCTAATACCAATACTTCGACTTCATTGAGGTCAATATCGCGCTTCTGATGGAAATCCAACAGGCGCCCAGGTGTTGCCACCAGAATATCGATCTTGCTGCCCAGGCTTTCACGCTGCTTCTGGTAGTCCATACCGCCGACCACACTCGCCACGTTGAGCTGGGTGAAGCGTGCTAACGCTTTTGCATCTTTTTCGATCTGCAGTGCCAGCTCGCGGGTGGGCGCAATAATCAAGGCGCGCGGTGCACCTGGCTTTTGACCATTGGGTGTTGGCTCTTCCAGGAAGTAGGCCATCACAGAGATCAAGAAGGCCGCGGTTTTACCGGTTCCCGTTTGCGCTTTGCCGACAATGTCGCCACCCAATAGCGTTTGGCGCAGGGCCTCGGCTTGAATAGGCGTACAGTACTCAAACCCTTGGGCATGAATAGCGCGCATTAAGGGCAGCGGCAAATCAAAGTCATGAAAGCGCCACTTGCCGGCCACGGCGGGCACCTGAAACTGACGAAGATCCCAGCTCGACTGGCGACGACGCGGTTTACGACGGCGACGTTTTGGCTTGCGATTCTGGGCCGGTGCTGTGGTCTGTTCCGACTCGCTCATAGGCTGTCTATCTGTCCATTGCTGTGGAAGTTGGCATCACGAAGTGCGCATTGTACCAGGGCTTGGCGATAAGAGCGCGTCCTGCTGTCGAAGGAGTCCCAAGGCCTGTTAGAATAGCCGTCAAATCGACGTAAGGAGCGCGACATGACGCGTAAGAAAAAAACTCGTTCACTGGCTGACAAGGTGACAATCCGTACCGGCCGGCGTAAAGATTATAAAAAGTGGCGCCATGACAATCCTGACCAGGTCGCTCCTTCGCGCCGCTTTGTGGCTAAAAAACAGCAGCAGCGCAAGCTTCAGGCGGTGAGAAAACTCGCCCGCCAGCAGAACGGGCAGGATATTGCCATTCATCCTGATAAAACTGATAGCGGCACTAACAAGCCTCAGGGGGACGACTCGTAATGCGCTTGGTTTCGTTCAACATTAATGGCATCCGAGCACGGCTTCACCAGTTACAGGCGTTGATCGACACTCAGCAGCCGGACGTGATTGGGCTTCAGGAAACCAAGGTGCAGGATAGCGAGTTCCCTATCGCCGATGTGGAAGCCATGGGTTACCACGTTTTTTATCACGGCCAAAAAGGCCACTACGGCGTTGCCTTGATGTGCCGCCAAGCGCCCGCTGAAGTTTTTTACGGTTTCCCCGACGATGAGGAAGATGCCCAGCGCCGTATGATTGGCGTCCGCTTGCTGGCGGAAGATGGCGACACAGTAACGGTATGGAACGGCTACTTCCCTCAGGGTGAAAATGTGACGCACCCGACCAAATTTCCCCATAAAGAGCGCTTTTACGGCCAGCTAGCGCGACTGCTCAACGAGCAGCACCGTCCTGACGAACGATTGGCGATCATGGGCGACTTTAATATTTCGCCGGAAGACCAGGACATCGGCATTGGCGACGCTAACCGCAAGCGCTGGCTGCGCGAAGGCAAAACCAGCTTTCAACCCATTGAGCGCGAATGGCTCGAAGGCATTAAAGCCTGGGGGCTTACCGACAGCTATCGCCTCTGCTATCCACAAAGCGATGACCGCTTTAGCTGGTTCGACTACCGCTCAAAAGGGTTTAACCAGGAGCCCAAGCGCGGCCTGCGTATCGACTATATTCTAGTCACTAAGGCGCTAGCTGAGCAGGTCACCGGTGCGGGCATCGACTACGATTTACGCGGCATGGAGCGGCCATCGGATCATGCGCCTACCTGGAGTGACTTCGCTGTAACGCTCAAGTCATAGCCCTTGAGACATTGCCCTCAAGAAATAGCCCTTTCTAGTTGAAACTGGCCAGCCACTGCTCCGCTTCCTCGTCACCTAACGACGAGGCGCGGGCAAAGGCTTGTTTCGCTTGACCCTCCTCACCCCAGGCGTAAGCGAGCTGGCCATAGGCACGCCAGTCGGCGGCAGCTTGCGTATCCAGCGCCAAGGCGTGCCAGGCATTTAGGGCCTTCTCAACGTCTTTAGCCTGCCGCCAAGCGTTGGCAAGCAAACGCAGATGGGATTCATCGCGGACAATATCACCCTCATCCAGCGCCTGCTCTAAATGCTCTGCCGCTCTTGCGGGGGTTCCGCCCGCAAGATGGAGTTGAATCAGTAGCCAGAAATCTTCCTGCTCGGTTAGCTTGCCTAATTGCCACGCCGTCTCCCACAGGCCAGCAGCTACCCCAGCCTGACCAGCCTGCTGGGCAAGCCCGGCGGCTTGGCGCCAATCGGCGGCGTCGCTTTGCCCACTCAAGCCATCCAGCAGCCAGCCCAATGCCTGGCCACCTTGCCCTGCGTTGCGAAACACAGCAATCGCCAGAGCCTGCTGCGCTTCAGTTAGCGCTGGCGTTTCATTAAGCGCCTGTTCAAGCCAGTCGGCAGCTTCCTCCCAGCGCTCCTGCTGAGCCAGCAGGCGGGTTAACTGCCAAACAGCCTCAATATCTTGCTGATTGGACAACCACTCACTGAGTAACTCAATGGCCTGATCACGCTGACCGGCAGCACGGCGCAGTGAGGCCTCCTCACGTAGCCAGCGGGCTGCTTGGGCACTATCGACACCGTTTAAGCCACGGGCAATCGCCAGCCGATCCGCTGCCGCAGCGTGCTGATCCTGGCGCGCCAAGGCACCTGCCGCCAATTGTTGGTAGAGCGCGCTGGCCCATTGATCCGCTTGGTTTCCCGGCGCTAACCGCTCGGCTTGTGCAGTTGCTCGCTCGACGACAATGGACAACTCCCCATCTTGGAGCTGCGCCTGAAGGGCGTTGAGATCGGCAATTACATCGCCTTGCAAGGCAGGGCCAGCAAGGGCAGCGGTCGACCAAACACTCAACAATAGAACACTTAAAAGATGCTTCATAACGCTACCTCAACTGAAACTCCATTCGCTGGGAGGCATTGCGCAACTGATCGCTGGGCTCAAACTGCCATTTAACAAGTGATTCCCGAGCAGCATCTTCAAATACTCGACGCGGCTGCGCATTAGTGATGCGAATAGAGGAAGCATCCACACTGCCGTCGCGACGAATAATAAACGTAACCTCTACAAACCCCTCTATACCACGGCGCTGGGCTCGGGGCGGGTAAATGGGCTTAGTCTGGTTAGTTGGCGTGATTCGACCAACATTAACTGGCTCATTCGAAGGTGCTGGTTCAGCTTGCGGCGCAACTTCACGCTCAGCGGGCTCGCTAGACTCAGCAGCGGTAGCGACGGGCGCTGGCTCAGCGGGCGCTTCCTGGGGCGGCGCTTCAGGCGCAGGTTCAGGGGTGGGCTCTGGCCGGGGCTCCGGCATCACTTCCGTCAGTTCGGGGAGCTCACTATCCATTTCAACCGGCTCAACGGGCTCATCCGGCAGCTCCACTTCCGGCAAGCTAATAGTGCTCTCAGCGACTGGCGGCGGTTCGGGGGCTGGCATGGGCGGCGGCGCTTGCTGGGGCGCCGCTTCAACAGGCTGCGGTGTGGGCGCCTCCTGTTCCGGCGCGACCTCCGGCATTTCAACCATCGTCATCGCCATACTCATAGTGAGCTTTTCGGGTTCCCGCTCAGGCGGTGCCACCAGCTGGGCCAACAGCCAGAACAAGCCCACCGCCAGCACAACGCCGCCTAGTATCGATAGCAGGTGGCGTATCATGACCCACTCCGGCTCGCTGCAACTGCCACTTGGTCAACCCCCGCTTCGCGCAGGCGATCCATCACCTCGATCAGCAGCCCAGTCGTGGATTCGCGATCCGCCTGAATAACCACCGAGCCATCATCACTCAGCATATCGGCTACCTGCTGGCCAACCCGGTGGGCATCCACAGGACTGCCATCGACCCACACCGCACCCTCGGGGGAAATCGCCACAAGCACTTGGGCATCCGGGCGCGGGGTGGCGGCGCTGGATTCAGGTCGCTCAATTTCGACACCGCTCTCTTTGACAAAGCTGGTCGTCACAATAAAGAAAATCAGCATGATAAAGACCACGTCGAGCATGGGGGTAAGATTCACCTCATTGCTCTCAGCAGTCGCATCTATGGAACGACGTCTACGCATCACTCTCCTCCAGTGCCCGCGCCAAGCGATCATGCAGCCGCTGGTCTTCACGACGAATGACGTGCTCTAAACGACTAATAAATAACAGCCCTACCACGGCAATGGCCATGCCGGTCAAGGTCGGCAGTGTCGCTCGGGCGACGCCATCTGCCATGGCACGTGCCTGATGAGTCTCACTCAACGAAAGGCTATCGAACACGCTAATCATACCCGTCACCGTACCTAACAGCCCCAGCAAAGGGCATAACGCGACCAACAGTTTTAACCATGGCAAGGGTTTGCGCAGCCTGGCGACCAGCGCCTCTGCCCATACCTGACGCAGCGTGCGGGCACTCCAACTGGTGTGGTCGCTGCGCGACGCCCAACGCCGCAGCAATTGGCGCCGCGCTATACGCCAGGTAATCCGGTAGTACCACCAGCGCTCCATGGCCATGGCAAACACCAGCACAGCCACGACGGCCAAAACGACCAATACCGCACCACCCGCCTCCACTAAACGCTCAACGGGTTCGAGCCAGAGAGGAAGTGCAGACATGTTAATTCACCACGGGTGCGTGAGATTCCAGGTGATCTGCCAGAGTCGCACTCGCCTGCCCTTCAATCACGTGGGTTAAGTAGCGGCTGCGGCCTGCCAGCGCTGTTTGCACAAACAACAACGGCACGGCGGTAATCAGACCCAGCACGGTGGTGACCAGCGCCTGGCTAATACCGCCTGCCATTAGCTGTGGGTCACCAGTACCAAAGACGGTAATCGCCTGGAAGGTCACGATCATCCCGGTCACCGTACCAAGCAGACCAAGCAGCGGCGCAATGGCAGCCAGTAGCTTCACCATTGGCTGACTGCGTTCCAGCTTGGGTAGCTCGGCCAGCACAGCCTCATCCAGCCGCGCTTCCAGAGCCTCTGGAGTTTGATGCTTGTCCATGCCTTCAAAGCGTAGCAGTACCCGGCCCAGCGGGTTATTGTCCTGCAGTTGATCAGGGGATTGCCGCTGGCGTTTAACACGCAGACTCACCAGCACCAAATAGAGATATTGGCCAAGGCCGATAATCATACCCAGAATACCCAGCGCCACGACCACGTAGCCGACATAGCCGCCCTGCTGGAAACGCTCCCACAGACTGGGCTGCTGGGCCAAGGCTTCCAGCACGCTGCCCTGGGTAGGATCCACCGCCATCACGTTGCTTTCGCCCTGGTAGTAATCCGCCAGCAACCCACCAATGGCATTGGGCGTGCGCGCCAGCACGACCAAGTTGCCATCGCCTTCACCGCGCTCTAATAACTCGCTCTCGGTAAAGGCCGCGAAATCGCCTAACCGCAATAACTCGCGGGTGGCCACCTCGCCATTAGCATCGGCAACCGGCATCGAAAGCCGCTCGGCGCGCCCGCTGCGCGCGGTTAATGCTGCCAAATGATCTACTACGCCTTCCAACTGGTGACGCTCAAGCACTTCCACTTCATCCAAACGCGGTGGTAGCGAGCCTTCTTCCAGCGTCAGCAAGCTCTGTTCGCCGAGCGCATTGCGAATCTCAGAGCTATGCCGGGCAAGATTCGCCAGCAGGCCTGAAAGCGCCTCGCCCTGCTCTGCTTGGCGCTCGCTAAGCGCGCTGGCTTGCTCTGTTTGCTCTGCCTGCTGGGCCTCTAGCGTTTCATGCTGCTGCAGTGCTTCTTCGTGCTCGGCGCGCGCCTGCTCCAGCGCAGCCTGTAGCGCCTGCTGATCATCCAGGAAGCTCATTAACCGCTGCTGGTCTCGCGCTTCAGCCGCCTCACGGGCTTCCCGCAGCGAAGTCGCGCTTTCGGTTTGCGCCATTGATACGCCACTGACCGCGACCAGCCCCAATACAACGCAGGCATAGCCAAGCTGACGCAGGGATAAGCGATTCACGGGCGGGCAATTAAACGCTAGGCTAAAACGACTCATGGTTGCTCTCCCTGCAAGTCATTGGCACTAATCGAGAGCGGCAAGGTTAATAGATCCGGAGCGCGCTGATCTTCCGCCATGCGCAGCCCACTGCGCACCTCACGCAGGTATTCGTCTTCCAGCGGATGCCATGCACCGCTTTCAGCATCCCACACACCGCCTTCACGACCGTCAGGGGTTAGGTAATAGAAGCCGATACGCCCGATGCGCAAGAAGTCCACTTCACGCACACGGCCATCCTGACTTAAACGCCCACGCCAACTGTCCATCGCCTGCCCATAGTCAAGCTCAACACGCCACGCTTCGAGCAGGCCATTAATCCGCTCGATGGTATTTTGCCCCTGCTCATCGGGCTGACGCTCAACCCGCGCCAACCGCTCCTCACGTAGAAAAGGCAGGTCACGCTCGATCCACTGGCTAAGCTGCGCCGACATGTTTTGTTCGATCACAGGCAGCGCGGCTCGGGTCTCTTCCAACGTGTCCAGTGCAGTGGCCAGCCGCTGCTGACGTTCGGCCTCTTCCGCCAAGCGCCCGGTTAACGAGGCATTATCAGCCTTCAACTGGCGAGTTTCGCGCTCTAAACGTCGTAGCTCTTCCAACTGTTCGCGGGTTTGCTCATCGGCGGCATCAATTTGCTCTTGGAGCGCTGCCTGGGCCTGCTGGGCTTCTACACTTTCGGCTGCTTGAGCCACTGCTTGTTCACTTGCCACTAGCGTACCGCTGGCCAGCACTCCCGCTAGCCACCATCCACGCAAGGCAAAGAAAGGCCTGTTCAGCACGTCGACTCTCCGTCACTGAGTAGCGGGCGGCGGAAACCGCCCAACTAGAAACTAATTGGGTATCAGAACGATTTGCGTTTATCTTTCACGCTGACTAGCCTACCACTAATAGAAGAAATGACAATATTTATCATTAACAATCAGTTATTTTTGCCTTGCTTTTTATGGGGCATCTTAGTGGTCAGCCCCTCCACGCCTGCCTTCCATCTATTACGTTTCGTAAAGTATACCTGGGCAAATCTTCATTATTCATAATCATTGGGTATCGCTAGCCTTTCCTTAGTAACAAACCCACTAAGGAGAGAATCCAATGACATCAAATACAACCACGATCCCTCATTTTCGCCCAAGCGTGGCAGCCCTCGGGCTGCCCTTGCTTTTCATTGTAATGTGGAGCTCTGGCTACGTGGCTGGCAAAGCAGCCCTGCCCTTTGTCGGCCCGTACACCATGATATTTCTGCGCTTCGCTAGTGCCGCCTTTGTTCTACTTATGGTCGCCGTTGCAACACGCGCACCGTGGCCAAAAACGTGGAAGGAGGTTGGCCACATTGCGGTTGTCGGGCTGCTGATTCAAGCAATGCAGTTTTCGGGGCTCTATACCGGAATCAATCTCGGCGTGAGTGCTGGGGTTTCGGCTCTCATCGTCGGCACAATGCCCATTTTCGTTGCACTTAGCGCCAGCGTTTTTCTTTCTGAACGCATAAAGTCACATCAATGGATCGGGCTTCTGATTGGTCTAGCAGGTGTTGCGTTGGTCGTTTCAGAAAAGCTCTCTTTGGGAGAGGCGACGCTTGGGGGATATATCGCGATTCTCTTCGCCCTGTTTGGTATCACGCTAGGTACGCTTTACCAGAAGAAATTCTGTACAAGCATGGATCTACGTACGGGAGGTTTCATTCAACTGAGTGTCGCTGCAACCTTTGCTTTCATTGCAGCCCATACTCTTGAAGATCTGTACTTCCAAGTCACGCCCACTTTCTTATTCGCGACAAGCTGGATGAGTCTTGTGAACTCAATCGGAGCCATCAGCGTGCTTTACGTCATGATTCGTCGCGGCGAGGCGAGCAAAGTGGCCAGCCTCTTCTACCTCATACCCGGCATGACTGCCATTATGGCCTTTGTGATTCTTGGCGAAACGCTTCACCCATTAGCCATGACTGGCTTTGCAGTGGCCGCTTTCGGGGTCTATCTGAATAACCGCTAGTAGTTTCGCCTTGTTGCAGTCACATCGCGCATGGTACTTGGAGAGGCGCAGCTTCTGCCTCCTGTTGTGCAGGGTAGTCCCAGCAGCGCCGAATAAGCTGAATCAGCCACTCAAATTGGTCGAACTCAATGGTGGCAGCAGTTTTAATGCTAATTCGTACATCCGGCAACACAGGCAGTTGTTGCAAATTTACCGGAGAGGCTAGCCCATACTGCGAAGGGATAAGAGGTAAAGCGCTCACCCCCAGGCCCGCCTTGACAGCTGCAAGTAGATCGCCTAAATCACGCGCCTCGTAGACTATCCGCCATAGCAACTGACTTTTCTTAAGCTCATTAATTTGAAGATCTCGCAGCATGCAAGGCGGGGAAAATGCAACAATAGGAATCTCATTACTGGATTCAAGCATAAAACCTGGCGCACCTACCCAGGAAAGGCGCCGGTCAGATAACCGGACGCCTTTTTGCATATCCGAATGCAGTGTTTCTGGACTGTCGACAGCAATGAGCATATCAAGCTGACCATCATTGAGCCTACGCTGCAGTTTTGTTGATCGCCCCAACTGAGGAATGATGTGAATACCCTCTTGCTCAAAACGCAAGGAGGCCAGCATGATCGGCAGGTAGTCTTGGGCGAAATATTCTGACACTCCTAAGCGAATATCTTTTGCCACCTTACGCTGCTGCCCGAGCTTAACGAAAGCTTCGTCGTTGAGGGCAAGAATTTGCCGTGCGTACCATAGAAATAGCTCGCCAGCCTCTGTAAGACGTCTTCGTCGCCCATGAGCATCGAAAAGAGCATTGCCAAGCTGCTCCTCAAGCCGGCGCACATGGTGAGAAACCGCCGATTGAGTTAGGTGCAAGGCCTGCGCAGCTTCAGAGAACCCACCGCAGTCGTTTATGGATACCAGCGTACGCAACAGCGTTGTGTCTAAATTAGCCTTACGCGCTGTTTTTATTATATCAGTCATGAGAGTCCCCCTTCTGCTCTCACATGGATGCTCTTTTATACGCTTTGGGGAGAATTAAATGCAACTAGACAACTGGTTTTGCAGTGGAGCTCATCAAGTAACGGTGATGGCATCGAGCCATGGCTATACGTTTAAGAAGCTGGTGAATAAGCACTAATTTACCACTACGTACTCTTTTGTCAGCGGCGCCAGAGGAAGCAGCCAAGCCTCTTCACGGGTTACCCATCTTGCTTCGGCGATTTCAGCCGCTGCCTCGACAGGCTCATCAATAACCAAACTAAACAGATGCGCTTCAAGCGCCATACCCGGCTCGTTGGCAGCGGGAGCGTTGTGCACGCCTAGCGGAATCAGTTGGTCTTCATTAACCTGCAAGCCCAACTCCTCCTTCAGCTCGCGGCACAGGGCCCTTAGAGCGGTTTCCCCCGCATCGATCTTGCCGCCGGGCTGCATAAAGAAAGATGTATTGTGCTTTCGCACTAACAGCAAGCGCCCGTCGGGGTCACTCACGACGGCAGCGGCGATCCTCAATACGTTAGCTTTGCTATCTGACATACACCCTCCTCTATGCCCATGACTTAATGCCCATAACCTCCGGTGATATTAAAACGCCCAGTCGTCGTCTTCGGTGGCGACGGCTTTGCCGATCACGTAGGAAGAGCCGGAGCCGGAGAAGAAGTCGTGGTTCTCATCGGCGTTGGGTGACAGCGCCGCCATGATGGTCGGATCCACATCGGTCACGCTGCTGGGGAACAGTGGCTCGAAGCCCAGGTTCATCAGCGCTTTGTTGGCGTTGTAGTGAAGGAATTTTTTCACGTCTTCACTCAGGCCGACCTCGTCATACAGCGACTCGGTATAGCGCACTTCGTTGTCGTAGAGTTCCAGCAGCAGCTCGTAGGCGTAATCTTTAACTTCCTGCTGACGCGCGGGTGTCGCTTCTGCCATGGCCTGCTGGAATTTGTAGCCAATGTAGTAGCCGTGTACCGCTTCATCGCGAATGATCAGACGGATCAGGTCGGCGGTGTTGGTCAACTTGGCGTGGCTTGACCAGTACATCGGCAGATAGAAGCCGGAGTAGAACAGAAACGACTCAAGAAACACGCTGGCGACTTTACGCATCAGCGGATCGTCAGAGCGGTAGCGCTCTAAAATCAGCTGGGATTTTGCCTGTAGCGTAGGATTCTCTTCACTCCAGCGAAACGCATCGTCCACATCGCGGGTGGTACACAGCGTCGAGAAAATCGAGCTGTAGGAGCGCGCGTGCACCGACTCCATAAAGGCGATATTGGTGTAAACCGCCTCTTCGTGGGGAGTGCGAGCATCGTCCATTAATACCGGTGCGCCAACGCTGCTTTGAATGGTGTCCAGCAGAGTAAGGCCAGTAAACACGCGAATTGTCAGCTGTTTTTCTTTTTCGGTCAGGGTGTTCCAAGACTGAATATCGTTAGATAGCGGGACTTTTTCCGGTAGCCAAAAATTACTCGTCAAGCGGTTCCAGACTTCCAGGTCTTTATCATCCTGGAGTCGGTTCCAGTTAATCGCGTCAACCCGCGATAAACGTTGCATGGTATTCATATCACTCTCTCAAAGCCCGGCCATTACCGCCGGGCTAGCAAAGCTGGGTTATGGTCATAAAAGCTGGGTTACAAAAACGAGCACGTCGTTGCGATTACAGCGTGCAAGACACACAGCCTTCCACCTCAGTGCCCTCTAGCGCACTTTGACGCAAGCGGATGTAGTAAAGCGTTTTGATCCCTTTGCGCCAGGCGTAAATCTGCGCCTTGTTGATATCCCGAGTGCTTGCAGTGTCCGGGAAGAATAGCGTTAGCGATAGACCTTGATCGACGTGCTGCGAGGCTTCCGCGTAGGTATCGATGATCTTTTCCGGGCCGATTTCGTAAGCGTCCTGGAAGTAGTCAAAATTCGCCTCATCCAGGAACGGCGCCGGATAGTAAACACGCCCTAGCTTGCCCTCTTTGCGAATCTCGATTCTCGCCGCCACCGGGTGAATACTGGAGGTGGAGTTGTTGATATAGGAGATCGACCCCGTCGGCGGTACCGCCTGCAGGTTACGGTTGTATAAACCGTGAGCCATGACCGAGGCTTTAAGCTCCTGCCAATCGTCTTGAGTGGGTAGCGCGATACCGCTGCGCTCAAACAGCTCACGCACTTTGTCAGTGCGCGGCAGCCACGCTTGGTCGGTGTACTTATCAAAGAAAGTACCCGAGGCATAGGTAGAGTCTGCAAAGCCTGCAAAGGTGTCCTTATGCTCAATCGCCAAGCGGTTCGACGCCCGGATCGCATGGAAGGCAACGCAATAGAAGTAGATATTGGTAAAATCCAAGCCTTCATCAGAACCGTAGTAGATATGCTCCCGCGCCAAATAGCCGTGCAGGTTCATCTGGCCCAAGCCGATCGCCCGGGACTGAGCATTACCTTCGGCAATCGAGGGTACGCTGCGCAGGTTGCTCATCTCTGATACGGCGGTGAGACCGCGAATGGCAATTTCTACGCTGGTGCCGAGATCGCCTGAGTCCATCACCTTGGCAATGTTCATGGAACCCAGGTTGCAAGAGATATCCTGGCCAATATGGCGATAGCCCAAGTCGTCGTCATACTCGGTAGGCGTATTCACCTGAAGAATTTCCGAGCACAGATTGCTCATGTTAATGCGGCCAGCAATCGGATTGGCGCGATTAACCGTGTCTTCGAACATCAGGTAGGGGTAGCCCGACTCAAACTGCAGTTCGGCCAACACCTGGAAAAACGCCCGGGCGTTAATCTTGTGCTTGCGGATACGTGCATCGGCGACCATTTCCTGGTACTTCTCGGTGACGCTGATATCGCCAAACGGTACACCGTAAACACGCTCTACATCGTAGGGCGAGAACAGGTACATATCGTCGTTGCGCTTGGCAAGTTCAAAGGTGATATCCGGAATCGTCACGCCCAGGGAAAGCGTTTTGATACGAATCTTTTCGTCAGCGTTTTCCCGCTTGGTATCCAAAAAGCGCAGAATATCGGGGTGGTGAGCGTTGAGATATACTGCCCCAGCACCCTGGCGCGCGCCCAGCTGGTTAGCATAGGAGAAGGCATCTTCCAGCAGCTTCATAATCGGGATGATGCCCGACGACTGGTTTTCAATACGCTTGATGGGCGCGCCTGACTCACGAATATTGGTGAGCAGAAATGCCACGCCGCCACCACGCTTGGAGAGCTGCAGGGCCGAGTTAATCGAGCGGCCTATCGACTCCATATTGTCTTCAATTCGCAACAGGAAGCACGATACCAGCTCACCGCGCTGCTGCTTACCACAATTCAGGAAAGTGGGTGTTGCGGGCTGGAAACGGCCGCTAATAATTTCATCCACTAGCGACTTCGCCAGCGTTTCGTCGCCCCGCGCCAGGGTCAGTGCCACCATGCAAACGCGGTCTTCGTAACGCTCTAGGTAGCGCTTGCCATCAAACGTTTTTAGCGTGTAGCTGGTGTAGTACTTAAAAGCGCCCAAAAAACTGGGGAAGCGAAACTTATACGCATAGGCCTGCTCGAACAACGCCTTGATAAAGGCGAAACTGTACTGGGCCAGCATTTCTGCTTCGTAGTACTGCTCTTCTACTAAGTAATCGAGCTTTTCCTCTAACGAGTGGAAAAACACTGTGTTCTGGTTAACGTGCTGCAAAAAGTACTGGCGCGCCGCTTCGCGATCTTTATCCAGCTGTAGCTCGCCATTGGCCCCGTACAGGTTGAGCATGGCATTGAGGGCGTGGTAATCCAGCGTGCGCGCTTCAGAAGTAGCCGCAGGCCGTTTTGCCTCAACATTTTTAGGGGCTAAATCTGTAGAGGCTGTGTCTTTAGAGGCTAGGCTTGTCGTTTCCAAAACTCTTCTACTCCTTTGCGGACGTTGGCCACGTCGTCGTCGGTGCCAAACAGTTCGAATCGATACAGCAGCGGCACGTTGCACTTTTTGGCGATAATGCGGCCAGCAAGGCCATAGGCTTCGCCAAAATTAGTATTGCCCGCTGCAATGACCCCCCGCAGGAGGCTCCGATTATGCGTATCGTTGAGAAAGTGGATGACCTGTTTGGGCACCGCCCCCTGCTCACTCCCCCCACCATAAGTGGGGGTAATTAAAATATACGGCTGGGTGACACGTGGAACAGGCTCGTCTCGATTCAGCGGCAGTCGCTTTGCGGCAAAACCAAGCTTTTCTACAAAACGATGGGTATTGCCTGATTTAGTAGAGAAGTACACCAAACTGCCGGCCGCAGGCGCGGATGTGCAACTTGCCAGCATGGGGATGACTTAAGCCAGCGCTTGAATACGGTCTGGACGGAAACCCGACCAGTGATCTTCGCCTACAACCACGACGGGCAACTGGCGATAGCCCAGCGCTTCAACTTCTTCTTGGGCACCGGATTCAGCGGTAATATCGATGACAGTGTAATCAAGCCCCTGCTTGTCTAGCGCGCGGTAGGTCGCGGTGCACTGTACACAAGCGGGCTTGCTATAAATTTGGATTTCCATGGCTATTTTCCTTTTCATAGCGGCGTTTTTCGGGTAGAGCACATCTAGTGCTCGCCCCCTCTAAAAGATACAACGCATACTATATATAGACCAAAAGAAAATCAATCCAAGCATATGTGGTATTTTTCATCCACAGGTTATTGACAGCTAATGCCCCGCATTATCCCCGGCAATAAAAAAACCGCCCACTAAAAAGTGGACGGTTTTTTCACAGCGCCGCAAAGCAGCGCGGCTAGCGGGTCATAGCAATATTAGCTAATCGCTGCTTGGTAACGACGCTCAACGTCTTCCCAGTTCACCACGTTAAAGAACGCAGCAATATAGTCAGGACGCTTGTTTTGATACTTCAGGTAGTAGGCATGTTCCCAAACATCCAGACCCAGCAGCGGCGTGTTGCCGTGCATGAGCGGGCTGTCTTGATTCAGGGTATTTTCTACCACCAATTTCTTTTCAGGAGTAACGGATAGCCATGCCCAACCGCTACCGAAACGACCAACAGCCGCTTTTTTGAACTCTTCTTTAAAAGTTTCCAGACCGCCCAATTCAGCGTCGATGGCTTTCGCCACATCGCCTTGGGGGTTGCCACCACCGTTTGGCGACATCATCTGCCAAAACATGGAGTGGTTAGCGTGGCCGCCACCGTTGTTGATAACGGCTTGGCGCTTGGCTTCTGGAACGCGATCCAGATTAGCGACCAGCTCTTCAACGGGTACATCTTCAAGGCCTGTGCCTTCCAGCGTGGCGTTCAGGTTATTGATGTAGGTTTGATGGTGACGAGAGTGGTGAATTTCCATCGTCATCGCATCGATATTCGGTTCGAGAGCGTCATATGCGTACGGCAGTTCGGGTAATGTATGCGCCATATCATCATCTCCTTGAGTGGCTTTCGTTGCTTTCACTTACTTATATGCGGTCAGCCCGCAGCTTTTTCAACCACCGAGGTGGTTTTTCTTACTCGTGTTCTTTTCTTACTCTTTGCCCCAGTACTTTAGTCAACTATTATCAGTTTACCTAATAGACCAGGCTCAAAAAAGCCGACTTCTGGCGAAGCCGGCTTTTAGGACTTAGCTGCTCGACCACTTACAGCTTGCTCTCAAGCTCCGGCAGTATCTCAAATAGATCGCCGACCAGGCCGTAATCAGCCACCTGGAAGATCGGTGCTTCATCGTCTTTGTTGATCGCAACAATGACCTTGGAGTCTTTCATACCCGCCAGGTGCTGGATGGCACCGGAGATACCCACGGCGATATACAGATCCGGGGCGACGATCTTACCGGTCTGGCCGACCTGCATATCGTTGGGCACAAAGCCTGCGTCCACCGCGGCGCGAGAAGCACCAATGGCGGCCCCCAGCTTGTCGGCAATGCCGTCGAGCAGCTTGAAGTTTTCGCCGTTGCCCATCCCGCGACCACCGGAGATGACCACCTTGGCGCCGCCCAGCTCGGGGCGATCCGAGGCCGCCAGCTCTTCTTTAACAAAGCTGGACTGGCTGTTTTCAACCACTGCATCGACGGCTTCAACGGGGGCACTGTTACCCTCGTCCACCGCGTCAAAGCCGGTGGAACGAATGGTAATGACTTTTAACGCGTCATCGCTTTTCACCGTCGCAATGGCGTTACCCGCGTAAATCGGGCGCTTGAAAGTATCGGCGCTATCCACGGCGATAACATCCGACAGTTGGCTAACGTTTTTTAATGCTGCTAGCCGCGGCAGCACGTTTTTGCCAGTGGTAGAGGCACTAGCGAGTACGTGGGTGTAATCACCCGCCAGTTCGACCAGCAGCGCGCCCATGGGCTCGGCCAGTTGATGGGCGTAAACGGCGTTATCGGCGACGCGCACTTTACTCACGCCGTCTAACTTAGCGGCAGCGTCAGCCGCGGCCTGAACACCTTCACCGGCAACCAGAACGTCAATATCACCGCCGATTTGTTGGGCGGCCGCAATTACGTGGGCCGTCGCACCAGCCAGTTGGCCTTCGTGTAAATCAGCAAGTACCAGAATACTCATGGAATTAACTCCTTTCAAAGCGCTTGTATCAAAGTACTTGTCTTAAAGAACTTTGGCTTCGTTTTTGAGCTTGTCGATCAGCTCGTCTACCGAGGCGACTTTAACGCCGCCCTTACGCTCCGCGGGTGACTCGACTTTTAGCAGGCTCACCTTGGAGGCCACCTCGACGCCGTAGTCGGCGGGGGTTTTGACATCCAGGGGCTTTTTCTTGGCTTTCATAATATCGGGGAGCTTGGCGTAGCGCGGCTCATTCAAACGCAGGTCGGTGGTGACAATCGCCGGCAGCGTCAGGGCGATGGTCTGCAGACCGCCATCGATTTCACGGGTGACGTTGACTTTGTCCCCATCGACCGCAACCTCTGAAGCAAAGGTGCCCTGGGGCAGGCCAGTGAGGGCCGCCAGCATCTGGCCGGTCTGGTTGTTGTCGGTGTCGATGGCCTGCTTGCCAAGAACGACCAGGCCGGGCTGCTCTTCTTCGACCACTTTAGCCAATAGTTTGGCGACGGCCAGGGATTCGGCGCGCTCATCGGTTTCGATATGAATGGCACGATCCGCGCCCAACGCCAGCGCGGTGCGGAGCTGCTCTTGGGCGGCCTTGGGGCCAACGGTGACCGCGACCACTTCTGTAGCAACGCCTTTCTCTTTTAGGCGCACAGCTTCTTCCACGGCAATTTCGCAGAACGGGTTCATGGCCATTTTGACGTTGGTAAGGTCGACGTCCGAGTGATCCGCTTTAACGCGGATTTTGACGTTGTAGTCGATGACGCGTTTAACCGCGACGAGTACTTTCATAGGTTCCTCGCTTGGCTTGTCGTAAAGCCGTTACCCTGAGACGGCACCCGCCCAGCGGATACCCCTTAAATTAAGACGTGTGATGAAGACTGGCAGACCACTTCTCAACAGCGACCACCTGCCCCATCACAGCTGCTACCAACACGAACGGTGGCGCGTTTAAATTCAGCACATTAAATTCAATCAAGCGTTTGATAGACACGCAATTGAAAAACCTTACCAATTTGCCATAGCCTACCTCAAAGCGACAACACCTGATGCCTTATCAACCACTACGGCCTTAGTCGTAACTGAACGCTGATTAGCGAAGCATACAGCCAATAAATGCCTCTTTCACCATCGTCGGCGTGACCTGACACAGGTATTATGCCTATCATGGCATATAACCAGAAGCAAACGACCGTTTTAAATTAAGGCCGATCTTTTATAAGCTAGTGCTCATTCGCTAGCACGTATAAATAATGGCACTTAAAGAGAATAAGGAGAAACCGGGTGGAAACTGTTGAACGCGATATAATGGACTTTGATGTTGTCATTGTCGGTGCGGGCCCATCCGGGCTTTCCGCCGCATGCCGCCTAATGCAGCAAGCCAACGAAGCTGAGCAAGAGCTTACCGTCTGCGTAGTTGAAAAAGGCTCAGAAGTGGGCGCACATATATTGTCAGGGGCGGTATTTGAACCCCGCGCCCTGGCAGAGCTGTTCCCAGACTGGGAGGAGCGCGGCGCACCGCTCAATACGCCGGCGATTCGCGACGATGTTTTTTTGCTCAAAGACGCCGAAAAAGCGCAGAAAGTGCCCAACGCAGTAGTGCCTAAAAGCATGCACAACACCGGCGGCGACCTTACCC
Source organism: Halomonas sp. ISL-56 (assembly GCF_018612805.1). NCBI lineage: Bacteria > Pseudomonadati > Pseudomonadota > Gammaproteobacteria > Oceanospirillales > Halomonadaceae > Halomonas > Halomonas sp. ISL-56. Next base: position 244,167 of record NZ_JAGGRO010000016.1, on the reverse strand, counting down.
GCTATGTGATCAGTGCAGGCAACCTGTGCCGTTGGTTAGCCGAACAGGCCGAAGCCCTCGGCGTTGAGATCTTTCCAGGCTTTGCCGCTCAGGACGTTATTATTGAAGATAACGCCGTGCGCGGCATTCTGATTGGCGATATGGGCGTCGCCGCGGATGGCACTCCCAAAGATGGCCATATGCCGGGCATGGAGCTGCGCGCCAAGTACACGCTGTTTGCTGAAGGTGCGCGCGGTCATTTGGGCAAACGCTTAATTAAAGACTTCTCACTCGATGAAGGTCGCGACCCGCAACACTACGGTATCGGCCTTAAAGAACTGTGGGATGTGCCTGCCGACAAGCATGAACCTGGGCTTGTGTTGCACGGCTCTGGCTGGCCATTAGATAAAAATACCCATGGCGGCTGGTTTCTTTACCATGCGGAAAACCAGCAGGTCGTCGTGGGCTTGATTATGGATCTGGGCTACCAGAACCCATGGCTCTCGCCCTTCGACGAGTTCCAGCGCATGAAGCATCATCCAGTACTTAGCCAGTACCTGGAGGGTGGCAAGCGCGTGGCTTACGGCGCCCGGGCGATTACCAAAGGAGGCTTGAACAGCCTGCCTAAAATGACCTTACCAGGCGGGCTATTGATTGGTTGCGATGCAGGCACCCTCAACTTCTCCAAGATTAAAGGTCTGCACACCGCAATGAAGTCAGGCTTGGTCGCGGCAGAGAGCGTATTTGAGGCGATCAAAGCTGGCGATGAGGGCGCGCAGGAGCTAACGAGCTTTACCCAGAAGTGGCAAGCAAGTTGGGCCTATCAGGAGCTTAAAGAGAGCGCCAGCTTCGGTCCCGCAATCCATAAATATGGCACTGTGGGCGGTGGAGCATATAACTTTGCCCACCAGTTGCTGGGCAACAAGCTGCCTAACGTCCACGACACTACTACCGACCACGGCGCCCTTAAGCCTGCGGCCGAGTTTGAAAAGATTAATTACCCCAAACCGGACGGCAAGCTTTCTTTCGACAAGCCTACCTCGGTATTTCTATCAAACACCAACCATGAAGAGGATCAACCGTGCCACCTACGCTTGGATGATCCTGAGCTGCCGATCCGCGAAAACCTGCCCGAATACGCCGAACCGGCACAGCGCTACTGCCCAGCAGGCGTCTATGAAATAGTTGAGGATAGCGCGGGACAGCCACGCTTTCAGATCAACTTCCAGAACTGCGTGCACTGCAAAACCTGCGATATTAAAGACCCGGCGCAGAATATTACCTGGGTAGCGCCAGAAGGCGGCGGCGGCCCCAACTACCCCAATATGTAAAAAAGTAGGTTTAAATCTGTCGTCACTGCTTGCCCTGTCGTCGCTGCACAAGGGGTAAGCAGTGTTTTGCTAGCGATTCGTCTTCTCCTGGTAACTCTCCTCTGCTGATAACGGCCTGTTACTATAAAATCCGTGAAAATGAAAACTGGAGTGACTGCGAATAAAACGTGTCGGCTCACGGGGGTCGATCCCTTTCGCAAACACCTGGAGGCTGAGACGCTTACCCAGCTCAATGACTGATGCAGATAGTTGTTGATCATGGTTAGAGCCTGATAAACGCTTAAGTAAAGATGAGCTGACTTTTAATGTATCTACCGGCAAAACGTTTAAATCCGATAAAGAGGAATACCCGGTACCAAAATCATCAACCACTATCTTAACGCCCATTTTTTTAAGCTCTGCAAAGATAATCGCGGTACGTTTAACATCCTGCAGCAGCATGCTCTCAGTAATTTCCAACTCAAGCAGCCTAGGATTCATGCCGGTAGTCGTTAATGCGTCGCTGATGCTCTTAACAAAACTATTGTCATAAAATTGTAGTGCAGAAATCTTGACAGCCATCGTTAGGGTGGGAAACCCTTCTTGTTGCCACAGCATGTTTTGCCTACAGGCATTTTCGAGCACCCATTGACCGATATGCATCGCTATACCACTCTCTTCAGCGAGGCTCATAAATTGCGCTGGTTCAAGCAGTCCTAGCGTTGGATGCTGCCAACGAAGTAGTGCCTCCATGCCAAGCGTGTTGCCTACCTCGATGTCATGCTTTGACTGAAAGAACAACCTAAACTCTTGGCCCGCAAGCGCACGGTGCAAGCCAGACTCCAACGTTAAGCGCACATCCATTTCTGCACTTAGTTCGTCGGTATAGAACTGGACATTGTTTTTGCCCAGTTGCTTCGCCTGATACATCGCCATATCAGCACTTTTCATCAATGTTTGTTCGTCAAGCCCATCAACCGGGTATAACGAGACACCAATGCTGACCGAGATAGGGCACTCCTGCCCCGCTAGCGTAAAGGGATCTCTAACAGCAGAGAGGATTTTTTGGGCAATGGGCTCAATCTGGTCTCGTCGGCTGACCTTACTCAAGAGAATTACAAATTCGTCACCTCCTAGCCGAGCGACAACGTCACTTTCACGCACCGATGTAGTCAGACGCCTAGCCACTTCTTGTAAAAGGTGATCACCGGCATCGTGACCCAAGGTATCATTGATTAACTTAAAACGGTCAAGGTCTAAGAAAAGCAGAGCGAAGGATTCGCCATGGCGGTCGCCAAGCTTTACAGCCTGGGTAATTAAGTAGCTCAAAAAAGCACGATTAGGCAAATTAGTTAGCGTGTCATGGAAAGCCAAGTGCTCAACCTGCTGGGCATGCACTACACGCTCGTCCATTACCCGCTGCCGCTCCCGCTGAAGTTGCCAACTCATGCGCCCAAGTATCGCCAGAATGATGAGCAGTAGAGCGCTTGTCCACGCGGCCCGCTGCCAGTACTTTTGCACTAGCAATTGAGCCTCGGCCAACTGCTCCTGGGCCGAAAGCCCTACGACGATTGATAGTGGAAAATCATAGAGTTTGCGTACCAGGGTGTAGCGCTCTACACCCTGCCAGTGGGTCAGAAAGGGGACACTAACGGCATCCAGCGTACTACTTTGCCAAGCCGCTAACGCCATCAACTCGCCTGAATCAATAGACTCCCCGATCCGCCTGACGCGAACGATTCCACCCTCGCCGACCAGCGCCAGCAGACCCTGCTGGCCCAAAGAACGAGCCTCATAACTACTCACAAAATAATTGGCATCAATAGCAATAACGACCCAGCCCGAGCCTATCTCTTGCGTTGGCGCTAGCCCAAGCATCAGTGGCCTGGTAAAGGTAAGCTGCTTCTCTTGATCAGTCTGAACCTCACCTACAACTAAGTAATCGCCCTCCTGCGGGGCTTGCAAAGGAGGCGTCAAACGCAACCCCAGTAGCCCTGAATCAGTCGATTCAACGACCATGCCCTGGGCATCGACAAGACTGATGGTAAATAGTAGTGCAGGTGGCAATAAGCGCTGTTCATTTAATGCTTTGAGTACGTTCGCGTGACCAGTATTATTGGCGGTAAATCGAACTAATTTTAATGCCGTATCGATTTCCCTGAGCGCTCTTACAACGCGTGCTTCATAGGTATCTGTAATGTCACCCACAGACAGCTCTGCCTGACGTTCAATGGCCACGCGCTCTTTATTAACTAAAAAGTAAGTACTTCCCCATACAACCAACAGCATCATAAAAGCCACTATGCTAAATAGCACCAGTGGCTCTACAAGATGATGGGGCCATCGCTTAATAAAAGCTTTGGTTGAGCCGAGCCGGTTAGGACTTCGCTGATCATTGAGACTACTCAATTGTCACCACTCTCAAACGCTCATCGAGAAAAGCAGGGTCTATATAACCCAGTGCTTTTGTATCACTGACCAGCCGCTCTACCACAGCACGGCTATTAGCGAGCGCTTGGGGCGGCTGCCCCCGTCCGGTAAATATCTGCCTGGCCCAGTGCGCCTTGATCTGCGCGGGGGTTTGTCCCGTAAAGTAAGTGTAAAACTCGCTTCTCGCTGCCGTGCCTTCAGGCTGATCCAAGGGCACCACCATCATCCCATTGGCTATCTGCGTGCGGCGCCCTAAATAAATATCCCTTAAATCACTGCTTGTGAGGCGAGTAAAAGGCGCGTCCGCTGATACCACCACCAACACTTCGGCTAGAGCGAGGGTACAATTCAGGCTCAGCATTGCCCCAAACAAGAGGCTGATTCCAGGCGCAATAAGACGTCTAACCATTGTCACTCTCCTTAAAACACAAAGTCGAGCGCAAGGCTGAACAAGTTAATCCGTCCACCTGGGGTAAACTCGGGCTGCTGATTAATCAGCCCCCCGGATGACCCTGAACGCATATCGATATGATCATATTGGGCTGTAAGGGCCATACCTGGCCTGAAATCCCAGCGAGCCCCAAGCGTAATACTGTCTTGCTGCATCCCGCTGGATAGAATCTCATTTAATACACCATTAAGAAGCTGCGCCCCTTCTGCATAAGGCGATGGGTAGAGGGCAGTATTCAATCCCGGCTCTGAGGTGCTACTGGTGATTTTTGCCCGCGCCACCCCCACATAGGGTGTCCATTCGGCGATACGATAGCCGAAAGTCATGTAGGCTCCTTCACTTTTGCCTAACAGAGACGGCGACGAAAAGTGAGCCCACTCTCCCATCACAAACCATGAACCGGGGTCATAACCAGCCCCTAAACTCATCAGACGCGTGCGTTTACCATCAACTTCATAGCGATTTGCAAGCGCTTCGCCGGGCAGACCAAAGAGACGGTAAATATCGAAGAACTGTGTGAGCTCATCAACGCTGACTTTCAGTTCGCCGTAGCTGGCAAACAGAGTGGTATTGCCCCAGTGAGTGCGGTGAGACACGCCCCATGAATCGCTCGCGTCGATACTTCCGGCTTGATAATCAGCGCTGCCTCCCCCAAAATTCACCTGCAGTTCATTGGTGACACTGCCGCTATGATATCGATAGCGCACATCAACACCATCGAAATTAGCCACAGGGATTAAACGATAAACTTCTTGTGGCGGCCTGGCCCACGGAGTGGCGTAATTAACCTTACGGTGCTCAGAGGCCATAAAAGAGCTCTGCACCATACGCCCAACTCGCAGGCTAAGATCAGGGCTAACATCGTATTGCACATTCGCCCATTCAATATCAGGCGCAAATGAGCCGTCATACCGCTTTTCGCTGATCACCTGAACAACAGTGGAGAGCTGAGGCGTCATACGCAGCGTTGCTTGAAGACCTAAGCGGCTATCAACTTCAGCACTCCAGTCGCCACTATACCCAGCACCTTCTGAGGCAAAGGGGTCGCCAACGAAGTCAGCGTTCCGCTCGTCAGAATGAACAACGCCCAGCGTGCCGAAACCATTAAACTCCAGGTCAGGCAAAGTGCTATCGGCCAGCAAGGCGCCGCTTTGTAAGACGATCAAAATGACGCAGAGCCAGGTGGCTTGCCTTACCATGCCCGTTCCCTATTTCATAAGTTATATGCTATGAGCTGCGGCGTATTAGCTCGGTAGGCGTGAGGGTATTAAATCGGCAGGGCCATGCTAAGTCAAACCGCTCTAAAGCTTAATTTAGCGGCAAGTGTAAAAGAGTGTGTCTTGGCGATAAATCAACTACTTACCCAACAAGCGTTGAGCCATTTTCCAACACTTCAATGGGCGCCCGGCGGGCAATAAGACGCCTTCTGCCCGCCTGATCAAAGCGCACATCAATCACGGGGTCGCTGGCACTTCCTTCTACTGCGGCCACTTCACCTTCACCAAATACCGCATGAAGAAGGCGTTGGCCGGGGTAAAATTGAGCATCCCCCGTATAACCTACCTTGGCTTCTTCAACCTGCGCCGGGGCAAGCACAATATCGTCGCGCCCAAGACTCGCCAGATAGCGCTCCACCAGCCCCAGCGAAGACACCTGTAGCTCAGCCACTGGTGGGCTGTCAGCAGCCAGGCAGGAAGCAACGCGCATGCTATCCTGCCAGGCGCTTTCGGCGATAAAACGGCTAGGACGGTGCACGCCGCCGTCATGCAGCACCAGCAGCTGCTCTTGGGCGCGGGTGATGGCCACATAGAAAAGCCGACGCTCCTCCTCCAAACGCTCGTCGCTAAGTGGGTTATCGCGGCTATAATGGGGAAAATCTTCCTCGTTGACCCCTGCCACCGCTACCAGTGGCCACTCAAGCCCTTTGGCACCGTGCACGGTACTGATCAGGACGCCGCCCGCCTGGCTCTCTACTGGGCGTTCCAATAGCTCGATAAAAGCGTCGGGATCCTGCACGCTTTGCGCTTGCTCAATCAGCACGTCGAGTAAGCGCACATCCTCTTCGCCTTTATCCCGTCGCGCCGCCGCTCGCTTCAGCGTCTTTTCAGCATCGATACTTTCCACCACGTGACGTAATAGCTTGGCGGGTGGCCATGCACTTAGTTGCGGTAGCTCGCAAAGCAGAACCCAACGCTTTTTCAGCGTGCGGCGCTGAATCGGCTTTAACGCCGTCAACATGGGATCGTGGCGCTCGGGCCACTGTTGAGTAGACGCCAACTGATAGGCGAGCCGCTGCAGTCGCTCACGGGCAACGAAGGGGGTCGGCTGGGAAAGCAGCAGGAGCAGCTGTTGCGGATCTCGCAGCAGATCCGGCCGACGCGACAGCTTTAAATAGCCCGCCAAAGCCTGCACCAGCGGCAAGCGAAAGACGAAGCGATCCTCGCGCTGAAGCCGAAACGGGATGCCTGCCTGTAGCAGAGCCAGTTGAAATGGCACCGAGAGTGCCCAGCTACGCACCAACAGGCTGACCTCGTTAAACGCTCGCCCCTTGGCCTGCCAATCCATTAACGCATTGAGTAGTAAGCGGGTGCCCTGCCCCACCGAAACACGCGTTTCGGGGTTATTGACCGCTGCTAAACAGAGCTGATTGGGACGCCGCTGGTTAGCGGCGATGGCGTGATTAGCGGCAAGCGCTAAGGCGTGGCCGTGGCGAAAGGTGGTCGATAGTGGATAGTCGGTAGCACTGCCAAAGGTGGCAGTAAAATTTTCCAGCATGGTGTCGGGTTTGGCGCCACGCCACTCATAAATACATTGGTTGGCATCGCCCACCGCCATTACCTCGGCGGTGCTGCCCACCAGCACGGATAAAAGCCGCTGCTGCGCAGCATTAATATCCTGATACTCGTCGATAATGACATGATCGAGAAAGCCCTCCACGCGACCGCGCAGACCACTATCTCCTTCTAACACCAACAGCGGGCGATAGAGTAGATCGGCATAGGTCATCACTCCTTCGGCTGCTAGTAGCCGCTCTCCCTCTACAAAGGCTGCAGGGAAATAGTCCGTGTCGGGGTCTAAATTGAGCCGCTCATAGAGCGCTTCCGGGGTCATCATCTCTGCCTTTACTAAGCCACAGAAGTGGGCCAGGGTTTCCAGACGATCCCCTTCCAGGGCAGCATCGCGGCGTTCAACCGCGTCACGCAGCACATTGAGACTCGCTTGGCGAAGCAGTCTTTCCAATTGCCAATCAGCGGACAATAGCTGGCGTGGCGCCAGCGCGCCCCATCGACATAAGCTTTGGGTTAACCGGTGGCCCAGGGAGTGAAAAGTGCGCACATCCGGTAGTGCCTGCCCAGCAGGGGCCATTGCGGCTAATCGATTTTGGAAATCATCCTTTGCGGAGCGGTTAAACATCAGCACCAGGATACGCTTTGGCGGCACCCCGCTAGCCAGTAGATGCAGCACCCGGGCAGCCATGGTGGTAGTTTTACCGGCCCCGGCCACTGCCGCCACCCGGGCGTGCCCAGCTTGGTGATTAACCACAGCTTGCTGTTCAGCGGTTAACTTCACGGCGCCTCGCCTGATGGCTCTTCGTCGAGTCTACCCAGCGCAAACCACTGCCCGGTGCTCATCAGTCCAATCTCGCTGGTGCCATTGCCTAAATCACGGGTTTCGGCGGCCTCCACCAGCTGGTAATAGACATTACGATGAAGGCGCGCAGCCAGGCCAAAACGTACCGGCAGTTGCGGCACCGCTTCCCCTTGCGGCGTTAACGTAACCGAGAGCGGATGGTCGGCATCTAAACGAACAACATCGTCAAACTGCGTGGTAAACCACCAGGCATTATCACGAAAGTCGGCTTCTACCGCGACCAGCGGCAGGTCTTCGACCTTTATCCGCCAGCGTTCCACCGGCGTTACCAGGCAGTAACCCTCGTCATCAAGTCGCAGCAGCGTTGCCAATAGGCGCGCCACTTTGGGGCGGCCAAACGGCTGGCCTTCGTGCGACCAGCTACCGTCTGCGTGAATAAAGATATTCATATCGCCAGAGAGCGCTGGGTGCCACTCATCGAGCGGTGGAATAGCACTAGCGCGCTCCTCGTCTCCGCTACCTTGCTGGAGCAATCGATCAATATTCATATCGCCCACCTCGCTTATGCGTATTCAAGGCGTATTCGCTATAAAAGCCCAGCGTTTGCCAGCCCCTGTTTAACGTGCTCCGGGGCATCCGGCGCGGCGGCACGAAACAGCTGATAAAAGTTGGCAGTGGTTTGCATGGCAACTTCATCAACGCTAATACCCCGTTGTGTAGCAATGCACTCTGCCACTTCCACTACCCAGGCAGGCTCGTTTGGCTTGCCGCGATAAGGCACCGGCGCAAGATAGGGGCTGTCGGTCTCTATCAGCAGACGATCTAGCGGCAGTTGGCCGGCCAAATCACGCAGCGAAGCGGCATTGCGAAAGGTAATGATGCCCGACAGCGAAATATAAAATCCCAGCCTTACCGCCTCACGGGCCATCGCCAAGTCTTCAGTAAAACAGTGTAATACACCGCCCACGCGAGGGTCGCTGTATTCACGTAATAGGGCGAGTGTTTCTTCTTTGGCTTCGCGGGTATGAATGATTACCGGGAGCCCCAGCTCTTGCGCCGCGATCAAATGCCGCCTGAAGCGCTCATGCTGAATCTCTACAGGTACACTGTCGCGGTAGTGGTAATCCAAGCCGGTTTCGCCAATCGCTACGGCGCCATACTGTTCAGCGGCCTCTTTAATATCCGCAACACTAGGTTCGTGCTCAACGCTATATAAAGGGTGTAACCCAGCGGAGATCGCCACATCGTGATGGGCACGGGCAATGGCCGCCAACTGCGGCATATCCTCTAACGTCACCGACACAGCAAGAAATTGGCTGACGTGAGCAGCACGAGCGGCGGCCAGGGTGGCGGCGATATCGCCGCCATGGGTCTGGTCGGATAAACGGTCTAAGTGACAGTGTGAATCAACAAACATGCAGGTCTCGACAACGAGTGGGCTATAAGCGTCTTATAGTCTGATTTAAAGCGTAAACGACTGGGCTGCTTTATCCAATTGACCGGCAAGCAGCGTCTCGATGCGGTCACGCACAGGGTAATCCTGCTGACTGAAGTGCAGGCCAATGCCTGGCATACGGCGGCCACTCACCCCCTCCGGCGATACCCACACCACCTGACCGGTGACTGAAAGGCGTTCGCTTTCACCCGGTAACGTGAGCAGTAAAAATACTTGCTGACCAAGGGCATAATGGGTCTGAGTGGGTACAAACATACCCCCATGATCCAGAAAAGGCATGTACGCGGAAAGCAGTGTCGGCACATCTGGAACAGTAAGAGAGAGCGCTTTCTGAGCTGCCATGACGACCTCGCTGCAAACAAACGATAAAAGAAGCCGCTATGAGCGTAGCAGCGCCGCCCAGCGTACCAACCAAGCTTCAAGCACTAACTGCGGATTGGGGTTGGCCCCCACCGCCAATAACCGCCGCTGCTCGCGGGCATAATCCAGCAGGCGAAACCAATCCTGCACCCGACCATTTTTAACCGCCTGACGATAGAGGGGCTCAAGATCAGGGTTATGCAACACCTCTGCTTCACCAGACAAACCCAGCCTAATCAGGTCTTCCAGCCAAGCGATACCGTACCATAAGATGGCATCAATCGCCTGACGATCCAGGCGTGCCGCCTCTGAAACGGGCTCGGCGCCGCGCACTAACTGTTCAAAACTGTCGTGAATCTGGTGGCGCAATGCGCGTTCTTCCGGTACGGCCAGCTCCACCGCAAGCAGCGGCAGACCACCCGCCACCTGCCACCAGAAGTAGGCATCGTCAGCGCTGCCCAGCTGCTCGATTAACCAGCCGCGACACGCCTCAAAGGCAACGCTAGGCAGTGACCACTGCTGGCAGCGGGAGCGGATCGTCGCCAGCATCCGCGAGGGCACGTCTGAAAGCAGAATAAACAGCGTTTTCTCACCGGGCTCCTCAAGGCTTTTGAGTAGCGCATTGGCGGCGGCAACGTTCATTGCTTCGGCGGGTGAAATCACAATCACCCGGTAACCGCCCTGCTGAGCCGTTTGCGAAACAAAGCGGTTAACCTCGCGAATCGGGTCAATGCGGATTTGGCGCTTACCCTCTTCAGGCGAGACCCGCAGCAGATCCGGGTGATAGCCCGATGCCAGCATCGCGCAGCTATGGCAGTGGCCGCAGGCTTGGTCTACAGGCGAAGCGCATAGCGTTCGCGCAATTAACGCCTCCGCCAACTGCTGCTTACCAACGCCGTGGGCGCCATGAATTAACAGCGCATGGGGCATACGCCCACTATCAGCCAAGCGGGTCAAATGCTGCCACGTGGTTTGATGCCACGGCATTACGCCGGTTAGCGCCATGCAGTAACCTTCGTTAATAGGACTTGTCGGATTTGGCTTTGTACCTTATCCAGGGAGTGCTGTGCATCGATCACCGCAAAGCGCTCCGGCGCTTCTTCCGCTCGCGCCAAGTAGCCATCCCGCACCGCCTGGAAAAAGTCAGCCTGCTCCTGCTCAAAACGATCCCGCTGCTCGTGGCGATCACGCAGGCGCGACTCTAAGCGCTGTCTTGCAGCCTCTTTGGGCATATCGAGCAGTAGCGTTAAATCGGGCGACAGCCCCTGCTGAACAAAATCTTCCAGCACAGCGATACGCTCTTTGGCAATGCCTCTACCACCGCCCTGATAGGCAAAGGTGGCATCGGTAAAGCGATCGCAGACGACCCACGCCCCTCTTGCCAAGGCGGGGAGTATTTTTTCCGCCAAATGCTGTGCCCGCGCGGCGAACATTAGCAGCAGCTCAGCGTCGACATGCAACGGCTCTTGGGGCGCAGGATCCAGCAGCAGTGCGCGAATAGCTTCGCCACGCGCGGTACCGCCTGGTTCGCGGGTGCGCACTACTTCCAACCCCTCGGCTTCCAAACACTCGGCGACAAAGCCCACGTTGGTGGATTTACCCACGCCTTCGCCGCCTTCCAGCGTAATGAAGCGTCCACGCTTACTCATCATGCTCCCTTAATGTGGTGATCAGTCATAGCGATTATCGGTTGCGGATATAGCGATTAACGGCATTGTTATGCTCCCGCAGCGTACGCGAGAAGTGGTGCGTACCATCCCCACGGGAAACGAAATAGAGCGTCTCGCCAGGCAATGGATTCACCGCTGCCTCTAGGGAGGCGCGCCCCGGCATGGCAATCGGCGTGGGCGGTATTCCGTCAATTACATAGGTGTTATACGGCGTGGCCTCGCGGATATCGGCGCGGGTAATCCGCCCTTCATAACGCTCACCCATACCGTAAATAATCGTCGGGTCGGTTTGCAGGCGCATGCCCTGCTCCATGCGACGCTTGAACACGCCAGCAATTTCGCGCCGTTCTTCGGGCGCACCGGTTTCCCGCTCGATTAACGAGGCCATAATCAGCGCTTCGTAGGGAGTCTCAATGGTTAGGTCGTCCGCGCGCTCTTCCCAAACTTCTGCAAGGATTCGCTCCATCCGCTCCAATGATTGGCGCAGGATATCAACATCGCTCATGCCCAAGTGGTACCGATAGGTATCGGGAAAGAACCAGCCTTCTGGGAAGGTATCTTCTCGGTCAAGGAGCGTCATTACCTCGGCGTCGCTCAACTCCGCGGTGCGATGGTCAAGCTTCGGCGCGGCATTGAGCAACTCGCGCATCTGCTGAAAAGACCACCCCTCAGGAATCGTCAGCGAGTAGGTGACCACCTTATTGCTGCCTAACAATGCCATCATTTCCAGACCGCTCATAGCCGGCAACAGCTGATACTCGCCGGTACGCAGCCTTGGCACGCGCTCCGGCTCGACCCGCGCTAGCAAGCGAAACGCCCAGGCATCTTCCAGCACGCCCTGGTCTTCCAATTGGGCCACAACCTGATTAAAGCCTGCGCCAGACGGCACTTGGTAAAGCATTGGCTCATCAAGCGCTAGCGGTGCCTCTAATCGGCTCTGCCAATAGAAATAACCGCCTGCTGCAGCTGCAGCCCCAACTACCACTAACACCAATAAAGCGGTTAATAACCGTTTCACCATGACACCTCTAAGAAAATTACCGGGCGATATCCAAACGAGCGATAGCCAAACAAACGATATCTAAAAAACACTGGCGTTTAAGCAACACCCAATAGCTGATGTGCCAAGCGTTGGAACGGGTCAGGCTGATCTAAGGGCCAACGCTGCAACAGAGAGCCATCCGCTGCAAGTAGCTTAGTCACTGGCCATACACCCTGGACAGAGTTTGCCACCCATAACCGTTCGACATCAGCCAGTTGATGAAGCGAAAGCGTAGCTTGAACGACGCCACCTTGTTCAAGCAGTGCAGCACGCAGCGTTCCCGCCACACCGCACTGGTCAAGCGTTGGGGTTAGTACCTGCCCCGCCTGATGCCAAAAAATGTTCATACTGGTGGCTTCTACGACAAGATCTTCACTATCGGCCAGCACACCTTCGGCAATAGCGGCATCGTTCCACTCTTGACGGGCCAATACGTTTTCCAGTCGATTTAGATGCTTGATACCTGCAAGCCGGGGCTGACGGGCAAGCCGCAAATCGCAAATCCGTATCGTCACTCCCGACTGCCAGCGCTCAACTGACGGTTGAAACGGCGTTCGACGACTAAGCAGACGCGGCACCATTTGTTCCGGCTGGGCATAGCCACGCCCACCACTGCCACGGGTCAGTATTAGCTTTAGCACTTCGAACTCAGCTCTGGGGTCGCCCTGCCACGTGGCATCAAGCGCCTCCTGGCTGGGTAGCGGTATTCCCAGTCGATCACAGCCCTCCGTCAGTCGCGCCATATGGTAGCGCCACAGCACGGGCGCGCCAGCATACAGCAGTACTGTTTCAAATAGACCGTCACCATACGCCAGCCCACGATCATCAAACGGCACATAGTGTTCGTCAGACATAGTATTCGTCAAACATAGCATTCGTCAGATAACGCGGGCGGAAGCATCGTCAACTACACCTTTTTAAACAGCAGCGAGCCGTTAGTGCCACCAAAACCGAAGGAGTTCGATAGCGCCATATCAATACGCATATCACGCGCTGTATGAGGCACGTAATCCAGGTTGCAGCCTTCCTGAGGGTTATCCAGGTTAATCGTGGGAGGGGCGACTTGATCACGAATAGCGAGGATACAAAATACCGCTTCTACAGCGCCAGCTGCACCCAAAAGGTGGCCTATCATCGATTTGGTGGAGCTCACTGCGACGTTAGCCGCGGCATCGCCTAAGACATTTTCAATAGCGCGGCTCTCCGCCAAATCCCCCGCAGCCGTCGATGTGCCATGCGCATTTATGTAATGCACTTTAGAAACATCTATCTGGGCGTCTTTGATCGCATTACGCATAGACAGCGCAGCACCACGCCCATCTTCCGGCGGTGACGTCATGTGATAAGCATCATCGCTCATACCAAAGCCCACCAGCTCGGCGTAGATATTGGCTCCCCGCGCCTTGGCGTGTTCATACTCTTCAAGCACCAGCACACCCGCACCGTCGGATAGCACAAAGCCATCGCGATCAGTGTCCCAAGGTCGGCTTGCCGCTTCCGGATCATCATTACGAGTTGAAAGTGCACGAGCAGCCGAAAAGCCACCCAGGCCCAGCGGTGTAGTGGCCATTTCAGCCCCTCCGCAAATCATCACGTCCGCATCACCATAGGCAATGGTGCGCGCACTGTAACCAATATTGTGGGTACCCGTTGTGCAAGCGGTGGTAATGGCGATATTGGGGCCTCTGAAGCCGTGCTGGATCGCCATATTGCCGGAGATCATATTGATAATGGAGCCCGGCACGAAGAATGGCGACACCTTGCGAGCACCGCCTTTGTTCAGCGCATTGTGGTTATGCTCAATCATGGGTAGGCCACCAATGCCTGAGCCGATAGCCACACCGATACGGTCAGCATTCTCTTCGGTACACTCAATACCCGAATCTTCTACCGCCTGGGCACCCGCTGCCATCCCGTACTGAATAAACAGATCCATCTTGCGGGCATCTTTAGGATTCAGATACGGGCTAATATCAAAGTTCTTAATCGAACCACCAAAGCGAGTGTTAAAACCGCTGGTGTCAAAATGCTCAATAGGCGTAATACCGCTTTTACCGGCCACAATGTTGGCCCACGACTCAACCACGCTATTACCCACTGGGGTCACCAGGCCTAACCCAGTTACCACTACCCTTTTCCGTGCCATCAGCTTTCCTCCAGGCATCCATGGTGACGCGACCCACTTGGGTCATTTGCTGCTTAAATTTGGTCAACAGTATAACGGAGATTGAACGTTATAAGCATTGTGGCTGCAAAGCAAAAAAGCCGCCCTAGGAAAGGACGGCTCTTAAGGCGGGTGGCTAGCACCCCACCCTGGTTCGATGCATCGACGCAGCCCTTACTGGTGGGCGTTCACGTAATCGATGGCTTCTTGAACCGTGGTGATCTTCTCAGCTTCTTCATCAGGAATTTCAGTGTCGAATTCCTCTTCCAAAGCCATTACCAGCTCAACGGTGTCGAGCGAATCAGCACCCAAGTCTTCTGTAAAAGAAGAACTGTTTTGGATGTCTTCTTCTTTAACGTTCAGGCGCTCTGCTACAACTTTCTTAACGCGCTCTTCAATAGTACTCATTAACGTACTCCAGTCGTTCACATTAGCCGTTTTTGATAACCAGCTATTTGGAAACCGCAAGCCAAAAGCTGCGGGGTAGTTTATAGACGCCCTTGGACAGACGCAACCGCCAAGCCCAAGGCCATCAACGCATATTCATGCCGCCATTGACGTGAAGTGTCTCACCAGTGATATAACCGGCTGCATCACTGGTCAGAAAACCTACCGCTGCGGCGATCTCTTCCGGTGCCCCTAAACGGGCCA
Organism: Halomonas sp. ISL-56; assembly: GCF_018612805.1. Classification (NCBI taxonomy): domain Bacteria; kingdom Pseudomonadati; phylum Pseudomonadota; class Gammaproteobacteria; order Oceanospirillales; family Halomonadaceae; genus Halomonas; species Halomonas sp. ISL-56. The sequence continues at coordinate 229,063 of NZ_JAGGRO010000016.1, read as the reverse complement.
GCGGAATTTGCTTAAGCAACATCTCGTGCTGTGCTTCAGGCAGTGCTTCGGTCATGTCAGTAGCGATAAAGCCCGGTGCCACCGCGTTTACCGTAATCGCACGCGAAGAGACCTCACGTGCCAAAGCGCGGCTAAAACCTTCCATACCTGCTTTAGCTGCAGCATAGTTAGTTTGGCCCAGGTTACCCATGGTTGCCACAACAGAACTAATTGACACAATACGCCCAAAACGCGCCTTGGTCATACCCCGCAAACACGCCTTGCTCACACGATAGACAGATTTCAAGTTGGTATCCATAACGGAGTCCCACTCATCTTCTTTCATGCGCATCAGTAAATTATCGCGGGTGATGCCAGCGTTGTTGACCAAAATAGTCGGCGCACCAAAGCGTTCAGTAATGGTTTTCAACACGCTATCAATGCTGGCCTGGTCGGTCACATTAAGGCATAAACCAGCCCCTTGAACACCGTGCTCTTTCAAATCGGCACTAATTTTTTCAGCACCTGACTCGCTGGTCGCCGTACCGATGACAATACGGCCTTGGCGACCTAGCTCACGGGCAATGGCCTGCCCAATACCGCGACTCGCCCCTGTTACCAGGGCAACTCTACTCTCTTGCGTCATAACGTTCTGCCTCTAACCGTGTAATCAAGCCAGGATAGCGAAATAAGCACCCTTTGGTTACGCCTTGTCAGCCAACGTTTCACGCGCCAGCTCAAGCGCCGCCTCCAGGCTGTCAGGATCATTCACCGCCAAACCCTTGCTACCCTTCACGATACGCTTATTCAGGCCAGTCAACACCTTTCCTGGCCCGCACTCAATAAATACCTCCACACCTTTATCCGCTATGGCTTCAACACAGGCGCTCCAGCGCACCGGCTGATAGAGCTGTTCGATTAGGCGAGTGCTTAACGTCGCGGTGTCGGCATGGGCTTGCGCATCGACATTTTGGATCACCGTGTAGCGTGGCGCTCGCAGCTCAATGCTTTGCATAGCCTCTGCCAGCCGCTCGGCCGCAGGGCGCATTAGCGCGCAGTGCGAGGGCACGGAAACCGGCAATGCCATGGCGCGCCGGGCACCTGCCTCTTGGCAAGCAATAATGGCTCGTTCAACAGCCACTTTAGAGCCAGCTATCACCACTTGACCTGGGGAATTATAGTTGACCGCTGAAACAACGTCGCCCTGGGCGGCCTTTTCACAGGCGGCTTCAACCGCATCATCTGCTAAACCCAAGATCGCCGCCATGCCACCTTCACCCGCGGGAACCGCCGCCTGCATGGCTTCTCCACGTAGACGCACTAGGTTGACACCTTCGGCAAAGCTCATGACGCCAGCGCACACCATAGCACTGTATTCGCCCAGGCTATGACCTGCCATAACAGTCGGCCGCGGCCCTTCTAACTCTTGCCACACGCGCCAAATAGCGACGCTTGCAGAGAGCAGGGCAGGCTGAGTGCAGGCGGTTGCATTAAGTGATTCCTCGGGGCCTTCTTGGACAACTTTCCACAAATCGTAGCCCAAAGCATCCGACGCTTCCTCAAATGTCGTTCCCACCACACTGTAGCGTTCGGCAAGCTCTCGCAGCATTCCAAGCTGCTGAGAGCCTTGCCCGGGAAAAATGAGGGCAAGGGGTTGAGACATGTCGTTCACCTTTGCTCTTGTAGGCATTTGCTCATATGAGCGATAGGCGAGATTATTGGCACATCCTGATGCCACCTATAAACCCGCAAAAAATTAGCTATTTATTATCTAGTCACAACTGGCGTGCGCCATCACTTTCACTTGATAACGCCCGCCAGCGGCCTGCGATCCGCGCAGGTAAATTATGCTCTACTTCCTGTAGGGCGCGCCGAATCGCGTAGTAAAATCCATCCGCATGAGCACTGCCGTGGCTTTTCACTACGATACCTCGCAGCCCTAACAAGCTCGCCCCGTTATACCGCACAGGGTCAAGCTCTTGCTTCAAGCGCCTTAACACAGGCTTGGCCAGTAGACTTGCTAAACGACCACTTAGGCGCGATTCAAATGCCATCTGCACGCGTTCAACCAACATACTCGTCAAGCCTTCGCTCGCCTTGAGGACAGCGTTGCCCACAAAGCCATCACACACCACCACATCAAGCTCGCCTGTAAATAGGTCGCCACCCTCAGCATAGCCCTGATAGTCAAAAGCACTATCACTAACCTGCTCACGCAGCAGACGGTCAGCTTCACGTACGCTAACGCTCCCCTTGGTGGCTTCTGCGCCAACATTGAGTAACGCAATACGCGGCACAGCGGTGCCATCCACACACTGAGCCATCGCCGCACCCATCAGCGCAAAATCGACCAACCGATGGGCGGGAGAGTCCACGTTAGCGCCTAGGTCCAGCAGATAACAGCGGCGCCCTTGGCGTGCTGGAATCGCGGTGCTGATCGCTGGTCGCGAAATCCCCTCGACCATGCCCAGCTCGCGCCTTGCTAAGGCAACAAGCGCTGCTGTATTGCCTGCACTTACGCCGGCAACTGCTTCTCCATCGCCGACACATTGCAGCATGCGCGCCATGCTGGTCGCATGACCTCTGCGCAACGCCCAGGCCGCCGTTGACCCCGGCATCACACTATCAGGCGCATCACGCGCCACCAAACGCGACGTTGCCGCAGCCAGAGGCTGCGGCAAACGCGAAAGCTCAGCAACAATCTGCTGACGCGGGCCAAACAGAATCAGCTCAAGATCGGGGTATTCCACCACCGCCTTTGCAGAGCCTGCGATAATCGCATGAGGGCCTTGGTCACCCCCCATCACATCAATCGCTAAGCGCATACCGCACTGAATCCGTTTAGCCGCTTAGTAGTGCAATTGAGGCTTATACCTCAACCACTTTACGACCACGATAGAAACCGTCTGGAGAAACGTGGTGGCGCAGGTGCGTGGTACCGGTTTCTTTGTCCTGGGACAAGGTCGGAGCGGTCAGCGCATCGTGGCTGCGACGCATGCCGCGCTTGGAACGAGTTTTACGGTTCTGTTGAACTGCCATGGGTGTTTACTCCAAGGTATTAAGGTAAAGGGTGCTTATTTTTTGCCTTTCAAGACATTTAGCACCGCGAAAGGGTTCGTCGCTGGCGTTATTTCTGACGCCGCGCCTTCTGTTTTGCTGACCAGCTGCTCCGCCGAGACATGACATTCGGCTTCATCGTGATAGACCACCTGGGGAAGGCTGAGAATCAACTCATCCTCAACCACCGTCAGAAGATCCAGCTGTTCCTTTTCCACCAGCACCGGTTCATGACTAGCAGGCAACTCGGCCGCTAAGGCTTCATCAGTGACCATTCCAAGCAAAAAGTCACTGCTCACCTCTTGAGGCAGCGGCACCAGGCAGCGTCGGCAGGCAAGCGCCAATGTCGCTTGCAAGTGGCCACGAATTTCACGACGACCTTGAGCGTCGATGCCAAACTCAAGCACGACTTGACAGTCGCCGGTTTGAACACCCGCCTCTTCGGCAAGACGTGGCAGCTTATCAAGCGCCACCAAGCCTTCGATTCGTTCGTGGCGGGCTGCGAGCTTATAAGGCTCCACCCGACTGGGGAGTTGTGAGGTCAACATAGGCGCGCAATGATAGGCACTCCCCCTGCTGGTGTCAAAGCTGTCGGTACATTTTTCATAGCTTCCTCAACAAATAAACAACGTAGACCTTAATAAACAGCCAACATATGCACCTTTAGCAGCTTTCGCTACACTTTACTGCTTTGACGACGCACCAGTGCAACCATGTAGCCAGGAGTTTTACTGTGACCCTACCATCCATGACCGAGCCATCAAGCTTTCAGTCGCCAACTACTCAGTCATTAACTGCTCAGCCATCAACTGCTCACTCCTCAACCACAGAACTGGTGCTAGCCTCAAGCTCACGCTGGCGGCGCGAGTTGCTTGATCGCCTGCAACTCCCTTACCAGTGCCACTCACCCGATATTGATGAAACGCCTCATTCTGGTGAAACACCTCAAGCCCTGGTGCATCGCCTGGCACTCAGTAAAGCCAATGCTGTGTCTGCCCTCTTCCCCCAGCACTGTATTATAGGCTCTGATCAGGTTGCTTTATTTGAAGGTGACATTCTTGGCAAACCACACACAGTAGAAAAAGCCTGCGCTAACCTTGCGCGCTTTTCTGGACAGCGCGTCACCTTTCTGACCGGCTTAGCACTCCTGGATACTCGCCACCAGCGCCATCAAGTGCACGTCGAACCCTTCGAGGTCGTGTTTCGCACTCTTAGCAGGCAAGAGATCGAAAACTATGTCACCAAAGAGCGGCCATTAGATAGCGCTGGCAGCTTTCGAATGGAAGGCCTTGGCATTGCGCTGTTTGAAAAACTGGAAGGCCGCGATCCCAACGCCCTGATTGGGCTACCGCTGATTGCGCTCTGCGAGATGTTGCGCCAAGCAGGTCTTGACCCGCTTGGCGCCCACTAACCAAAAGCCAACCTAGAAGCGCAGTGGGGTGTTGGGCGCACTAACACCCAGCACCTCGGCGACAACCTGGGTAAAACGCCGTGTAAAGCGATCAAACGGATCAAGGCTCGGCGTATAGTCCACCCAGTCAGTGTTACCGACCTGCTCGCGAGACAGCTGTTCAAGGCTACCCAATTGATCGACTAACCCGAGTTCGACACTCTGCTCGCCACTCCAGATTAGCCCTGAGAAAATTTCCGAACTATTGCCGAGTCTCTCCCCACGACCGGCGCGCACGTCGTCAATAAACTGCTCATGGGTTTGATTCAGCACGCTCTGCCAAAATACTTCTGCATCGTCATCCAAGGGCTGGAACGGGTCTAAAAAGGCCTTATTTTCACCCGCAGTGAGCACACGGCGTTCAACGCCAACACGCGCTATCGCCTCTTCAAACCCAAAGCCTGCGTAAATCACACCAATTGAGCCCACCAGACTCACTGGCGAGGCAACAATTTCATCTGCCGCTGCGGCTATGTAATAAGCACCGCTGGCTCCGATATCTTCAATCACCGCGATAATCGGCTTATCGCCCTGTTCGCGTAGGCGCATAATTTCCGCATAGATACGCTGAGACTGCACCGGACTACCGCCAGGACTATTAATGTGCAGTACCACGGCAGCCGCGCTTTCCGCTTCCCAAGCACGGTTTAACCCCTGGATAATGCGCTCAGCGTTGGCTGGTGAATCGCTAGCGATCACACCGTTGACCTCAACAATACCTAAGTGGCGCTGAGTGGGCGCTGTGGCACTCGGCGAATCCCAAAACAGACTATAAAGCGCGGCAAACAACGCGACCAACACAACCGTGAGAAACATCAAGCGGAAAAACAGCTTCCAACGGCGGGTACGTCGCTGCTCGGCTAAGACACCGCCTATCCAGTGATCCATCATTTCTAACTGTGCTAGCCGCTGGCGTTCGCGCAGGGTTTCAGCATCGTCACCTGGCACACCAGATGCCTGCTTAGCTCCCTTACCGGGCGGAACCTCAGCCCCTTCAGTCCAAGGATCTTCCTTTAACTCGCTAGACTGGTCACTATTAACCGGGTCTTTATGGTCAGCGTCGTTACGCCGGTAGCCATCGGCCGGGCCGTCATGACCATCTTGCATACCACCTGGGCGGATTGGATCGTCACTCATAAAATATCCTTATAACCGGTCAAAAAGCTCGTCGACGCTATGGGCAATCCACTTCGGGCGGCTCAATGCCAACCGTTCCGGCGCGTGAACCCCGTAACTGACTCCCACGCGATCCATTCCGATTGCACGGGCCATCTCAAGGTCGTACTCGGTATCGCCGACCATCACCGCCCGCTCTACGGGCACTTCAAGTTCTGCTAACAGTTCAGACAGCATTTGCGGGTGCGGCTTTGAGCGGGTTTCATCCGCAGTACGGCTGGCATGAAACCACCCACCGCTGCCTGTTTCAGCAAAAATGCGATCCAAACCACGGCGACTTTTGCCTGTCGCCACCGCTAAACGCTGCTGCTCACGCCCGCGCAAACGCGCAATTTGTGCTTCTACGCCGCTAAAAAAAGCCATCGGTGTGGCGTCAGCCTGGACAAAATGGTGCGCATAACGCTCGCGAAGCCGCTCAGCCTGGGCAGGCAAAATGCCTGGACAAAGTTGTGCAATCGCCTCAGGTAGCCCCAGGCCAATAATATCTTCCACCTCAGCCGATGAAAGCTCGCCCCACTCTGCTTCCACCGCTGCCGCCTGCATGCAGGACACAATACGCGGCACGGAATCCATTAGGGTGCCGTCCCAATCAAATATAATCAGCTCGTACTGCATGGCAACTCCTTGCTCAAGGACTCGTGGTTGAAGAACCTCTTTATGAAGAACCTCTTTATAATGTCATATCAGCGAAGGGCATTTTGGCGGGCACGCTTAAGCGCCTCTTCTAAGGCCTCTGGCAGCGGCGCTTTGACGGTGACTGGACGTCCATTGCCGGGCTCTGGAAAGGTCAACGCCCGGGCATGCAAGAACAGCCGCCCCAAGCCTAGCTGCTTGGTGAGAAAACCGCTTTCACGAGTAGCGTATTTGTCGTCGCCTAACAGCGCATGGCCCGCATGGGCGGCATGGACGCGAATTTGATGAGTTCGCCCGGTGACCGGCTCAGCCTCTATCAGGGTTACTTTTTCGAAGGTTTCGACCACCGAAAAATGGGTACGCGACACTTTACCATTAGGATCTACCCTTACCCGACGTTCACCATTGCCCGCATCAAAGCGATCCAAACGCGCACTTTCATAGGTTTTACGCGTCGGCCAACGCCCGCTAACCAGCGCCAGATAGCGCTTATCCATGCCGTGTTTTTTCAGCGACTCATTAAGGGTCACCAATGCATCGCGAGATTTGGCCAGCAGTAAACAGCCTGACGTATCCCGATCCAAGCGGTGAACCAGCTCCAGGAAGCTCAGATCATCGCGCACTTGACGCAGCGCTTCTATAAGCCCAATTTTAACCCCGCTGCCGCCATGCACAGCCAAACCAGAGGGCTTGTTAAGCACCATCCAGTCTGGGCCCTCCATAATGACACTACCGACCAACAGGTCGCGCAAATTATCGCTGACTTCCTTAACGGCTTCGCGAGGTGCCAAGCGTAGCGGCGGAACGCGGACTAAATCGCCCGCCTGCAAGCGGTAATCGACCTTTACGCGCTTTTTGTTAACGCGCACTTCTCCTTTACGCACGATGCGATAGATAAGCGCGCGTGGCGCACCCTTAAGACGCGTCATGAGAAAATTATCAATTCGCTGCCCTGCTTGCTCCGGGGCGATATCCACCCACTGCACTTCACGCCCTTCGGACATTACCGCTTACTCCTGCTCTGCTATGACGCTAAAAACGGCATTCTAACGTAGACCAAAGGGCATTGCGTCAATTGCTGGTCGTTGTCTTTACTGTTATATTCCAAGTTGTTCACCAGCTAAGCGCAAAAAGCTTCCTTGTCTAGCGCTAGTGACTAGCTGAATGATAGCTAATTGATTAAATTTGTTAGCAAAGAGCATCACCGCTGAGCTTGGTTAATGCGCCTGCCCGACTAACACGCAGGCCTGAACACAAAACGGCACCAGTGTACGCATTGGCCGTTTTCCAGTATTAAAAATTGATCTTAAAAATGCAGTAACGCTGCCGCCCGTTTTATGCCGGCAGATGAAAGTAAGCCTAGCCCTCAACGGCAGGCAGTAACTAAACAACGCCACGCCCTGAGCAGCCCCTCCTTACTCGTCACAAGGCGCTGGCTGGCTCCGGGCGAAAAGTTCAACGCTGTGCCGGTGGCCGGCGTTGGTGAATCGATGAATGCCAGGTGTTGGCGGTGTCAGCAGGGCCGGATGGACGTGACAGATCCACCGGAACACGTCCTGCCTCCGCCACGTACTCAACGCCCTATTGGCCGGGTCGGCGATGACGCCCTCCCGGCTTGACGCGTCAGCATAGCAATGCGCCGAGCACAAGCACGCAGCACCCAGCGGTTCGCCTACGTCACACCATAGGCCGTTCGCCGGTACGCAACGCTATGCGAGACACTATGAAACGGATGCTTATTAATGCGACCCAGCCCGAAGAGCTGCGTGTCGCTTTAGTTGATGGACAGCGCCTTTACGATTTAGATATCGAATCCGGTGCAAGAGAACAGAAAAAAGCCAATATCTATCGCGGTAAAATCACCCGCGTAGAACCCTCCTTGGAAGCCGCCTTTGTCGATTACGGCGCGGATCGCCACGGTTTTTTACCCCTCAAAGAGATCTCTCGCGAGTACTTCGTCAAAGACGTTTCCGGACGTCCGAGCATCAAAGAGGTGCTCAAAGAGGGGCAAGAGGTCATCGTCCAGGTCGACAAAGAAGAGCGTGGCAATAAAGGCGCCGCGCTAACCACCTTTGTTAGCCTGGCGGGTCGCTTTTTAGTGCTGATGCCCAATAACCCACGTGCAGGCGGCATTTCACGCCGCATCGAAGGTGACGAGCGCAGCCAGCTCAAAGATGCCATGGGTCAGCTGACCGTGCCGGATAAAATGGGTCTGATCGTGCGCACCGCGGGCATCGGTCGTAACCCGGAAGAGCTGCAGTGGGATCTGGATTACCTGGTTCAGGTGTGGGAATCGATCACCACCGAAGCCGCCAAGCGCCCTGCCCCGTTTTTGATCTACCGTGAATCCAACGTCATTATTCGCGCCATGCGCGACTATTTGCGCCAGGACATCGGTGAAGTGCTGATCGACAGCCCCGAGATTCACGCCGAGGCGCTGGGCTTTATTCGTCAGGTGATGCCCTCGTACCAGCAGAAGATCAAACTCTACGCGGACGAAGTGCCGCTATTCTCGCGCTTCCAGATTGAATCGCAAATCGAAACCGCCTATCAGCGCGAAGTGAAGCTGCCTTCTGGCGGCTCGATTGTGATCGATCACACCGAAGCGCTGGTCTCTATCGATATCAACTCCGCCCGCGCCACTCGCGGCAGTGATATCGAAGAGACCGCCCTGCAGACCAACTCCGAAGCCGCCGATGAGATCGCCCGTCAGCTACGCCTGCGCGATATCGGCGGTCTGGTGGTCATCGACTTTATCGACATGGGGCCAGCGCGCAACCAGCGTGAAGTTGAAAACCGCATGCGCGACGCACTTAAATTAGATCGTGCACGGGTACAGATTGGCCGTATTTCACGCTTCGGCCTGATGGAGATGTCCCGTCAGCGTCTACGCCCCTCCCTGGGTGAAACCAGTGGCGTGGTGTGCCCGCGCTGTAATGGCCAGGGCACCATTCGCGATGTGCGTTCGCTGTCGCTTTCTATCATGCGCCTGATTGAAGAAGAGGCCATGAAAGAGAATAGCGCCCAGATTCGCGCCATTCTGCCGGTACCGGTGGCCACTTACCTGCTAAACGAAAAACGCAGCGTGCTGGCTGATCTTGAGTCTCGTCAGAATGTTCGCGTCGTGCTGCTGCCTAATCCTGACATGGATACGCCCCACTACGACGTACAACGCCTGCGCGACGATCATCTGGACGAGGACGACACCCAAAGCCTATCGAGCTTTGAGCTCTCCACTGATACCGAAGTAGGCAAAGAACCGGCACATAGCTTTGTGCCACCCGCACTTCGCGCCGAGGCCGCCGTTAAGAGCGTCACACACAACGCTCCCGCACCGGCATCGCTGCAAACTGAAGAGAAAGAACCTGCGGCTGTCCAAGCTCCTGCAGCAAAAGTCGCACCAGCGTCCAGCGAACAGCCTAGTGTTATCGGCCGCTTTATCCGCGGTTTTGCCAAATTGTTAGGCAGCGACGAAAGCAGTGCTGAAGCCACGCCAGAACCCAAGGCTGAAACCCCAGCACCACGCAAGCCGAGTGAGCGTAGAACCAGTCAGCGCAGCAATGAGTCGCGGCAGAAGTCGTCGCGTGGCGAACGCGGCGACAACACTAATCGTAACGAGTCACGCAGCGATAACAGCGCCCGCTCGGAGCCAAAAGCTGAACAAAAAGTTGAGCAAAAAACTGAGCAGCGCAACAGCACGCCGCGCCCTGCCAGTGACGATAATAGCGATAAGCGCAGCGGCCCTACCCGCACCCGCAATCGCCGTCGCCACCCTCAGCAAGAAGAGGCTAACGGCCAAGAGACCGCTAATAAAGCGCCTCGCAGAGAGACTCAGGCAGATAGCCCTGCCAAAGATAACCCTGCCAAAGAGAGCGCTGAGAAAGACATCTCTGCCAAAGAGGGTAATAACAGTAAAGGCGCTGCACAGAAAGAGCCGCGTCGCGATAAGCAGAGCGAAGAGTTGGCCAAGCAGCCGGAGACAACACCGGACGATGGCAAACCAAAACGTACGCGTAATAACCCGCGTAACCGCACCCGTACCCAGGCAATCAATCCTCAAGCCGAAGCTGAGCAATTAAAACTGCAGGCTGAAGCACAGGATGAAGCGACATCAGCCGCGCAAGAGCCGAGCGAAGCACCTGCCACAGAAGAGCAAACGCAGGTGGCTAAAGCAGCGACAGCTGATGCACCAGCAGACGATAACGCTGCGCCCGAGTCCGACGCTAAAACTGAGTCCGACGCTAAGACTGAGCCCGAAGCTAAACACGAGCCGCAAAAGCCTGAGCAAGCGGACGTTGCCACCGCCGACCGCTCAGCGGCAGACAACGCTAAAGCGCGCAAGTCGTCGCACCCGCGTCGCCAGCCTAAAGCGGCTGCACCAGCGGAACAACCGCCCACCGCTGACACAGTTGAGCAGGATGAGACCGCTGCCAAGCCAAGCGAGCCGGTGGCCCCAGCCAGCAATGAGCAGGCAGCAGCATCTGAGGTATCTGAGGTTGCTTCAGAAACAGCAGAGGCCAACGCAGCGCCTGCTGAGGCCGAGCAAACTGCCAATAGTCAGCACAGTGCTAGCGAACCAGTAGCGCCTGACACCATCGAACTGCCAGCGACTTACCCAAATGCTGATATCGGTCAAAGCAGCGACGAGCGTCAACCCGAAGCGTCAGCTAGTGCCCAGGAAACCAGCCAGGCGGCAGTAACTCCAAGCGTTTCTGAAAGTGTCGCCGCTGCTGCCCCTTCGATTGAAGAGCCTTCCAGCAGCGTGCCGAAGCAAGACGCAGCAGAAAAAGGTGATGAGTTACAAAACGTTGAAGGGAGTAGCGCTGAAGCGCATAGCCCTGGAACAGATAGCCCTGAAGCGAATAGCCCTGAAAAGAATAGTGGCGATCTAGGCACGACCGAGCCTCCTACGACTGAGACCACTACGACTGAAGCCCATGCAACTCAAGCAGAAGCTCAACCAGTGGCCAGCGAAGCGCCTGCTGAAGATGCTGCAACTGAAGAAACACCCAAGCCGCGCCGTCGTCGCACCCGGGCTCACAATGACCCGCGTGAGAAACGCAAACAGGCACAGCAAGACACCCATTCCGAGTAAATCGGTCGCGTGTTTCAGTAACAAAAATCCCCGCTTCGGCGGGGATTTTTGCGTTATGGGCATCGTTAGAGACCGGGTCAAGATATTAACGAATAGAGGTTAACTAATAGGGATTAACTAATCGCGGTTCGGGCTCTAAACGTATCCCAAAGTGTGCCTCAACCTGGTCAGCGATATAGCTAGCTGTTTTCATTAGGCCCTGACGATCACCGCCGCCAAAGTGCACCAGCACCAACGCTTGATGCTGGTGCACTCCGAATGCACCATCACGCATCCCTTTCAAGCCACACTGGTCGATTAACCACCCCGCCGCCAGCTTTGTTTGACCTCCCTGCTGAGGGAAATGGGGCATAGCCGGATACTGATGTAGCAACTCCACTGCCTGTGCATCAGTCACTAGCGGGTTTTTGAAGAAACTCCCCGCATTGGCAAGCACCTGTGGATCGGGCAACTTCTCGCGCCGAATGGCGCATACCGCTTCGGCAACGGCCAAGGGCGTGGGCGTGGGCGTGGGCGTGGGCGTGGGCGTGAATGGTAGAGAAGAGTTCGCTAAGCGGGCGGCAAGATCGCCGTAGCCCAGCCGAGGTGCTGGCGTGCGTGACAAACGCAAAACCAACCGAGTGATCACCACACTTCCTGCCAATTCGCCTTTAAAGATACTGTCACGGTAACCAAAAGTGCACTGCTGGGCGTTTAACCAATCAACCCGTCCTGTGGCAAGCTCCATTACTTGCACCGCCTGCAGCGTATCGGCAAGCTCAACACCGTAGGCTCCGATGTTCTGTACTGGCGCGGCACCACAACTGCCAGGGATCAGCGCGAGATTTTCAATGCCCCATAGGCCACGCGCAGCGGTGGTCATCACCAGCGTATGCCAGCTAACGCCAGCCCCCACGTGAGCCAGCACATCCCCTTGATGCTGGCTAAGCCAGAACTGCTGCAAAGCAGGACGCACCACCAACCCCGGCAGTTTTTCAGGCAGTAGCACATTGCTACCGCAGCCTAGCAACGTGACTAGCCAGCCCTTACGGCAAGCCTGCGCTAGCGTTTGGCGTAAGGCGGTCAATGTCGTTGGCGCGGCAAAGCGCTCTGCTTGGCAGGGAAGCCGAAGCGTATTTGCCGCGGACAAATCGACATTGCTGAAAATAGTCATCTATTTAGCCACACCATTAGCCCCATTACAGCGCTCGCTTGAGGTGTTGAATCAAACCATCTGACGCGGCCTCAATCATATTCAGCACGTTTTCGAACCCCTCATCACCGCCATAGTAAGGGTCTGGGACTTCAGCACCGGGAGTACCAGCAAAATCCAAAAATAGCCCAACATGCGCTTTACTATTGGTGGGCTTCAGGTCGCGCATGGCGCGTAAATTGTCCTGATCCATGCCCAGAACGTAGTCGAATTCAGTAAAATCGTGCTCGCTAAGCTGACGGGCACGCAGTCCGCTTAAATCGATACCGCGCAGCAGGGCTGCTTGCTGGGCGCGGGCATCCGGTGCTTTGCCCAGATGCCAACTGCCAACACCGCAGGAGTCAATTTCAACCTGTTCGGCCAGTCCCGCTTGCTCAATAGCACGGCGAAAAACACCTTCCGCGGTGGGAGAACGGCAAATATTACCTAAACACACAAATAACACTTTCACAGTAGCGCTCCTTAACAACTCATTAGCGTCTCTCGCTATTAGCAATGGGGCTAAGCAAACCCGCGCTAAGCAAGTAGTGCCCGGACACGCGCTAGATCCTCCGCCGTATCAACACCGGCAGGGTTTACTTCGCAGGCCAATGCCACCTGAACCAAATGACCGTTCTGCAGCGCACGCAGCTGTTCGAGCTGTTCGAGCTGTTCAAGGCTTGAGGCTGGCCAGTCTCGGTAGGCGGCTAGGAAACCGGCACGATAGGCATACAGGCCGATATGGCGAAGCCAGGCATCGGTTGCCAGCAGAGTCGGTGGCGCTTTGAACTGCTCACGATCCCAAGGAATCGGTGCCCGGGAAAAATACAGCGCGCGCCCCTGTAGCGTACGCACCACCTTAACCACGTTAGGATTAAACAGCGTATCCACGTCATTGATAGGCTCGGCGAGCGTGGCTATCGATGCTGCGGGATCGTCGGCTAGGCGCAGCGCCACCTGGTCAATCAGCGCGGGAGGAATTAACGGCTCGTCGCCCTGCACATTGACCAGCAACGCGTCATCTGACAACGCCAAAATATCAGCCACCTCGGCTAAGCGATCAGTGCCAGAAGGATGATCGTCACGAGTCATGATCACTTCGGCGCCATAAGGCAGCATAGCATCACGGATGCGGCTATCGTCGGTCGCCACTACGACTCGGCTGGCGTGGCTCTGGCAAGCTCGCCGCCATACGTGAGCAACCATTGGTTCCCCGGCAATCTCAAGCAGTGGCTTGCCAGGCAACCGGGTCGAGCCATAGCGTGCGGGTACGACAACGGTGAAGTCAGGCACTTTAAAATCTGCCATATCATCTGCAACCGTCATTAAGCGTCTCCTAAACGCTCTTGGGGGCGACCTGGAGTACGCCCTGGCGACGTGTGCAGCTTCTCATCAGCATCCATGACGCGAGCTTCTTCCGGCAACATCACCGGAATGCCCTCTTGAATCGGATAGGCCAAGCCATCGTAGTGGCAGCGCAGTTCTTGAGCATCGCGATCATATTTCAGTTTACCGTTGCACAATGGGCAGACCAACATTGCCAGCAGTTCCTTATCCATGCGTGTATCTCCTTTAGGAAAGTGCCGACAGCCGCGCTGCCAGCCAGTGCTCAAATTCGGGAGGAAGCGTTGCTTCCACGTCTAGTACCCAGCTGTTGGCCGGCGCCAGGGCGTAACACTTAACGGCGTCTTTGGCGGTCATAATCACCGGGCGCGTGTCCGCAAAGTTTAGCGCGTCTGCATCAAAATGTTGGTGATCGGCAAGCGGGTGCCACTCCCCCTCAACATCCAATGCGGAAAGTGTACGAAAAAAACGCTCAGGATGTCCGATACCCGCCACCGCGTGCACTGGCAGCGTAAACGGCAGTGGCGTGAGCGGAAAGCGCTCGCCATCTTCAAGGCGACGCCAACACAGTGGTGCTAGCTGCATGGTAGTGACAGAGCTAACCGGCAACGGCGGCTGAGGGTCACCGTTGACGATTACCGCATCAACCCGGCGCAACCGTCTGGGCGACTCGCGCAGTGGCCCCGCGGGCAGGCAGCGCCCGTTACCCAGCCCACGGGCGCCATCAATAACGACTAGCTCAATATCCCGGGCCAGTGCCAAGTGCTGCAATCCGTCGTCGCTGAGGATAATATCGCAGCCCGCCTCTACCAATGCCTGAACACCACGCGCGCGCTGCGGATCCGCCGCCACCGGCAGACCTGTCTGCTGGGCCAACATCAGTGGTTCATCGCCACTTTCGGCAACGTCAGTGTCGGCGGTGACAAGTAGCGGGTAATGCGGCGCTTTTCCACCATAGCCGCGGCTAACGATGCCTGGCGACCAACCTTGAGCCACCAGCCAGCTAGCTAGCCAAGCCACCAACGGCGATTTACCTGTCCCTCCCAAGGTGATATTACCCACCACAATAACCGGCACCGGCGCTTTCCAGGTGATTTTACGACCCTTTCGGTAGGCCTGTTCACGGCGAGCCATCGCCCACTGGTACAGCGCCCCTAACGGTCTCAGCGGTAATAGCCATCGACTGCCCTGGTATGCGCCTTTTAGCCAGCACTCTGACAGCGTTCTCATGGCACTTCTTGAAACTGCAGCTGATGCAGCGCCGCGTAGGCGCCATCGGCATCCAGCAGCGCCTGATGCGAACCCTCTTCAATAATGCGCCCCTGATCCATCACCACAATCCGGTCGGCCCGTTCAATGGTCGACAAGCGGTGGGCGATGACTAGCGTGGTACGCCCTTCACACACCCGCTCCAGGGCTTTTTGAATATAGCGCTCGGACTCAGTATCCAGCGCTGAAGTAGCCTCATCCAGCACCAGCAGCGGCGCATCCTTGAAGATCGCCCGAGCGATCGCCAACCGCTGGCGCTGTCCGCCCGAGAGCATCACGCCGTTCTCGCCCACGGTGGTGGCATAGCCATTGGGCAGTTTGTCGATAAACTCATGGGCGTAAGCGGCCTCTGCCGCCGCTTGAATAGCCTTAGGATCAGGATTGGCTACCCCATAGGCAATGTTATCGGCGATTGAGGCGTTAAATAGCGTCACCTGCTGGGACACCAGGGCAATTTGCTGGCGCAGTGGGCCCAGCGCGTACTCATCAACGTTAATGCCATCAATGCTGATACGGCCCTGGCTGGGCCGGTAGAAACGCGGCAGCAGGCTGACCAAGGTGGACTTGCCGCTTCCCGAACGGCCAACAATCGCTACCAGCTCACCCGGCGCTAGGCGCAGATTAATATCGTGCAGCACTTCGGGCTGATCGTCTGCGTAGCGGAAGCTAACCTTATCAATCAATACCTCGCCGCTTAAACGGCTGGCGATACGTTTACCACTATCCTCTTCTGGGGTCATATCCAGTAGCCCGAAAAGCTCTGATGCGGCCGCTAGACCTTTCTGAATCTCACCATTAATCTCGGTCAGTTGGCGCACGGGTTTAATCATCAGAGCGGCTGCGGTAATAAAAGCCACGAATTCACCGGGCGTCATGTTCTCCATCAGCGAAGGCGCCATGGCCAGCCAGACCAGGATGGCCATTGAGATAGCCACCAGCATCAAAATCACGGGGGAGCTGACCGCACGGGTCATGGCCTCTTTCATGCTTTGGCGGCGATTCTCTTCACTGACCCGTTCGAAGCGCTGTTTTTCATACTCTTCCGCGCCGTGGGTGCGAACCACTCGGTAGCCCGACAGCGCTTCCGAGGCAATATGGGTGACATCGCCCATGGAGTGCTGAATGCGCTTTGAAATGCGCCGAAACCGTTTACTGACATAGCTCACCACTACCGCGATGATCGGCGTTACGCCCAGAAACAGTAGCGTTAACATCCAGTTAGTCCACAGTAAATAGAGCACTAGACCAATGACGAACAGGCCTTCACGTAGAATAATTGTCACCGCCTTGGTGGCCGCTCCGGCAACTTGCTCCACGTGATAGGTCACCCGCGACACAAGTTGACCACTGGAGTGGTGGTCAAAAAACCGGCCGGGCAGATGGAGAAGATGGGCAAACACGTCGCAGCGCAGGGTGTGAATCACGTAGCGGCCCACATAGGCCATGAAATAGGTGCTTAAAAAAGTACCTAAGCCCCTGGCAGAAAACATAATAATCACAAACAGTGGAAGAAATAGCCGAAACGCCGCATCCGGATTTTGAATGCCATCAATTAAGCGCTTCATCATTTCCGCCAGAGCGGTACTTGACGCGGCATATACCACAAAACCCACCACCGCCAGCGCAAACGCACGCCAATGCGGCTTAACATAGCCCAATAACCGCTTATAGATACCCCAACCTGAATCAGTCACAGGCGCTCCTGGCCATAGTGTACAGTGGGGAGAATTCTACCTGATGGCGACGCGCTTCAACACCGGTTACGTTGCCCTGGCAGGGGTCGCATCGTTTCGATCCGAATGGGCTGGGCCGCGTTTAGCCAAAAATATAGCGCTCCGTCATGGGCCGTACTCCATAGACAGCTTCCCTGCTGGCGAAAACGGCGCACGACAGAATCTACCGGATGATTAAAAGCATTACGCCGCCCGGCGCTAAATATCACATGCTCAGGTGCGGTGTGACGCACAAACTGGATACCCGAACTGGTACCGCTGCCATGATGCCCTGCCACCAATACATTAACGGGTAGCGCTACCTTACTCAGAAAGCGTCGCTCTATCTCCGTGCCCACATCTCCGGTAACCAACAGTCGCTGCTCGCCAATGCTCACTTCAAGTACGCAAGAGCGATCATTAGCAGAAAAATCGTTCTCACCCGCGGGCGGCCAAAGGATGCGGTAACGCACTCCGTCACGCTGCCAACGTTGGCCACGCTGACAGTCAATGCTAGAAACTGGCAGCGCCTCACCCTTAGGCGCCACCCATTGGCTGACCCGATGGTCCGCTAACAATGCGCCAATGCCACCCGCATGGTCATTATCAGCGTGGCTAACAATCACCTGATCAAACTTCTGTCCCGGCGACCACAGCGTCTCCAGCGGCATAAAGCCACTACGAAAGCGCGGCCCGGTGTCATAGAGAAGGCGATAATGTTCGCTACGTAGCTCTACCAGTTGCCCTTGCCCCACGTCATGCACACTGACTCTGAGCGTATTTGGAGGTATCGATGATGAAAGCGACCACCACGGCAGCGCTAAGGCCAGCGCAGTGGCTGCCAGCCGTAAACCTGGCAGTACGGCAGGTAGCCCCCAGCATAGCGACAGCAGTAGCAAAGCGAAGGCAAGCGGATACGTTAACGGCCGATCAGGTTCCCACAATGGCCAGTGCTGAACAGCAAGCGTCAACAATAGGTGGAAAACGCTAAGCGCCTGCTCAAACAGCCACCACACCCCATCTCCCACCAAGGGAACGGGTGACAGCAGCCATCCCAACAGTGCCGTGGGTACCATCACCGAGCTCACCCAGGGCACGGCAACTAAATTGATCAACGGGGCGGCGGGTGCCACTCGCCCAAAGGCCACCAGTACCGCGGCGGCCATTAGCGGGGCGAGCAGCAGTTGCGATCTCGCCAGCGCCCAGCACCAGCCTTTCACTCCTTTGGGTCGCTGCCGCCCTTGCCAAATAAGGATTAACCACGCGACGGCTACAAACGATAGCCACATGCCAGGGCGCCATAAAGCCAGAGGATCAGCGATCAGTACTAGCGCCAGAGCGAGCCACCAAGCTTGCCAAGGCCCTGGCGCATGACGTCCGCTGAGCACCCACAGTCCGATCAACGTCATCACCATTGCCCGCATGGCCGGTGGCGCCATCCCAGCCAGGGTGGCGTAACTGACACAAGCAAGCGCTGCCAGCCACCACGGCCAGGTGCGCATGCGCCAGTTGGTAGGTGTTGTAAAACGAGCAGCTAACTTGGCGAGTAACAGCACAAACGACGCCACCAGACCGACATGTAAGCCTGAAATAACCACTAGATGCGTGGTGCCGGTAGCATTCAGCAGCGACCAGTCATCCTGGGTAAGTTGTTCGCTATCCCCCAGTGTCAGCGCTGCTAACCAACGCTTGGTACGCTCTTCAAGCGTTTGTTGGGCTAAAAAACCCAGCGCGAGTTGGCGCAACGAAGGGCTCGCAGTGGAGAGCCTAACCGGCGCAGGCTCCTGACGAAGATAGCCAGTGGCGTGGATCCCCTCGCGCCACAGCCACTGCTCATAATTGAAGCTATCAGGGTTGGCAAAGCCGCTTGGGGGGCGCAAACGCAGCGTCATTTGCCACTGTTCACCGGGCTCAAATCGCTCATCGCTATAAGCGCTTATGCGCACCTTGGAAAGCGCCGAGCAGCTGGGCCGGGCCGGTCTATCTGCAGCGCTTTGACATTTATCAATGCTTAACAACAGGCGCATCGCATTACCCAGCGGCTGGGCGGTCAACACGGTCGCCTCAACGCTAATATCTTCACCGCTTAGCCCTGCTGGTAAGCGACTTCCCCATTCATTTTGTACGCCAATGAAGACCCACCCCCCGATCAGTAGCCAACTACCTACGCGCGGGCACCACACCATTACCAGTAAAGCGGCCACTAACAACCACCCAAACGCGTTTGGGGTCAGCGCTTCAGCGTGGCTGTACCAGGCCAAAATGCCTCCTGCGAGTGCCGCAAGCGCCGCTGGCATGGCAACACCTAACCGCATAGAACCCTCCCTGGCGACACTTCATTGATGGCATAGCATAGCCGAAAGGCAGCTCGATATGGATAATGGGCCACATCGATAGGTAAGAGTATCCGTCATGCCGCGCCGGTTCCTGCAGCGCTACATGCCCAAACCCGACACCATCAGGAAGCAGCGCTCGCTACGCTTTATGGCACCGCTGATTGCAGATCCGGGTTTGTGGCTTTTAACTCGCCGAAGCGTTGCCAATGCATTTAGCGTGGGCGTGTTTTGCGCGATGCTACCCATCCCTTTTCAGATGGTGGTCGCAGCGCTGGGCGCTCGCATTACGCGCTGCAACTTAGCCCTCTCGGTGGGCTTGGTATGGATTACCAACCCATTGACGATGCCGGTCATTTTTTACGGCAACTACTGGATTGGCACCTTTATACTCGGCGCGCCCGTGCGGGAAGCCCCGTCACGAATTTCGACGCGCTGGATCGCCGAACAGATGCACGACATTATGCCGCCACTGATCGTCGGCTCATTGGTAACGGCGATAGTATTGGCCATCGTTGCCAATATTGGCATTCGTTTAATCTGGCGCTGGCACGTCTCCCATAACTGGAAACGCCGCCGCCAGAAACGTCGGCAGCGGCGCGCACAGATTGAGGCTGAATTTGATGAGTAATGATTGAGCCCGGCGGTTAGAGCGCTGGCGCCTGCTCTACCAACTTGCCTGCATCCAGCTTAAGCACCCGATCTTGATGGGCCGCCAGGCTAACGTCGTGGGTCACAATCACAAAGGCACAGGCGCTCTCTTTGGCCAGCTCGTCCATCAGTGACAAAATTGTCGCCGCCGTGGTTTGATCCAGATTGCCCGTGGGCTCATCCATTAGCACTAAGCTAGGGTCGGTGACCAGCGCCCGGGCAATCGCCACGCGCTGACGCTCCCCACCGGAAAGCTCACCCGGCTTATGATCCGCCCGCGGCTGCATACCTACCCGCTCGAGTATCTGCATTGCCCGCTTCTCGGCTGCCTTTTTTGACTGGCCGCGAATAATCAGCGGCAACGCAGCATTTTCGACGGCGGTAAATTCTGCCAGCAGATGGTGGAATTGGTACACAAACCCAATGTAGCGGTTACGGAAGCTACCCAGTGCCGCTTCATTTAAGCCCAACAGCGGCTCACCGGCGATAACCACACTACCTTCGCTGGGACGATCGAGCCCCCCCAGCAAATTGAGCAGTGTCGTCTTGCCTGACCCAGAGCTACCTACGATGGCAACCCGTTCACCGGCACGCACCTGCAAATTGAGCTTATCCAGTACCGTCAGATCCTGGGGCCCCTCACTGTAGGTTCGTGTCAGCGACTGGCAATCGAGCATGACCGCAGCGTCTTGCCCAGTATTCATCGACATCATGTCATCCTTATTCCTGAAGCCGTTATTCATAGCGCAACACATCCGCTGGCTGAACTTTTGCCGCCCGCCAAGCGGGATAAAGTGTCGACAGGAACGTCAGACCAAAGGCGGCCAAAACGATCCGAATAACATCATTCCACTGCAGTTGAGAGGGTAAATCGCTGATGAAGTAGACCCCAGCATCCAAGAACTGGATGCCCAGCGTTCCTTCCACCCAGCCAATCAGATCAGCAATGGTCAGCGCCAGCAGCACACCCACGGCCACCCCAATGGCGATACCGATAAGCCCGATGGCCATGCCCTGAACAATAAAAATGCCCATAATCGAGCTCGGTTTAGCACCTATCGTACGCAGAATGGCGATATCCGCGCGCTTGTCGGTGACAACCATGACCAGTGTCGAGACGATATTGAACGCCGCCACGGCGATAATCACGGTTAACAGTAGTGCGATCATGCGCTTTTCCATCTGTATCGCCTGGAAAAGATTGCCTTGAGAGAACGTCCAATCGCTCCCCCGATACTCCGGGCCAAGCTCATTGAGAATCGCCTGGGTTTCGCTGCTGGCAGCAAATAGATCATCCAACTCCAGGCGAAGCCCGCCGACCGCATCGCCAAGACGGGCAAGCGTTTGCATATCTTCAATATTGGCGTAGGCCAAATTAGCATCTAGTTCGGCGCCGACGCTAAAAATACCGCTGACGGTAAAACGCTTTAAGCGCGGAAAGACTCCAGCCGGAGTAATCGATGCTTCAGGCACCAGCAGCGTCACTCGATCGCCCACGCCAACGCCCAAGTTGCGCGCCAGCATTGAGCCCAGTACCACGTGCCACTCGCCGGGAACCAGATCGGTTAGTTCGCCCTGGCGCATATGTTCACCAATAATCGACACGCGGTCTTCCCAATCAGGGTTAATACCATTAACCATAGCACCCTGATTACGCCCACCCACAGAGAACATACCCTGCTGCTCAACATAGGGCGCCGCACCGATAACGCGCTCCCGCTGCATTAATTCTTCGGCTAGCGTCTCCCACTCCACCATGCCCGCCCGGGACTCAATTTTAGCGTGGGGCACCATACCTAAAATACGCGTGCGCAGCTCATGGTCGAAGCCGTTCATCACCGACAACACCAAAATAAGTACCGCGACCCCCAGCATTAACCCCAGCATCGAGGTGAGCGAAATAAACGAAATAAAGTGATTCCGGCGTTTAGCGCGCACGTAGCGCAGCCCCACCAGAAAAGGCAAACGATCAAGCATGGCGTCATTCCTTATCAATAAGCGCTCATGGTACGGTTTTTTTAGTGTCTCTGCATGTTCAAACGGGCATTAGAGCGGTCTGCACCGCGAGCGTTCAGATTAAAAACGTTACGCTTGCAACTTGCCCCGCCACGCCCTACATTGCGCCGATTTACTGCTGACCGTGGGGCTGCGCTTTTATGACGTACCGTTTGCTACCCGAATGGTATCCCCAGGATGGGATACAACTGACCTGGCCACGCCATGACGGCGATTGGGCACCACTACTTGCTTGCATCGAAGCCACTCTCGAACGCATTGTGATTGCCACCGCGCGCTATCAGCGCGTGCTGATTTGCGTACCCGACGAGCTCACCAAACAGCGCTTGGTCGACACTTTTGACGCCTACGGCGTGCCCGCTGAGCGCCTGCTGCTTATTGTCGCACCCACCGACGATACCTGGGCGCGGGATCATGGGCCGGTCAGTGTGGTCGACGAAGATGGCCAATTAGTCATGCTCGATTACACCTTTACTGGCTGGGGTGGAAAATTTCCCGCCGAGCGTGATAATCGACTCACCCAGCGGCTTGCTAATGCAGGCGTATGGGTCTGCCCGGTGAGCTCGCGGGATCTGGTACTGGAAGGCGGCGGCATAGAAACTGACGGTGAAGGCACCCTGCTGACCACTGAAGCATGCCTGCTGAACCCCAACCGTAACCCCACGCTATCCCGAGCAGCATTAGAAACGCAGCTTGGCGAGGACTTCGGGGTTGACCGCATATTGTGGCTGACCAACGGTCATTTAGAAGGCGACGATACCGACAGCCATATTGATACCCTGGCGCGCTTCTGCGACCCATCCACCATTGCCTACGTGCGCTGCGATGACCCCAACGACCCGCACTACACTGCCTTAGCAGCAATGGAACGGGAGCTGCAAGCTTTCCGTCAGCGCAATGGTGAACCCTACCGGCTTATCGCCCTGCCCTGGCCCCAGGCTTGCTTTGACCCGGAAGATGGCCATCGCCTGCCCGCTACCTACGCCAATTTTCTGATCATTAATCAGGCCGTGCTGGTGCCCACTTACGGCGACCCGGCGGATGTCACCGCGCTAAACGCGTTAGCGGTTGCGTTTCCCGAGCACACGCTTATTCCTATTGAGTGCGTTAGCGTTATTCGCCAACACGGCAGCCTGCACTGTTTAACCATGCAGCTTCCACAAGGCACGCTTATTCGCGACACGCCTGTCCTGGGATAGTCTATCGAGAGAACGCTTGCCCAGCACTCGGCTGATACTGATTAAATAGTACTGACTGAATAGTACTGAATGAATAAAGGAACCATTATGTCGATAACATCAAATTCGACGCTAACTGTAGGTGTTGTGCAGCAACTCGCCTGGCCGGACAAAGCCAAAAGCCTGTCAGCTAGCGAAGAAGGTATCCGCAGTGCCGTTAAAAAAGGTGCGCAGCTGGTACTGCTTCAAGAACTGCACGCTACCCACTACTTTTGCCAATTTGAAGATCCCGCGCTGTTTGATCTAGCGGAACCCCTCGATGGCCCTACCGGCCAGCGCTTGGCGGCGCTCGCCAAAGAGCTGGATATTGTGCTGGTCGGTTCGCTATTTGAGCGTCGCGCACCGGGACTCTACCACAATACCGCCGTGGTCTATGACCGCGACAAAGGGCGAGTTGGGCAGTATCGCAAGATGCACATTCCCGATGACCCTGGGTTTTATGAGAAGTTTTACTTCACACCGGGTGATCACGACAGCGCCCGTGGAGAAGGCTTTACCCCGATCGAAACCTCGCTGGGCCGTCTCGGTGTGTTGGTTTGCTGGGATCAATGGTATCCCGAAGCTGCACGCCTAATGGCACTAGCCGGAGCCGATTTACTGCTTTACCCGACGGCAATCGGCTGGGAACCCAATGACGATAACGAAGAAAAGAACCGCCAGAAAGATGCCTGGACGGTCATTCAGCGCGCCCATGGCGTCGCCAACGGCTTGCCAGTACTGGTGGCCAACCGGGTGGGCTTTGAAGCAGATCACTCCGGGGTCGGCGACGGCGTTCAGTTCTGGGGCGGTAGTTTCGTCTGCGGGCCCCAAGGTGAGCTATTAGCCCATGCGGGTGAAGAGACAGAGCAGCTCGTTGTGAAACTTGATATGGCGCGCAGTGAAAACACCCGCCGTATTTGGCCTTACCTGCGTGACCGGCGCATTGACGCTTATAGCGACTTAACCCGCCGCTACCGCGACTAGGACACCTTCGGTTGCTTGCTAAACAAAAAAACGCCTGACTTGGATAACGATCCAGGCAGGCGTTTTTCATTACAGATTGATGAGCTGGGTTATTTCCAGAAATCGCGGATTGAGGCAATTCCTTGAGCGCCCACAGCACGAGCGTGATTGGCGTCAAAGCGCGTCATACCGCCAAGGGCAAACACCGGCATGCCTGCGCGCTCGACCAACTGCTGAAAATCATGCCACCCGAGCGGGAACACTTCCGGGTGCGACGGCGTGGTGCGCAGCGGCGACAGGCTAACAAAGTCGCAGCCCAGCACCGCCGCTTGGGTAAGCTGCGTCTGGTTGTGTGTCGACGCTGACAGCCACTTGCTTTCGGCAATCGGACGACGCTCAAGCTGCATCAAACGCTCGCTGGTCAAATGAATACCATCGGCATCAATGTGATCGAGCAGCGTTGGCTCACCATTGAGTAGCAGTCGCGCGCCGTGCTCACGGCACAAACTCAATGCACGTTGGGCACGGGCTAGATAAGCAGCTTCATCCAACTGTTTGGCGCGCAGCTGTACCAGCCGAATGTTATCTTCACGCAGCGCGCGCTCCAAAGACGCATCGAAATGCGCATCAATGGCTTCCTCCCCGGTAATTAGATACTCGGTAGGCAACCTTACCGCTCTCAGGATTGGCAGATTAGCCGCTGGGAAGGGGTAGTTGGAGAGCTCGCTCATAGGTACCCAACGCACCGCCTGTCCTTCACGACCAAAGGGCTCACCAGCAAACTCATGCACCTGCCATACATCAAGCAGGATGTGCTTGTCGGGATACTCATGGTGGACACGAATCAGTGGCTGGGCACTAACAATCTCAACGCCCAGCTCTTCGTGCAGCTCACGCTTTAGCCCTTCAAGACCAGTTTCATAAGGGGCCAATTTACCGCCCGGGAACTCCCACAACCCGCCATGATCAACGTTTGATGGCCGACGAGCGATCAGTACTTGCTTTTGATCGGCGCTAATAATCGCAGCTGCCGCGACGTGAACCCGTCGTTTTACCTTTATGCTCATAGACTCATATACTCGTTACGTCTTTATCCACTGCGCGCACCAACGCCTATAAGGCATTGGTGCTATCTCGCTGCGTATGCCCATTACCACGGCCAGCTAATACCACGACCCCAGGGGGACAACTGGCTAGCTGCGGTAATCCGCGTTGATAGATACATAGTCATGGGAGAGGTCGGAAGTCCATACCGTGGCACTTTCCTCACCGCGCCCCAAATTAATGCGAATAGTAATTTCTGACTGCGCCATCACGGCGCTCCCCGCTGCTTCGGTATAACCTGCAGCACGTCCGCCATTTTCAACTAAGCGTACATCACCCAAATCAATCACCACACGATTGACATCAAACTCACTCACAGGTGCTCGCCCCACAGCCGCCAAAATACGTCCCCAGTTAGCATCTGAAGCGTAAAGCGCGGTTTTAACCAGCGGTGAGTGAGCAACGGTGAAGGCCACATCAAGCGCCTCTTGACGGCTTTTAGCTTCGCCCACCTGAAGAGTAACGAATTTCGTTGAACCTTCTGCGTCGCGAATAATTGCTTGGGCCAGTTCGGTCATTACTCGCTGCAAGGCGTTGCTAAAAACGGCTATCTGTTCATCTTCGACAATGCTAGGGCCAGTACCGGTTGCCGCTAACATGCACGCGTCATTGGTTGATGTGTCGCTGTCCACCGTAATGCAGTTGAACGAGCGATCAACCGTTTCGCGCAGCAGGCGATCCAATAGTGGTGCTTCGATAGCCGCATCGGTCACCACAAACCCCAACATGGTGGCCATATTGGGCTTGATCATGCCCGACCCTTTGGCGATGCCATTAATCGTCACCTGCTGTCCACCCACTTCCAGCGTGACGGTAGCGCCTTTGGGACGGGTATCGGTGGTTAGAATACCTTGGCCTGCGAGCTCCCAAGCCACAGCGTCGCTGGCCAGACTTTCTAGCGCTGGCGCCAAGCCAGCTAACAGGCGATCCATCGGCAACGGCTCACCAATCACGCCAGTTGAAAATGGCAGTACATCCTGCTCAGACACGCCTGCCTGTTTGGCCAGTTCAGCACAGCTAGCACGCGCATCGCGCAAGCCTGTCTCACCGGTACCTGCGTTAGCGTTACCGGTGTTAATCAGCCAGTAGCGCGGTGAACGGCCTTCTGCACGACACTGCTCAAGGTGCTGCTTCGCCAGCACCACCGGCGCTGCGCAGAACGCATTTCGGGTAAAGACCCCTGATACCGTCGCGGTCTCGGGCAGTTCAATCACCACCAAATCACGGCGATCCGGCTTTTTGATACCCGCCATTGCAACCCCCAGGCGCACCCCTTCTAGGGGTGGTAACTCTGGAAAGGAAGTGTTTCCAACCGCCATGATTCTCTCCTATAGACAAAGACCGTTTCACAGAGCGTCTCAAAACGGGCGCCGTTAGCTTAGTTTTCCACAGCACTGCTTGTACTTTTTACCCGAGCCACAAAAACAGGGGTCGTTGCGGCCAACTTTAGGGCCTTCGCGACGCATAGGACGCCCATCTACACCAGGCGCTTCCTGTTCGGCTTCGGACAGCTCCTGGGCCGGAGCGTCATGACGGCTAGCCGCCGTGGCAGTCTCCCGGGCCAGCGCTTCGCGACGCTGTTGCTCAAGGGCGTCTACTTCCTTGGGCTGACGAACCTGAACATGGCTCAGGATGCGCGTCACATCGGCTTTAATATGCTCTAGCAGATGCTGGAAGAGCTCAAAGGATTCACGCTTGTACTCTTGCTTAGGGTTTTTCTGAGCATAGCCACGCAGATGGATACCGCGACGCAGGTGATCCATCGACTGAAGGTGCTCTTTCCAACGCGTATCCAGCACTTGCAGCATGACCTGCTTCTCAAAGCGGCGAATCAGCTTCTCACCCGCCGCCTCGATTTTGGCTGCATAGGCCTCGCGATGCATCGTCTGAAGCCGTTCGCGCAGTTGCTCTTCACTGAAACGGTCATCCTCGGCAGCCCATTTAACCACGGGAGCTTCAAGGTTAAATTCGGTTTTCAAGTGCGCTTCCAAGCCGGGCAGATCCCACTGCTCAGGCAGGCTCTGGGGCGGCACGTAATCGCTGACAGCCGTCTCCATTACCTCCTCACGGATACCAATGACAGCATCGGCAACATCGTCCGCAGCCAGAATTTCATTGCGCTGATCGTAGATCACACGGCGCTGATCGTTAGCAACGTCATCATACTCAAGCAGCTGCTTACGAATATCGAAGTTACGCCCTTCGACTTTCTTCTGAGCACGCTCGACAGCATTAGAAACCATTTTGTGCTCAATGGCTTCGCCGTGCTCAAGACCCAACGCCTGCATCAAGCGCTTAACGCGATCAGAGCCAAACAGCCGCATCAGGCTATCTTCAAGCGACAAGAAGAACCGTGTCGAGCCAGGATCACCCTGGCGCCCGGCACGGCCACGCAGTTGATTATCGATACGCCGGGACTCGTGGCGTTCAGACCCCACCACGTGCAGGCCACCCGCGGCCAGCACGCCATCGTGACGCGCTTGCCATTCGGCTTTTAGCGCTTCAACTTGCTCTTGGCTAGGGTTTTGTAATTTGGCTACTTCGGCTTCCCAATTACCCCCTAGGACGATATCGGTGCCACGACCGGCCATATTAGTGGCGATGGTAATCGCCCCCGGGCGGCCTGCCTGAGCAATAATCTCGGCTTCGCTCTGGTGCTGTTTGGCGTTAAGCACGTTAAACGTCAGGCCTGCCTCGCGCATCAGCTTGGCAAGGTACTCGGATGTCTCAATAGACGCCGTACCCACCAGCACCGGTCGACCGGCTTCGGTCTCGGTTTTGACATCTTTGATGATCGCTTCGTACTTCTCTTCAGCGCTCAAATAAACCAGGTCGTTGAGGTCTTTACGAGCCAATGGCCGGTTGGTAGGAATCACCACCACGTCGAGACCGTAAATTTGACGAAACTCAAAGGCTTCAGTATCTGCCGTACCGGTCATACCGGCTAATTTTTCATATAGCCGGAAGTAGTTCTGGAAGGTCGTGGAGGCTAGCGTTTGGCTTTCGCGCTGCACCGTGACGCCCTCTTTGGCTTCAACTGCTTGGTGTAGCCCTTCTGACCAGCGGCGCCCTGGCATTGAACGACCGGTGTGCTCATCAACGATCACCACCTGGCCTTCAGATACGATGTAGTCGACATCACGGTTATACAGGTAGCGGGCACGCAGGGCTGAGTGCATATGCTGAAGCAAGTTAAGATTTTGCGCCGCGTACAGGGACTCTTCATCGCCCAATAAGCCTTCAGCGCGCATCAGCTCTTCAACTTTATTATGCCCCTGCTCCGTTAGCTCTACCTGCTTCTGCTTTTCATCGACTAAGAAGTCACCGACCACCGTGGCCTCTTCATCTTCAATCTCTTCGCCTTTCTCGAGCTGCTGGGCAAGTTGATTAACGACTTTATACAGGTCGGTATTTTCATCTACCGCGCCGGAAATAATCAGCGGCGTGCGCGCTTCATCGATAAGAATCGAGTCAACTTCATCGACAATTGCATAATGCAGGCCACGCTGTACTTTATCTTCTAACGAAAACGCCATGTTATCGCGCAGATAATCGAAACCGAATTCGTTGTTGGTGCCATAGGTAATATCGCACTGATACGCATGACGCTTCTCTTCGCCAGTCTGCCCAGAGAAAATGACGCCAATGGAAAGACCCAGAAATTCATACAGCGGACGCATCCACTCGGCATCACGACGCGCCAGGTAGTCGTTCACCGTTACCACGTGCACACCTTTACCCGGCAGCGCATTTAGATACACCGCCAGCGTCGCTACCAGCGTTTTACCTTCACCGGTTTTCATTTCTGCGATTCGACCACGGTGCAGAGTCATGCCCCCCACCATCTGCACATCAAAGTGGCGCATGCCCATAACGCGCTTACTGGCTTCTCGAACAACTGCAAAAGCGGGCGCTAGCAGTGCATCAAGAGACTCACCGGCTTCTAAACGCTGGCGCAGTTCGGCCGTCTTTCCTTGCAGCTCCGCATCGCTAATAGCCTCAAGCTCTGCTTCCAAGGCATTGATCTGCGGCACATTCTTGTGCATGCGTTTAACGTCGCGGTCATTTTTAGAACCAACGACTTTACGTAATAAATTATTAAGCATGAAATATCCAAATATTCACGAGCGTCCCATCGGACTTTGCCCTTTTACGGCATGCTCTTTATCTGCAGAGCATGCACAAAGAGGTGTATTAACGACAGACTCGGTGGGAAGGCGGGCCGCGCTGGGTCAAGACATCCCGCGCGGCGACCAGCATAGCCAGCGGGGCTAGCCAGTGACAAAGACGGCGTACAGGCGCAAAGCGCTGGGGGCTTTGCGCCCAGCGTTGCAGGGCACGCCGCCGTTTGGCGACCCAGTGGGACTGCGCGCGTAAAATCGCCGGCACCCAGAAACAGATAGTAACGCTACGCTCGCCACCGCGGAACGCATCTGCAGGGCTTAAACTGGCGGGTAAAAGGCAACTCACTAACAGACCCGCCAGCCACCAACGCGCTAAACCGTAACGGCGATGGCGCCGCGGCAAAGCTGATTGAACATCAAGCGTAGGTGACATGCTGTAGACCGGCTCCTGAGCGTGGTAAAGTTAACCAATCGGCCATCGGCAAAAGTGGCCGACGCCATTAGCAGTGGTGGTGCCTTAAATAGCAGCACCCCAGGAATTAAGCGTATGAGTATAAAGGTTAAGCGTTCGCGCGCCCAGCCCATCGCCCGCTTGCTCTCAAAGTCGGGCGATATTAATCAACTAATGCGCCTGTCTCGCTTAATCGATCAGGCTCAACGCCACTTGCGCGCCCACTTGCCCGAAGAGATGCGTGAGCATATTTTTGTGGGTGGCTTTAGCGAAGGTCGCTTAACCCTGATTAGTGGTCAGGCGAGCTGGTTGACGTGGTTACGCTTTGAACAACGACGTCTATTAGAACTACTTCATCAACTGCCTGGCTTTGAAGGGGTGAGCGGTTTTACCTTCAAAGTCCGCCCCGTGCGCCCTATTGTGGCACCAAAGCGAAACACACGCAGCCTGTCAGCCGATGCGGGAAAAACGCTAGCTGAGTGCGCTGAAGACACCACCAATCCTGCACTTAAACGTGCCTTGGAACGGCTTGCATCTCATGCCAGGCCACCCACCAAGTAACGTCCACACTGATTTCTTAGCCAAACAGAGTTACGGCTATATTATCCCCGCCCTAAAAAACATAAAGCACCGCCTGAGCGATGCTTTATAAGCCAAAACAAAGTGCAAATAGCACGCACTAAAGTAAGAACTAGCCTAATCCTACATCAGGCCATGGCAGGTGCGGCGTAGGAAATAGGTGCAACCGCCTTGTCTTCTTCAAAGGTGACAATTTCAAAAGCATCGGGCTGCGCCAACAACTCGCGGCACAGCTGATTATTGAGCGCGTGACCAGATTTCACCCCGCGGAACTCCCCGATCAAGCTATATCCCAATTGATACAAGTCACCAATAGCATCCAATACTTTATGCTTAACGAACTCATCTTCGTAGCGTAGACCGCCTTCGTTAACGATACGGTAATCGTCAACTACAATAGCGTTGTCTAAGCTTCCCCCTAACGCCAGATTATTAGAGCGTAAAAACTCTAAGTCGCGCATAAATCCAAACGTACGCGCGCGGGAAACTTCTTTAACGAAGGACGTGGTCGAGAAGTCGATCAGCGCGGTCTGTTTTTGCTGCTCAAAAACGGGGTGATCAAAATCGATGGCAAACGAGACTTTGAACCCTTGATGAGGCAAGAAAACGGCTTCTTTATCGCCATCAGTCACCGCCACTCGGTGCTTGATTCGAATAAACTTCTTAGCCGCACCCTGTTCCAAAATACCGGCTGACTGAATCAAAAACACAAACGGACTTGCGCTACCATCCATAATGGGCACTTCAGGTTCGCTAACGTCTACATAAGCATTGTCGATTCCCAATCCAGCGAATGCTGACATCAGGTGCTCAACGGTAGCTACCTTCACCCCATTGAGAACAAGGGCGGTACATAGCTTGGTATCTTCAACCAATTCTGCCCGCGCGGGAACGTGCACAGCGGGATCCAAATCGGTTCTGACAAACACAATCCCAGTATTGGCCGGCGCCGGACGCAGAGCGAGGTGGACTTTTTTGCCAGAATGCAGGCCCACTCCGGTGGCACGAATGACGTTTTGTAGGGTGCGTTGTCTGATCATGGATAGTAGCCGAACTCTAATGACGGTAATAACCGCAGGGGAAAAATTATCAAACAGTGTTCACTTTAACAGCAAACGAGCGTTTTAGCCAATAAACCGCTCGCTCGCTGTTGCAATGAGCCTGATGTCGAGGATCAATCCGCCTGGCGGCGTAGAAACGCGGGGATGTCCAGATAGTCATCGGCCTCGGAAGCGCGACGCTTTTCAGGACGAGGCTTTGCGGACGCTTCAGGTGCTTCAGCGCGCGCAGTTGCCTGCTGACGCATCACCGTTGGCTGCTGCAGCTTGCGGTAATCCGATGATTCTGCTGCTGAACGACGGGCGGGTTCACGCGCTGCCGCCTTAGGTTTTTGCCCATCTAGGCCAGCGGCAACAACGGTTACGCGCAGCTCATCAGACATTTCCATATCAATGGAGGTGCCCACAACAATTGTGGCATCTGGAGAAGCGAACTCCTGCACGGTAGCGCCCACATCGTTGAACTCGCCGATCGATAAATCGGGGCCAGCCGTGATGTTGACCAAGATACCGCGCGCACCGTGAAGATCGATATCTTCGAGTAGCGGACTACGGATAGCCTTCTCAGCGGCTTCACGAGCACGATTCTCGCCCGTGGCACCACCGGTGCCCATCATCGCCATGCCCATTTCAGACATAACGGTGCGCACATCGGCAAAGTCAACGTTGATAATGCCTGGGCTGGTAATCAGTTCTGCAATACCTTGAACAGCACCCAGCAGCACATCATTAGCGGCACTAAAAGCCGTCAGTAGCGTGGCATTCTTACCCAATACGGAAAGCAGTTTTTCGTTAGGGATAGTGATCAACGAATCGACGTGCTCAGAGAGCTCTTTCATGCCCTCTTCAGCAGCGCGCATACGCTTAGGCCCTTCAAAGGGGAAGGGGCGAGTCACCACCGCAACGGTGAGAATCCCCAACTCTTTGGCGACCTGGGCAACCACCGGCGCACCTCCAGTGCCCGTACCACCGCCCATACCAGCAGTGATAAACACCATATCAGCGCCTACCAGCAATTCCGCAATGCGTTCGCGGTCTTCCATTGCCGCCTGGCGTCCCACGTCGGGATTGGCACCTGCGCCTAATCCTTTAGTGATTTCGCTACCCAGTTGCAACACGGTTTTCGCCGCACAGCGTTTGAGCGCCTGGGCGTCAGTGTTAGCGCAGATAAACTCAACGCCTTCAATATTGCTTTCGACCATGTGGTTAACAGCATTGCCGCCACCGCCGCCAACGCCAACCACTTTGATGACCGCACTGCTCGAGGGTGCGTTATCTACCAATTCGAACATAAGCCCCGTCTCCTGAACCGCGCTTGCGGCCCTGTCAGAAATTTCCTTTGAACCAGCCTTTAATTCTTGCTAGCGCCGAATGGTCTTCCTTGATATCACGCCGGGCAAGCTCGTTGCGGCCTTTATGGGCTGCAACTACTCCCCCGTGGCTTCTTAGACCTTGCCCATGACGCGTTTCCTGCAAGGCATAATGCAGCAGACCGACGCCCGTCGCATAAATGGGGTTGTGAACGACATCCGCCAAACCTCTTACATTTTGCGGACATGCGATACGAACAGGCATATGGAAAATCTCTTCCGCCAGTTCGCTAACCCCTTCCATACGCGAGGTACCACCAGTAAGCACTATCCCCGCAGCCACCATGTCTTCATAGCCACTACGGCGCAATTCATCTCTTATTAGCGTAAACAGTTCCTCATAGCGTGGTTCTACCACTTCAGCGAGCGCTTGACGCGATAGATCACGCGCAGGGCGATCGCCTACGCTAGGTACCTTAATCATTTCATCGCTTGCGGCTAAATGCGTTAACGCACAAGCATATTTAACTTTGATCTCTTCAGCATGCTGCGTGGGTGTGCGCAGCGCCATGGCAATATCGTTAGTAACCTGGTCACCGGCGATAGGAATGACTGCCGTGTGGCGAATGGCGCCTTCGCTGAAAATAGCCATATCGGTCGTTCCACCGCCAATGTCGACCATACAGACGCCTAATTCGCGTTCATCTTCAGTGAGCACAGCCATGCTCGAGGCAAGCTGCTCTAAGATGATAGCATCAACCTCTAAACCGCAGCGGCGCACACACTTCTCGATATTCTGCACCGCGTTTAATGCTGCGGTGACTAGGTGCACCTGTGCCTCTAAGCGCACACCGGACATACCCAACGGCTCACGTATGCCGCCTTGAGCATCAATGGAGAACTCTTGCGGCAGCACATGTAACACTCTCTGGCCTTCGGAAATGGCGCGCGCTCGTGCGGAGTCAATCACTCGCTCGATGTCAGAGGGCGTCACTTCTCGCTCTTTGATTGCCACAACGCCATCCGAGTTCATTGAGCTGATATGGCTGCCTGCCACGCCAACATATACCGAGTGGATATCACAGCCAGCCATCAATTCGGCTTCTTCAACAGCTCGTTGGATAGACTGCACCGTTGATTCAATATTGATCACAACACCACGCTTCATGCCACGCGAAGGATGCGAACCAATACCAGCAATTTCAATTCCGCCATCATCGGTAGGTTGACCGACTATCGCGACGACCTTGGACGTTCCAATGTCCAGCCCGACCACCATATTGGATGCGTTGGGTGAGCCTGCCATGAGTCGGGAAATCTCCTTGCGTCATTGTTAAAAATAAATATAAATAGGATGAAGCTTAATCCAACGCTTAACATTGAAAGCGCGCTACCCAAAATAATCAGTGCAGTCTCTGAGACATTCACTAATTGTCGATAGTCGAAATTAATAACTATTTAACCCGCGACTGCACCATAGTATAGAAACAACAGTCGCAATACGACTAGTACATACCCACAATAATAGGCTTGGTAAGCAATTTAAAGCCGATTATTGGCTTTTTCAACGATGGCAACCACTCACTTTTACACCTTATTTGCATCAAGTAATAGGTGAGTTACTCATCTTGCACAGCAAATTCACTTTCTCCATGCCACGCAACAGCAACACCATTAGGGTAGCGCAGATCAATATAGCGGATTTGTTCGCTAAGAGAATTTAACTCTCGCTGCCATGAAGCCGATAATCTTGCCAAGCGCACTTCATGCTGCCGCCGCCCCAACATCACCCAAGCGCCATCGTTCAATTGCAGCCGCCAAGCACCACGGGGCTCTAACCGAAGCTGAGTGAGTTCGAGCGATAACTGTTCGAAGTGGGATTTTAGCCGATAGTAATAGTCGAGCACTTCTTCACTGCTACCAGCAGGGCCTGCCAGATCAGGCATGCCTGACGGTGGCGTTAAAGGTGCAAAAGCGAAAGGCTCACCTTCAGGGTTAAGCAAGAAATCATCATTCCAGCGCGCGACGGGCTGCTGCTCAATGAGTTCAAACACCAAGGCGTTAGGCCACTCACGGGAAATCCGCACTTCATTTAACCAGCCCACCTGCAGTGCGCGGTCGCGCAGCTCACCCAGATCTGCCGACAGCCACGTGGCATCGACCACCAGTGGCGCCAGCTGAGTACGCAGGTAATCGGCACTGACATACTCCCATTCGCCACGAATAGACACCCGTTCAATAGGGCGATCTAGCCACAGCCAAAGCGCACGCCCACCCGCCCCCATCAGCAGCGCCAGCAGGATAATTCCCAACCAAGCATTACGCCTCTTCATAAGGCACTTTTTAATAAGGCGCTATCAAATACGTCATTACTCATACTGTGAACGGCTCGCCTGCGGTGTTGAGTATGTGTAGCACTAGATCATCAAAGCCAATACCCGCATGCGCTGCCGCTTGAGGCACTAAGCTATGATCGGTCATGCCTGGCACCGTATTGACTTCCAATAGCCAAAAACGCCCTTCGCTATCGCGCATAACATCAACCCGCCCCCAGCCTACCCCACCAATTGCGGCAAACGCTTGCTGGCAGAGCAAGGCAAGCTCTGCTTCATGCTGAGCCGTCAAGCCACAGGGCAAATGGTACTGGGTGGTGTTAGCGATATATTTGGCTTCGTAGTCGTAGAAACCACCAGGTACTTCAACACGAATTGCTGGCAACACCTGATCACCTAGCAGCGCGACAGTGTATTCGTCACCCACTACAAAGCGCTCCGCCATCACGCGGGCGTCGAACTGAGCTGCTTCGCGATAAGCTGCCTCAAGCGCTGCCTGGCTCTTTACGATGCTAATCCCCAGCGTTGAGCCTTCATGCACGGGCTTCACAATCAACGGCAAGCCAAGTTGCTCGACCACGGCTGACCAGTCCGCAGTGGCCTCCAACATAATGCTCTCAGGGGTGGGCAGCCCAACCGCGCTCCATACCTGCTTGGTGCGTTGCTTATCCATCCCCAGCGCCGAAGCAAGCACCCCACTGCCGGTATAAGGAATACTGAGCAGTTCCAAAGCTCCCTGTAGGGTGCCATCTTCACCGCCACGGCCATGCAGAGCAACAAAGACCACAGCAGGAGCCAGTTGCTCTAAACCTACCAAGCCATTGTCACGGGGATCATAGCCACAGGCATCAACACCTTTGCGCTGCAGCGCCTCCAGCACCGCCGCACCGCTTTTAAGCGATACCTCGCGTTCAGCGGAGGTGCCACCGTAAACGACAACGACTTTGCCAAGAGGCTGGGGGTTTGTTACGTCAACGCTCACAGATCCACCTCGTTCATCGCCAACTGAGCCTGGGCCAAGCGCAGGGAGATCCCCCCCACATCACCTGCGCCCTGGGTAATTAATATATCGCCTGGGCGTAATATGTTGGTTAACAGCGCAGGCAACTCATGCTTATTCTCGACAAACAGCGGGTCGACTTCTCCGCGTTGACGAATAGAGCCCGCCAAGGTACGCCCCTCAGCACCAGGAATAACCGCTTCACCGGCACTATAAATATCGAGCAGCACAAGCGTATCGACTTGAGAAAGTACGCGCACAAAGTCTTCGTACAAATCGCGGGTACGGCTGTAGCGATGGGGCTGGTAAAGCATAACCAGACGCCGCTCAGGCCAGCCTGCACGAATCGCTTGAATGACCATATCAACTTCGCGAGGATGGTGACCATAATCATCCACCAGCATGATGTCGCCACCACCTTGGGGCGCAGGGAAGTGTCCATGCACCTGGAAACGGCGACCAACCCCGGCAAAACCTGCCAGACCGCTCAGAATAGCGCTATCACTCACGCCTGCATCGGTAGCCACCACAATCGCCGCCATTGCATTCAACGCATTGTGACGACCCGGCATGGCCAAACGCACGTCTAACGGCGCGGCGCCACCAGGGCGTAACGCTGTAAACGACACGTCACCGCCACGCTGAGCAAAATCAACAATGCGATAATCGGCATCGCTATCAAATCCATAGGTCACGAACTGACGCTTTACCTGATCACACAGCACACGCACGTGGGGATCATCGATACACAGCACTGCTAAGCCATAAAACGGCAAGTTATGCAGAAATTCGATAAAGGTACTTTTTAGCCGTTCAAAGTCGCCGCCATAGGTCGCCATGTGGTCAGCATCGATATTGGTAACAATCGAAACCATCGGCTGTAAATGCAAAAAAGAGGCATCGGACTCATCGGCTTCAGCAACTAAATAATCACCCTCGCCTAAGCGCGCATTGGCACCGGCGCTGGTCAGCTTGCCGCCAATCACAAAGGTGGGATCCAATCCCCCTTCGGCCAGTAGTGTTGCCGTTAAACTGGTCGTGGTGGTTTTGCCATGAGTACCCGCCACGGCGATACCGTGACGAAAACGCATTAGCTCAGCGAGCATTTCAGCCCGTCGCACCACCGGCACACGATGCTCATAAGCCCAACGAATTTCTGGATTGGTCTCATCAATGGCACTGGACACCACCACCACATCGGCGCCTTCCACATTAGCCTCAGCATGACCGATCGCCACACAGACACCACATTGGCGCAGTCGCTCCAAGACCGAAGAGTTTTTGGCATCACTGCCGCTAACCGTGTAGCCCTGGTTCGCCAGTACTTCTGCAATACCACACATGCCCGCACCACCAATGCCGACAAAATGCAGACGCCGAATCCGACGCATGCCAGGGCCTGCAGCCGTCCGTGAAGGTGTCATGGTTTGGTCTGAATCGATCACGCAGAGTCTCCTACCGGCATCATCGCCAAACACCCTTCAACCAAGCGCTCCGTCGCGTCTAGATGCGCGGCCTGACGTGCTTTAGACGCCATTAAAGCCAGGGTGGTTGGGACGAGCAATTGATTTAAATATTCACTTAACCGCTCAACGGTCAGCTCAGACTGAATAACGCACTGGGCAGCCCCCGCCTTGACCAGCACCTGGGCATTGGCGCGCTGATGATCATCGACAGCAAAGGGGAATGGCACCAGCAACGCGGGCTTAGCCGCAGCCGCCAACTCTGCGACTGTCAGCGCGCCGGAGCGGCAAACGACTAAATCAGCCCACTCGTAGGCGGCGGCCATATCATCAATAAAAGGGCTAACCTCAGCGCTCACGCCGTGCTGCTGATAATTTTCAGCAGTGGCCGCATCACGTTCTTTACCCGCCTGATGGCGCACCTGGGGACACTGCTCGATGGGCAGTGCAGCCAGTGCAGGGGCCAAACGTTCATTAAGCGCGACAGCGCCGAGCGAACCGCCCACCACCAGCAAACGTAGAGGCCGTGAAGAGAGAGTTTCCTCATCTCGCGGCGAGTTCCCCAAAGCGGCGATATCGTCACGCACAGGGTTGCCAATGACGTCGGCACGCGCTCCAAAGGCCTCAGGAAAAGCGGCATACGTACGTTTAGCCAGTCGCGACAACACTCGATTGGTCAGGCCTGCCACGGCGTTCTGCTCATGAACGACTAAAGGAACGCTCGCCAACCATGCAGCCACCCCGCCGGGGCCGCTGGCAAAGCCCCCCAGGCCGACCACCACATGTGGTTTGAAGTCACGGATGACGGCTCGCGCCTGCAATATTGCACGACTAAGATTCAGCGGTGCTTTGAGCCATCCCGTTAGACCGTTGCCGCGCAGCCCGCTAACGGCGATGGTATGTAATTTAATACCCGCTTCAGGCACAAGGCGATTTTCAATACCTCGAGGGCTGCCCAGCCACTCAACGTCAACCTGTTCCGCCTGCAAAGCTTTGGCGAGTGACAACGCTGGGAAGACATGGCCCCCAGTACCGCCTGCCATAATCAGTACTCGTCGGCTAACGTTAGTCGTCACATCAAACTCCTGATAACACCAAACGGCATAGCGTTATGATAAACGCGGCTCATGACGGGATTTATACGGGGTGGATGCACGTCGAGGCCGGTGACGCGTTTCGGCATCCGTGCGCAGCAACAGCCCGACCATAATGCCAGTGACCAGCAGACTAGAGCCGCCATAGCTCATTAGCGGCAGCGTTAACCCTTTGGTCGGCAATAACCCAGAACTTACCGCCATGTTAATAAACGCCTGCGCGGCCACAACAAAGCCAATACCGTAGCTTACATAAGCACCAAACAGATGCCCTGCCAGCTCAGCTTTACGCCCGACCAACATAGCGCGGGCAATAAATAGGGTGAACAACAGCACGACGATAATCGCGCCGATCATGCCAAGCTCTTCAGCGATCACCGCAAATATAAAGTCGGTATGCGCCTCGGGCAGGTAGTGTAGTTTTTGCACACTGTTACCTAATCCAGTGCCCGTCACATGCCCCCGCCCGAAGGCTATTAACGCCTGGGTTAACTGGTAGCCAGTCGCAAATTGATCGGCCCAGGGGTCTAAAAAACTAGTCCAGCGCGCCAGTCGATAGGGCTCTATCACCACCATCATGACTGCCCCTGTACCCAGCAGTGCACCACTTCCCCCCAACAGCACGAGCGAAGCACCGCTCATCATCAGCATTCCAATGACACAAATAGTAAAGACCACCATACCGCCGAAATCAGGCGCTAAAAAAAGCAGCCCGGCAGGCACCGCCAACACGGCTAGGGGGCGCCACATGCTGAACGCTCGGCGCCGCAGATCGTAGGTAAAACGCGACATAAACGCCGCCATGTAGAAAATCAGCCCGACTTTGGCAAATTCAGAGACCTGTAAACTGGGCAATGGCCCCGGCAGCGCTATCCAGCGCTTACTGCCATTGATCTCTTGACCAACCATCAGCACTAAAACCAACATAAAAATGGAAACGAGCAGTATCAGCGCTGCATTCTGGCGCCAAACTTCAAGCGGCACGCAGAGTATAAATATGCAGGCCATAATGGCTAGTACCAGGAATACGCCGTGCTGGCGCGAGTAGTGATAGGTATCTTCCAACAAACCAATCGACGCCGAACTGACCATCACCCAACCTAAACCCGCCAAGGCAACCGCCGCTATGATCAACCAAATATCGCAGGGCAGATCGCGCGTGGTAAGCACCGTACGAAGACGCTGAAGTCGACTCATAGCACCTCCCCGGCTGAAGTTGATGCCTGGTGCTGCACCCAACGGCGAAATACGTCGCCGCGCTGTTGATAGTTGGCAAATTGATCCAAACTCGCGCAGGCAGGCGAGAGCAGCACACAGTCCCCCGGCTGGGCAAGTTCAAAGGCTATCTGCATCGCCTGAGCCAAGTCCTCGACCTGCTGAATACTGACATGTTCAATCAATGCGTCGGCTAGCCGCGGTGCATCTAAACCGAATAGCAGCACATGCCGTGCACACTTAGAAAGAGGCGCGGCCAAAGGGGTAAAATCAGCGCCCTTACCTACTCCACCGGCCAGCAGAATCAAACGTCCTTCCAGCGTTGCGCCAATACCATTAATGGCCGCTAAGGTAGCGCCGACGTTGGTACCCTTAGTGTCATTGACCCAGGTGACGCCGTTAATGTGCGCAATGACTTCACTGCGGTGTTCCAGGCCTTTAAATTCTCGCAGGGCGTTGCACATGGGCGCAGCCGCAAAGCCCAACGCCTGCCCCATGGCCAGTGCCGCCAATGCATTCATATAGTTGTGCTGACCGGCTACTTTTAACTCATTAATAGCCAACCAAGGGCTGGAACCCTGCATTAACGTCAGCTTGTCGTGGTGGAACGCCAGCCCCCACTGATCTCCTTTAGGGGCTGCTTGAGTAAAGTAAGCCACTTGCTCAACGGGATGTTCAGGCCACGTGAGGGGATCATCGGCATTCACCACGGCACTCTCAGCACCGATAAAAATACGCTGTTTTGCAACGCGGTAGCCGTGCATATCACCGTGACGGTCAAGGTGATCTTCGGATAAATTCAGGAAGGCAGCACAGCTCGCCCCCAGAGAGGGAGTCGTCTCAAGCTGGAAGCTTGAAAGCTCAAGGATATACAGTGCGGCATCGGGATGGCTGGCCAACAGATCCAGAGCGGGGGTACCAAGGTTCCCACCCACCGCCGCATTAATACCGGCGGCGGCAGCCATTTCTCCTAGCAGCGTCGTCACCGTTGATTTGGCATTCGATCCGGTGATGGCCGCAATGGGGGCATTAGCGGCACGAACAAACAGGGCTATTTCGCCCACCACCATTGGTTCGCCTGTGCGCGGATTTAGCTGATCTGCCAGCTCTTTTAAGCCCGGCATGCGTGGATCAAGCCCCGGGCTGACCACCACCTCGGCAACATCATAAAGATCCAGCAACGTTAGTGGGCCGCAGTGAACCTCAATGTCCGGATGTGCGGTTTGAAACTCCTCCAATCCCGGTGGCGCGGCACGGGTATCCGCCACCATATAGGGTACATTCAAGCGGCTTAAATGGCGGCAAATCGCACGTCCCGATATTCCCAGCCCCACCACCAGCGTTAAACCTTTAGCAACTCGAACCATCACAGGCTCCTTCTCGCCTCATGCCCACATGCATTAACGAATTTTGAGCGTTGCGAGGCCAAGTAGCACCAACACCACGGTAATAATCCAAAAACGCACGATAACCCGCGGTTCAGGCCAGCCTTTTAATTCATAGTGATGGTGCAAAGGCGCCATACGGAATATGCGCCGCCCGGTGAGTTTATAGGAACCCACTTGAAGAATGACCGACACCGTCTCCATGACAAAAATACCGCCCATGATAAACAGTACAATTTCCTGACGCACGATAACCGCCACCACGCCCAGCGCAGCCCCTAGCGCCAAGGCGCCCACATCCCCCATAAAGACCTGGGCGGGGTAAGTATTAAACCATAAGAAACCAAGCCCGGCACCGGCAATGGTGGCGCAAAAAACCGCCAACTCGCCGGTACCGGCAATGAAGGGAATGTGTAGATAGGTGGCAAACACCGTATTACCACTCGCGTAGGCAAATACCGATAAGCCCATGGCGACCAGCACCGTGGGCATAATGGCTAGACCATCAAGGCCGTCGGTTAAATTAACCGCATTCGAACTGCCCACGATCACAAAATACGATAGAACGATATAAAACACGCCCAGCGGCAGCGCGACCTCTTTGAAAAGCGGTACTAACAGACTCGTTTCGACGGGCGACGACGCGGTTAAATAGAGCAGCACTGCAGCTCCAAGACCAACGACCGATTGCCAAAAATATTTCCACTTTGCAGGTAAACCACGCGGGTTTTTCTCAACGACTTTGCGGTAGTCATCGACCCAACCAATGGCGCCAAAGCCTATGGTTACGCCCAGCACCACCCAGATATAAAGATTGGTTAAGTCCCCCCAGAGCAAGGTGCTAATGGCAATAGCCAATATAATCATTGCCCCACCCATGGTGGGCGTACCTGCTTTTGAAAGATGGGATTGAGGACCATCGTCACGCACTGACTGACCGATTTGCCCTTCGACCAGACGCCGGATCATCCATGGCCCTAACCATAAGCAGAGC
The DNA here is from genome assembly GCF_018612805.1 of Halomonas sp. ISL-56. NCBI lineage: Bacteria > Pseudomonadati > Pseudomonadota > Gammaproteobacteria > Oceanospirillales > Halomonadaceae > Halomonas > Halomonas sp. ISL-56. The sequence goes on along the minus strand of NZ_JAGGRO010000016.1, from coordinate 186,887 downwards.
ATTAACGATGTGAGAGCGCCTAAGATCACTCGCAGGGTTAAATAGTTGACTACCTGAAAATCAGTTTGGTACTGCGACAGAAAATTCGCCAAGTGAAGTAACATGAACGGCGTTTACCTTATTTATCCGTACGCAGTGCATCAACGACATGTTCCATGCCGGCACTGCGCGACCCTTTCACCAGTAAAGCGGTGTCCGGCGGCAAAGTATTAGTGACATGGCGCGTTAGCGCCTCGTGATCGTTAAAATGCAGCCCACGACCAAAGGCCTCGCTGGCAGCGCTTGCGGCATCGCCCAGCGTCAACAGCTCATCAATCCCTAGCTCAGCGGCATAGCGGCCGATTTCCGCGTGCAGCGCTGCCGTCTCGGCCCCCAGCTCGCCCATTGCGCCTAACGCACACCAGCGTGGGGCTGGGAAACTCGCCAGCGTATCCAAAGCTGCTTTGACCGCCCCAGGGTTGGCATTGTAAGTGTCATCCAGCAACTTGGCACCCCGCAAACCAGGCACCACGACCAGTCTACCGGCTAGCGCTTGCAAGGTTTCCAGGCGCGCAATAACCTGCTCTGCCGACACCCCCAGCGCTAATGCTGCCGCGGCAGCAGCCAAGGCATTACTAACATTATGCTTACCGAGTAGTGGTAAACGCACTTGGCCCAGCGCCTGACCATGCTGCAGTAGCGTGAAAGCATACCGCCCTTGAGGATCACAGGAAAGCGCTGAGGCGCTCACATCGGCCTGGGGATGAAAGCCAAAGCTGACGACTCGCCTTGGCGCCGCGCGAGAGGCCCAAAAAGCGTAGTAGTGATCATCACGATTCAATATGGCCGACCCCTGCCCGCTCAGCCCAGCCAGCAATTCGCTTTTCGCCTGGGCGATCTGCCCCATACCGCCAAACTCACCCACATGGGCGCCGGTCACGTTGGTAATAATCGCAATATCGGGCTGGGCCAGCGGAGCTGTCCAAGCGATCTCTCCCAAATGATTAGCACCCAGCTCTATCACGGCGGCGTTATGTTGCTGTCGCAAACGCAATAAGGTCAGCGGCGCGCCGAAATCATTGTTCAGATTTCCTTCGGTCGCTAACACTTCGCCTAGAGGCGCCAGCAGTGCAGCGCATATCTCCTTAACAGTGGTTTTACCGCTGTTGCCGGTGACCGCCACCAGGGGCCCCTGCCATGCGCGCCGGTGTGCACCGGCAAGCTGCCCTAGGGCCAAGCGCGTATCGGGGCACACCAGTTGGGGTAGGTCGCTGACCACAGGCGTGTCGACCAACGCCGCCACCGCGCCCAGCGCGTGGGCGCGATCAACAAAATCATGACCGTCAAAATTGGCACCCTTTAAGGCAATAAACAGGCAACCTGGCGCAATTTTACGGCTATCGGTAATCACTGAGGAAATAGTTAACTGAGCACTTTCTGGCGGCGCCATAATGCCGAGCGCCGCGGCAATTTGACCAAGACTCCAGTGCATTATTGGGCTCTCCGCAGGGCCAAGGCGCGCTGAATCTCTTCGCCATCGCTGAAGGGGTGGCGCACGCCATCAATCTCCTGATACGCCTCATGGCCTTTACCAGCGATCAGCACTACATCCTGGGCGCCAGCTTGTTTAATGGCTGCTGCCACAGCCTCGCGGCGATCACCAATTTCAATGGGCTGCGCGTTAGCCGAGAAGCCCGCCAAAATCTGCTCACGGATTTGCGCAGCGGCCTCGTGGCGCGGATTATCATCGGTAACCACGATGTGATCCGCCAACTGTTCGGAGGCCTTAGCCATTTCGGCGCGTTTACCTGTATCGCGTTCACCGCCGCAGCCAAATACGCACCATAGTTGACCTGCATCGCCCAGGTGAGCTCGTAGCGCCTGTAGGGCACTCTTCAGGGCGTCCGGCGTGTGGGCGTAATCGACCACTACGCTGGGAGCACCAACATCGGCATACAGCTCCATACGACCCGGCACCGGCGTAAGCGATGTCGCTGCTTCAAACAGCGCATCAAGCGGTTCGCCTAATCCGTACAGCACGGCCATCGCCAACAGCACATTATCTAAATTAAAGCGCCCCATTAAATTTAGGCGCAGCATTTTCTCGCCGTCGGGGGTCGCAATCATCGCCTGCTGACCCTGACCAAACGTCTGACAGTCCAGCACTCGCAGTGTCACGGCTTCATCTTGGCCGGTGGCCAGCACACGTACGCGGTTGCTACAGCCGGCTAGCATTAAACGCGCCAAGGGATCATCACCGTTGACCACCGCCAAGCTAAGCTCAGAGCGTCTAAACAACTTGGCCTTTGAAGCGGCGTAGGCAGCCATGCTGCCGTGGTAATCCAAATGGTCACGAGTCAGGTTGGTGAATACTCCCACACTGACGTTGACCGCTTCCAAGCGGTACTGATCCAGGGCGTGAGAAGAGGCTTCCAAGGCAACACGTCTTACCCCTTGCTGTGCCAACTCACCCAGCGTTGCTTGCAGCGCCAGGGGGCCGGGCGTGGTTAAGCCAATATCGCTTAACTCACCAGGGCGCCCCACTCCTAAGGTACCGACAAGACCCGCAGGCGTTCCCAACGCTTCGCTAAGCGCAGCGATATAGTGAGTGACCGAGCTTTTACCGTTAGTGCCCGTCACCGCAATCACTTCCAGATCACGCGGCACCTTAAACAGTGCCCGCCCTAGTTCCCCTAAACGCGACGACAAATGTGGTAACTTCAACACTTGCCCCTCAAGCAGCACATCGCTGTGCGTCCCTTGCGCTAAAATAAGCGCAGCGCCAGCCTCAAGCGCTTGCTCGATAAAGTCGCGACCGTCACGCTGGCTGCCCGGCACGGCAACAAAAATATCCCCCGGCGTCAGCTTGCGGGAGTTCATTTCAATACGCACCTGATTTGGCAGCTTAGGCAGGTCGGCGGGCAGTGGTGACTTGGGCCATACTTGCTTGAGCGCCGCTAAAACATCGTCTGGACTCAGCGTCATGCCATCTCCTTAAAAAGCTACTCCGCCTCATGATCCGGCGGAACATCCAACAAGCGTAAAGCATTCCCTGTCACACTGGAAAAAACCGGCGCCGCGACGGCGCCGCCGTAGAACTCGCCTGCTTTGGGGTGATCAATCATTACTACAGTGACAATGCGCGGATCCGAGATGGGCGCAATCCCGGCAAAAACGCTGCGGTAAGCATCGGTGGTATAGCCCTGCTGGCCTATTTTACGCACCGTGCCCGTTTTACCTCCCACACGATAGCCCTCTACACGGGCTCGCCGTCCACCGGTATAAGCGGCTACCGAGGTTTCGAGAATATTTAGCAGGTCATTGGCAACCGACGGCGATATAGCGGGAATGCCTTGGGGCGGTTCAGAAAGGCGCAGCAGTGAAGGTGGCAAGCGCACGCCATCATTGGCTAACGCCGTGTATGCACTGGCCAGTTGCACCGCTGAAACCGACAGCCCATAACCATAGGAGAGAGTCGCCCGCTCGCTCCGCGACCAGCGAACTGGCGCAGGTAGACTGCCCGTAGACTCGCCTGGAAAACCGGTTCCGAGCGCTTGCCCCAGCCCTAGCTGATGATACTTTTCCCAAATTGCCGTATCGCTTAATTGCAGTGCCAGGCGGGACATACCGACATTCGACGATTTCTCCAAAATGCCGGGCAGATCAAGTTCACCATAATTACGGAAATCGCGAATGGTGAACTGATCCAGCCGCATCCAACCCGGAGAAGTGTCCACGACAGCGTTCCGATCCACAACGCCACTTTCTAATACGGCGGCCATGGCCAGCGGTTTCATAACTGAACCTGGCTCAAATACATCCACCAGCGCTTGATTACGTAATCCGCGCGGGTCAATGCCCGCCCGATTATTGGGGTTATAGGAGGGCAAATTAGCCATGGCCAACACTTCTCCCGTGCGCGCATCCATCATCACCAGCACACCACCATCAGCATCATTCTCAGCCACCGCGGCACGCAGCTCACGGTAGGCCATATATTGAATACGCTGATCGATAGCCAAGGTAAGCTCCCCCCCCGGCTGGGCTTCGTTAATGACGCCCAGCTCGCGCACTAGGCGTCCGCGGCGATCTTTAATAACCCGCCGCTGGCCTGGGTGACCCGCTAAGTAAGGCTGGTAAGAGAGCTCTAAACCCTCCTGACCGACATCATCAACGTTGGTCACCCCCAGCAACTGGGCGGCGACCTCACCGGCGGGATAGTAGCGCTTATATTCACGCTGCGGATAAACGCCGGGCGTGCGCAGATTAAGAATCTGCTGGGCCGCCGCAGGCGTCATCTGGCGACGCAAATACATAAATTCATGCTCACTAAAGCGCGCCACCCGAGATTCAAAATCGCTCAATGTCATACCCAGCGCTTGGGCCAACATAACGCGCTGAATAGCATCTTCGGGAAGTTCTTGTGGATTGGCCCAAATGGTTACCACTGGCGTGGAAATCGCCAATGGCTCGCCATTACGATCGGTAATCATGCCGCGGTGGGCAGGGATGGTTTCATGGCGGAGAGTCCGCGCATCGCCCTGGCTTTGCAGAAAGGGGCGATCGATGACCTGAAGCAATGTAATGCGGCCAATCAAAATAGCTGATGCCAGAGCAATCGCAAGCAAAATAAACACGAACCGCCCGCCGCCGAGAGGGGGCGCAATCGGAGCCTGACGCGAGGTACCGCCTCGACGCTCGCTCCTCATGGCCGAATCACCTCAACATCATGGACATCGGGAATTCGCATACCCAGTCGGTCAGTAGCGATTTGTTCAATGCGGGCAGGCGTTGACCATGCGCCCTCCTCAAGCAGCAGCTGTCCCCACTCCGTTTGCAGCTGGTTCTCTTCTTGCTCCAGCTGTTGCAACTGAGCAAATTGAACCCGCGTCATATGGGTAGTGACGACTACGCCTAGCCCAGAAGCCATACAGAGTAGAAACAACAGTATAATAACTACCGGCCAGGTGCGTAGACGCAGCCTGAAAGGCCATTCGGCGCGTAGCGTGGTTGCCCACTGCTCAATCCGATCCATGCTCATGATCACATTTACATCCGTTTGCGTGCAGCCCGCATGACGGCACTGCGAGCACGAGGGTTGGCATCTACCTCCTCATCGCTGGGCCGCACGCCTTTGCCCAGTGCTTCAAGCCGCCGATTCAGTTGATCGTCGCGAATAGGCACCCCACGCGGCAGATCAGTATCGCCGCGCACATGGTGACGAATAAAGCGTTTCACACGGCGATCTTCTAGCGAGTGAAAGCTGATAACCACTAAGTGTCCACCCGGCGCCAACGCCTCAAGCGCAGCCTCTAAAGCACTGTCTAACTGTTCCAACTCGCCGTTGACGAAAATACGCAGGCCCTGAAACGCCTTGGTCGCCGGGTGACGACCCTTCTCCCAAGCGGGGTGGGCAACTTTTAACACTTCAGCCAAATCCACCGTATGGGTAAACGGCTTCTCGACCCGACGCGTCACTACGGCACGGGCCAATCGCTTGGCGTAGCGCTCTTCGCCATAGGTTTTAAACACGTAGGCAATATCTGCTTCACTGGCACGGGCCAGAAAATCAGCCACGCTTTGCCCCTGGGTAGGATCCATACGCATATCCAACGGGCCATCGCGCATAAAGCTGAAACCGCGCTCGGGATCATCAAGCTGAGGAGAAGAAACGCCGACATCCAGCAGCACCCCAGAAAGCTTGCCGAACACGCCTTGTTCACGAGCAAACTCGGCTAGCTGGGCAAATTCGCGCTGGGTAATCAGGAAGCGTGGATCGGCTATTTCAGCGGCAGCGGCAATCGCCTGGGGGTCACGATCCATAGCCAATAGCTGACCCTGGGCGTTCAGACGATCAAGGATAACCCGTGAGTGCCCGCCTCTCCCAAACGTACCGTCTAAATAGACGCCCTGCGCATCATGAACCAGGGCATCGACAGCACCCTCCAGTAATACGCTGGTATGGCGAAAGCGGGAAGCAACCTGTTCAGCGTCAGGAGAAGGCATTTTTTTCTCACACAAGATGTTAGAAGCAACGTAATAAAGAGCGTGCGTGCACGCCCTAATGTGGAAATGGGGGGAGTCGGCCGATAAGCCGGGTTCTGTCGTGGACAGCCATTCCTCTAGGCGCTGCGTTACCACAGCGCTCAAGCAACCTACCCGGATCCAGCGCGGGCCACGCCATTGGATCCCTATTTGGTCTTGCTCCGAGTGGGGTTTACCATGCCACGCACTGTTACCAGGCGCGCGGTGCGCTCTTACCGCACCCTTTCACCCTTACCGGCCCCAGCGGTTTATTTCAGGGGCTTAGGCGGTCTACTCTCTGCTGCACTTTCCGTCGGCTCACGCCGCCCAGGCGTTACCTGGCACTCTGCCCTATGGAGCCCGGACTTTCCTCCCCCAACACCTTTTAAGGGGTATTAGCGGCGACTGTCTGGCCAACTCCGGCGGCAAGCATACCAGCGCCCTCGACTTGCCTCAATGCTCACCTTTAATTGCTTGCAAACGAGCGTACCAGACTTGCTTACGGCCACCGAGCATTCGCGCGGCAATCGCAGCGCCCTGCTTAACGCCAACCCCCTCGGCCAACAGTGTTTCTAACAGCGCTTCCGCCGATATAGCCTGATGCTCACCCTGCTCGACCGGCGGGGCACCAGCGACAATCACCACAAATTCGCCGCGGGCCTGATTGGGATCAGCCGTCAATTGCGCCAATAGCGACGCAGGCGTGCCGTGCAGAAACGTTTCGAAAGTTTTGGTCAGTTCACGCGCCAATACCACATCGCGATCCGCCATTTGCTCCTGAAGCGCCTCAAGGGTATGCACGATACGGTGAGGGGATTCATAAAATACCAACGTCTCTTCGCGGGTTTTCCAACCCTCTAACGCCTGGCGGCGCGCACCTGGCTTGGCGGGTAGAAAACCCGCAAACACAAAGCGGTCTGTCGGCAAACCCGCGCCTGAAAGCGCAGTAATCAGCGCACAAGGCCCCGGGATGGGCACGATATGGCGATTTCGCGCCCGTAACTCACGCACCAATACAAAGCCAGGATCACTAATTAGCGGTGTTCCGGCATCGCTGATCAGCGCAATATCTTCACCTGCAGCAAGATAACTATCCAAGGTATCCACTCGGCGCGCTTCGTTGTGCTCGTGCAAAGAGAGCATGGGTTTATTCAGCCCCAAGTGCGCCAACAGGCGCCCACTATGACGGGTATCTTCAGCTGCAATGCGCGAAACTTGTCCTAACACCCGAGCGGCACGCGCGGTTAAGTCATCCAAATTCCCAATTGGCGTAGCAACCACGTACAATGTGCCCGGATTATCGTCTGTCATTGTTGACTCTCAATTCGTTGATGGCTTGCCCTGCTGGTGCGCTATGCTTGTGCAGTGGCTTGGTCAATCGCTGACAAGCAGCGACAGCGCAAATGGAAACCTAAGGAAGGATACATGAAACAGTCATTACGTGGCTTACTCACCGCGGCCCTCATGGCATTTCTGGTTGCTGGCTGTGCGATGCAATCACCTAGCGTGGTAGATCGTGCGCCCGATGAAGACCCCGGCCAGCTACTCAGCCAAGCCGAACAGCAAGCGCCAGAACAAGCCGCCAAAACGCGCCTGGAAGCAGCTAATATTCTGGCCCGCCAAGGTGAGCGCGAGAGAGCCTTTGATACCGCCGACGGGATTGATGAAAGCCTGCTATCAGAGCCGGATCGGGTACGCTGGGCACTGCTGTTTTCCGAACTCGCCCGCGCCTTGAATGAGCCGCGCGCTGTGCTTCGTGCCACCCAAGTGCTTGACGACGAACTCCCGATGCAGTCCAGTCAGCAGGAGAGGCTTGAAGAGCGTCAGCGCTGGGCTCGCGAGGCGCTCGATCAACCCAGCGGTGCCGTTAGCGTTACCCTGCCTGAGCTTGAAGGACAGGCGATAAGCCGTATCGTCGTTGCCTTGCCGGAATCAGGCCCACTCAGCAGTGTCGCCAACACCATCGCCACTGCCATGCGTCAACACCATGACGTCAAAGGGGGCAACGTCGAGCTGAGCTTCCTGGACACCTCGCGCTACTCGATGGATGAGCTTTATGACCGCGCCCAGCAGATGAATGCACAGCTGATTATTGGCCCGCTAGATAAAGATCAAGTCACTCAGCTAGAGCAGCGCGACAGCGTGCCACTACCGACACTGGCACTCAACTATGGCAGCGGCGATAGCAACCAAGCCCAGCGCCTGTTCCAGTACGGCCTTTCAGCTGAAGACGAAGCGCGTCAGGTCGCTCGCCGCGCATGGCAGGATGGTCACCGCCAAGTGTCGATGATGGTACCGGATAATGGCTGGGGCCGCCGCGTAGGCGAAGCCTTCTGGAATGAGTGGCATAGCCAGGGTGGCGAAATCACTAATGCCGTACGCTATAACCCTGAGAGCTCAGTCTCCAACGCCGTGCAAACTGCTCTTAATGTCAGCGGTGATCGCGCTCGCCTCAGTAATATTGACGCGCTCTTTCTACTCGCCCTGCCTGAGTATGCACGCCAAGTGCCACCCACTATGGATTACTACTACGCCCCCAATCTGCCCATTTATGCCACTTCGCATTTGCACGAAGGGCGCCTACAGACACGCCTTGATCAAGACCTAAACGATGTCATGTTCGTGGATATTCCCTGGCAGATCCCTGATGCGGCCGTCGGTGGCGAAGAAGCGCTCCCCTTTGCATCGACCTATCGGAGCCTACGCGACGAGTCCGATGCCTCGATGTTCCGTCTAATGGCAATGGGCGTAGATGCTTACGAACTGGCCATACGATTTTCCAATCTGGGCGAGCTTAACGGCCTGAATGGCAGCACCGGCTCGCTTTACCTAAGTGACGATGGACGCATTTACCGCGAGCTGCCCTGGGCCAAATTCCAAAACGGCGTCCCTTCGCCCATTTTAATCCCAAACCTGGGCAACAATGACGACTAACGCCCGCACTGCTCGCGCCCGAGGCGCAGCCATTGAGCACATTGCCGCTCAATGGCTGGGCCAGCAGGGACTCGCCCTGGTCACGCAGAATCATTACGTGAAAGGGGGTGAGCTTGACTTGGTAATGCGAGATGGCGATATTCTTGTCTTTGTTGAGGTCAAACACCGTAAGACGACGCGCTACGGGCACCCACTGGAAACCGTCACTTATCAAAAACAGCAGCGCCTGGCACGGGCGGCAAGGCTTTATATCGCCCGCGGCGGGCTTTCATCACCTTGCCGTTTTGATATTCTGGCGATTACGGGCAAGCCACCCGACCTCGAATTTGACTGGGTAAAAGCCGCCTTCGATGCCTTTTAACTGTTTTTGAAGTTTTTTTAAAACGGTCTTAACACTCTAATTTAACCAGGAAGCCCTGATGGACTTTCAATCTCGGATACTCGGCCACTTCAACGCCAGCATCGACACCAAGACCTACGCTAGCGAAGTACTTCCGCCGTTTATTGAAGTGGCCAGCCAAATGATGGTGCAGTGCCTTGTTAGTGAAGGGAAAATTCTTAGCTGCGGTAATGGTGGCAGTGCCGGAGACAGCCAACATTTCTCCTCTGAACTGCTCAACCGCTTCGAGCGCGAACGCCCTAGCCTACCTGCTCTGGCACTCACTACTGACACCTCTACGCTTACCTCGATTGCTAACGACTATAGCTATAACGAGGTGTTCTCAAAGCAGATTCGCGCCCTAGGGCAGCCGGGGGATGTGTTACTGGCTATCTCCACCAGCGGTAATTCAGGCAATATTGTGCAAGCCATTCAAGCCGCACATGATCGTGATATGACCGTGGTCGCCCTCACCGGCCGCGACGGTGGCGATATGGCATCGCTTTTAGGCCAGGACGACTGCGAGATTCGCGTCCCGGCGACATCGACGGCGCGCATTCAGGAGGTTCACCTACTGGTGATTCACTGCCTATGCGATCTTATCGATGAACAGTTGTTTGGCAGCTCCTAATAACTTTATTAGCGCGTTACCGTGCAGGATGTTGTTTTAACTGATCGTTTTTAAAACCCACGCTTTAATTGCCAGCACTAAGGAGTCATACCGATGACCCAACGCCCCTCCCCCCGCGGCTTACTGGTCGCTGTGCTTTGCGCAACGCTGTTCATCACTGGCTGCGCCAATAACTCAGCCTCCAATCAGTCCAACTATGCCCAGCGTAGCGACGATGTTGAAGCCGTCGATACAACCATTGAGCGTGAAGTCGGCCGTGCCCTGGAACGCGCTGATGCACGGCTAGATGATGCCCGCATTCGAGCCCATAGCTATAACGGGGTTGTGCTACTGGTTGGTCAGGTGCCCAGCGAAGAGCTTCGCGATATGGCGGAAGACGTCACTAGCCAATTACGCGGGGTCAATCGAGTTCATAACGAGCTGACCGTCGCCGCCAACTTACCCGCCAGCCAGCGCTTGGCCGACACCTGGCTAACCACCAATGTCGTTAGCCATTTGGCCACCAATGACCGCATAGACTCTTCCAAAATAAAGGTTACCACTGAAAATGCCAGCGTTTATCTGATGGGCCGCGTTACCCGTGAAGAAGCTGACCGCATCGTCAACGCAGCCTCCTCCGTTGGCGGCGTTCAGCGGATCGTGAAGGTATTTGATTACCTCGACTAAACGTCTCAGCGCCTTCTAAAAGCCACAAAAAAGCCTCGCTTATTAAGCGAGGCTTTTTTGTGCGGCTCGGCTCTCCCTGGGTGTTATTTAACTACCCGCAAGGTGGGCTTTTTCTTCGCTTTGCTCTTTGCTTGAGACTCTTTATCAGCGTCCTCGCTTGAAGCACTAGAATCACTGCCAGGGCTTTCTGCAACAGGCTCAGTCACCGACAACTCAGGCTTGGTAGAGGGCTTCGCCTCATCCTCAATATCGCCAAAAGACTCGGTATCCTCACCCAGTTCAGGCTCATGACCAAAGACCATTCCTGCGCCATTTTCTCGGGCATAGATAGCGATTAAGGCCTCGGTCGGTATCATCACCTGCATAGGTTGTCCGCCAAAGCGAGCATTAAAGCCAATCGCCTGGTTCTCCATAAAGAGATCACGCACAGCAGTCGGCGCTACGTTCAAAACGATCTGTCCGTTCTGAACAAACTGGCGCGGCACCTCAACACCTGGCAAGGTAGCGTCAACGACTAGGTAAGGCGTCAACTCATTGTCCAACAACCACTCATAGAGTGCTCGGGCGAGATAGGGGCGACTCGATTTCATCTAGACTCCCTCCTCCTTACAAGAAAGGCTCCCTGCCCTCATCACGCACAAAGGAGCCGAATGAATTCAAGCGCGCATCTCTTTTTCACGCTCACTTAAAGATGCCTTAAACGCTTCACGCTCGAATACTCGCGACATGTAGGACAGCAGCGGCTTGACCTGTTTTTCAGGCAACTCGATGTTGAGTTCCGGCAAACGCCATAAGACAGGCGCCAAACAGCAATCCACCAGCGTAAACTCTTCGCTCATGAAGTAAGGCATATCCTCAAAAATCGGCGATATACCAATCAGGCTCTCACGTAGCTCTTTACGCGCCTTATCCGCCTCTTTCTTTCCACCGCTGCGGATTAAATCAACCATCGGGCACCACTCGCGCTCAATGCGGTGCATCCATAGGCGGCTTTGCGCGCGCGCTACTGGATAAACAGGCAACAGCGGAGGATGCGGGAACCGCTCATCCAAGTACTCCATCATAACCTTTGATTCATACAGCACTAGGTCACGATCTAACAGCGTCGGCACGCTGTTGTACGGGTTGAGGTCTGCCAGCTCTTCCGGTGGTTTTTCATCGAGCACGTCGACAATATCGACGGCAACCCCCTTCTCGGCCAACACAATGCGCACACGATGACTGAAATGATCATCACTACCTGAGTAAAAGATCATCGACGACCGCTTGGCCACAACACCCATGAAAGCATCCTCACATCAAAACAATCTTGGATAATAACACGCCAGCGCTACCTTAGGGGAAGCTAGCTTGCTTTGCTTTATTGCCACGCCGACAAGCAAAAGGCGCACGGCTTACGCCGTGCGCCCTACTGATCATCAGCTACCACTAATTAGTGGATGTCTCGCCAGTACTCACGCTTGAGCAGGTAAGCAATCACACCAAAAATAAAAATAAAGATCAGTACTTTAGGCGCCAGCGCCTGGGCCTGGAGCTTGGAGGGCTCGCCTACATAAGCCAGGAAGTTAGTAAGATCATACATCGCTTCCTCAAACTCAGCAGGTTCGAGCTCACCCGGCTCAGTCACTTGCAGCACATCACAAGACTGATACTTACCAGACAACGCATCCGGCTCTTGGCCCGCAACCGGATGGTCTGTTTCAGCACACACCAGCTCTTGCACGCCCTGCAGAGGCTCCAACACGTTTGGCATCGCTACCAAGTCAAACACTGTGTTGTTAACGCCTGTGGGACGGCTAGGATCCTTGTAGAAACCAAGCAGGTAAGAGTAGATCCAATCGGTTCCACGCACACGCGTTTTAAGCGACAGGTCGGGCGGTGGCGCACCGAACCAACTCTCAGCATCACCACTGTTCATGGCGTTATGCATCTGATCGTTATAAGCCAAATCAGGTGAGAAGATCAGATTCTCTTCAACCAGATCCTGAGGCATGCCCAAATCCTCAGCCGCACGGGCAAAGCGCTGGTACTTAAGCGAGTGGCAGCCCATGCAGTAGTTAACATAGAGCTTCATGCCATTTTGCAGCGAGGCTTGATCGTGCAGATCAGGATCCATCGAGTGAGGCACGCTTGCGCCTCCTGCAGCCATCGCGGTTACTGGCACTAAAGCGAAAAGGAGTCCAAATAGATACTTTTTCATTAGCCAGTCACCCTTTCCGGAACGGGTTTAGTCTTCTCCAGCTTGGTGTAGAACGGCATCAAGACAAAGAAGGCGAAATAAATCACGGTGCACGCCTGAGCTAGAAGCGTCCTACCCTCTGTCGATGGCAGCACACCCAACACACCCAGAATGACAAAGCTGATGGCAAACAGCAGCAGCATCACTTTCGACATCCAGCCTTTGTAACGCATAGAGCGCACCGGACTGCGATCCAACCAGGGCAGAACAAACAGTATGGCAATCGCCGCGCCCATAAAGATAACCCCCAGGAACTTAGCGTCTAAGCCAAACACCGAGAAGGTTATTGCGCGCAAGATGGCATAAAACGGCGTCATATACCAAACGGGCGCAATGTGGTCGGGCGTCTGCAGCGGGTTCGCCGGATCAAAGTTGGGCTTTTCAATAAAGTAGCCGCCGCCTTCTGGGAAGTAGAACACCACTACACAGAAAACAAACAGGAAGACTGCCACGCCTACAAGGTCTTTCACCGTGTAGTAGGGGTGGAAAGGGATTCCGTCCAACGGTATACCGGCTTCATCTTTCTTCTGCTTAATATCAATGCCGTCTGGGTTATTGGAACCCACCTCATGCAGGGCAATGATGTGCAGAACAACGAGCGCCAGAATAACGATCGGCAATGCGACCACATGTAGCGCAAAGAATCGGTTTAGGGTAATGCCTGAAATCAGGAAGTCACCACGCACCCACTGCGCCAGATCGGGGCCGATAGCGGGGATAGCCGAAAATAGCGAGATAATAACCTGCGCACCCCAGTAGGACATTTGCCCCCACGGCAGCAGGTAACCCATAAAGGCTTCCGCCATAAGCACCAGATAAATAGTCATACCAAAGACCCACACTAGCTCGCGGGGTGCTTTGTAAGAACCATATAAAAGGCCACGGAACATATGCAGATAGACGACAAGGAAGAAGGCAGAGGCACCGGTGGTGTGCATATAGCGGATGAGCCACCCCCACTCCACATCACGCATTATATATTCGACGGAATCGAACGCGCCTTCGGCAGAGGGGTTAAAGCTCATCGTCAACCACACCCCGGTCAGGATTTGGTTAACCAGCGCCAGTAGCGCTAACGAGCCAAAGAAGTACCAAAAGTTGAAGTTTTTCGGCGCGTAATATTTAGAGAGGTGCTCTTGCCACATCTGAGTAGCAGGGAAGCGGTCATCCACCCAACGCATGATGCCCTTTTCCGCCTTGGCTTTATTCGGATTACCCATTAGGCAGTCTCCTCATCTTCGCCGATGATAATGATGTCATCATTTTCAAAGCGGTAGGGTGGCACTTCAAGATTGGTAGGCGCGGGGACGTTGCTGAACACGCGACCAGCCAAGTCAAAGCGAGAACCATGGCAAGGACAGAAGAAACCACCCGGCCAGTTATCAACGCCAACACCCTCAGCGTCGGGCTCCGGACGAAAGAGCGGCGAACAGCCCAAATGCGTACAGATACCAATCAACACCCCAATCTCAGGCCTGATAGAACGCATGTGGCCTTCGATATAAGCAGGTTGCTGCGGCACTGTTGATTCTGGGTCAGCCAGCACTCCCTCACCGAGCGACTCAGTGCGCTCGATCATTTCAGGTGTGCGATTGATGATCCAAATCGGACGCCCCCGCCATTCGACGGTCATCCGCTCCCCAGGTTCAAGCTTAGATATATCTGCTTGAACGGGAGCACCCGCCGCTCTTGCCCTGGCACTAGGCTGCCAAGAAGCCACAAAGGGAACCGCAACCCCGACAGCACCTACCGCACCCACTACGGAGGTGGCGCCTACGAGGAAACGGCGTCGGCCTTTGTTTACGCCGTTATCTGCCATTTCAGGTTTCTCCCATCAGCTTACCCGTTCCGCCGCAAAGGTGTCTGCGACGACGAATATTAATTACGCTCTATGGTAAAAAAACAAAGCGCTGTGCACAAGAACAACCGCTCGTGACCATAGTGGTACAAGCAATATAATTTTTTGATATTCCAATAAAAAACGCCCAGGTCGATGACCTGGGCGTTTTGCCGCATAGCGTATAGTTTAACGCTTAGAGAACTGCGGACGACGACGTGCTTTGCGCAGGCCGACTTTCTTACGCTCAACTTGACGTGCATCACGCGTTACGTAACCAGCGGCACGTAGCGAAGGACGCAGATCTTCGTTGTAGTTCATCAGGGCACGGGTAATACCGTGACGAATAGCGCCTGCTTGAGAGGAACCACCACCGCCAGCGACAGTCACGAAGATGTCGAACTGGTTGAGGGTTTCAGTCAACTCAAGCGGCTGGCGAACAACCATACGACCAGTAACGCGACCAAAGTAGAGGTCTAGGTCTTGGTTATTGACCGTGATTTTGCCAGAGCCCGGCTTCATAAACACGCGAGCGGTGGAAGTCTTGCGGCGCCCGGTACCGTAATACTGCTGTGTCATGGCGAAGATTTCCTCAGAGGTTCAGTTCAAGCGGCTGTTGGGCAGCATGCGGATGCTCGGCGCCAGCGTACACTTTCAACTTAGTGTACATGGCACGGCCCAAAGGACCTTTCGGCAACATGCCTTTAACGGCAGACTCAATGATACGCTCGGGCGCATGATCAAGCATTTTGTCGAATGTCATAGAGCGCAGACCGCCCGGGTAACCAGTGTGGCGGTAGTAGGTTTTAGCCTTCGCCTTATTACCGGTTACATGGACTTTCTCTGCATTGATCACGACGATATAGTCGCCAGTATCAACGTGAGGCGTAAATTCGGGCTTATGCTTGCCACGTAGGCGGCGAGCAATCTCGGTTGCCAGACGACCGAGCGTTTTGTCCGTAGCGTCGACTACATACCAGTCGCGCTGGACGGACTGCGGCTTAGCACTGAACGTCTTCATGGATGAAATCACCAGATTAAATGTATTGGGTGACTTACGCCGGTACACGACGAAGCACCATCCCTATTCTTTTTGGTTGCTGGTTTACGCCAGCAACATGCAGCGAGACGGCATTCTACAGCAAAGCTACTGACAAGTTAAGCCGTTTCGTGACTTTTTCACTTGGCCGACGCGCGCTTGGCCCTAGGGTTTATGCGCCAGCGCCAAGTACTCCTTCGACTGCATCTCCTGCAGACGAGAAAGAGTACGCTGGAACTCGAACGTCAGCTTGCCATCGCTATAAAGCTCTTCAATGGGCGCTTCCGCAGACATTAGCAGCTTCACGCCGCGGTCATAAAACTCATCGACCATATTAATAAAACGCCGCGCTTGGTCATCCTGCTTGGCGTCCATACGCCTCACATTGGAAACCAAGACCGTATGGAACTCTCGAGCCAGCTCAATATAATCGTTTTGACTACGCGGCCCATCGCAGAGCTCAAGAAATTCAAACCAAGCGACGTCATCATGCAACCGACGAGTTCTCAGTACGCGGTGATTTACCTCTAACGATGCCTCTGACTCCCCTTCATGCCCGGCGATCTCCCGAAAACTGCGCGAAAGCTCACGCTCAGCGGCCGCATCCAGCGGTGAGTAAAAAATAGCGGCTCGCTCCAAGGCGCGCAGACGATAATCAACCCCAGAGTCGACATTAACCACTTCACAGTGACGGTTCACAAGCTCGATAGCCGGCAAAAAGCGCGCCCGCTGCAGACCATCTTTGTATAAATCATCAGGCACAATGTTTGAGGTTGCTACCAGCACCACCCCACGCTCGAACAGCGCTTCCAGCAAATTGGCGAGAATCATTGCATCAGTAATATCTTTGACAAAAAACTCATCAAAGCAAATAACCCGCGCCTCAGTGGCAAATTTACCGGCGATTAGCGTGAGTGGATTCTTTTCACCCTTATAGTGGGTTAGTTCGTTATGAACCCGCTGCATAAAGCGATGAAAATGGGTACGCATTTTGTCGGGAAAGGGCAAGGCTTCATAAAAGGTATCGACTAAGTAGGTCTTACCACGCCCTACCCCACCCCAAAAGTAGAGTCCCTTAACGTGAGGCAAGGCAGGCCCATCGGGCGATGAGGTTTTCTTGCCCATAAAGCCAGCCATCTTAGCTTTTAGGCCTTTATTGGCGACCAGAGCTTTCGGGACGGTTGTTGGCGCGGCGACGAGCTCATCGTAAAGCCGCTGAAGATGCTTTACCGCCAACTCCTGAGCGGCATCATATTGAAAATCATCGCGCTCTAAGTCCGCACGATAGCGCTCTATAGGCGATGCAGGGCGCGTTTTTATCGCTGCCCCACCCGCAGATGTTGATGACATGCACTCGCCTCCCACAGCATATAAGGCAGCAGCCAGCACAACCACTGGCAGCCTTAAGAAGGCTGTGATTATACCTGTAGAGGCATCCAAGCGCATGAGTGGATTGACCCAACCCGCTGACTGACGCCTATAATAGCAGCCTGTTCGATTCTTAAGCTGCTAGCTAATGCAGCCTAACTGTTATATTAAAGGCGCCAGGGAGAACACTGTGGACGCGAGCTCAACATTAACGTTTGCCATTATCGGGTTTATTGTCGGCCTGATCGTTGGAGCGGTCGCTTACCGGCTGTTAAGCAAAAGCCAGCGCGAAGCCTCTTCCATGCGCCAAAAGCTACTCGAACGCGAGCACCAGATTGCTGAGATGAAGAGCAGCGTGGGCAGCCATTTAACGGGCATTTATCAACGTCTAAGCAATATTCGTGATGAAGCCAATCAGCTTGAGCTTCAGCTCAAAGAGGACGCAGCGGAGTGGAATATTCGCGATGCGGCCATTCAACCCAGCCTCGATCTTTCGAACATCGATTCAGCCCAAGAGCAACCGACAACAGTGGACACCCCGCCACCTGCTACGCCCCGCGACTATGCGGATGGTAAGAGCGGGACGCTGTCTGAAGACTTTGGCTTGAAAGGCAATGAGGCAGCGACACCCCAGCCACCGCGCTACTAATAATGATTGATCAGCCCCGGCATCCGTTGTCAGCGGTTCGGGGCTACCCAAAATGCTAAGCCGGATTATCAATATCCACAAAGCGGTGTTCAACGTCGTATTCATCGCTTAACCACTCGCCCAGCGCCTGAACTCCATAACGCTCAGTGGCATGGTGCCCGGCAGCGATATAGTGGATGCCCAACTCCCTAGCCAGATGAGTGGTTCGCTCGGATATCTCTCCCGATACGAATACCTGCGCGCCAGCTTCAAAGGCGGCAGTTATCATGTCCTGTGCACCACCGGTGCACCAGGCGATGCGCTCGATATCACCCACATGAGGGGCTTCAATAACCAAAGGCTGACGCTGCAAGGTTTGTGCTATTTGCGCTGCCAGTCCGCTAATCGACTGTGCCTGTGGTAAACGCCCTGACCACAACAGCCCTTCCCCCAACTCGCCATCAATACACCCCTCTACTTTCCACCCAAGGCGTCGGCCCAGCTCCGCGTTATTGCCCATCTCCGCATGAGCATCCAAGGGCAGGTGATACGCAAGCAGGCTGATATCATGATCAAGCAGCGTTTTAATCCGCTTTTGCTTCATGCCGGTAATCGCCACGGGCTCGTTTTTCCAAAAGTAGCCATGATGCACCAGCACCATATCCGCCTGCCAAACGACCGCTTCATCCAATAGCGCCTGACAAGCCGTCACACCCGTCATAATGCGCTTAACCTGCTCGCTGCCGGCTACCTGCAAACCGTTAATGGTAAAATCTTTAAATTCTGCCGTACGTAACTGATGGTCACAGGCTGCCACTAATTGGTCACGAAGAATCATATTAAGTCCTTTATTGATTTAACTGCACCCGTGAGGTACTTGCTAAGAAAGTGTTACCATAAAACGATTGTAAAACTCGCTGCTTTTTATCGCGAACAGTGAGACTGACCCGTTAAGGAATTGATCGCATGCGACGCTACGTGCTGCCTTACCTATGGCCTGCTATTACTGGCGTGCTGCTCGCTGTAGTGATCCTATTTGCGCTCCCCGAGCAGTTGCCGAACCCGTTTCGTGACTCAACGCCACAAGCCCCTCAAGCCCCAGCCCCAGTCACATCTACACCCCCCGCAGTGGTGGAGCCCAGCCCCAACCGGCCTGCGCCGGAAATTCATCAGGCAGCGCCGCTATCTAGAAACGAGGGCCCCGTCAGTTATGCAAGAGCGGTGGAGCAAGCAGCCCCCGCGGTAGTTAACATTTACTCTTCGCGTATTGTGGAGCGCGATCAGCACCCGCTGATGTCCGATCCATTTTTTCAGCAATTTTTTGATAATCAGGGCGATGATGCGACTACCCACCAGCGCATGCTCTCTAGTCTAGGTTCTGGCGTCATCGTCAGCGAGGATGGCTACGTACTGACCAATCACCACGTCATCAATGGCGCCGATGAAATCCAGGTCGCCCTGCGTGACGGACGCGAAACCCTTGCGGAGGTGATAGGCACAGACCCTGAAAGCGATTTAGCCGTACTGAGAATCAACCTGGATGACTTGCCAGTTATTGAACTGACAGACTCAGCCGACGTAGCGGTAGGCGACGTAGCGCTCGCCATTGGCAACCCATTCGGGGTCGGCCAGACGGTCACCATGGGCATTATTAGCGCCACAGGGCGAAATCATTTAGGGCTAAACGCCTACGAAGACTTTATTCAAACAGATGCGGCTATCAATCCAGGCAATTCAGGCGGCGCGCTGGTTAACCCTGAAGGCGCCATGGTGGGGATCAACACGGCTATTTTCTCACGCTCCGGTGGCTCCCAAGGTATCGGCTTTGCCATTCCCGCCAACCTTGCTCACAGCATCCTGGATGAACTGGTCACTCAAGGACGAGTGATTCGTGGCTGGCTGGGCATTGAAGCGCAGGCGCTATCAAGGGAACTGGCTGCCTCCTTTGGACTGCAAACACCTCAAGGGGTGATTGTCGCTGGCGTCGTCAGCGGCGGGCCCGCCGCTAAAGCAGGATTGGAACCAGGCGATGTACTACTTGCCGTCGATGGTCAGCCTATTTTGGATGCTCGCTCCACGATGAGCGAAATTGCCTCTATTCCGCCCGGCACCTCATTACCGCTTACCATCGTACGCAGCGGAGAGCGTATGGAAATGACGCTGGAAGTGGGAGAGCGCCCGCTCCCCACCACCCCGATTAATGAAGAGACACCCGGCCAAAGCGACTCATAAAGACCTCACACATAGGGAGCATCCATAAGAGCGACTAGCAAACATGCTGCCTTAGGCGCTTTGCTAGACGCTTTAGTTATCAAACATTGAGCTCAAACAGTGAGCTATCAATCGCGAATTCGGTACTCCGCTGAGCGAGCGTGAGCGGTTAATGACTCTCCCCTCGCTAACACCGACGCTATTTTACCTAGCTCAGAGGCGCCCTCTGCCGAAC
This sequence comes from Halomonas sp. ISL-56, assembly GCF_018612805.1. NCBI lineage: Bacteria > Pseudomonadati > Pseudomonadota > Gammaproteobacteria > Oceanospirillales > Halomonadaceae > Halomonas > Halomonas sp. ISL-56. The sequence goes on along the minus strand of NZ_JAGGRO010000016.1, from coordinate 166,717 downwards.
AGTGAATAATCGAAGAGCGCTTTTGGAAATCGTAGACGCCCAACGGTGAAGAGAAGCGCGCGGTGCCCGAGGTTGGCAGCACATGATTTGGCCCAGCACAGTAGTCACCCAGTGCTTCGGCAGTGTAACGGCCCATAAAAATTGCGCCAGCATGACGAATATCGTCTAACCAAGCCTCGGGGGCAGCCACCGAAAGCTCCAGGTGCTCAGGGGCAATGCGGTTAATCAGCGTAATCGCTTCTTGGACATCCTGACAGAGCACCAACGCTCCACGCCGACGCAGCGACTCACGCACGATCTCTTCACGCTCTAAGGTCGGCAGCAGTCGCTCAATCGACGCTTCGATAGCATCCAGGTGTTCCGCATCCCAGCTAACCAGGATCGCCTGGGCATCTTCGTCGTGCTCGGCTTGAGAGAATAGATCCATCGCCAGCCAATCGGGGTCAGTCTGTCCGTCGGAAACCACCATAATTTCCGAGGGCCCGGCAATCATATCGATACCCACTTGGCCAAATACCGCACGCTTAGCCGTAGCCACATAAATGTTGCCAGGCCCAACTATTTTATCGACCCGAGGCACACTTTCAGTGCCGTAAGCAAGCGCTGCGACCGCCTGAGCACCGCCAATCGTAAACACATAGTCGACACCCGCCAGGTGTGCCGCAGCCAGCACCAGCTCATTTAGCACACCGTCCGGGGTAGGCACGACCATCACGATTTCGCGCACACCGGCCACATGGGCAGGAATCGCATTCATTAGCACCGAGGAAGGGTAAGCAGCCTTTCCACCCGGGACATAAATACCCGCCCGGTCAAGCGGGGTAACTTTTTGCCCCAACACCGTGCCGTCTGGCTCTTCATATTGCCAGGAATTGGGCTTTTGACGCTCGTGGTAGCGCTTAATCCGCTCGGCTGCACTGGACAACGCCTCTCGCTGTTCAGCGGGCAAATTGTCAAACGCCCTCTTCAACTGCTCTGGCGTCAACTGCAGTTCGTCCATTGAAGCAGCAGAAAGCCGGTCAAAGCGATTCGTGGCCTCAACTACCGCCGCATCGCCCCGCTGCTTTACGCTGGAAAGAATTTCTTCTACTCGCGTTTGCACCGCTTTGTCAGACACCCCTTCCCAATCTAACAATTCATCAAGCCGATGGTTAAAGGCAGCATCGCTTGTCGATAGGCGTGCAATCGTCGTAGTCGTCTGTTTGCTCATGGGGTCACTCATGGGAACACCTCAGATCATTCGGCAAGCTGGGTCTGACGCTTTTTAACCGCACTATCCAAACGGTCTAGTAACGGTTTGATACGCTCGTGCTTCATGGTCATGGCGGCTTTATTGACCACTAACCGGGTGCTGATATGAGCAATAAGCTCACGCGGCTCCATACCATTTGCCCGCAGGGTATTGCCAGTATCAACGATATCGACAATCTCATCAGCCAAATTCATTAACGGCGCAAGCTCCATCGCGCCGTAGAGCTTGATCACCTCGGCCTGGATACCCTGCTCGGCATAGTAGCGTCGCGCCACATTGACAAACTTTGTGGCCACCCGACGCCGGGCGCGGGCTGGCAACTGGCCGGTCACACCCGCGGTCATCAGTTTACAGCGGGCAATATCCAAGTCCAGCGGTTCATAAAGCCCTTCAGCTCCGTGCTCAAGCAGCACATCTTTGCCCGCGATACCAACATCGGCAGCCCCCAGTTGAACGTAGGTGGGCACGTCGGTGGCACGGATAATGACCAGCTTTACGTCGGGCAAGTTGGTATCAAACAGCAGCTTACGGCTTTTGCTTAAATCCTCTGCAGGCGTGATGCCCGCGTCGGCTAGCAGCGGTAGCGTCTCTTCCAGAATACGACCCTTCGAGAGGGCTAAAATCAGTTGCTTACTCATCGTGTCGGCCCGTCGTTATTCGCATGCAGGGATTACTAGGAGCCTGTCCGGCTTGGCCGATCGTCGCGAGAAGCACGGATTTTGAGACAAATTTATCGATCGATTGAGGCGAATAGCGCGCTATTTAACGAAATCGATCGAATAAAGTTGGCCAAAATATCGGGATTCGCATTAGATCAGTGTTAAGTCGGACAGGATCCTAGCATGGCTTAGCCAGGAATACGGCGAATACGCGCACCCAGCAGCTGCAATTTCTCTTCAATACATTCGTAGCCACGGTCAATGTGATAGATGCGATCTACCAAGGTTTCGCCCTCGGCCATCATTGCCGCAATCACCAGCGAAGCAGACGCACGCAGGTCGGTTGCCATTACCGGCGCGCCGGAAAGTTTCTCGACCCCCTCGATCAAGGCGGTGTTGCCTTCCAACACAATATTAGCGCCCATGCGGTTTAGCTCTTGAACGTGCATAAAGCGGTTCTCGAAAATGGTCTCGACCACCCGAGAATGCCCCACGGCTACTGCGTTCATGGCCACGAACTGCGCCTGCATATCGGTAGGGAAGGCGGGATACGGCGCGGTGCGAATGTTCACCGCTTTAGGGCGTTTACCGTGCATATCCAGGGCAATCCAGTCGTCGCCACTGGTTATTTCGGCTCCCGCTTCTTCCAGCTTGGCAATGACGGCATCCAGGATATCGGCCCGGGTGCGTTTAACCTTCACCCGCCCACCGGTCATGGCGGCGGCCACTAGAAAGGTGCCGGTCTCGATACGGTCAGGCATGACGTCGTGTTCGCAGCCGTGCAGCTTCTCGACACCTTCGATGATGATGGTGTCGGTTCCATGGCCGCTGATATTAGCGCCCATTTTGATCAAGCACTCGGCCAAGTCGACAATTTCAGGCTCGCGGGCAGCGTTTTCTAAAATGGTTTTGCCATCAGCCAAGGTCGCCGCCATCAGCAGGTTTTCGGTACCGGTCACTGTGACGGTATCAAAATAGATAGTCGCCCCTTTTAGCCGACCATCGACCCGCGCGCGGATATAGCCAGCCTCAACGCGAATCTCCGCCCCCATGGCTTCCAAACCACGAATGTGCAAGTCAACCGGGCGCGAACCAATGGCGCATCCGCCGGGTAGCGAAACGTCGGCTTTACCGAAGTGGGCAAGTAGAGGGCCCAGCACCAGGATGGAGGCACGCATTTTCTTAACCAACTCATATGGCGCGTGACACTGGGTCACCTGGGAGCCATCCAACTGAATGCTCAGCTTTTCGCCCATTACAGGCTCAACGCCCATGCGGCCAAGCAACTCAAGAGTGGTGGTAATATCCTGCAAGTGCGGCAAATTACCAATCACCACAGGACCATCGGCCAAAAGGCTGGCACAAAGAATAGGTAGCGCCGCATTTTTAGCACCGCTCACCCACACTTCACCGTCTACCGATCCATTGCCGGTAATAATTAATTTATCCATGGGACGACCGTTATTGAACGTTTTCCGGTGCAGTTTGCCACTGCCCCGGAGTAAACGTTTTGATGCTAATAGCGTGGAGCGCGCCCGAGGCGATCTCATCGCTCAGCGCAGCGTAAACGAGCTGCTGGCGTTTGACCGGAGAGAGACCTTCAAAGGCATCGCCAACCGCAATCACCTGAAAGTTACAGCCTTCACCCTGGATATGGAACTGACATCCGTCGATACGGGATTCAAGCAGTGCTTTTACCTCATTGGGTTGCATGGCGCAGAAAACTCCTTTGGGGTCATCGATATCAATGAACGTAATTGGATCGACATAATAAAGAAAAGCGGTGCGCTTGGCGATGCCGAGGTGTTAAACGGCCAGAGTCGTTGCTGGCTGCTCAATCAGAGCATCCAACTCAGCCAAAGAGGCAAGTCGGCGCAGCGCAGCTGAAAAATGAATGGCTTGAACCAGAATTCCGCGCTGCCGACAGATCCGTAGCCACTCAAACAACACGCTAATGGCAACGCTGCTGGCTTTTCCTACGCGGCTAAAATCAAAGCTGATTGATGTTAGCTCAGTATGCTTGAGCCATTTAACGCCACTGGCGGCCAAGTCGGCCGCCAACGTTACTTCCACATCACCCACCACAAGCAAGGTAGCGCCTTCTACGCTGACCGTGACGCTAGGGCGTGAATAAAGCGCTGTCACGCATCGCCTCCCTTTTCCAGCTCATCAACACCCACCTCGGGAGACCAACCGTTGATTACCGCATCGTAATCGCGGTTATTATCGCGCATGGCTTGATCAAACTGGTTGCGGAATGTCAGGCCCAAGTTAATGCCATTAACAATGACATTAACTACCCGCCACTCTCCATCAGAAAGCCTTAGGCTATAACTAACGGGGTAAACTTGGCCGTTATTGGCTATCACTTCCATGGCGACGCTAGCCTGATCGTCGTAGCGCTGAGCCTGTTGAGTATCCAGCACCCGCAGCTCATCATAATCAAACGTCACTAATCCGCGGGTATAGGTATCAATCAGCGTTTGACGAAACACGTCCACAAAACGACGGCGCTGTTCCGGGGAAGCGTTGCGGAAGTAGTTGCCCATCACGCTGGCACCGATATAGCGAAAATCCGCCACTTGATCAAGGTTGCTATCTACCAACGCTTCAAGCTCGCCAAGGTTGTTAGCGTAGTAATCTTTGCGGCCTTCAATATCCGCCATTAGCGATTCGACGTTATCGCGAATCATCGCCTCTGGCGTCTGAGACTGTGCATGCGACTGCAGCGGTACCAAGAACGCGGCCATCATCACTGCTACCCACAACCAACGACCCAACATCAAGTTCACTCCATTCATAACCGTTATCTCCCTACCCGTTATTACACTGGGCCATTATTAAACTGAATTAGCGCCTGACATTTGAAACAGTCGCTATTTAAAACATCAGTTACTAGCCATATTGGACACAAATTGCTGGATAAGTTCTTCCAGCACCAGCGCCGACTGGGTGTCGCGAATCGTATCGCCATCTTCCAGCATCTCAGGGTCTCCACCCACACTAAGACCAATGTACTGCTCACCCAACAGGCCTGCGGTTAGGATAGAAGCAATCGAATCTTTAGAGAGCTGCCCCTCAAGTTCGCTATCCAGGCTTAGCACAACACGCGCATCAAACCATTGCGTATCCAGTTCAATGGCTTCCACCCGACCCACCGTCACGCCCGCCATAGTGACCCTGGCACGAGGCTTTAAACTGCCAATATTGGCAAAGTTAGCCTCTAGCTGAAATGACTGTGTGGGCGCAGAAAGCGTCAGTCCACTAACCCGCAAGCCGAGGAACACAAGCCCTAAGATGCCTGCCACCATAAACAGGCCAACACCGAACTCCATGGTTTTACTGCGTTTCATGAAACTGCTCCAGCCATCAAAGACCGCCAAACATCATGGCGGTCAACACAAAATCAAGCCCCAATACTGCAAGCGACGAGTACACTACCGTGCGCGTGGTAGCACGCGAGATACCTTCAGAGGTGGGCACCAAATCATACCCCTGGAACACCGCAATCCAGGTCACCACCAACGCAAATACGGCGCTTTTGATCATGCCGTTACCAATATCACTAATAAAAGCCACGTTGGCTTGCATGTTGCTCCAGTAGGAGCCCTCAAAAACGCCCAACCACTCGACGCCCACTAAGTAGCCGCCCCAAATACCCACCACGCTAAACCCCACCGTCAGGATAGGCAGCGACACAAAGCCTGCCCATAGACGTGGAGCCACCACCCGGCGTAGCGGATCAACACCAATCATTTCCATGCTGGTGAGCTGCTCTGTGGCTTTCATCAAGCCAATCTCGGCGGTAAGCGCAGAGCCTGCCCGCCCAGCAAACAGCAGCGCCGCCACTACTGGCGCTAGCTCACGCAATAGCGAAAGCGCTACCATTTGTCCCAGGGCCTGCTCAGCACCGAAATCGACCAGAATGGTATAGCCCTGCAGCGCCAGCACCATGCCGATAAACAGCCCCGACACCAGCACAATGGCTAACGAAAGCACGCCAACAAAGTGCATCTGGTGCAACCATAGTCGCCAGCCTTCTCGGGAAGGCACACCAATTGCTGACTGAAACAGAAACACGCCAGCTCGACCTAATGCTTCCATTAAGTCGCACCCTCGGCGCCCCAGCCGGGTGATACGCGCGGCGCTGTTAGAGAATTTTGACTGCATTAACCCTGCCCTTTATTTACCCTGCATATGTGCATTTAAGCTAACTTTGCCACCTAATCTTTCTGTGTCACCGGGGTTTCACCCAGAATATCGCGATAAAACGCCTCAGCGGGGTAATGAAACGGTACCGGGCCATCAGGCTCACCATGAATAAACTGACTCACCCGAGGATCCTGATTGATATCCAGCGTTTGCGGCGTGCCATCCGCTATTACCTGACCATCTGCGATGAGATAGAGATAGTCAGCAATACTCAATGTCTCTTTGATGTCGTGGGAGACCACCACAGAGGTGAGCTGCAGCGCTTGATTAAGACGCTTAATAAGCTGCACCAACACGCCCATCGAAATGGGATCCTGACCGACAAACGGCTCGTCATATAGAATCAGCTCCGGATCCAGCGCCACCGCACGGGCCAACGCTACCCGGCGCGCCATCCCTCCCGATAGCTCAGCGGGTGTTAAGTGACGCGCTCCGCGCAGTCCGACGGCCTGTAGCTTGAGTAACACAAGATCTCGCACCATCGTATCGGGTAAATCAGTATGCACCCGCAACGGAAAGGCAACATTCTCAAACACATCCAAATCGGAAAACAGCGCACCACTCTGAAACAGCATCCCCATCCGCTTGCGTAGCGTAAATAGCGCCTTCCGAGATAGCCGGTGAACGTCCTGCCCATCAATCAGTATGCGTCCGCTCTCCGGGGTCAACTGCCCACCGATCAACTTCAGCAGCGTCGTTTTACCGGTGCCGCTCGGCCCCATGATCGCGGTCACTTTACCCCGCGGTATGGTCATATTCACGCCACGGAAAATTTCGTGATCGCCACGAGAGAAATAAAGGTCTTCAATTTCTATAAAGGGTGCATCTGTCATGGATCAGTTGACTCTTAACGGGGCGCAGCTAGGGCTAAATAGCATACCCTACTTGCTACTAGCGCAGTTAGAAAACAGTGTTTCTAAAACATTATCGAACATTGTACTATAACGCCACAAAACATTACTCCGCGAGTGAGCATTCCTAGTGATTAGTATAACGACTGGTGAGCAGATCCCTAGGCTAGGGCAGTTTATCGCTCAAGCCACCAGGGATTACGACCTCAATTACTGCCTATAAGCGGTGTCGAGATGTTATTCTTGCGGTTACTACTTTTCATATTTTCAATCGTTAAGAGAAAACGCTATGCGCCAGCCTCTCGCTTCATCCAGCCTACTACGCGAAAGCGCTCTGCGTACGCTGCAAATTGAGCAGGCAGCGATTGGAGGCCTCCAGGCTAAACTAGACGAAAGCTTTGACCGCGCCTGCGAGCTAATCCTCGCCTGCCAAGGACGCGTGGTGGTGACGGGCATGGGCAAGTCGGGGCATATTGCAGGCAAGCTGGCGGCAACGCTGGCCAGTACGGGCACACCGGCTTTTTTCGTTCACCCCGGTGAAGCCAGCCACGGCGATTTAGGCATGATCACCCGCGCTGATGTTGTGCTGGCGTTATCTAACTCGGGTGAAACGGCTGAAGTCACCGCCCTACTGCCGCTGCTTAAACGCTTGGGCACACCGCTGGTCAGCATGACGGGGCGCCCCCAATCCACGCTTGCCAAACACGCTGATGCGCACCTAAACAGCGGCGTTGAGCGCGAGGCGTGCCCGCTCGATCTCGCCCCTACCAGCTCCACCACTGCGGCTCTCGCCCTAGGCGATGCACTGGCGGTGGCGTTACTGGAAGCACGCGGCTTTACCGCTGAAGACTTTGCCCTTTCCCACCCTGGCGGCAGTTTAGGCAAGCGCTTACTGCTGCGCGTCAGAGACCTGATGCACGATGGCGAGCGACTACCCCAGGTCGCATTAGGAAGCCCACTGCGCGATGCGTTATTAGAGATCACCCGGCAAGGACTTGGCTTTACCTGCGTGGTGGATAGCGAAGGACGCCTGGCCGGGGTTTACACCGATGGCGACCTGCGCCGTACGCTGGATCAGTTTCACAACCTGCGCGATGTCCTCGTTGACGACGTTATGACCCGGCCAGGCAAACGCATCGGCCCCGACATCCTGGCGGCCGAAGCGGTACGTATTATGGAAGAGAGCCGGATTACCGCGCTAGCGGTGGTCGATGAACAACAGCGCCCTATTGGGGCTCTACATATGCACGACCTGCTCGCCAGCGGCGTTATTTAACCCATCGGCGTTTTTTATCCGTCTGGCTATAAGAAATTACTGATATGGAGGCTCTATGACCCTACCCACCGCGCTACTCGATCGACTCCGCCGCGTACGCCTATTGGCGTTGGATGTTGACGGCGTCCTCACCGATGGCCGCCTCTACTTTCAGGCCGATGGAATCGAAATCAAAGCCTTCCATACTCAGGATGGCCATGGGCTAAAGCTGCTCAAACGCGTGGGCGTGCATGTTGCACTGATTACTGGGCGCGATTCCCCCATGGTCAGCCAGCGTGCCGCCGCCCTGGGTATCGACCATGTTCACCAAGGCTGTGAAGACAAACTGGCTACCCTGCGCGGGCTTTGCCAGCGCCTTGATATCGAGCTGGAACAAGTGGCCTATTGCGGCGACGACCTGCCCGATCTAGCGGCTATTAAGCGTTGCGGCGTCGGCATTACCGTGCCTAACGCACCGGATTATATGCACACCCACGCCGACTGGATCACCGAACGCCTGGGTGGTCACGGTGCCGTGCGTGAAATCTGCGATACGCTGCTTGAATCTCAAGGGCACTGGGGCGCGGTGCTCGACACCTATTTGCACGGTCGAGCGTAAATGTTGAAGCGGCTTAAGGTACGCCTCTGGCTGGGCGGGCTGGTTATCGCGCTGGGTGCGCTGCTGGTATGGCTTGACCCCGGCGGCCCTCAAGACACTACCATCGACCCTGAAGCGCAGGCTCAGGAACCAGGTCACGTACTGGAAAATGCTGAAATTACGCTATTCGGTGATAACGGCAGCGTTTTGCAGTCGCTGACAACACCGCGTCTTATCCATACGCCTCAGCAAAGCGAAACCTGGTCGGAAGAGCCCGAAGCCGTTCTGTATGACAATGAGGGGCGCCAGTGGCTGGCTAGCGCCGATGTAGGCACGCTCAACACCGCTACCCAAGCGCTGTTACTGTCAGGCTCGGCTCGCTTGATCGCACCTGATGAAGGCTGGCAGCTAGATACCGAGCTATTGCATTATGATGGGGTAACTCAGCATGCCTGGAGTGCAACACCGGTACTGTTACAGCAACCGCCCCAGCAAATGCGCGCTTCACGTATGGACGTGTGGCTTAACGATAGCCGGGTACGCCTAACTGATAATGTGCGCGGCACACACCCCCCGGCCACGCAACCTTAAAGAGGAGTCGCCATGAAAGCACTTATTTACACCGCCCTATTTGCGCTAGCGATGCCATTATCGGCACTGGCCCAAACTTCACAACAGGCCCCTGTGGAAGTGGAAGCCGACCGTTTAGATCTCGACCAGCGGGCTGGCACCGCCGTTTATACCGGGGATGTAGAGATACGTCAGGGCGAAATGCAGTTGCGAGGTGATCGGGTAGAGATCAAACGCAACGAGGCCGGCGAACTTTCGACGGCAACCTCCACCGGTGAGCGCGCCTACCTGCGTCATCAAGCACAAGGTCAGGATGGCCCCACTGAGGGCTGGGCAAGAAGGATTATTTATCATGTCGCTGAACGCCGCGTAGAACTGATTGACCAAGCCGAGCTGACCCAGCAAGAGGACAAGTTCAGCGGCGGGCGGCTTGAATATTTTATTGACCGTGAAGTGATTCAAGCACGCTCTGACGTTGACGGCAGCGAGCCCCAGCGCATACGTATGACCCTTCAGCCTGAACAATAGGGAGCCGAGCTGTGGCAACTGTTGACACTACGCCGAACCAAATTCTTACGCCGATCAAAACCCTTTATGCCCACCACCTAGCCAAAAGCTACAAACGCCGCCGCGTGGTCAAAGACATCAATTTGGAAATCTGCCAAGGCAGCGTGGTCGGCCTACTTGGCCCGAATGGTGCCGGCAAAACCACCTCGTTCTATATGATTGTCGGGCTGGTAAAATCCGATGCTGGCGAAGTGGGCATCGACGATGTGGATTTAACCCGCGCACCCATGCACGAGCGCGCAGCAGCAGGTATCGGCTATCTCCCCCAGGAGGCGTCTATCTTCCGCAAACTTTCGGTTGCTGACAATATTATGGCGATACTCGAGACGCGCAAAGAGCTCAATCGCAGCGACCGGGAACAGCGCTTGGAAGCGCTACTCGAAGACTTTCATATCACTCACATTCGTGACAACCTCGGCATGAGCCTTTCGGGCGGCGAGCGCAGACGCGTGGAAATTGCACGCTCCTTAGCAACAGAGCCTGCCTTTATTTTGCTCGATGAGCCCTTTGCTGGCGTTGATCCCATTTCTGTGGGCGAAATTAAAACCATCATTCGTGCGCTGAAGCAGCGCCATATCGGTGTACTGATTACCGACCATAACGTGCGTGAAACCCTGGATATTTGCGATATCGCCTATATCGTCGGTGATGGGCAAATCATCGCCAGCGGCTCGCCAGCTTCAATACTTACCAACCAAAAAGTAAGGGATGTTTATTTGGGCGCAGATTTTCGCCTCTAAGATTATTTTCACTTCTAAACTGACTTTTCACCCACTAAATAGCGCTTTACAACAACTTTACTACCAATGGCATGCTTATTGCACTTGCACCCGGCACTCACTCGCACTAGTGTGGAACATTCCGATTAACGAGTGGTTCTCAGATGGTCATGAAAGCTTCTCTCCAACTGCGTATCGGCACACAGCTGACCATGACGCCCCAGTTGCAGCAGGCCATTGCGCTGTTGCAACTTTCGACGCTGGACCTTCGTCAAGAAATTCAGCAGGCCCTAGACGCCAATCCCATGCTGGAGCAAGAAGATGAATTTAGTGAGCAGGCTGTCAGCGAGCCTAAAGAAGAAGAGTGGTCAGAGAGCATCCCTACTGAGCTCTCGGTAGATAGCGACTGGTCAGATACCTATCAAGATATGGGTAGCCAGGGTGGTAGCAGCAGCGAAGGCCCCGACTTTGAGCGCCAGGCAGCCGGACAGAGCCTGCACGGGCACCTGCTGTGGCAACTTGCCATGACCGATTTTAGCGCCCGTGAACAGCTTGTCGCGGAGAGCTTAATCGACGCGCTAGATGCTAATGGCTACCTAACCCAGCCGCTCAACGATATCCGTGAAGGACTTCGTGCCCAGGGCATTGACGGGCTTAGTCAGCGCGAAGTGGAAACCACGCTGCTCAAGCTCCAACAGTTTGAGCCAACCGGTATCTTTGCCCGCGATTTGCGTGAATGCCTGATGCTGCAGCTCGCCGCCCTTCCCGACGATACACCACTGCTGGTTCCCGCCCGCCGTCTCGTTCGGCAGTTTCTTGAAGCGCTCGGCAAGGATGATATGCGCTTGCTTAAGCGCCGTCTCGGGCTTGATGACGAGCAGCTGGCCGATGTTATCCTACTCATTCGCAGCCTCGACCCACGTCCAGGTAGCGCCTACGGCGATACCGACGACAGTTATGTAACGCCCGATCTAGTCGTCCGCCACGACCAAGATGGCTGGCATTTAGAGCTCAACCCAGAGGCCCTGCCACGGCTGCGCATTCAGCCCGACTACGCCAGCTTGATTAAGCGTGCGGACAAAAGCGATGATAACCAGTTTCTCAAAGAGCACCTGCAGGAAGCGCGCTGGCTGATTAAGAGCCTGTCTAGCCGTAACGATACGCTATTGCGGGTTGGTCGCGAAATTATCACCCGACAGATTGGCTTTTTGGAGCACGGCGAAGAGGCCATGAAGCCGCTGATATTGGCCGATATTGCCGAAGCCGTTGAGATGCACGAATCAACTATCTCGCGGGTAACGACGCAGAAATACATTCATACGCCCCGCGGTGTTTTTGAGCTTAAGTACTTTTTCTCGAGCCAGGTGAGCAGCCAAGATGGCGACAGTCACTCCAGTACCGCCATCCGCGCGCGTCTCAAAAAACTGATTCAAGAGGAGCCCCCTGGCAAACCGCTTTCTGACAGCCGCTTAGTCACGCTATTAGGCGAAGGGGGCGTGCAGGTGGCGCGTCGCACGGTGGCTAAATATCGTGAAGCCATGGGCATCCCCTCCTCCAGCGAAAGGCGCCGTTTACGCTAGGCCCTGCTGCCGTTTCAGGGAAACTCTCGACAAGGGCTTTGCAACGCGGCAAAAAGGGTTACAATCGAAGTACAGTCCGATGGATAAGGAGTACGTCAATGCAAGTAAATATCACTGGTCATCACGTAGAACTGACTGACGCCTTGCGTGACTATGTCAACGAAAAGCTTGAGCGTGTAGAGCGCCATTACGACAATATAACTACGGTGCAAGTCACCTTATCAGTGGAGAAAGAGCGCCAGCAGGCCGCCTGTACGCTGCACGCCGCAGGTGCTGACTTACATGCGGAAGCCCTAGACAGTGATATGTACGCCGCTATCGACGCCCTAGCGGATAAAATCGACCGTCAACTCGTTAAACACAAGGAAAAAGCACAAGCTCGCGCCCAAGGCGCAGGTGTGCGTTAATTCAATGACGTTGGAAACCATACTTCCCCCGGAACGCGTTCTATTTGACGTACCCGGGGGCAGCAAAAAAAGGGTGCTGGAGTTTTACAGCACCTTTATTGCCCAAAATATTCCCAGCTTGGACAGCCAAGAAGTGTTTAGCCGTTTAATCGGCCGTGAACGCTTAGGCAGCACCGGTATTGGTAACGGCGTGGCTATTCCCCATGCGCGTAGCCCCCACTGCACCGCCCCTATCGCTGGTTTTTTAAAATTGTCAGAAGCGATTGATTTTGACGCTATCGACGGCGACCCGGTAGACCTGGTGTTTGTACTGTTGGTACCCGAAGAAGCAGATGACACGCACCTTTCACTGCTCGGCCAAGTAGCGACCATCATGAATGATGCGGATACACGCCAGCTGCTGCGTAAAGCGGCCAGTCAGCGTGAATTGCTTGAGCTCATCACCGCCAAAATTCGTGAGCAATCAGCGGCCTAACTGGTCTTAAAACCTTTTTTAAAACCTATTTAAGGTTAGGCACCGCAGGTGTATGTTTCGCTCACCACCCTTAACGCAGCTTGACCAAGGCAAAGAGAGACTCTATGCAACTGGTGATCATTAGCGGCCGCTCAGGTTCAGGTAAATCTATCGCTCTACAGGCGCTGGAGGATCTTGGCTACTACGCGATTGATAACCTCCCCGCTATGCTGCTGGGCTCGTTGGTGGACGAATTACGCGGCCAGGGTGACCGTGCTCATTTGGCGGTCAGTATTGATGCCCGTAATTTGCCGGGAGCGCTGGAGCGCTTGCCCTCTTTGTTAGAGGAGCTGCGCCAGCGTAAAATTAACTTTCAAGTGATTTACTTGACCACCGATGCCCGCATCCTGCTTGAGCGTTACTCGGCTACCCGGCGACGTCATCCGCTGACTCGCGATAGTGAAATGACCCTCGAAGAAGCGATTAATAAAGAAGAAGAGACGCTGGAGGATATTCGCGACCTAGCCGACTTACTGATCGATACATCACGGTTATCGGTACACGATTTACGCCGTCGCATTACCGACCAGGTAGCGCACCAGCACCGCGATAAGCTAACGCTGACCCTTGAGTCATTCGGCTACAAACGCGGCGTGCCGTTAGATGCTGACTTGGTCTTCGACGTGCGCTGCCTGCCGAATCCTTACTGGGATCCAACGCTGCGCCAGTTCACCGGCCGTGACGCTGATATTGTGGCTTTTTTGAGCAGCTACCCTATTGTTGACGCCATGAGCAACGATATTTTGGCGTGGCTTGAGCGTTGGCTACCCGCTTACCAGAATAGCCAACGCAGCTACATGACCATCGCGATTGGCTGCACCGGTGGCCAACACCGCTCGGTCTACATGGTCGAGAAGCTGGCGGAGAGGTTGACCACTAGCATGGGCGACGTTCAACTACGCCATCGTGAACTGGGGCTGCACTACACCTTGGGTGAACAGTCGGCGGCGGCTCTCCTCAGCGCTACTTCCAACAACGAACGGAAAGAGACTTAGCGCGTCTATCCATTAATGACACCACTCGGCGAGAAGGAACCAGGGTGCCAGAAAGAATACTCACACTTACCAATCAACGCGGGCTACATGCTCGCGCGGCGACAAAACTGGTCAAATGCGGCCAACAGTTTACGGCTAAAATACGTGTTTACAAACAGCAACAGGTAGCTGACGCCGCCAACATCATGTCACTGCTGATGCTAGCCGCCCCTTGCGGTACCGAGCTAACGATCAACGCCGAAGGTGATGACGCCGAACAGGCGCTTGAAGCCATTCAAGCGCTGTTCGATGCCCGCTTCGAGGAAGATCAGTAGCCGCCGCTATACCTGTTAGTCACCCGCCACCGTCATCGCATCAATCAACCAACTACCCGTGTGAACACTGCCACGGGTATCAGTGTCATCGCCAATCCCGACTAATCCAGCAAACATCCGATCTAGGTTACCGGCAATGGTGAACTCTTCAACCGGGTACTGCACCTTACCGTTTTCGACCCAAAAACCTGCTGCACCGCGGGAGTAATCACCGGTCACGCCATTAACGCCTTGGCCCATCAGCTCAGTCACCCAAATACCCCTGCCCATCTCCTGCAGCAGGCTTTCGCGTGATTGCAGCGGCGCCGCTAACCTTACGTTCCTCGCCCCACCGGCATTCCCCGTGGTATGCATACCCAACCGACGAGCGCTGTAAGCAGAGAGCATATAGCTTGCGATGCTACCCTGATCGATAAAGCGATTATTGCGGGTTTGCACACCCTCGCCATCAAATGGCGAGCTGGCCGTGGCACCAATATCCATGGGCCGCTCTTCAAGACTAAACCAGTCTGGAAACAATGGTGTGCCGAGCCGGTCACACAAAAACGAGGCCTGACGGTAGAGCGCGCCACCGGCTAAACCACCAAGCAGATGGCCAATTAAGCCACTGGCCAACGAGGGGTCAAACAGCACCGGAAAGGTACCCGTGGGGGGACGTTTAGCACCCAGCCTGCGCAGCGTGCGCGCGGCGGCCTCGCGGCCCACCTCGGCGGGGTCACGCAGCGTCTTGGGGTCGCGGGCAGAGGTATAGTCGTAGTCGCGCTGCATACCGGCCGCGTCTTGGGCAATCAGCATGCATGACAGTGAGTGACTACTGCCCTTTTGGGTGCCTAAAAAGCCGTGGCTATTGGCGTAAACGCGTACCCCTTCGCCGCTGGAAAGTGACGCGCCATCCGACTGGGAAATGCCTTCAACGTCGCGCCCCGCCTGCTCACAGGCAAGCGCCAGCTCAATCGCCTTATCCGTTGTCAGGGCCCAGGGGTAGTGCACTTTTAGATCGGGCAACTCGGCGGCCATCAGAGAAGCGTCAGCTAGCCCTGCGGCCGGGTCTTCGCCGGTATAACGAGCAATCGCCAGCGCTTTCTCCACCGCTGCCTGAATCGAGGCGCTGCTGGCGTCTGTGGACGAGGCGCTGCCTTTACGCTGGCCCACGTAAAGCGTGACGGCAATGCCCTGGTCACGGGATAACTCAACCGTTTCAACTTCACCCTGACGAACGCTAACGCCGATGCCCTGATCAACGCTGGCGCCCACTTCGGCAGCATCCGCGCCCAAGCGTTTTGCCAGCGCTAGCGCCTCTTCGGCACGCGCGGTCAATAACGACTGCTGCGCGGATGCATCAAATGCCTGTGCCATATGGCCTCCTTTTTTCAACCGAATGTCTCTCAACCGAATATCTTTCAAGAGAACGTCTTTCAAGAGAACGTCTTTCAAGAGAGTATCTTTCAAGAGAGTATCTTCGGCGAATCAATGTTGTACTCGCAGCTGGTATAATGCCGCCACGAATCTTGTCTGTGAGTCACACTATGCGTAAGCAACGTCCCGATCCCGTCCTAAGTACTAATGAAGTAGAAGAGCAGGAAGAACGCCCTAGCAAGTCGCAACTCAAACGTGAAATGCATGCCTTACAGGCACTTGGGGAAACCTTAATCGCCATGCGACCGGCGGAACGCGCCCGCTTCCCCCTCTCTGACGATATGCTGCGCGCTATCGAGGAAACCTCGCGCATTCGTTCCCATGAAGGTCGCCGCCGTCATATGCAGTATGTCGGTAAGCTAATCCGTAAAGAGGATCTCACCGCCATTCAAGGCGTATTCGATTCCATCGATCAGGAGCAGGAGCAGCGCGACCATGCCTTCCACCGACTGGAAAAATGGCGGGAACGCTTAATTGACGAAGGCGATCCTGCTGTTGACCTTTTTATGGCAGAGCACCCAGATGCCGACCGCCAGACTTTGCGTCAGTTGATTCGCAACGCCCAGCGAGAACGCGAACAGGGCAAACCACCCACCAGCTCGCGCAAGCTCTTCAAACACCTGCGCGAAACGCTTGCTCTTTAAAGGCAGCACTTAAGACCAGTACTTAAGACTGAGTCCCACCGACGGTCAGCTCATCCAATTTCAAGGTAGGCTGGCCGACACCCACCGGCACTCCCTGCCCCTCTTTACCACACACGCCGATGCCGGCATCCAGCGCCATATCGTGGCCAATCATGGAGACACGCTGCATCGCTGCCGGCCCATTACCAATTAAGGTGGCCCCTTTCACCGGCGCCGTCACTTTACCGTCTTCAATTAGGTAGGCTTCGCTGGCAGAGAACACAAATTTACCCGAGGTAATATCCACCTGACCGCCGCCAAAGCTCACCGCATAAATACCGCGCTTAACGCTTTTGATGATATCGCTGGGCTCTTCTTGACCTGCGAGCATAACGGTATTCGTCATACGCGGCATCGGCAGGTGGGCAAAGGATTCACGCCGCGCGTTGCCTGTGGGGGCCATACCCATTAAGCGAGCATTGAGTTTGTCCTGCATATAGCCAGTCAAAATACCGTCTTCAATAAGCGGCGTGTATTGGCCCGGCGTGCCCTCGTCATCAACGCTCATGGAGCCACGGCAATCCGCTAGCGTAGCATCGTCGACAATAGTGACGCCTTTAGCGGCTACCCGCTTACCCATTTGGCCCGCAAAGGCGGAACTTCCCTTACGGTTAAAATCCCCTTCCAAGCCGTGGCCGACGGCTTCATGGAGTAAAATCCCCGGCCAGCCTGACGCCAGCACCACCGGCATTTGCCCAGCGGGCGCATCAATGGCTTCCAGGTTGACCAGCGCCTGACGAACGGCTTCTTTAGCGTACTGCTCTGCGACTTGATCATCGCGCAATTTGGCCATGGAGTAACGACCACCACCGCCCGCGCTGCCGCGCTCACGGCGTCCGTTCTTAACCGCAATCACGCTGACATTAAAGCGCACCAGCGGGCGAATATCTGCCGCCAAAGTGCCATCGCTGGCCCGCACTAACACCACTTCGTAGGTGCCCGATAGGGAAGCACTCACCTGACTGATGCTAGGATCTGCGGCACGGGCGACTCGGTCAGCCTGTTTTAACATGGCGACTTTCTCTTCGGCGCTTAGCCCGGCTAATGGGTCAATCCCCGCGTAGCGCGACGTAGCCGAAACGGGTTGAACCAACTGCCCGGGCAGGCGTTGACCACTGCGCACAATACCTGCAGCGGTCCGGCCAGTGTCCATTAACGCATCGGCCGTAATTTGGTTGGAGTAGGCAAATCCGGTTTTTTCACCCGCCAGGGAGCGCACACCGACGCCGCCGTCAATATTGTAGCTAGCCTCTTTCACCTCCCCATCTTCCAGCACCCAACCCTCTTGCCAGGTACGTTGAAAATACAGATCAGCGTAGTCAATGCCCGCGCCCATGGCGTAGCCCAACCCCGTTTCCAGAGCGTCTAAATCAAGCCCTCCAGGGGTCAACAGAATGGCAGCAGCCGTATCTACATCACTTTTATATGCGGTCATTGGGGGCCTTCTAAAGTAACCTGCGGCGAGGTCCAAGGGCCTCGCACGCGATAATGGAGTGTCGTGGCACGATCTAAAGCGTCGCCAAATAGCTGGTCAGCAAGGAACAGCGCGCCGCCCACGATGGGTGCGCCAACGGCGATAGCCGCGATCGGTAAACTTTGCGTCACTGGTAGTGTGACGCCAAGCCGCTGGTCAAGTTCACGCGTCACCAGGTCGACACTGCCGGTAAGCGTTAGGGTGGTGGCCGGGGCATCAATTTGCAATGGCCCGCGAAGCGTCAACAGCCCACCGGTAACATCAGCGGTGCCCTTGACACGGTCAAATGCCGTGCCCCGGCCGGTTACGTCGGAAAAATCCAGGCGCAGACGACGTAAAATATTATCGAAATTAAGCAAGCCAATTAACCGCGCAGGCGCCGACTCCAGGGTGACAAAACGGCCGTCGCGAATGTCGGTACTGATATAGCCATCTGAGCGACTTAACTCCAATTGCCAGGGTGCCCCCGGCCAGTCAAGCGAGGCGACCACATCGGTACTTCGGCTGCGCATGGCCACCGGCTGGTCAAGGCGCTCAAGGGCAGTGCCAATATCTCCGCCCTGAATCGTAATGTCTGCGCGGGTATGACTCGAAACAGCATCCCCCTCCCAGTGCAGCTCGCCGCGCGCCGATAGCTGGCCCAGGGTTAAGCCGACAGGGGTAAGCGAAAAGCGCTCACCGTCGGTTTTCCAGTAGGCGGTCAAGGGGCCAAAGCGGCGCGGCCCCATGGCAATTTCGGCTAAACGCAATCGCCCATTGGGCACATCGGCCAGCCAATCCGGAATGGCCATAGGCGCCTGACGCTGAGTTTCGACTGATTCCATCCAGGAGTCGGGCATCGGTGCATCGCTGTCATGTTCGACATTGGCTAACGCCAACAAGCGATCAAGCGCCAACGCTTCAATGGTCATGTCTAACGGTTGCGGTGACTCAGCATCGTACTGTAAACGCCCGGTGACCAGGTTACCGCTTAGGCCCAAATCGATCAGACCAGCGTTGATGCCTCCAGATGCGTTAAGACTGCCTAAACACTCGCTTTGATAAACCACGCAGGGGGTGGTTAACGAGACATCCAGCGGTGTTTGAGTGCCTTCACTTGACGGCATAGTGGTTCCGCCAGCCATTAGCGGCGCTATCGCCCGCTGCCACGCTAACGGATCAAGCCTTGGCACGGCAGCGTCAAGACTGATGCCGGGCTGAGTGGGCCAGCCCGGCAGGCGCTCCGCTTGGCTGCCTAACTTTAGCGACCCTGATAGCTCGCCATTACGCTGTTGGATGCGTGCTGAAACGATATCGGCCAGCTGCGTTTCAAGTCGTTTGGCATCTAAATCAGCGGTCAATGTCCACGGCCAGGGCTGCTGTGGTGATTTGGCAAACGGTTCGGGCAGGTGGCTGGTGACGCCGAGCAAGCGACTCTCAAGACGCAGGGAGGGCGCTGGGCTTAGGGTGACACGGCCCTGCCACTCTATCGGCCCTTCAAAGGGCAGGCGCCCTTGGCTACTGTCTAACCCAGCAAGCCCGAACAGCGCCGCGGTAGCGACACGCCCTTGCAGTTGTATGCCGTCGCTTTGAGTATCAATATCAGCGTTGATAGCCCCCCCAAGCAACTGACCACTAGCCTCGCCGACGAGTCCCGAACTCTCCCCATCTTGAAGCCAAGCGAGATCCCCCTCAACCGATTGAAGGCGAAGGTCGAGCGGTTGATAAACCACTTCCGAGAAGCGCGGCTGAGCATTAATTTCCAGCTGCAGCGCCTCAGGGTTTGCCAACGGCAACGACAGCGCAATATCGCCGTTAACGTCCCCCGTCACGCGCAAATCACTTAGTTGGGAAAGGTCGATCTCGGGCATCGCCTGTAAAAATGATATCAGCGCTGGCCCATCCGAGGTTAACTGCCCCGAAAGGTTGAGCGTCTCATCCTCCATCACCACCTCGCCCTCTGAAGCCGTGACACCATGGCTCTGGGCATTATCAATTTCAGCCTCTAACACCTTGTTTTGCCACTTCAGTCGCCCCTCGACATCGTCAAGGCGTGGCCAGCCTGGCGCAATCGGCAAATGCCCTTGCGTCACCGCCAAGGCAAGCGTTGCTGTAAAGTCCTGGGCAGTCGCCCCTTCGCCTAACGGCTGGCTTAGCTGCAGCGAGCCCTTGCTGACGTAGCCGCCAATATCATTAAGCAGCCATTCGCGCAGCTCGTCGCCCATCACGCTGAGCGGCAACCACTGAGCAAGCGGACGCTCCACAGCATCCACGTCACTGAACGTCAGATCTAAACCAAAGTGACCACGCTGATCTCCGGTCACCAAACCAAAGCCACCCGCTATCTGCGCACCGTCCCAATCAACGCTTAGCCGCTTGCCACTCACCATGGTATTGGGGCCGTCGTATACCCATTCGACTTCCCCTTCAGCGCGCCGCAGCTGCATGGGGGCGGCAAAAAACTCGGGGAAATAGAGGGTACTTTCGCCATTACTGCTAAACAGCACGCGCCCGCGGAAGTCTCGCGCCTGCACCCAGGCATCCAGAGGGCCGCCACCGGGCGCTTGCTGCCAGGGTGAGACTTCGACGCCAGTTAGCGCCGCGTCCACTCCCCAGTGGCCATCTTGCTGTCCCAAGTGTAACCCCTCGACTTGCCCACGGGGGGCGAGGGTTTGCAATACCCGGGTGACGGACTCGGGGAGCAGTACATAATCGCGCCAAGCGGTTAGCGAGGCGAGTTCAAAAGCACTGGTGCGTACTTCCCACTGCCCTGGCTGGTGGGTGGCATGCCAGTGGCGTGGCAAGGCAGGCCCAACGCTACCTCCAGGGGGCTGCGCCCACTCCACGCTATCTGCATCACCGCTTAGCCACGCTTCCCCCCCGTCGCCGTCGCGCTGCCATAAACCATTGGCCTCAATGTCCCTTAACACCGCGTACTGAACCTGATGGCGTAGCGTTAACTGGGGAACATCGACAGCGACGCGAGCTTCCTCAAGGCGTCCGGCGCTCCAGCGCCCCCACAGCCGCGCACTGCCGCCAGCTTGCTCTAAATAAGCGGCATGATCCGGCCGGAACATATCTGCCAGAACAACTAACTGGTCGAGCTGAACATCGAGTTGCAATGCTGCCGAAAAATCGCTGAAGCCCTGTCGGCCGGGCTGCATTTCGACTTTTATTTCCGCTGCGGGCAGAGCTTCAACTCGAGCTTGCTGCATGGATTCCGCAATATTGATTGCGCCTTCCATTCTTGTGCGCCGTTCATCGCCGGTTAGCAGCAAGGTCTCGGCATACAGCATTACGGTATTATGGCGACCATGCAGGACTACCCGGGTATCGTCTACCCATACGCGTTGCCGCAAAATCAAGCCGGTCCAAGTATCGATAGTATCAAGGTCGACCTCTGGATCCGGCGCCATTAGCAGCGGTAACTCAGCGGGTTCAGGCCATTGCCAAGTAGCTCCCGTGCCTTGATAAAGGTGAAACTGAGTACCGCTGATGCGTGCGTCGCTAAAAATCGGCGCCATATTGACAAGCGATGCCCAGGTATCCAATCGCAGCCCCGCATGTTCCAGGGAAAATAGCGCTTGGCCATCGGGGGTCTCCGCGTCTACACCCTCAAGGCGTAACAAAAAGTCGCTCCGAGCGAGCGAAAGCGATAGCTGATCGAT
The DNA here is from genome assembly GCF_018612805.1 of Halomonas sp. ISL-56. Classification (NCBI taxonomy): domain Bacteria; kingdom Pseudomonadati; phylum Pseudomonadota; class Gammaproteobacteria; order Oceanospirillales; family Halomonadaceae; genus Halomonas; species Halomonas sp. ISL-56. The sequence goes on along the minus strand of NZ_JAGGRO010000016.1, from coordinate 145,004 downwards.
GGTGACCGGCACGCCAATGCGCGCCTCAAGCAGCGCTTCAATGCGGGGGGTTAGGGCATCGGATTGGCTAATCGCCAAGCGCAGCAGTAACAGCAGCACAGCCGCGCTGCCCAGTAGCCAGGCAGCGATCAACAAACTCCAACGCACCAGCGAACGCGTTAGCATGGTTACATCAGCACAATATCGTACTGTTCTTGGGAGTAGTGCTGCTCAACCTGAAAGCGAATGGTTTTATTGATAAACGCCTCCAAGTCAGCCACCGCGGCTGACTCTTCATCCAGCAAACGATCAACGACAGGTTGTGATGCCAGCACCATGTAGGTCTCAGCGCTATAAGCGCGCTCTTCGCGCAGTATCTCACGAAAGATTTCATAGCAAACAGTTTCTGGCGTTTTAAGCGTCCCCCGCCCACTGCAAGTCGGGCAGGCTTCACACATCGTTTGCTCTAGGCTCTCCCGGGTGCGCTTACGGGTCAATTGAACGAGGCCAAGCTCGGTAACGCCAGTGCATTTGGTTTTGGCATGATCACGCTCTAAGGCTTTTTCCAACACCCGCAAGACCTGTCGCTGATGTTCAACATCCGCCATATCGATAAAGTCGATAATGATAATGCCGCCTAGATTACGCAGCCGAAGCTGGCGGGCTATTGTCGTGGCCGCCTCAAGGTTGGTTTTGAAAATGGTCTCTTCAAGGTTGCGATGACCGACATAACCGCCGGTGTTGACATCAATAGTGGTCATTGCCTCAGTGGGGTCAATCACCAGATAGCCACCGGATTTCAACTGTACCTTGCGCCCCAACGCTTTTTGGATCTCATCTTCGACGCTGTAAAGATCAAAAATGGGACGCTCGCCGGGATAGTATTCAATCCGCTCCACCGCGTCGGGCATAAACTCTTCAGCAAACTCGACTAGCTTGACGAAGTTTTCCCGTGAATCGATACGCACTTTTTCGATATCGTCGCGCATTACATCGCGCAGAGTACGCATAAAGAGCGGCAAATCATCATAAATCACGCTTTGCGGCGTAGCGGTTACTTTTCGCTCGCTAACTTTGCGCCACAGTCGCAGTAGAAAGTGCATATCCCCTTTTAGCTCTTCGTCACCGACGCCTTCCGCGGCAGTACGGACAATAAAGCCTCCCGTCACTTCCAGCGTCTGCTCCGCCACGCTGCTGTCTAGCAGGGCTTTTAACCGCTCGCGCTCACGCTCATCCTCAATACGCTGCGAAACGCCGTGATGAGGAGAATCAGGCATATAGACCAGATAGCGGGATGGGATCGAAAGATGCGTGGTTAAGCGCGCCCCTTTGCTACCAATAGGGTCTTTGGTCGCTTGCACCACTAACGCCTGGCCCTCGTGAAGCAACTGGCCGATAGTCTGCTGCTCATCAAGCGGTATGCCGGGAGGCATCACTTCGTGGGCGTGAATAAACGCCGCCCGATCTAAGCCAATATCAACAAAGGCAGCCTGCATGCCAGGCAGTACACGAACCACTTTGCCTTTGTAGATATTGCCCACGATGCCACGCCGGCGGGAACGCTCGATCAGTGCCTCTTGCAAAACGCCGTTTTCGACCAGCGCGACGCGGGTTTCCATTGGCGTTAAATTGATGAGAACTTCACCGCTCATGCAAAATTCCTTGTTGGTTGACGTATTCCTTGCCAGCGATACAGGCGGCGACACCCTTTATTCAAGGGCGTTAAACGCGCTGCCAGATAGGAACTCCCTGTCGGCATAGCAAGTGCGTCGTTTCAAACAGCGGTAGCCCTACCACTGCTGAGTGACTGCCTTGAATCTGTTTTACAAATATGGACGCTAATCCCTGTATAGCGTAGCCTCCCGCCTTATCTGCGGGCTCACCGGTACGCCAGTAGGCAGCGATTTCATCGGCGCTGATCTCACGCATCGTCACCTGGGTTGTCACACAGCAGGAAAGCATTCCCGCTGGCCCACTCACCGCCACGGCGGTAAGTACCTCGTGACACCGCCCCGAAAGTAGCCGCAGCATATCAGCAGCCTCCTCGGCATCCACCGGTTTACCTAGAATACGCCCATCGACCACCACAGCGGTATCTGAACCGAGGGTCGGTAAATCAGTTAGAGGGGCCGCCGCCTCGGCTTTGGCAACCGCCAAGCGCTTTACATAGGCTTGAGCCGACTCCCCAACCAGCGGCGTCTCATCAATATCGCAAGGATGAACCTTGACCGGCACACCAATGGATGCGAGCAAATCCCGACGGCGTGGAGAAGCCGAGGCCAAACATAAAACAGGTGCAATCATGAGGCGGCCAACCGACGCTCTAACGCCTGGAACATCGTCGCCAGCCACGGCCATAGCAGTGCACTGATCAGCGCGGGAATTAAAAACGCCAAATGAATCGAAAAATCACCCACGATAGTGCGCAGCCACTGGGCGACCAACTGCATCAAGCCCAGCAGCACCAGCACCAGTGCCGACTGCTGTACCAGCGAATAGGCCCGAAAACGTGGGTAGACCAGAGCACATAGAAATGCCAACAGCGCATAGATGAGCGCATGCTGCCCCAACGCTGTGCCTTCAATTAAATCCATCAAAATGCCCAGTACAAAGCCATGAAAAACGCCGATTCTATCGGGAGTCCGCATACACCAGTAGATGAGCATAAGCCCCAACCACTCGGGACGATACACCTGCCAACCATCGGCTAACGGCATCACTTGCAAACATAACGCCAGAAGCAGACTTAGCCAAATAACTAAAATAGGCACTACCGGTGCACGGGGCATCAAGGCACCTCTTGATCGGGTTTAGCAAGCTGAAGCGAAGAGCGTAAAGCCTCTGAAGAGATATCCAGCGTTTCATCCCATGCATGCTCCTCCACCTCCGTTCGCGGGGGCGGAAAAAGCAGCAAGAAGTGACGTGAGCGCTGCAGTTGGGCCATAGGCGCGGCCGTAACACGCGCAAACGGTTTGCCTGGATCGTGATAGACCTCGGTAACGCGCGCCACCGGGTAACCCGGTGGAAAGCGCCCAGCTAAGCCCGACGTGGTCAGTAAATCACCCTCACGGATATCCGCCGTATCAGGCACATACATTACATTTACGCTGTTGTAACGCCCCGCCCCTTGGACAATAAAGCGTAATCCATTGCGGTTTAACTGAACCGGCAAGGCGTGACTGGCGTCGGCTAACAGCAATACACGGCTGGAATAGGCAGAGACCGCGGTAATTTGCCCCACTAGCCCCGAGGCATCAATGACCGGCTGACCTACATAGGCGCCGTTACGGTGGCCACGGTTAACCACCATCTGATGGCTAAAGGGATCATTATCCAGCGACAGCAGCTCAGCCGTGATATAGGGAATATCACGGCGCTTAGCCGCTTGCAGCAATTCGCGCAGTTCGCTGTTTTCCGCAGTCAAATTTGCCAACCGTTGACCACGATGGGAAAGGGTAAGAATCTGCTCTCGCAGGCGGCGGTTTTCATCCACCAATGCCTGCTGATCAGAGAGCGCAAGCGATCCCCAATTCAACAGGTCGCTAGGCACACTAACAACCCATTGAATAGGGGCAACGACCATCGACAGTTGCGCACGCACTTGTTCCATGCGCGTGAAATGCAGGTCGACAAACATCAATGCACTGGCAGCCAAGGCGCAAAAAAACAGCCGGTAGCCCGGCAATGGCCCGTGCGAAAACAGCGGTTTAATAGGCAATCCCCCCGCAATTAACCGCTGCGATTAGTCGCTCGACAGCAACTCAAAAGTGTGCTGATCAATCATTTCCAGCGCTTTACCACCACCGCGAGCAACGCAGGTCAACGGATCTTCGGCAACGATCACCGGTAGCCCCGTCTCTTCAGCGATAAGCTTGTCCAGATCGCGTAAAAGCGCACCACCGCCCGTTAACACCAAGCCTCGCTCGGCAATATCAGACGCCAATTCAGGCGGTGACTGCTCAAGGGCGCTCTTAATGGCGGCCACGATAGAACCCAGGGTTTCTTGCAACGCTTCCAGGGTTTCGTGGGAATTAAGCGTAAAGCTGCGCGGGATACCTTCGGCTAGATTACGACCACGCACATCAATTTCGCGTAGTTCGCCGCCGGGGTAAGCGCAGCCTATTTCCTCTTTGATGCGCTCAGCTGTCGCCTCACCAATCAGGCTGCCGTAGTGCCGACGCACGTAGGCTGTGATGGCCTCATCAAAGCGGTCGCCACCCACCCGAATGGATTCGGAGTAGACCACGCCATTGAGTGAAATAATCGCGATTTCAGTGGTACCACCACCGATATCCACCACCATCGACCCCTGCGCTTCATCAACCGGAAGGCCTGCGCCAATCGCCGCCGCCATGGGTTCTTCAATCAAGAACACCTCGCGGGCACCGGCACCTTCTGCTGACTCACGAATTGCCCGGCGCTCTACTTGCGTTGACATGCAAGGAACACACACCAGCACACGCGGGCTGGGGGTTAAGAAGGTGCTTTGGTGAACTTTGCGAATAAAATGCTGGAGCATCTGCTCGGTGACGGTGAAGTCGGCAATAACGCCATCTTTCATCGGCCGAATCGCGGTAATATTACCCGGCGTGCGCCCCAGCATTCGCTTGGCATCGGTACCGACTGCCGCGACGCTGCGCATATTGCCAGACTGGCGGATAGCAACCACGGATGGCTCATCGAGCACGATACCGCGACCGCGTACATAAATCAGTGTGTTGGCCGTACCCAAGTCGATCGATAGATCGCTGGAAAACAGCCCCCTCAAACGTTTAAACATGGATGTTGTTACCTAGTGCAGACCGGGAACCCTGTGCGGATGCAAACGGTATCACCGCAACCCCTTGGCAGCAAGCACGAGTCGCGCCTAAGACTGCCCGTTGAGGCCAAGATGTGGTACCTTTTGCGGCTATTTTCCACGTCTGCGACACAAGACGTATTTTTTGATATCGGTATGTATACCGCCTAAAGCGGATTATGTTCCATCACATTGACAAGGAAATATCGATCATGGCGCTTGAAGAATCTCATGTGCGCCGGGCCGCTCACTTGGCCCGACTCGCCGTCAGCGATGACCAAGCCAGCGGCTTTGTCGACGACCTAAGCCGGATTCTGGACATGGTCGACCAGCTACAAAGCCTCGATACTGAAGGCGTTATGCCGCTCGCCCATCCGCTCGATGCGACCCAGCGACTGCGCGCCGATGAAGTAACCGAAACTAACCAGCGCGAAACCTTTCAGCGCTGTGCTCCGGCAGTGGAAAATGGCCTGTATCTGGTGCCCCGCGTCGTTGAATAAACTTAGTGCATAAACACGCTGAGTAACGGCACACGAGCATTGGCAGCCACCACTATTGCCTCTTTTTTTCTCCCCTGAACGGAGCTTCTGGGTCATGCATGAGAAAACCTTAACGCAACTCGCTGCCGCCTTGAAAAGCGGCGAGTTTTCCAGCCGCGAGCTAACCGCTCACTATTTACAGCGCATCGACAAGGCTGACGGCAAACTGAACAGTTTTATCAGCGTGACCGCTGAGCAGGCGCTGAAGCAGGCTGAAGTCGCCGACAACGCCAGAGCAGCTGGCAAAGCCGGGCCTCTAGCGGGCATACCTTTGGCACTGAAAGATATTTTTTGCACTCAAGGTGTAAAAACCAGCTGCGGCTCGAAAATGCTGGATAATTTTATTGCCCCCTATAACGCCACCGTTGTTGAAAAACTCAACGCGGCGGGCACGATTAGTCTGGGTAAAACCAACATGGATGAGTTCGCCATGGGCTCCTCCAACGAAAGCAGCTACTACGGCCCGGTGAAGAACCCTTGGGACTTAACGGCTGTGCCCGGCGGTAGTTCTGGCGGCAGTGCTGCAGCGGTCGCAGCAGGCCTAGTGCCCGCCGCCATGGGTACCGATACCGGCGGTTCTATTCGCCAACCGGCAGCGTTTTGCGGCATCACCGGCTTAAAGCCCACCTATGGCCGCGTATCGCGCTTTGGCATCATTGCCTACGCCTCGAGCCTTGATCAGGCAGGCCCGCTGGCGCGCAGTGCCGAAGATTGCGCCCACCTGCTGGGTGTGATTGCGGGTCATGACGGCCGTGACTCCACCAGTGTTGCCCGCGGCGTACCCGACTACGTAGAGAGCCTTAACGCCCCCCTCTCGGGACTTAAAATCGGCCTACCGAAAGAATACTTTGGCGATGGTTTAGACCCGGAGGTCGAAAATGCCGTCCGCGAGGCGGTGAAAGTTTACGAATCCCTAGGCGCCACGGTGCGCGAAGTCAGCCTGCCGCATACCCATTATGCGATTCCGGCCTACTACGTGATCGCCCCTGCGGAGGCTTCTTCGAATCTCTCCCGCTACGACGGCGTGCGCTTTGGTCACCGCTGCGACAACCCCAGCGATCTGATTGATCTGTACAAGCGTTCGCGAGAGGAAGGCTTTGGCGAAGAGGTCAAGCGACGCATCCTCATCGGCACTCACACGCTTTCTGAAGGCTTCTTTGACGCCTACTACACCAAAGCCCAACAGGTGCGCCGTTTGATTCGTCAGGACTTCCTGGACGCCTTTGAAGACGTCGATGTGCTGATGGGCCCCGCCTCGCCTACGCCAGCCTTCGACCTGGGCGCTAAAAAAGATCCGGTGTCGATGTACCTGCAGGATATTTACACCATTGCGGTTAACCTGGCTGGCATCCCCGGCATTAGCGTACCCGCAGGTTTTGTCGGTGGCCGCCCGGTGGGTCTGCAGATTCTGGGCACCCATTTTGCCGAAGCGCAGTTGCTTAACGTCGCCCACCAGTTTCAGCAAGCGACCGACTGGCACTTACAACGTCCTGCCTTTGCCGAGGAGTACGCCTAATGCAATGGGAAACCGTGATTGGGCTTGAAGTCCACGTTCAGCTCGCAACGCGCTCTAAAATCTTCTCCGGCGCCTCTACGGCGTTTGGCGCTGAGCCAAATACCCAAGCGTGTGCGGTAGACTTAGGCCTACCCGGCGTACTGCCGGTGCTTAACGAGCAAGCCGTGGCCATGGCCGTGCAGTTTGGCCTGGCAGTGCATGCAGACATCGCTGAAGTGTCGGTGTTTGACCGTAAAAACTACTTCTACCCCGACCTGCCCAAGGGCTATCAGACCAGCCAGATGTACCACCCCATCGTCGGCCCTGGCGACGTTGAGATTACCCTGGAAGATGGCAGCTCCAAGCGTATTCGCATTCACCATGCCCATCTCGAAGAGGATGCCGGTAAATCACTGCATGAAGATTTTCATGGCATGACCGGTATTGACTTGAACCGAGCGGGCACGCCGCTGCTGGAAATCGTCTCCGAGCCGGATATGCGCAATGCCAAAGAAGCCGCAGCGTATCTCAAGGCGATTCACTCCATCGTTACTTACCTGGGCATTTCCGACGGCAATATGGCGGAAGGCTCAATGCGTTGCGACGTTAACGTCTCGGTTCGCCCCAAAGGCCAGGAAGCTTTTGGTACCCGCGCTGAGATTAAAAACGTTAACTCCTTCCGCTTTGTCGAACGTGCGATTGCATTCGAGGTGGAGCGCCAGATTGAGCTGATTGAAGATGGCGGCAGCGTGGTTCAGGAAACCCGCCTGTTCGACCCAGACCGCGATGAAACCCGCAGCATGCGCACCAAGGAGGAGGCCAACGACTACCGTTACTTCCCCTGCCCCGACCTGCTGCCGGTGGTGCTGGATCAAGCCTACCTGGATCACCTGCGCGGGCAACTGCCCGAGCTACCGGCGGATAAGCGCGAGCGCTTCCAGAACGAACTGGGGCTGTCCGCTTATGACGCCAACGTCATCTCCGCCAGCCGCGATATGGCCGAATTTTTTGAAGCCGTGCATAGCGAATGTGGCGATGCCAAACAGGCGGCTAACTGGGTGCAGGGTGAGCTCTCCGGGGCACTTAACCGCGAAAGCCTAAGCATTGCCAATAGCCCGATCTCTGCCCGCCAGCTAGGCGAACTGATCAGCCGCGTGCTGGATAACACCATTAACGGCAAAGCCGCTAAAGAGGTTTTCCAAGCGCTGTGGAATGGCCAGGGCGAAAGTGCTGATGAGGTGATCGAAGCGAAAGGCCTCAAGCAGGTGACCGACACCGGCGCTATCGAAGCAATGATCAATCAGGTAATCGCCGACAGCCCCGCCCAGGTCGCTCAATACCGCGACTCGGAGCCGGAAAAACGCGGCAAGATGATCGGCTACTTCGTCGGCCAAGTGATGAAGGCATCGCGCGGCACGGCTAACCCGCAGCAAGTTAATGGTTTGCTAAAGCAGAAACTCGATGCATTGCTGTAGCAAAATGTGCTAACGACCTGAAGATTGCTCGATATCATTATCGGCTGCCTCTCCAGTAATGCCAGTCAGTTTAACTTGACTGGCATTTTTTTAACCGAATATTTCTGTGGGATAGCCCGTACTGCTCGTGGATAGGATCTTTCTTGTCTATCGGGTAATACAAAGCAAGGTGCCATCCCTATCATCGATTTCAGAACGTCGTCGGTGGGATGACAGTCGGCTAACCGGGCTGTGCCAAAAGGCCATTATTCGGCCTCTTTCAGGACTAAAGCGAGCAAGCCGGGAAACCTATGTTCGACCTCCTCGTAGCGAAGGTGCGCGACGCTCCTGTTTCCCAAATCGGTTTGCCAGATCAACCCCGCTTCCCGCAGCACGCGGAAGTGGTGAGACGTCGCGGCCTTGCTGAGCTTCAGCTTGAAGGCCGAACAATGACATTCTGCCCCCTTCTCCATTTTAAGGAACTCCCGAACGACATAACGGCGCTTTTGCTCCGCAAGCGCTGAAAGCACAGCACCCAGCCGCATCTCATCTACCGTGGGATGACCAGATTCATCAGGCATTGTTTCCCTCCTCTACTAGCGTGAAGCCGCTTGACTCCCGCCGTGTTTGCGATTAGGTTCTATCCGAACAATAGGTTCTATAAATATAGAACCTATTGTTCGGATAGAACCTCATATGCCGACCTAACCTTTCTAGCAGGCCATCCTTTAAAAGAATCGAGAAACCCATGAACAGAGAAATCTCTAGGAGCAACGCGCTGCTGCTCCCCGTTATTCTACTGGCAATCTTTGTTGTTCCAAGCTCGATCTCCGGAACCGCTATCGCGTTGCCGAGTATCGCGATCGATACACATGCGCCACTTCCCAGCCTTCATTGGGTTGTGAACGCGTTTAACCTGACCTTCGCCTGCCTCACGCTCGCCTGGGGCGCACTGGCTGACAGCTTGGGACGAAAAAGGTGCTTTCTTGCGGGGGTCGCAATTTATACGTTGGCCTCTTTACTTTCAGCGATTGCGCCAACCACACTCGTTTTGGATGTCGGTCGTGCACTCGCAGGCGTCGGTGCCGCCGCCGTGTTTTCGTGCGGCATTGCTCTTCTATCGACCAATTTCGAGGGAGCCGCTAGAGTTCGGGTCTTCGCTCTTTTCGGCACTGTGGCGGGCCTCGGCGTCAGCCTTGGGCCGACCATTTCAGGCCTACTTCTTGATGCTTTTGGCTGGCGGTCGATATTCTATGCTCATGCCGTCATTCTTCTGCTCGTGCTGCTGAGTGCAAAGGTGGTTCCCCAGGATGGTGTTGTTGCTGGCAAAGTCCCCAACTTCGACTTCGGCGGCGCGTTCTTGTTCAGCGCTGCGTTGTTCGTTCTCATGATTGGCATAGTTCAGGGCTCACAGTGGGGTTGGGATGACTGGCGCGTTTTAGCGCTCGCCGCAACCTCCTTGTTCATTTTCGTCCTTTTCTGGTCTCAGGAACGACGACATGCAACCCCGATGCTCGATCTCTCATTGCTCAACAACGGCCCATTCGTCGGATACTCTCTGATCACGGTCGCCGGTTCCTTCGGCTTCGTAACACTGCTGACGTATTTCCCATCATATCTGACATCGGTTTCGAGTATGTCGGCCACGCAGGCGGGGTTGACGATGTTGCTGCTGACTGCTCCTATGCTCGTGTGTCCCATCGCTGCTGGGAAGCTGGTGGCAAGGGGCGTGTCGTCAACTCGAGTGCTTATCATTAGCCTTTTTTGCCTGCTTGTCGGCATTACGTGGCTGGCACTCGTTAGCGGCCCATCCGTCTCACTGGTCTTTCTGACACCGGCCTTGCTTCTCATCGGCGCAGGATATGGACTGGCAGCCGGATTGGTCGATGGTCTTGCACTTCATGTCGTACCTGACCAGAAAGCCGGGATGGCAGCAGGGCTGCTTAACACCTTCAGGCTGGGAAGCGAGGCCATTGCAGTGTCGCTTTACGGCGCGATGCTGACAACACTTCTGTACGGCCGACTACGACCCGAACTCTCGGCATTCGAATCCGATGGTGCGACCGTTCAGCGTTGGATGAATGACGTCGCAGCAGGCAATTTCGACATTCGCGTTCCGGTTGGACGCTCCGGGGATATCCACGAGCTTCTGTCATACAGCTACGACAGTGCATTCCATAGCGTTCTCTGGATGCTCTTCGGCATAGTGATTGTCCTCACCGTCATCATCGCTCGTTTGATCCGTCGAGCCAACGAGAAAGGCGCGTACAGCACGGAAGTCGAAATAACCCAGTAGAAATATTCAGTTAGAAAAATGCCAGTCAAGCTTAACGGACTAGCGGCTGCCTCGGCAGCCGCTTTTTTTGGTGTTTACCGCACTCAAAGCTGGCTGGGCTGGGTAAACCGCTTCAACTGCGCACAACCCGCCGCCCATACCTCAGCCTCAAGCTCGGCGATGGCGGCAGTAGGAAAGCCAACCCCTTGCGCCGGGCTGCCTTCTACCAACAGCCCCGCCAACTCTCCCACCAGCGGCATATGGCTGACCAGCATGATTGGCGTGCCCTCAGGCTGCTCAAGTAGCCAGTCACTTACCGCGCTGGGGGAATCATCCGGGGTAATAAAACCAAGCGTCTCACATGATGTTCCCAGCGCATCACAAAGCCTTTGTGCGGTCTGCTGCGCACGGGCATAGGGGCTGGCATAAATCCTCGGCACCGGCAGCTCGTCCGAAGCGACACGCTCGGCCAGCCAGCGCGCCATTTTTTCGGCTTCCAGCTCGCCGTGAGGCGTCAATCGGCGCGCTTGATCAGGATACCCCGGCGCGGCCTCGCCGTGGCGCATAATCAGCATATCAGCCATTCCTGCCTCCATGGTTCTTAGAAACCTGTTCCTTAGAAGCCTGGTTGTGATGAGATTGGTCTCGATGGGCCTGCTGAACGGCTTCACGGGGCAGAATAAACTCTACGTCGCTGCTCTGCTCGCCCATCATGAGCGTGCGCGCCATATCCTGAGCTGGCACACCATCAAATAGCACGTGATTAAGGCCTTCAGCGAGCGGCATATAAACACCCATTTCGTTCGCTTTAGCGCATACCAGCTTAACGGTATTCACCCCTTCTGCGACTTGACCAAGCGCATCTACGGCCTCCTCCAGCGTACGCCCTTCACCCATGGCATAGCCGACGCGGTAGTTGCGCGATAGGTTAGACGAGCAGGTAACAATTAAATCCCCCACCCCCGCCAGGCCTAAAAACGTCATCGGGTTAGCCCCCTGGGCGACGGCAAAGCGGCTCATTTCCGCTAAAGCGCGAGTCATCAACATACTGCGGGTGTTTTCGCCCATACCCAGCGCCGCCGCCATACCGGCAGCGATGGCATAAATATTTTTTAGCGCACCACCAAGTTCAACGCCGTGGCGGTCATCGCTGGCGTAAACACGGAAATAGCGGCAGCCCAATGCCTGCTGAACCCGAGTGCGGGTTAACGGATCTGCGCTGGCAATCACTGTGGCGGTTAGCTGCTTATCGGCGATTTCAGAGGCTAGATTGGGGCCAGCAATCACACCAATATGACTAAAGCCCGTCTCTTGCTCCAGCACTTGGCTCATCAGCAGAAAACCTTCCTGCTCAATCCCCTTGGTCGTGCTGACCAAGATCTGCTCAGGCCTCAGCCACGCTTTCGCCGCTTGCACAACGCTGCGAAAAGCTTTGGAGGGAATCGCGATCAGCACTAGCTCGGCGTCAGCCAGCACAGCTTGGAGATCAGTTGAGGCTTCGACGACCGGATTCATAGCGTAATGGGGTAGATAGCGCCCGTTACGGTGCTCTTGGTTGATTTGCGTGACCAGCGCTTCATCACGCATCCACTGGCGAACCTGGGCGCCATTGTCAGCGGCAATACTCGCCAGCGCCGTGCCAAAACTACCGCCCCCCAGCACTGCTACATTGGTTGGCACTGGGACATTGGTTTGCTGCTCAGCCATCATAATAGTGTCCTAAGAAGTCTTGTAGAACGTAAACCCTACTCTATCAAAACAGACGGCCCGCTGGGGTAACCAGCGGGCCGTCGTTCGTTAACGCAGGGTATTTTATTACGCCGTTAGAACGCTATTCAGGCGCTTGACGTAGGCGGCTGGGTCATCCAAATGGCCGCCCTCAGCGATGATCGCTTGATCCAGCAGAATGTAGGCTAGCTGGGTAAACAGATCGCCTTCAGCTCCTTCCAAGCGCGCTACCAGCGCATGGCTGGGGTTCAGCTCAAGGATCGGCTTCACCTCTGGCAGCGGTTGCCCAGCGGCTTCCATAATGCGGCGCATCTGGTAGCCCATCTCATGCTCGGGCAACACCACGCAGGCCGGTGAGTCGGTGAGGCGGTGAGTCACTTTGACTTCTTGAACACCGTCACCCAGTGCTTCTTTAACGCGCTTGACCAGATCTTCTTTGGCTTTAGCAGTCTCTTCCTGGGCTTTTTTCTCTTCTTCGTCTTCTACATCACCAAGATCCAGCTCACCTTTAGCCACATCGGCAAAGGTTTTGCCGTCGAATTCGGTGAGATGACTCATCAGCCAGTCATCGATACGGTCAGATAGCAGCAGTACTTCGATACCTTTTTTGCGGAAGATTTCTAAGTGCGGGCTATTTTTGGCCGCATTGAAGCTATCCGCCACTACGTAGTAAATCTTTTGCTGACCCTCTTTCATGCGCTCAACGTAGTCTGCCAGCGCATGTTCCTGGGTAGCCGTATCGCTGTGGGTTGAGGCAAAGCGCAGCAAGCCAGCAATTTTTTCGCGGTTGGATGGATCCTCTCCCGGCCCCTCTTTGAGAACGCTGCCGAAAGTATTCCAGAAGGTTTGGTACTGCTCTTTATCCTTGGCGAGCTTTTTCAGCATATCCAAGCCGCGCTTGGTGAGCGCCGCTTTGATCTTATCGACGTTGGGATCTTGCTGGAGCAGTTCGCGGGAGACGTTCAGTGATAGCTCACGGGTATCCAGCACGCCTTTGACAAAGCGCAGATAGAGCGGCAGGAACTGTTCAGCGTCGTCCATAATAAACACGCGCTGCACGTAGAGCTTAACGCCCCGGGCGCCGTCGCGGTCAAACATATCAAAGGGCGCACGACCCGGCACATAAAGCAGGCTAGTGTACTCAAGCTTGCCTTCGACCTTGTTGTGGCTCCAGGTCAGAGGGTCAGAAAAATCGTGCGCAACGTGCTTATAGAACGCCTTGTACTCATCGTCGGAAACCTCGCTCTTCGGGCGCGACCAGAGCGCTGTCGCCTCGTTAACGGTTTCCAAGGTAGTTACTTCACTACCTTCGATGGGGTTGCCTTCGTCATCTTTCGCCGTTTCCACTTTCGGCATGCGCACAGGCACTTCGATATGATCCGAGTACTTGCGCACCAAGTTCTGCAGACGATAGTCGTCGGCAAACTCTTTGGCGTCCTCTTTCAGGTGCAAAGTGATTTCGGTGCCGTGCTGAGCACGTTCGATATCAGCAACGGTAAATTCACCCTCCCCTTTTGAGCGCCACTCAACGCCCTCAGCGGCGTCCGTGCCCGCTTTGCGGGTACGCACGGAAATTTCATCAGCAACAATAAAGCCTGAGTAGAAACCAACGCCGAACTGGCCGATCAGCTTGGCATCTTTCTGCTGCTCGCCGGAAAGCTGCTTGAGAAACTCAGCGGTACCGGAGCGCGCGATGGTACCCAAGTTAGCGATCACATCTTCACGGTTCATACCGACACCGTTATCACGTAAAGTGATCGTATTGGCCTCACGGTCATGCTCGATTTCGATACGCAGTTCGCTATCGCCTTCGTAGAGCGCATCGTTATCAAGCGCCGCGTAGCGCAGCTTGTCGCAGGCATCCGCCGCGTTTGAAATAAGCTCGCGTAAGAATATCTCCCGGTTGGAGTACAGGGAGTGAATCATCAAATTCAACAGCTGCTTAACTTCGGTTTGAAAGCCTAGCGTTTCTTCGTGGTTAGCCGATTTATCAGTCGCTTGTTCGTGGGTAGCAGTTGTCATGCGCTTAGCCCTTATCAATCACGTTGAGTCATGTACCCCTGCGTGACGCATGCAGGGGCTTAAAGTAGTTTCGTGAACTTGATATGGGGCTAAGCAGAGATTTTTCAAGCGCGGGGGTTAACAAGTCGTCAGCATTAAGAAGGCGTCATATCGGGATCGCTATATTTCCAGGCCCGATAGCCTTCCAGACGTTGATCGATACGATTGAGCAGCCAGCCGACAATCAGTACGTCGTCCACTACACCGATGAGCATCAGAAAATCGGGGATCAGATCAAACGGCATTACCAAATAACCTAGCGCTAATGCCATCATGCCAAAAGCTGACCAGGGAATAGGCCGAAAGTCGCCACGCATCACGTCGCGGGTCATGGGTATAAACAGTTTTAACGCACGCACAATGCGTTTTGTCGCCCAAACACGGGATTTGAGTCGACGTAAGAACCACCAAGTGGATAATGGAGCCATCGTAATTAGATCCTTTAAGTATCTGGGCGGTCAGATCATGACTGCGGGTATTCGTTCAGTATAGCGGCTGCTCAGCAAACTAGGCGGGCAGCACCCAAGCCCAGATAAAGTGACACCGATTGATAGAGAGAGAGCACCATGTTGGTTTCGCCATTTCGCCATACCGCCCGCGTGCTATGTACCGCATTGCTGGCGGGGTTACCCGCACTTTCCTGGGGCGCTTCAGACAGTGAGCTACGTGATGCCCTAGCTGCCGCAAGGGAACAACAGTGGGCGCGGGTAGATGAACGCGCCATTGAAGACCACCCGCTGCGGGGCTACGTGGAATACCACCGCATAAGGGGACAACTGCCGCATGTTTCCCCTGACCGAGTGCAGCAATTTATTGATCAATACGCTGACTCTCCGCTAGCAGGGTGGATTCGTGGTCAAGCGATTGCCAAGTATGGTCATGCGGGTCGCTATAGCGACCTGCTCGCGGTGGCCGACGGTGAACCGGCGGGTACCGCTCGCCAGTGCCACTACTACACCGCGCTACTCGCTAGCCAACCCCAGGTGGCAAGCGAAGCAGGGCTCGACTTATGGCGCGTCGGCAGTTCCCAGCCGGATGCCTGCGATCCGCTATTTGAACGCCTGCGGGCTAACGGCACTATCGACGCCACGGCTATTTGGGAGCGCAAGATGCTCGCTTGGCAGGCAGGCGAAACAAGCCTCTCAAGCTATCTTGGAGGGCTGTTAAGCGGCCAGTGGCAAACCGCATTGGATACAATGGATAGTGTTGCCGCGCGCAGCAGCGCAATTACTCAGGCGCCCTCTTGCCTGGGCCCAGAGTGTGCCGCGACAGCAAGCTTCTACCGGGCCGCCATGCAGCGCTATACCCGTGAAGACACACCGGCAGCCTTTGCCGCCTGGCAGACGCTCTCGTCGCGCTTAAATCTGCTCCCCAGTGACCGTGCAGCCATCGAAGAGGAACTGGCCTTCTACGCGCTAGTACGGGATGTCCCCGGCACGCTTAGCTGGGTCGACGGGGTGTTACCCACGTTTGACAGCGAGCGGGTGTTAGAGCTGCGTGTTCGCCGTGCGCTGGCTAACCGAGACTGGAATGGGGTTATCCACTGGATTGCTGAAATGCCCGCTATCCAGCAAGAAAATAGCCGTTGGCAGTATTGGCTGGGCCGCGCCAATGGGCAGCTTGGCAACCAGACAGCCGCCGAAGCGCGTTACCAGCAAGCCGCTTTAGATCGCAGTTTTTACGGCTTTGCGGCAGCAGAAAGACTTGGCCAACCCTATCAGTTGAATCTTGAGCGCAACCATTTTGACGAAGCGTCGCGCCAACGTATTGCCCAACTCCCCGCCGTGCAGCGCACCGAGGCTTTGCTACGCATTGGCGAAGATGGGCTGGCCAACAGCGAGTGGTTACATGCGGTACAAAGCGGCTCTCCCCAGCAGGCGCGCGCACTAGCCGACTACGCCGCTCAGCAGCAGTGGCATGCACGCTTAGTGCAGACCACCATAGCCGCCGAAATGTGGGACGCCTTGGATTGGCGCTTCCCCCAGGCCTACCACGACAGCTTTCAACATTGGGGCCGCATGACGGGCGTTGACCCTTACTTGTTGATGGCAATTACCCGGCGCGAAAGCGCTTACAATCCCAACGCCCTTTCACCCGCAGGAGCCCGCGGGCTTATGCAATTGATGCCCGGCACCGCCAGCCAAGTCAGCCGCGAACTAGGCATTAGCGACCCTGGCCCCTATGGCGTGCTAGACCCAGAACTGAATATCCGCCTGGGCAGCACCTACCTGCGCGATAAGCTGCAGCGCTATCAGGGTAATCGCCTGGCCGCCGCTGCGGCCTATAATGCTGGCCCTGGCCGCGTCGACCAGTGGCTTGGCGATGGCGTAGAGGCCTTTGATCTGTTTGTGGAGAGCATCCCCTTCCGCGAGACCCGCGACTACGTCCAGGCAGTGCTTAGCTATCGAGTGATTTTTGAAAGCCTTGCCAACGGCGGCAGCAGCGAAGGCGTTTCACTGCTAAGCGATAACGAACAACAGGTGCGCTACGACCGGGCGCTACTTGCCCGCCGCTAAGCTGCATTCTCTTGTTTAGATTGACGTCAGCGCCCGGTTTAAACCGGGCGTTGTGTTAATGCCAGCCGAATACCAAACACCACCAACACCGCACCCGTAGCGGCGTTTAGCGTTTGCGCAAAGCGCGCACTGGCCAGCCACTTACCAGCACTCCCCACCATTAGCACTACCCCGATTTGCCATATATTGGCGATGATAAAGTGCACCCCTGCCAGCCATAGCGACTTCAGTAACGCAGGGTCGCCGGGCGCTATAAACTGGGGTAAAAAAGCCATGTAGAAAACCACGGTTTTAGGATTCAATACATTGGATAAAAAGCCTTCTTTGACCGGCTGCCAGCGTGAAACAGCAGGCGTGCCTGCTAGCACGCCATTAACCGGCAGCGGCTGCCCTCGACGCGCTGCCAGCAAACTGGTGATTCCCAACCAAATGAGATAGCCCGCCCCCACCAGTTTCAGCATATGAAACGCCCAGGCCGATTGCAGCAAGATCAGCGAGATGCCCAACGCTGAAATCGTAGCATGTACAAATAGGCCGCAGCAGATAGCAAGGCTGGTGGTAACGCCATCCCTAATCCCTCCACGCGCCGTATTCCGAATTACCAACAAAGTGTCAACACCGGGGCTAATCGTTAACAGCGTGATCGCCACCAGAAAGGAAATAAATTGTGTATCGATAAAACCTAACTGCATCATGGGTACTTACTCGCAACGAAATAAAAAATCTTAGGAATGTCGCTGGACGACAGCCGCGTTTGCATCTAGAGTAATTGTAGCGGGTGGACAATTGAGTTGCCCGTGATTACTAAGCACGTTAAGGAAATAGAAAATGGCAACTGGCACTGTTAAGTGGTTTAACGATACTAAAGGCTTCGGCTTCATCTCTCCTGATGACGGCGGAGACGATCTGTTCGCCCACTTCTCCGAAATTCAAGCTGAAGGCTTCAAGACCCTGCAAGATGGTCAAAAAGTCAGCTTTGAAGTGACTCAGGGTAAAAAAGGCCTTCAGGCTTCCAACATCCGCCCAGCTTAATTGCTAACGGATGTACAAAGGCCCGCACTTGCGGGCCTTTTTTATTGCCTAACGGTAATCGCTCAAGCGTCATTCCTCACTCCGCGACTCATCACTCGCATTGGATTCCTGACTAGGCTCATTGCTTTCAACGCCTCTGCCAAGCTCGCCTGACGGCTCGACTACCGCGCCACTCTCAGCCCCGCGATTTTCCAACTCTTGATACTGCTCTTCAAGCCGCTGCTGTGCTTCTTCAAAGCGGCGTTCGGTATCTTCAATCAAAGCGTCAACATCGGTTGCCTCACGATCATCTTGCAACGGCGTCCGCTCTGGCAAACTGCTTTCAGTGTCCCAACTTGGCGAGACATCCTCACTTTCCATCGGCTCTAGTGATGGCGCCTGCTGCTCCACCTCCTGAAACTGCTCTTCTAAACGCTGCTCAGCCTCTTCGAAACGACGCTCAGTTTCGGCAATGATCTCATCCACATCAGAACGTGTAGCTTCACCCGGCATGGCACCCTCTTCATCGAGCACGTCCTCAGGATTAGCCGCCAGCGTATCTTCTCCGGCTTCAACCTCCTCGCCACCTGCCGTAGCACTGTCACTAGACACGGCACCATTAGACTGGATGTTGTCCTCGCGTAATGCATCCGCTCGCTCAAACTCTTCAGCGGCCTGGCGTGCTTCAATATCATCCTCCACCTCTTCGCGACTGGACATCTGTGCCGCGTTTTCAGCGGCGTCCGGCGCCTCTTCCTCGCCCGCCCCTTCATCGCGAGCGGTTTCTTCATCCATCACCGCAGAATCCTCATCGGGTGTCACGGTGGGGTCATCCTGGGAGTCACCGCAGGCACTGAGCAATAGAGCCACAGCGGCGAGTGCGGGTATCCACACGCGATTTGCCATTTGATTCTTCTCCTTTGTATCGTTAAACATCTAAACTTAGCGGGTCATGGTCGACTGGAGGAAAGCAACGGGCACTCCTCGGGCAGTAATACACGCAGTGCAAGAGGCACTACTTCCGCGCAGAACTGATCATAGTAGCGTGCCTCACCATCTAGCGTGAGTGGCCAAGGTGACTCGTTTGGCTGAGTGGTCACCGTCAATTGGGTAGTGGTGAAATAGCGCACGAATCGCCCGTCATAGGGAAAGCTTTGCAGCTCGCCGATGAGCTTGGTCAGTTCCGTTACCGAGCTGAAGTCTTTGACCAGCAGCACGTCCAGGCGGCCATCATCCAGCTTGGCACGCGGTGCCAGCACTTGGCCGCCGCCTGATTGGCGACCATTGCCCAGCGCCAGTAGCAACAGCGATGCGCTTTCCTCTTTCTCGTCCCAATGCAGCGTGCCGCGGTAGCTGCGGTGGCGCCACGCTTTTAGCGCCCCCATCACCGAGTATGCCCCGCCCCCGAGCAACCGCTTTAAGGTTTTCGGGGTCGATGACGTCACTTCAGCGCCAAACCCACCGGTGGTCATATTGATATAGTAGCTGGTGGCTGATTCACCGCCGGCACCTGCGGTCACCCGCACAACATCGATAGGATAGGCGCTCAACTCCCTGGCTGCCGCCAAAGCTTCGCCTGGTTCCAGTGGCAGGCCGACCGAGGTCGCAAAGTCATTGGCACTGCCTAAGGGCACAATCCCCAATACAGGTCGTCGGTCATGGGGCAAGCGCATTAACCCATTCATGACCTCACTGACGGTGCCATCACCACCACAGGCAATCACATGGGTAATCCCCATGGCGTCAGATTGCTCAGCAATATCAGCCGCGTCGCCCCCTTCCCAGGTAGCGCGAACAGTAATCAGCATCCCTGCCTGACGTTGTTCATCGACGGCTTCACGCAATGCCGGATTACCGGCGGATTTACCATTAATAATCAGTAAATAGTGTTGCTGAGAATCTGTCACTGTTGTTATTCCTTTCCTTAGGATACATATTTAATGGCAATACCTTATGCCAATGCCTTCTCGACCACCTCGTAAACATTTGCCGATAGCGGCTGTTGTTTAATACGTTCA
This sequence comes from Halomonas sp. ISL-56, assembly GCF_018612805.1. Taxonomy (NCBI): domain Bacteria; kingdom Pseudomonadati; phylum Pseudomonadota; class Gammaproteobacteria; order Oceanospirillales; family Halomonadaceae; genus Halomonas; species Halomonas sp. ISL-56. The sequence goes on along the minus strand of NZ_JAGGRO010000016.1, from coordinate 125,130 downwards.
AGCTCAGACCGCATTAGCGCTTGGCGCGTTTCATCAAAGCGCTGCCAGCGGGTTAGCGGCGTAATAAGCCGTGCTGCAATCTCTGGGTTGAGCCGATTAAGCTCAATGACCACATCGGCCAGCAGTTGGTAGCCTTGGCCATCCAAACGGTGGAAATTCACTCTGTTCTGAGCAAAGGCCCCTATCAAAGCGCGGACTCGGTTGGGGTTTTTGAGCGAGAAGGCGGGGTGCTGCATCAGATACTTGACCCGCTCAAGCACATCCGACTGAGGACGCGAGACCTGCACAGTGAACCATTGATCCATTACCAGCGGATCATGGGCCCACTTCTCTCCGAACGCCTTCAAGGCAGGTGACGCAAGGTCATCGCGATCACTGTGCACTAGTTGGGTTAGAGCTTGACGCACATCGGTCATATTGTGGTCGGCCGCAAACTGCGCTTCACACCAGGCCAAGCCCTGCTCATCCTCAATCGACATTAGATAAGCGAGCGCCACGTTTTTCAGACTACGCTGGGCAATTTGCTCCGGGGTCGGCGCGTACGCTTCTTCAGACATATTGGCTTCGTAGATGGCGGCAAACTCATCGCGCAGCGCCATGGCTAACGACTGGCGAACAAACTCACGCGCAGCGTGAATGGCATCAACATCGACAATAGGCTGCTGCTCAGCGATATAGGCTTCAGAAGGCAGCGTCAACATCTCAGCCAAGACCGCTTTATCATTCATGGGCCCGTTCAGCAATGCTTTAAAGGCATCCACAACGCGGCTGTCCATGACCTTTTCAACCCCATTGCGATGAGCGGCAATCAAGTCTTCCAGGGCCAGTAGTGCCAGCCGCTGGCCCGCATCCCAACGATTGAAACCATCGCTGTCGTGGGTCAACAAGAAAGCGAGATCTTCCCGTGAGTAAGGATAATGCATCTTCACCGGCGCGGAGAACTCGCGTAGCAGAGAGGGCACCGGCGCTTCGGCAACATCGGTAAACACAAACGTTTGTTCGTCTTCACGCAGATGAATGACCGCATCTTTGCCTATTTTCTCGCCATTGAGCGTTAGGGTTAGATCCTGGCCCGACTTGGTACCCACTAAGCCCATACGCACAGGAATGTGCAGCGGCAGCTTATCTGTCTGGCCTGGCGTTGCAGGCGTACGCTGACGCAGCGTTAAGTGGTACTCGCCGTGCACATAGTCATACTCGCCGTGGGCATCGATGTCCGGCGTTCCCGCCTGGGAATACCAGCGCATAAACTGACTAAAATCTTCACCGGAAACTTCCGCCATACAGCCGACGAAGTCTTCGATGGTCACCGCTTGCCCGTCAAAGCGCTCAAAGTATCGGTCTGAGCCGCGCCGAAACGCCTCTTCCCCCACCAAATTACGCAGCATGCGGACGACTTCGGCGCCTTTCTCATAAATCGTTAGGGTGTAAAAGTTAGTAATTTCAATATAGTGGTCGGGCCGAATCGGATGCGCGGTGGGGCCGGCATCTTCGGCAAACTGGGCAGTGCGGAAAAAGGACACATCCTGAATGCGCTTAACCGGCGCGGAATTGGTATCCGCCGAAAAGCACTGGTCACGAAAGACCGTAAAGCCCTCTTTCAGCGAGAGCTGGAACCAGTCGCGGCAGGTGACACGATTGCCCGACCAGTTATGAAAATACTCATGGGCAACGATACCTTCGACACTCTGAAAAGCAGCATCAGTGGCCGTATGGGGGTGGGTTAGCACTGCCGCCGAGTTAAAGATATTGAGACCTTTGTTCTCCATCGCCCCCATATTGAAGTCACTAACGGCCACGATCATAAACAGATCCAGATCGTACTCGCGACCGTACGCCTGCTCGTCCCACTCCATCGCCCGCTTCAACGAAGCCATGGCATGGTCGGTTTTATCTAGATTCTCTTTTTCCACCCAAATCTGCAGCGTGACAACACGCCCGCTCATGGTGGTGAAATGATCCTCTACGCTATGCAAATTACCCGCGACCAGCGCAAATAAGTAACAAGGCTTGGGGTGTGGGTCTTCCCAGGTAACAAAATGACGACCGCCGTCCAGCTCGCCGCGCCCTATCGGGTTACCGTTGGCCAGCAAAATAGGCTCGCGCTGCTGATCACCGATCACCGTGACATTAAAGGTCGCCATAACATCCGGGCGGTCGGGGTAAAAGGTAATCCGCCGAAATCCTTCAGCCTCGCACTGGGTGCAGTACATAGCATTGGATTGGTAGAGCCCTTCTAACGCCGTGTTCTCCTGCGGGGCGATCTCCACCTCGCTCTCCAATACAAACCGCTCGGGCACCTGAGCAATGCGCAGGCCTTCATCATCCAGTGCATATGCCGAGGCTTCCAGCGTCACTTCATCAATCGCCAGGGAGATCAGTTTCAGGTGCTCGCCATTTAAGACCAGCGGGGCATTGGTGTCAGCTTCTGGATGTCGCTCCATCAACAGTCGCGCTTTCACACGGGTCGCGGCGGGGTCAAGATCAAACGTCAGCTCGGTATGAGTTACCCGGTAGGCGGGTGGCTGGTAGTCGCTTAAATAAACCGGCTGCGGATCAGACATAGTGCGTGACTCCTGTATAAAACGAATATTACATAATTAAAGCGGGATGGCAGGCAACGTAACCTCCGCTAGTCGCGGAAGTTATCGAACTGAAGTGGTAAGTCCGGCCCCTCTTCACCGCGTAGCAGCGCCATAACAGCTTGTAAGTCGTCGCGTTTTTTACCCGTGACACGCACCTTCTCACCCTGAATTTGCGCCTGCACTTTGAGCTTGCTGGCTTTGATGCGCTTGACCACATCTTTGGCTTCCGCCGCGTCGAGCCCCTCCTTGAGGGTAACTTCCTGGCGCGCTTTCACGCCGGAGAGCACCGGGTCTTGCACATCCATACAGCGGGCATCGATACCCCTGGCGATGAGACGTGCACGCAGCACATCGAGCATTTGCTTAAGCTGGAAATCAACTTCCGCTTCGAGCTGCACTTTGTCGCCTTCAAGGGTGAAGCTTGCATCGACGCCTTTAAAATCAAACCGCGACTGCACTTCTCGGTTGGCTTGATCAACGGCGTTCGCGCCTTCGTGCTTATCGAACTCTGAGACAATATCAAATGAGGGCATGATGTAATTCCTGACAAGACATGACCCCCTATTCTAGAGCAGCCAGCACCCCAGGGGCCAATTCTGTTGCTTATTGTTGGTTTTAAGGGGGCATTATTAAGACAAATATTCACAACAGCTGGCAAATATTTGTACAAAAACTGTCTTTAAGTAGATCTATGGTGATGTTAAACCTGCTGCGGATAGCTTAGGCTAGCGGTTTATAGCATTGACTATTGTTCAGCCTACCCTTTTTTACCCAGGAGATACCATGAGTGACCGCGACACCCGCCACAAAGCCTCCATGGAGAAGCTTAAAGCGCGCGTAGAGGAGAAAGTCGCCGGGGCCAACGAGCAGCGCGGCCTAATCATTATTAATACCGGTAACGGAAAAGGCAAAACGACGGCCGCCTGGGGCACGGTTACTCGCGCTTTGGGCTACGGCTACAAAGTGGGCGTGGTGCAGTTTATTAAGGGGCTATGGGAGTGCGGCGAACGCAACCGTTTGGAGGAGGATGCTAATCTAGAGGTGGCGATTATGGCCACTGGTTTCACCTGGGATACCCAAAATCGCCAAGCGGATACCGACGCCTGCCAAGAGGTATGGAAAGAGGCTGAGCGCATGCTGGCCGATCCAGAGACCTATCTGGTAGTACTCGACGAGATCACCTATATGCTCAAGTTTGGCTATCTGGACATCGCCACAGTGAAGCAAGCACTGGAGAATCGCCCTTCAGAACAGACGGTGATTATTACTGGCCGCAACGCTCACCGTGAACTCGTCGCCATGGCCGATACGGTGACCGAAATGCAGGAGGTGCGCCACGCTTTTAACAACGGCCTTCAGGCGCGCCGTGGCATCGATTTTTAATTAGCAAAAGGGGCAAACCAAGTTGCCCCTTTTGTGCGCCTGCTCACTGATAATCAGTTTGCACCGTTCTTAACTATCGAATGGGTTACGCAGCACAATGGTTTCCATGCGGTCTGGGCCGGTGGAAATAATATCGATACTGGCGCCCACCTGCTTCTCCAGATAGCTGATGTAAGCGCGGGCATTAGCAGGTAAATCTTCAACTCGCTTGGCGCCCAGCGTTGACTCTTTCCAGCCAGGTAAGTCCTCATAAAGCGGCTCAACTGCTTCGAAGCCCTCAGAGTCCACCGGGTTATCCAATACATCGCCATCTTTACTGCGATAGCCAACGCAGACACGAATATTTTCTAGCCCGTCTAACACGTCAAGCTTGGTTAAGCAGATACCCGATACCGAGTTAATCTGCACCGCGTGACGCAGCGCGACGGCGTCAAACCAACCGCAGCGACGCGCCCGTCCAGTGGTGGCGCCAAACTCATGGCCGCGCTCGGCTAGGTGACGGCCGTCAACGTCGAACAGCTCAGTAGGGAACGGGCCTGAACCCACGCGAGTTGTGTAAGCCTTGGTAATACCCAGCACATAATCCAAATACAGTGGGCCAACGCCAGAGCCCGTCGCAACACCCCCTGCCGTGGTGTTGGAGCTGGTGACGTAAGGGTAAGTACCGTGGTCAATATCCAGCAGCGAGCCTTGAGCGCCTTCAAACAGGATATTCTCACCGGCCTTGCGCAGGTCGTGCACCATGCTGACGGTATCGCACACCATGGGGCGCAACTCTTCAGCCATCTGCATGGCCGTGTCGAGCACTTCCTGGAAATCGACCGCCGGTTCACCGTGGTAATTAACCAGTACAAAGTTGTGGTAGTCGAGCACTTCACCCAGCTTGGAAGCGAAGCGCTCGCGATGCAGCATATCGCCTAAGCGCAGGCTACGGCGGGCTACTTTATCTTCGTAGGCGGGCCCAATGCCGCGGCCAGTGGTGCCAATTTTAGCGATGCCACGAGCTTTTTCACGGGCCTGATCCAGGCGCACGTGATAAGGCAGGATCAGCGGGCAGGCCGGCGAAAGACGCAGTCGCTCACGCACTGGCACGCCTTTGGCTTCCAGCTCACGAATCTCCTTGATCAACGCTTCAGGTGAAAGCACCACGCCATTACCAATCACACACTTTGTGCCTGGGCGCAGAACACCTGAAGGAATCAGGTGGAGGACGGTCTTCTCACCGTCGATGACCAGGGTATGGCCGGCGTTGTGACCACCCTGAAAGCGCACCACGGCAGATGCGGACTCAGTCAGCAGATCAACGATCTTACCTTTGCCCTCGTCACCCCATTGGGTGCCCAGCACTACGACATTCTTACCCATTATGATGCACTCGTCTCTTGTGTCAGGGCCGTTGGCTGCCAACGACCATCGATAAGCTCAAGATAGCGGTCACACTCATGCTCCGCCGGCCCAGTACGCTGCCCAGGCAGCGCTTGAATCACGCGTTCTCCCTGCTCACGCAGCTCGACAATGACAGCGTTGAGCGCCTCATCCTGCGTAGCAGGCGCCCAAATAGCCCCGCGAACCGGTGATGCTAGCGCCAATGACGCCAACTGCTTCAAGTCCATCGAGAAGCCGGTGGCAGGGCGTGCACGGCCAAAGGCCTGTCCCGTATCGTCATAGCGACCGCCTTTCGCCAACGCATGACCGTATCCCGGCACATAGGCGGCAAACATCATACCCGTGTGGTATTGATAGCCGCGCAGCTCCGCCAGGTCAAAATAGAACGAGACATCAAAGCGTGCCAGCACCCCCTGGTAAAGGGCGTCCAACTGATCCAGCGCGGCCGTGACCGAGGCTGGCGCGCCAGCAAACCGCTCCCGCGCCTGGCGTAGGATATCTGCGCCTCCATGCAACTCACCCAGGGCTAACAGCATGTCCGCTAACGCCGGGTCGCTGACACTGGCGTCTACAAGCCTTGCCAGTTGACTCGGTGATTTTAGCGCTAGCGCCTCAAATAACGCACGTTCTTGTTCGTCACTCAGCGCTGCAGCCTCTACAAGACTACGGTAAATACCGATATGCCCAAGCGCCAAGTGTATCTCTTCGGCACCCGCGGCTTTCATACTGGCCAGCGCCAAGTGAATAATTTCACTATCCGCCTCAAGCCCCGCATGACCAAACAGCTCAGCACCCACCTGCACCGGGCTACGCCCTCCTTGATGCTGATCCGCCTTAGCGCGCAGTACGTTGGTGCAATAACACAGCCGTACTGGTCCCTGACGCTTTAGTGAGTGGGCATCCATACGCGCAACTTGCGGCGTAACATCTGCCGAGGCGCCCATCATGCGTCCCGTCAACTGGTCGGTCAGTTTAAAAGTCTGAAGATCCAGATCCGTACCGGTGCCTGTTAACAGGGAGTCTAGAAACTCCACGGGTGGCGGCATGACTTGGTCATACCCCCAACAGTGGTAAAGATCGAGCAGCGCACGGCGCAGCTCTTCCATGCGGCTTGCCTGAGGAGGAAGCACCTCATCCATGCCGTCGGGCAGCAGCCAGCGGTCAGCAATGGTCATGTAAACAATCCTGCAAGACGATGAAGGCCCAACAAATTCAATCAGTAACGTAGCATGGTCATTGGCGACATTAGCGTTAAACGAGGGCCACAAAAAAACCGGGCGACGCCCGGTTAGTAAATTCTATCACGTTTATGCGCCGGGTGAACCCCGCTTGGCTGTCATCCAACCAAGACGAGGAACACCGGCCAACAACGTTTTACTCGCCGTTATCTTCACCGCTTTGCGGGTCAGCGCTTCGCAAATAGCGGAAGAAATCGCTACTCGGTTCCAGCACCATTAGATTGCCATCATCGGCGAAGCTTTCGCTGTAGGCATTAAGGCTACGCCAGAAGGAGAAAAACTCCTGATCCTGGCTATACGCTTCAGAGAAGATCGCAGCGGCCTGGGCATCACCTTCACCGCGCAGTGTCTCAGAGCGTTCATTGGCCTGGGCAAGCAGTACTTGGCGACGGCGATCCGCGTTGGCGCGAATCCGCTCGGCCTCTTCCTGACCCTGGGCACGCCATTCGCGGGCTTCACGCTCACGCTCAGAACGCATCCGCTCAAATACGGCGGCCGACACATCTTCAGGCAAGTCGATGCGCTTAATGCGGATATCACGAATGGCCACACCGAGCTCTTCACGCATTAGTGAATCAAGTTCTTCGGTAGGGCCAATCATCAAGTCATCACGCCGTTCGGCAATAATTTCCTGAAGGTTCAGACGACCAAATTCATTACGCAAGCTCTCATCTACTCGCGGCTGAATCAGGCGGATAGCCATCAGTTCATCACCCGCTGTCGCCTCGTAGTAACGCGTAGGATTAACCACTTGCCACTTAACGTAGGAGTCGACAATCACCGCTTTCTGCTCAAGCGTCAGATAGCGACTGGTATCCGTATCCAGCGTTAGCAAACGCGTATCAAACTTACGGATCGTTTGCGCGATCGGCACTTTTGCGTGCAAGCCAGGCTGAATATTCTCTTCGATGACTTCACCAAAACGCAGTTTAACGGCGCGTTCGGTCTCGTCTACCACGTACAGAGTATTGCTCGCCAGCCACGCAACGGCCGCCAGACCACCAACAATTAGCAGGGATCGATTATTAATCATTTACCGGCCCTCCCTGCGGATGGAGCTACTATTCGTATTTGATGAAGAGCTGGAACTCCCCTGAGTGTTGCGCAAACGCTCAAGCACATTAGGGTCTAGCTGCTCATCGCTGCTATTAGCGCTACCGCTTGTTGATGCGCGACCTTGGCTACCACTTCTGCCACTCAACTGATCCAGCGGCAAGTACATCAACGGGGCGTTTTCGCTTACATCCAAAAGCACCTTCGGCGTTTTACCGAACACCTCTTCCATTGTGTCTAGGTACATACGCTCGCGCATGATTTCCGGTGCATTAGTGTACTCGGTCAACAGAGAGTTAAAGCGGTTGGCTTGACCTTGCGCTTCAGCAACGACCGACTCACGGTAACCTTGGCCCTGCTCAACAATACGCTGCGCCTGACCTTGTGCTTCAGGAATAATCGCATTGGCGTAGGCGATACCTTGGTTGATCGTACGCTGGCGATCTTCACGTGCACGGATAACATCATCAAAAGCGTCAATCACGGGCGCAGGCGCCGAAGTGGACTCAATGTTGATGGTTTGTAAACGAATACCGGCGCCATAGTTGTCGAGGTAGGACTGCAGACGGCTAGCGACCGAGCTACCTAGAATCTCACGACCCGAGGTAAGTATATCGATCATATCGGTACCGCCAACCACGTGACGTAGGGCTGAATCAAGCGCGTTCTCAATCGAGATAGCTGGATCACGTACGTTGAGTACGAAGTCGCGCGGGTTAGCCACTTGGTACTGAGCAGAAATTTCCACTTCGACAATGTTTTCGTCACGAGTCAGCATCGACTGCGTTTGTGACAGCGAGCGTACACGGGTCACATTGACCATACGAACATCGTCAATCAGCGGCGGATTCCACTGAAGGCCAGGATTGACGACATTTTGGTATTCGCCAAAGCGGAGCACAACACCACGCTCGGATTGATCCACTAAGTAGAAGCCCATAGCAGCCCAGATCGCCAGCGCAACGATAATAATCAGGCCTGGCAGCGCAAAGGGGTTACGGCTTTTATCACTACCGCCACCACCGGTTTTCTTACCACCGCCTTTTTTACCGCCACCCAACATACTGTTGAGCTTGTCCTGAAACTTTTTCAGCGCTTCATCCAAGTCCGGAGGCCCTTGGTTATTGCCCCCTTTATTGCCACCGCCGTTGCCATTATTATTACCGCGGCTTCCATCACCATCACTTCCACCGCGTCGGCCGCCGCTACTCCAAGGGTCGTGCTGGTTGCCACCACCAGGCTCATTCCAGGCCATACTTCTTCTCCACTAAGGGTATTCGCTCACGCATCTGGCTTCGTCAATCAACGAAGCGCTGGCGTTTTGATATTATTGCTATGTAAATCTTGTACCGTTTTTATACAACAGCAGATAATGACAGCGTACTAGACATTAAACGGTGAGGCTACCAATCTTCGGTTTCCTGCAACGCAACAGGTAAGTAGGTATTGGCACGCTCGCCTAACTGAGCCATTAACTGGTTGAAATCACGCCGCGGCAAACGCACATCCAATACTGATTGCCCGTGTTCGTCAAAGGCCTCCTCGCGAACAGCATTCAGCTCATGAAGGCCAGCGCGCAGCTTACCTTGCTCAGGCGTGAGTGTCAGCGAAAAGCCAATGACATCGTTGGCCAGGCGCTCGGTTAGCGCTTCGTGGAGTAGCTCAAGACCCTGACCATTTTGGGCCGAGAGCCAAACCACCTCGGGTACGCCATGGCCATCACGTTCTATGCGCGGGGCACTATCGAGCTTATCAATTTTATTCATGACCTTGAGTACCGGCACATCATCCGCGCCGATCTCTTTGAGCACTAACTCCACCTGTTCCACGTTTAATTCGCGGTCTGGGTCTGCGGCATCAATCACGTGCACTAATAGTGACGCCTCTGATGCTTCTTGAAGCGTGGCTTGAAATGCCTCAACTAACTTGTGTGGCAAATGACGAATAAAGCCCACGGTATCGGCCATCACAACGGGGCCAACGTCTTCAATCTCAAGCCGTCTCAGCGTGGGGTCAAGTGTCGCAAATAGCTGGTCGGCGGCATACACCTCGGCATTGGTCAAGGCGTTAAAAAGTGTCGACTTCCCAGCGTTGGTGTACCCCACCAGCGATACGCTATGAATTTCTGCACGCGCACGCGCGCGGCGATTCTGGTCACGCTGACTGCGTACTTTATCGAGCCGTTTATGAATCGATTTAATTCGCCCACGCAGCAGGCGACGGTCCGTTTCAAGCTGCGTTTCACCAGGGCCGCGCAGGCCAATCCCGCCTTTTTGGCGTTCAAGGTGTGTCCATCCACGCACTAGGCGGGTCGACATATATTCCAGCTGAGCAAGCTCTACTTGCAGCTTACCCTCATGGGTTCGTGCCCGTTGCGCAAAGATATCGAGAATCAGACCGGTACGGTCAAGCACTCGGCATTTGAGCTCTTGCTCAACATTGCGCTCTTGAGAGGGACTTAAGCTATGGTTGAAGATCACCAGCTCAGCTTCGTGAGCCGCGAGCAGTGCCCGCAGCTCTTCCAACTTACCTGACCCAATAAAAGTCCTCGAGTCAGGTCGGTGGCGGCTAGCAGTGAGTAGAGTCGCAGGCTCTGCACCCGCAGAGCGTACGAGCTCTAAAAACTCACCCGGGTCTTCACGTTTTTGTTCATCATGAAAATCAACATGAACAAGAACTGCCGTTTCACCGGCGTCTGGGCGTTCGAAAAACAATCAATACCTCGTGGACTCTCTTGCTGCTTCAGCGGTATTAAATCTCCGCATCCTGCTCTGCCGGGTCTTGCGCAGGCAAGCGTACGTTGCGAGAAGGGACAACCGTAGAAATAGCGTGTTTATAAACCATCTGGCTGACGGTATTACGCAGTAGGATAACAAACTGGTCAAACGATTCGATCTGGCCCTGCAACTTAATGCCGTTGACCAAAAAGATAGAGACCGGAATGCGCTCCTTGCGCAGGATGTTCAAGTACGGGTCTTGAAGGGACTGCCCTTTGGACATGTTGCTCTCCCTAAAACTGTCGTTGGGGTTAATTATCAAATGGCGTGCCCTACTGGTGCTACGCCGCACTATTTATTACTGCCCGGAAGGCGAAGTGATGCCCGAGGAGCTTTGAGGTTCGCGAAAGGCCCAATCACTCAGCCAATCGAAAACGCACTTACTAAGTTACTATCCTAGAGACCTACCTTAGCGACCTATCTTACGCTAAGCACCGCTGTCACGCACGAGTTTCAGCACCTGATCCAGCGCGTCTGAACGCTGTGAATCTACCCAATTAAGCGCTGGCCAACTTCTTAACCAGGTTAATTGACGCTTGGCTAGCTGACGAGTTGCGATAACGCCTCGCTCAACGAGATCGGCATAATCGTAATCACCTTCTAGATACTCCCACACTTGGCGATAACCAACACTCTTCATCGCCGGCAGGCCTAAATGTAAGTCATTACGCTTTTTGAGGGCGGCGACTTCATTTATCAAGCCCTCACCCAACATTACTTCGAAACGCTGGGCAATACGTTGGTGCAAAAGCGCCCGGTCATTAGGCGCCAATGCTATCGACAACACGCGCCAGGGAAAGGTTTCCGGCTGTTGCTCCGCCCACAGCTCACTCATCGTCCGCCCACTGGCGTAATACACTTCAAGCGCACGCATTACACGCTGTGGATCATTGGGATGGATACGCTGGGCAGAGATCGCATCCACCTCACTCAACTGTTTGTGCAGCGACGATAACCCTTCACGTTGCCACTGCGCTTCGAGCCACTGACGAATAACCGGGTCAGCAGAGGGCAAATTCGCCACACCTTCGACCAGTCGCTTGTAATACAGCATGGTACCGCCGACCAGTAGAGGAACTCTGCCCGCCGCGCTAATTTGTCGCATTAGCTGTAGCGCATCTTCACGAAAATCGGCTGCAGAATAGGGCTCAGCGGGGTCGCGGATATCGATCAAGTGATGGGGTGCGCGGGTAAGCTCAGCCATACTGGGCTTAGCACTGCCAATATCCATACCGCGATACACCATCGCCGAGTCAACGCTAATCAGCTCATGCCCCAGCCGTTCGTGTAGCGCCATCGCCGCATCGGTTTTTCCGGCGGCCGTTGGGCCCATCAAAAAAATTGCCCAGGGGCGCGTATCAGCCATGCGCGTTTCCATCAAGTAAGAAAAGGGTAGTTAAAAAGAGTCGCTACAAAAGAGTCGTTGCGATTATCTATGCGGCTATTGACCACGCAAGAACAACCGATCGAGCGCTTTTAACCCCATCTGTGTCCAGGTAGGGCGACCGTGGTTACATTGATCGCTGCGCTCGGTGCGCTCCATATCCCGCAACAGCGCGTTCATTTCGTCGATCGTCAGGCGCCGGTTGGCGCGCACACTGCCATGGCACGCCATGGTGGAGAGCAACTCATGTAAGCGAGCCTCCACTTGATGGGTACGCCCATACCGCGCCAATTCCTCCAGCATCTGGCGCACCAGCGCCTCAGGATCAGCCTGGGCCAGCAAGGCGGGCAATTGGCGTACCAGTAGCGTCTCAGGCCCGGCAATATCCAACTCAATACCCAGCTTGGAGATCGCCTGCTGCTCGCTCTCTGCGGTAGCCACCTCTGCTCGGCTAGCGGCAATGGAGACAGGCACCAGCAGCGGCTGCGCAGCCAACCCTTTCGCGGCGGCCAGCTGTGTTTTCATACGCTCATAGACAATGCGTTCGTGGGCGGCATGCATATCCACCAGCACCAGCCCTTCAGCGTTTTGAGCCAGAATATAGATACCGTGCAACTGCCCCAGAGCAAACCCCAGCGGCGGCGCTGCAGTGGGATCGTTGTCGGGCATTGCCAGAGGTGCTTCACGCACCTCACTACCCCACTCACCGGGGGGGGCACTCGGCTGAGGCGTTAACAGCGTCTCTTCGTGATCAGGGTGAAGCGCTTGATAGCCCTGCATAAAGCGCCGCACGCGCGCAGCACCAGGGTGGCGATCCGGCGAGTGAGTCAAGGCGATACCCTGTTGCTGCCAGCGGGGCTGCTCAATGCCCGCTTGTGACGCTACGCTCTTTGGCGCTGCGCCTAATGCACCGGCCTCATCGGCACCACTCTCTGCGGCACGCTCGTCTAAGCCACTATCTGAACCGTCACCTGAACTATCACCTGAACCGTCACCTGAGCCATCACCTGAACGGTCGGCCGGTTTAGCGGAGGCTAGGCAGTGGTGGAGGCTTGAGTAGAGAAAATCGTGCACCATGCGGCCATCGCGAAAACGCACTTCGTGCTTGGTGGGGTGAACGTTGACGTCCACCACATCTGGATCTAGTTCCAGATAGAGCACAAACACCGGGTGACGGCCGTTAAACAAAACGTCGCGATAGGCCTGACGCACCGCGTGGGCGACCAGGCGGTCACGCACTACGCGACCATTAACAAAGAAGTACTGCTGGTCTGCCTGGGAGCGCGAATGGGTGGGCAGCCCCACCCAGCCGCTTAACCGCAAACCGCCCGCTTCGCGCTCGATATAGCGAGCGTGCTCGATAAAATTCTTACCCAGCAGCGAGGCGATCCGCCGCTCGCGAGCCGCCGCTGAATGGCCTGCCGGGAGTTGGTGAATGACTTTTTGATTATGGCGTAATACCCAGGTGATGTCGTAACGCGATAACGCCTGGCGGCGGAATGCTTCTTCCACATGAGCAAACTCGGTCTTTTCAGTACGCAGGAACTTGCGTCGGGCCGGGGTATTGAAAAACAGGTCACGCACGCCGACGCTGGTGCCACGCGGGTGGGGCGCGGGGGTAACGCGTGCATCCATGCCCCGCCCTTCCGCCACCACCCGCCAGCCGTGACGGGGATCCTCTTCAGCATTAGAGATCAATTCCAGCCGTGAGACAGAGCTGATAGAGGCCAGCGCTTCGCCGCGAAAGCCTAGCGAGCTAACCCCCTCTAAGTCTTCGAGGCTGCCAATCTTACTGGTGGCGTGGCGGGCTAGGGCCAGCGGCAAATCCTCTTCACCAATGCCAATACCGTCATCGCGCACCTTAATCAGCCGCGCGCCACCCTGCTCAATGTCTACCTCGATACGCTGGCTGCCGGCATCGATGGCGTTTTCAATCAGCTCTTTGGTGACAGATGAAGGGCGCTCAACCACCTCACCGGCGGCAATCTGGTTAGCCAGTCGCGGGTCGAGCACATGAATACGCGGTGCACTAGCAGTCACATCAGTCAACACGACACCTCATGAACGGGGAATCTGCAACACCTGACCAACGCGAATAACGTCACCATTCAGATCATTGGCCTGCTTCAGTTGATTCACCGGCACGCCGTGGCGCACGGCAATCGCCGATAGAGTATCTCCCGACTGAATACGGTACTCGTTACCCGAAGGCCTACGCTGGTTATCACGCTGCCATGCAAGCAGGCTGGCTGGCGGCGGGTAGCGCTCGAAATGCTCGCGCATGCCGCTGAAGATAGCCTGAGCAAGTCCTGACTGATGCACCGGGTCGCGCAAGCGACGCTCTTCGTCTGGGTTCGAGATAAACCCCACCTCAATCAACAACGAGGGGATATCGGGAGACTTCAGCACCATAAAGCCAGCCTGTTCAACGCGTGTCTTATGGAGCCGATTAATCCGCCCTAACTGCTCCAACACCTGCCCGCCGATAGACAGCGAATCGTTTAAGGTAGCGGTCATGGTTAAGTCCAACAATACCCCGCGCAGCACCTGATCTTTATCGCGCAAAGAGAGGCTGCCATCAACGCCGCCGATCAGATCAGAGCGGTTCTCGCTATCCGCCAGCCATTGGGCGGTTTCTGAGGTGGCGCCGCGTTGGGAGAGCGCATACACCGAGCTGCCCTGAGGGCGTGGGCTAGTAAAGGCATCAGCATGAATGGAAACAAAGAAGTCCGCCTTCTGTTCACGCGCCAATGCCGTACGCTGACGCAGCCCTATATAATAGTCGCCGTCGCGCGTTAGCACCGCCTTGAAGCCCGGCGTGTCATTGACCCGCGAGGCCAAACGACGGGCAATTTCCAGCACTACGTCTTTTTCACGAGTGCCTGAGGGGCCGATTGCCCCTGGGTCTTCGCCACCGTGACCGGCATCGACGGCGATAATAATGTCTCTGCGCGGATGCGGCTTGGCTTCCTGAACCTCAACCGGCACTGCGTCACTGGGCGGCTCTACGGTGCCTGGCAACTGACTTTGCGCCGATGCCCGTTGGGCCTGAATTTCCTGATCCCGTATCATCGCCTCGATAGGGTCGATCGGGTTATCAACAGCGCTCTCACCGGGGTATTCGAGATCCACTACCAGACGGTGCCCGTATTGATCATTGGGCGTCAGAGTGAAATGACGCGGCTCAATCTCACGGTTAAGTTCAAGCACCACCCTTAGTCCACCACCCTCACGCGTACCAGTGCGCACCGAGGTAATTGCACTATCATGCAAAGGCAGCGTACTTGGGTCGGTATCCATTTGGGTATCATCTAAATCAATCACCAACCGCGCCGGGTTCTCCAGCGAAAACACGTTGGCATTGGTGGCAGCGGAGAGATCAAATACCAGCCGGGCATGATCCGGCGCCGCCCACAAACGCATACTTTCCACGCTGGACGCTTGAACATTAACCGCCGCCAGGGCAAAAAAACTGACGGCTAAAAAGCGATATACGCGTGCCGCTGTGCCCTTTATTTCCATTGAATCACACCACTCTCCAACTGGTCGGAACTTAGCTTACTTGCGTTACCTATCTTACTGGCATTGCTTAGCTTATTGGCATTGCTTACCTGACGTTGCAAAGAGGCCAATGTGCGCTCACCTTGATCACTTCCCGCTACTAAGGAAACCAAACGCCCTGAATCCACTACTTCCAGCACCAGACGAAGATCCGGCTCTGGCAGCCATCCTTCACCGCGGCTAGGCCACTCAATAATGCTAAGTGCATCGTCGGCCAGCACGTCTCGACCACCGATAAACTCTAGCTCTTCTGGATCCGACAAACGGTACAAATCTAGATGATAAATCCGCTGGGAGCCTAGTTCGTAAGGCTCCACCAGCGTATAGGTAGGACTTTTAACGGCCCCTTGATGCCCGTAAGCGCGCAGAATGCCGCGAGTTAGCGTCGTCTTACCGGCGCCCAGCTCACCCTCTAGATACACCCGTCCGCGTCCTTGCAACACCTGCCCTAATGCTTCGCCAAAAGCAACCTGGGCTTCTTCACTGTCTAATCGCACCTGCATGTGGGCTGCCTTCACGGATTAATCAATTTTCGCGCATAGGATGCCAGATCGCTGGCCAGCAGGCCACGCTCACCTTCTTCCTCGGCTGCGCGATCTGCCGCTAACGCGTGCACCATGGTGCCCAACCAAGCGCTAAACTCCACGTCACCACGCTGCGCCATCAGCGCCCCTAGCATGCCGCTGAGCACATCGCCCATGCCACCGCTGGCCATGCCTGGATTACCGTAAGGGCATATCACCAAACCACTGGGGCCAGCAATTAAACTTCCCGCACCTTTTAGAATCACCACGCCCCCTCGGGCGCGTTGCAGCGCTAGGGCTGCTGCGGGCCGATCCGCCTGAATATCAGCCACCTCACAGCCCAATAGCCGCGCGGCTTCACCGGGGTGCGGCGTCAATATCCAGTTATCGCGGCGAACATCCGGCCACTGTCGCGCCAACAGGTTCAAGCCATCGGCATCGACTACCAAAGGCGCGTCTGACTGCAGCGCACTCTGAAGCACCGCTTGTCCCCAGGCAGCCTGACCAAGTCCTGGCCCGACCACCACAACGTCAGCATTGCTAGGCAACTCAGCGGCCTCAGCGCCACCGCGAACGCCATGGGCCATCACTTCAGGGCAGCGCACCAAACTAGCGGTGATATGCTCTGGGGCGGTCGCCAAACTCACTTTACCCGCCCCCAACCGTGCGGCGGCTTGGCAGGCGAGTAGCGCCGCCCCGCCAAATCCAGGAGCCCCGCCCATCACCAGCACGTGGCCCATGTCTCCTTTATGGTGAGTGCGTAGGCGTGGCGCAAAGGCCTCTGTCAATAACGAATCATCCAAGCGCCAGGCCGTGGGCGGAATATCGAAATAGGCCTGGGCCTTGACGCCAAGAGGGCGAAAATCTATTTCGCCGGTGTAGGCCGGTGCATCCCCGGTGTGCAAACCCACTTTATCGCCAATAAACGTCACCGTGCAGGCGGCCTTAACGGCAATCCCCAATACAGCGCCGGTGTCAGCCACTAACCCGGAAGGGATATCAATCGCCAGTACCGGCTGGTCGGCGGCGTTGATCATTTCAATAGCACGCTTGAAACGCCCCTCTACCTCCCCGCTTAAACCGGTGCCTAGCAGCGCATCGACAATTACCTCGCCGGTGAACGTTATCCCAGCACTCCACTCTTCGCAGCCTACGCCTGCGGAGGTCGCCAACTCTGCTGCACGTGCCGCGTCACCGTTTAGCTCCTCAAGGGGTTTAAGGGTTACCCGCTGAACTTTAAGACCGGACTGCATGGCCAGCGCTGCCAGCACATGACCATCGCCGCCGTTGTTCCCGCTGCCACATAGCACGCTGATGCTTCGCGCTTGAGGCCAACGCGATCGGAAGCTGTGCCAGGCACTTGAGGCGGCGCGCTGCATCAATGCAAAGCCATCGATACCACCGGCAATGGTGCGCCGATCGAGCTCCCGCACCTGGGCGGCTTTATATAATGGGCGTAGCATGGAAGTATTCGAGATCGACACGATCGCTCCTTTCACATGTTTTGATGGCTACCAATGCGTTAGCATAGCGCGGCTAACGCCTAACCGCTGAGTATCAACGTCCAGTTCCTTTGGCTTTTCATTTTTCGCGACAAAACGGCGCCCATGCTTTCAGAAAACACGCTTACCGATCTTGCCGGCCTCATTAAATCCTGGGGGCGCGAGCTGGGCTTTCAGCAGGTGGGTATCACCGATACTGAACTGTCCGCTCATGAAGCCTACCTCGACGCATGGCTGGAAAACGGCCATCACGGTGAAATGGGCTTTATGGCCAAGCACGGCACTAAGCGTACCCGTCCTGCAGAACTTGAACCCGGCACTCAGCGCATTATCAGCGTGCGCATGGATTACCTACCCGCTGAGGTGGAGAGCACCAAGGTGCTCGGCCAGCCCAGCCGCGCTTATGTTTCGCGCTACGCTTTAGGGCGCGATTATCACAAGCTAATACGCAAACGGTTAGCCCTGTTAGCCAAAAAAATTGAGCAAGAAGTCGGCGACTTCGGCTACCGCGCGTTTGTCGACTCGGCGCCGGTCATGGAGCGCGCCCTAGCGCAAAAAGCTGGGCTAGGCTGGTTTGGCAAAAACGCCATGCTACTTAACCCTAAAGCGGGCTCGCTATTCTTTCTGGGCGAACTATACACCGACCTCCCGCTTCCCGTTGATGAACCCTTTGAGCATGAACACTGCGGCAGCTGTAGCGCCTGCCGAACGGCCTGCCCCACCGGCGCCATCGTGGACGACAAAGTCATCGACTCGCGCAAGTGCATCTCGTACTTGACCATTGAACTGCACGGCACGATTCCGGTGGAGTACCGCCGCGCCATGGGTAATCGTATTTACGGCTGCGATGATTGCCAGCTTGTGTGCCCATTCACTCGCTTTACCCATATCACCCAGGAAGGTGATTTTGCGCCGCGCCATGACCTAGACCGCACGTCGCTTATAAGCCTATTTACCTGGGGCGAAGCAGAGTTTCTAGATAAGACCGCCGGCAGCCCTATCCGCCGCATTGGTTATGAGCGCTGGCTGCGCAATATCGCCATTGGCCTGGGTAACGCGCCCTGGAGCGAGAGCGTTGAAGCCGCACTATGGGCGCGCAGGGCTTACCCAAGCGAACTGGTGCGCGAACACGTCGCCTGGGCGCTTGAGGAGCAACGTCTTAAACGCAGTGAGCGCATTGCCACTGACGCGTCTTAAGCGCTACTCTTTTAGCCACTCTTCTTAACGATTCTTCTGAACTACTCTTCTGAACTACTCTTCTTAACTACTCTTCTTCGTCGCTGCGCTGATCAACGCGCAAAAATGTATCCCGGTAATGCGCCAGTTCAGCAATCGACTCTTTAATATCGTCCATGGCCAAGTGTACATTCTGCTTACTAAAGCCCGCCAGCGCGCCTGGGTTCCAGCGTTTGGCCACCTCTTTTATGCTCGACACATCAAGATTGCGGTAGTGGAAAAAGTTCAGCAGCGCAGGCATTTCACGCTCTAAAAAACGGCGATCCTGGTGGATACTGTTGCCACACATCGGTGACGAACCTGCCACCGCGTACTGCTGTAGAAACGCCAGGGTTTGCTGCTCGGCTTCGGCGGTTTCTACCTGGCTGGCTTTCACCCGTGCGACTAAGCCCGACTCGCCGTGGGTTTTCTGATTCCAGTCATCCATCTGCGCCAGCAGGCTATCGGGCTGTTTCACCGCGATCACCGGCCCTTCCGCGACCACGTTTAAATCCGCATCAGTAATCAGTGTGGCCACCTCAATAATGCGCTCTTTATTAGGATCCAGACCGGTCATCTCTAGATCAATCCACACCAGCAGATCATCCCGTGGCGCCATTTGATCTTTCGCCGCACCCGCCGCTTCGTTGCTCATTAGCGTTCTTCCTTAGCCTAAATTACGATTAACATCATGTAAGTGTGCCTTAAATAAGTCCGTCAAGCAGCTATACAGGCAAGCGTAGCGACTAGATCAATACAATGACACCTTTGCTAGGTACAATGACCGCTATTGTAACGATCATCAGGTGGTCATGAGCAAACGTAAATTAAGTCGCCAGCAGCAGTGGCGCGTCGATAAAGTGCAGTCGGAACGTGCCCAGCGCGCAGAAAAACGCGATGTGCAGGACGCTGAAAAACTTGCCGCAGGCGAATACGGCGCCGAACAGCCGGGCCGTGTCGTTGCTCACTTTGGGCGTACCCTTGAGGTGCGCAACAGCGATAATGAGCCGGTGCGCTGCCACTTACGCGCCAATTTGGACGGTCTGGTCACTGGCGACCGGGTAATTTGGCGCGCCGGGCAAGAAGGCTCAGGCGTGGTGGTCGCCCGGGAGGAGCGCGACAGCGTACTTAAGCGCCCTGACGCCCGCGGCTTACTTAAACCGGTGGCCGCCAATATTGACCAGTTGTTGATCGTGTTCGCGGTAGAACCCGCGCCCCACGCCAACCTTATTGATCGCTACCTGGTGGCTGCCGAAGCTACCGGTATTGCGCCAGTGCTGGTGCTCAATAAAACCGACCTGCTGCCAGAAGATGGCGGCGAGCTGGGTAAGCTACTTGAACGCTATCGCGCGTTGGGCTATCCCGTGGTGCGTACCACCACTGCCACAGAGAACGGGCTAGACGAGCTACGCAGCCAGCTTGAAGGGCGTACGTCGGTGTTTGTTGGCCAGAGCGGCGTCGGCAAGTCATCGCTGATTGATCTTTTGCTACCCGACGAAACGCTGCGCATCGGTGCGCTTTCGGAAGACTCCCGCAAAGGCACCCATACCACCACCACGGCACGCCTTTACACCATGAGTCGTGCCGAGGTGGCCGACGGCGACCTCATCGACTCACCGGGTATTCGCGAGTTTGGCCTGGTTCACCTCAATGAGCAGGAAGTCACCGACGGCTTCATTGAGTTTCACGACTATATTGGTCACTGCCGTTTTCGTGACTGCCGCCATCGCAATGAGCCCGGCTGCGCTTTACTTGCAGCGGTTGAGGCAGGCAAGATTCATCCAGCACGCTTTACCAGCTATCGGCGCATTCTCGATAGTTTGGATAGCTAGGATTTACAGGAGTGAGCCATGAGCACTGAACGCCAATCGTCGGAAACCAACCTGCTGCCGCTGATCGTTGAGCCTGAACAGCTGCAGGCGCATTTGGATGATCCGCAGCTGCTGATTATCGATGTACCGGTCAACGGCGACAGCTATCGTCAGGGCCATGTGCCCGGCGCTATATTCCTCGACTTCCGCTACTTGATGCGCGGCGAAGGGCCAGTCCCCAGCGACGTTCCCGATGTGGATGTCCTCTCAAGGCTGTTTAGTGCCTTAGGCCTGACCCGCGACACCCACGTCGTGGCTTACGATGACGAAGGCGGCGGCTGGGCGGCACGGCTACTGTGGACGCTAGATCTGATCGGCCACACCCGCTACTCCTACTTAAACGGCGGCATTCACGCTTGGCGGGATGCAGGCCTTGAAGAGAGCATCGAACCGACGGCTCCATCGCCCAGTGAATACCAAGCGGAGATTCTTAACCCCGACACTCTGATCACGTTTGAAGAGATTAAAGAGAAGCTTGACGATAAGCAGTTTGCGATCTGGGATGCGCGCTCCAAAGATGAGTACGATGGCGTGCGCGGTAACAACAAGCACCTGGGCCACATCCCCGGTGCAGTCAACATGGATTGGCTGCACGCCATGGATCGCCAACGCGCGCTGCGCATTCGCGATTATGCCGAGCTGATCACCGAGCTAGGCGCCCTAGGCCTAACGCCCGATATGGAAATCGCCACCCACTGCCAGAGCCACCACCGCAGCAGCTTTACCTGGTTGGTGGGCAAGGCGCTGGGCTTTAATATGCGCGGCTATGCAGGCTCCTGGGGCGAATGGGGCAACCGCGACGACACACCGATTGAGAAGTGAAAATATTACTGTGACCCTCTCCCAAAAAGCCTTTTCGCTACTCCAATACCCGCTGCCTCACCACGCGCTCTCGCGCCTGACAGGCAAGTTCGCCCAGTGCGATAACCCCTGGGTGAAAAACAACCTGATCAAGGCGTTTATCAAACGCTTTGATGTCGATATGAGCCAAGCGTTGGAACCTGACCCCACCGCCTACGCCACCTTTAATGACTTCTTCACCCGCGCACTAAAAGCAGATGCGCGCCCACTAGGCGATGGCATCCTAAGCCCCGCCGACGGCACGCTCTCTCAACACGGGCGCCTACAGGCCGGCCAACTGGTGCAAGCCAAAGGCCACACCTACTCCGCCCAAACCCTGCTCGGCGGCGACACGGCACTGGCAGAAGAGTTCTTAGGCGGTAGCTTTGCCACCGTTTACCTCTCACCACGAGACTACCACCGGGTGCATATGCCGGTAACCGGCACCCTGCGCGAAATGATCTACGTACCTGGGCGACTGTTCTCCGTCAACCAAGCCACCGCCAACTACGTGCCGGGCCTCTTCGCCCGCAATGAACGCTTAGTATGTATCTTTGATACCCCGCAAGGCCCAATGGCGATGGTATTAGTAGGTGCCATGATTGTCGCCGCTATCGAAACAGTATGGTCAGGGCAGGTAACGCCACTTTCAGACCACCCACAGCGCATCCAGTTTGGCCAACCGATCACGCTAGAAAAAGGCGCCGAGATGGGCCGCTTCAAGCTCGGTTCCACCGTGGTGATGTGCTTCGCCAAGCCGGTGAATTTCGAAGAACGCCCCCTCGCGACGATGGTCAGCATGGGAGAGTCGCTAGCGGCTCTCTAGTTAGCTGGTCTCTAGTTAACGGTTTTCTAGCAGTTAGGCGTTGAGAATGCGAGCACGTCTTCCAGGCGTGCTTTGCCAAGTGCTAACTGAATCAAACGATCTATCCCCAGCGCCACACCAGCTCCTTCAGGCAGTCCATGCGCTAGCGCAGCCAGCAGACGTTCATCGACATCTACCTCCGGTAAGCCCAAACGACGGCGCTCAGCGTTGTCTGCTGCAAAGCGCGCGCGCTGCTCAGCCGCATCGGTTAGCTCATCGTAGCCGTTGGCCAATTCAATACCGTTCAGATAGACCTCAAAGCGGGAAGCCACCCACTCACCCTCAGCATCTTGATGGCGGCGCGC
Source organism: Halomonas sp. ISL-56 (assembly GCF_018612805.1). NCBI lineage: Bacteria > Pseudomonadati > Pseudomonadota > Gammaproteobacteria > Oceanospirillales > Halomonadaceae > Halomonas > Halomonas sp. ISL-56. The sequence continues at coordinate 102,641 of NZ_JAGGRO010000016.1, read as the reverse complement.
CAAGGACGCCTGGCTGGCCGGATAATCAACCACCACGCTGAGCTCATGCTGACCTAGCTGCGGTTCGATCACCACGCTCATCAACAGGTCAAGGCAGGTGTCGCGGCCTTCACCGGCCAAAGCCTTGTCTGGCATTTGCGCTCGCTTAGCAGCTAGCGAACGCAGTTTTTCCAGTGACGTGGTAAAAGGGTCGACCTCTAAATGGGTATGAAATAGCTCCCGGTAGCGGTAATGCACCAGCGAACCGGGAAACCTGGGTAACAGTGACATAATGAGAGTAGCGGTCTCATCAATCAGCTTCTCCAGCGTAAACTGCGGCCGATACCACTCCAGCATAGTAAACTCGATATTATGACGGGCCCCGATTTCAGCGTCGCGAAAGCTTCTCGCAAGCTGAAAGATCGGCCCGCTGCCCGCCGCTAACAGGCGCTTCATATGGAATTCAGGAGACGTCTGTAGCCAGAGACGGCGTTGACCTTTATCCGTACGTGCCAAGGTGTGAAGTGACACCAAGTGGACATCCGTGCTGCCACCTTGCCCAAGCACCGGCGTCTCGACTTCCAGCACATCACGCTGGGCAAAAAAAGCGCGTACTTTGGCCAGTAACCGCGCTCGCTCGCGCAGCGTTTCAATTGACGCTGAGGGTTGCCAATCACTGGCCATAACTACTCCTTAGACACACAATTCCCACTTAAAAATGGCCACACACAATGCGTGCGTGGCCATTAAGACATACTAGCGCTCTGAAAAGCGATTAAGCGCGGGAGACGTAGTCGCCACTGCGGGTATCAATTTTCAGCACTTCGCCCTGATTGATAAACAGCGGTACGCGAACAACAGCGCCAGACGATAGCGTCGCAGGCTTAGAACCGCCTTGGGCCGTATCGCCTTTCAAACCTGGATCCGTTTCAACGACTTCCAGCTCGATGAAGTTAGGCGGCGTCACGGAAATAGCCTTATCATTCCAAAGCGTAATGATATAGGGCACCTGCTCTTTCAGCCACTTGACGGAATCGCCTAGCGCTTTTTTCTCTACCGCATACTGCTCAAACGAGCCATCGGTCTTCATGAAGTGCCACATATCACCATCGGTGTAGAGATACTCCATCTCCAAATCCATGACGTCGGCACCTTCCAGCGAGTCACCGGATTTGAAAGTCTTCTCACCTACACGGCCAGTCATCAGGTTACGCAGTTTAACGCGGTTAAACGCCTGCCCCTTACCGGGCTTGACCAGTTCGTTCTCAACGATCGAACAAGGATCGCCGTCGAGCATTACTTTCAGACCAGCCTTGAATTCGTTGGTAGAATAGTTCGCCATAATGCCTCTCAATCATCCATTTCAGTTATTTGTTTCAACAGGTGGTGCGCAACGCCCTACTTTGCCGCAGCCCGCTTGTTTATATGCCAGCAGCGTTGTAAATGGCGTCGTTAAATAAGTGCGCGCATGATAACCCGAAGGAGTGCTTTTTGCAGGAGAACATCATTATTGCCGCGTCTGAATCGCAAAGCCAAGGCAGCTCAATGGCGCATTCCAATTGGCAACAGCAGCTTTCCCATGCCATTCGCGACCCAAAAGTCCTCTGCGAACGTATAGGACTCAGCCGCGAATGGTGGGCAGGCGCCAAAGTAGGCCACGATCTGTTTGAAGTGTGTGTGCCTGAAGCGTATCTCAACAGAATAGCCTATGCCGACATAAACGACCCGCTGCTGCGCCAAGTGATTCCGTTAGGCGAAGAAGCGCTCACGCCCCATGGCTACGTCAACGACCCACTTGAAGAAGCCGAACACCAGCCCGTTAAAGGGCTGATTCATAAGTATGCGGGCCGCGTGCTGCTGATCGCCAGCCCTAACTGTGCGATCAACTGCCGCTACTGCTTTCGTCGCCATTTTCCCTATAGCGACAACTCGCCCTCCAGGGCCCAGTGGCAGCAAGCTCTCGACTACCTTCGCAGCGACACCACTATTCACGAGGCGATTCTCTCCGGCGGCGATCCGCTGGCAGCCAATGATCGCCAGTTGGCATGGTTGGTGGAACAGTTAGAAAGCATCCCGCATCTTAAACGACTACGCATTCATACCCGCCTGCCGGTGGTGATTCCCGACCGGGTTGACGACGCCCTCCTTGGCTGGCTGACATCGACCCGCTTACAAAAAGTCGTGGTGCTGCATATCAACCACGCCAACGAGATTGACCAAGCAGTGGTCGACGCCTGCGCGCGGCTTAAACAAGCCGGAGTGACGCTACTCAACCAGAGCGTCCTGCTGCGTGATGTTAACGACGATGTGCCAACCTTAGCTACTCTGTCGGAACGGCTATTTGAAGCGGGCATTTTGCCCTACTACTTACACGTACTCGACCCCGTACAGGGCGCTGCGCATTTTGATGTGCCGGATAGTGAAGCCCGTGAGCTTGTTGCTCAACTGCGCGATCATTTACCGGGGTTCTTGATGCCGCGCCTGGTGCGGGAAATTCCTAGTAAGGGCAGTAAAACGCCACTTTGACGCTGACCAAGCGGCACAAATTAGTGCATAAAGCTGTTTTTTCGCACCATTAAAATGCATACAGCAAATCAGTGCCTTAACTGTTCTTACAGTGCCTGCACTGTAATTAACTGAAATGGAAAGATTTAGGTTGAATCGGCCACGATTTTGCTCTGTATCTAAGCGTAACAAACGGGGTATCGGTAGCTAACGCTGCCAGACAATTTAGTTTCCAATAGATCGCTAGGGTTCCGACACCATCAACGTATTACCCCTGATGGCTGTGGCTGGTCCGAGAGCAATCGACCTAATGCTAAGGCAGAAGGTTACACGGCGGGACAAAAGCCCGGGAGGATAAGGTGCAGTGATGCGCCGATGCCCCCGAGTTTTCTCTTAGCCGCTGGAGGCTGTCATGACCCGTGCCAATCGTATCTCCCTGAAAAGCTTTTCCCTCGCTCCCCTATCTGCCGCGCTACTCGCATCTACGCTTGCCATTTCTCCCGCCCAAGCCCAAGAACGCGATGAGTTCAGTGTCTGCTGGTCAATTTATGCGGGCTGGATGCCTTGGGCCTACGCCGATATTGAAGGCGTAGTCGACAAATGGGCCGACGAGTACGGCATCAGCATCGATGTGGTACAGGTCAACGACTACGTCGAGTCGATTAACCAGTTTACCTCGGGCAACGTTGACGGCTGCGCCATGACCAATATGGATACGCTAACCATACCCGCCGCCAGTGGCGTTGATTCTACCGCTTTAATTGTTGGCGATTACTCCAACGGCAATGACGGCATTGTCATGAAAAACAGCGACGAACTTGCCGATATTGAGGGCAGCAACGTCAATCTGGTTCAGTTCAGCGTATCGCACTACCTGCTTGCTAGGGCGCTGGAGAGCGTCGGTTTGACTGAGCGTGATATCGAAACTATCAATACCGCCGACGCCGACATTGTCGGACTCTTCACCAGCGAATCAACCGAAGCCGTTACTACCTGGAATCCTCAACTCAGTGCCATCACTGAGATGCCCAACGCCAATGTTGTGTACACCTCTGCCGAAATTCCCGGTGAAATTCTTGATCTGATGGTCGTCAACACTCAAACCCTTGCCGAAAACCCCGAGCTAGGTCACGCACTGGTCGGTGCTTGGTACGAAGTCATGGAGCTGATGGCCAATAACGACGAGCGCGCACTAACGATGATGGCCGATGCGGCAGGTACAGATTTGGAGGGCTATCGGAATCAGTTGGCGGCCACCTATCTATATACCGATCCCGCTGAAGCTATTGAGTTGATGGAGAGCCCCGAGCTGCTCGACACCATGGAGCGGGTCGCCGAGTTCAGCTTTGAGCACGGTCTGCTCGGCGACATGGCGCCTAATGCGGGCGTTGTCGGCATCGAGACCCCCAGCGGCGTGTTTGGCGATGAGAACAACGTACTACTGCGCTTCAATCCAAGCTTTACCCAAGCTTACCTCGACGCCCAGTAATGGCTTGCGACTACTTTAGCGCGATGGGAGTGGCGTCTGCCGCTCCCCCTGCTCTCACCTTCCGTGGACACCGCCATGAAGCGATTAATAAACCTAACGCCTTCCCGGGGAAGCCGTTGGCTATTAGGGCTACTGCCTTTTTTGCTGCTGGCGATGCTTTATATGAGCCTCTCCAATGCAAGATTGGCAGAAAACCCTAACGACCGTCTGTTGCCGACACCCTCTAATATGGCCAGCACCTTTTATCATTTGGCCACCGCCGAAAATGTGCGTACGGGGGAGATTGTGCTATGGACAGACACCTTCGCAAGCCTAGAGCGCATCGTCATCGGCGTGGGCATTAGCGCCCTGATTGGCTTAGTCGTGGGCATCATCAACGGCGGCATCCCCATCATTCGCGCCAAGTTCTCACCGCTGGTCACCGTCGCCTCACTGATTCCCCCCATGGCGATACTCCCCATTCTGTTTATCGCTTTTGGCACTGGCGAGGCTGCCAAGATCGCGCTAATTGTCATTGGGGTCACCCCGTTTCTTATTCGGGATTTACAAGGCCACGCCCTACGGCTTCCCGACGAGCAGTTGATCAAGGCGCAAACGCTAGGCGCCAGCTCTTGGCAGGTGCTGTTAAGGGTCCTGCTGCCCCAGCTTACGCCTCGGTTACTGAACGCCACCCGGTTGGCGCTAGGCACAGCGTGGCTGTTTTTGATCGCTGCAGAAGCCATTGCCGCTCAGGAAGGGCTTGGCTACCGCATCTTTCTCGTCCGTCGGTATCTTTCCATGGACATAATTCTGCCCTATGTCGCCTGGATCACCCTCTTGGCATTCCTGCTTGACCAGCTATTGGCCTGGGTATCGCGGCTGGCATTCCCTTGGTACCACTCAGGCGAAGGAGATAAGTCATGAGCCTGCTGGCGGCCAAACGGTTAGAAAAGCACTACGGCAACCATGTGGTGCTCGAAAATCTTAATTTCAGCGTTGAGCCTGGGGAGTTTGTCACCTTAGTGGGTGCTTCAGGCTGCGGTAAAACCACCTTTCTAAAAATGCTGTTAGGCACCGAAGCCATCTCGCGCGGCAGCTTAACCCTGGATGATCAGCCCATTCCCAATGAACCGGGGCCGGATCGGGGCGTGGTGTTCCAGAAGTACTCCGTGTTTCCCCACTTAACCGTGCTCGGCAACGTGATGATTGCCGATGAGCTGCACAGTTCCAAGCTGCTGGGCAAAAGCTTCGGCGCTACCAAGCGTCGCGCTGTGGAAAAAGCCCGCGCGCGCATCGACGAAGTCGGCCTGGATCACGCGCTTAACAAATACCCCCACGAGCTTTCCGGTGGTATGCAGCAGCGCCTGGCCATTGCCCAGGCGCTGATGATGCGGCCGCGTATTTTGCTGCTCGATGAGCCTTTCGGCGCGCTTGACCCGGGCATCCGCCAGGATATGCACGTGCTGATCAATCGCCTATGGCAAGAGCAGCAGCTGACGATTTTCATGATCACCCACGACTTAAAAGAGGCCTTCGAGCTAGGTACTCGGCTGTGGGTCTTCGATAAAACCCGCCACGACCCACAGGCACCTGAAGCCTTTGGGGCCACGATCACCTACGACCTGCCCATTTCCAGAGACCGTCCCTCAACAGATTTACAAGAGGCGCTTCAACAAGGCGGTCTGAATACCCACTCCCAGGAGACGCTGCTATGACAGACGCTGTTATCAATAGCCAGCCCGCTTACACCACCCATTTACCCGGCGGGCACCACTGGTCGCTGCGCCTGCGCCGTGGCACCACTCTGACCCTGACCGCGCAGGAAGCCGACAGCAACGTAGGGCTTTTGTGCTACAACCCGGAAAACCTGCTGGAACGCTTAAACCTGCCCGACACCTTGAAGTGCCAGCACACTTTTAAGCTCACCCAGGGCCACTGCCTCTACTCAGATATGGGGCGCATTTTCGCCTCTATCACCCATGACGACCTAGGCTGGCACGACAGCGTGAGCGGCAACCTGATGCCCCATCATCTGCTGAAAAAAGGCTGGCAGCCAATCAGCTATCAGCAGGCCCACAACGACTGGACCCTCACCGGTTTCGACGCCTTTTTGGTCGAGCTCGCCAAGTATGGCCTGGGCCGTCGGGACATGGCCGCCAATCTCAATATTTTCTCCCGCGTGGAGAGCGACGACGAAGGCAAGCTGCGCTATGTGCCCGGCCACTGCCAACCCGGCAATAGTGTAACGCTGCGTTTTGAAATGGACACGCTGGTGCTGCTGCACACCTGCCCCCACCCGCTCGACCCCAGCGCTGACTACCCCCGCCGCGGTGTGGATATTGCGCTCGGCACCGCCGAGCCGCCGACAGAAGACGACCCCTGCTATCGCTCACGGCCGGAAAACGCGCGCGGCTTTGCCAACAATCGCCTCTACCACCTCGGCTTATAAGGGAGACGCCGTATGATTATTGAAAGCACTTTACGCCCCGAAAATGCCTTGAGCCGCACCACGGTGAACGCGGGCGATCACTACATTGGCACCGTCAAGCGCGGCCAGACCCTGCGCATCCTCGACCTAGAGGGCAACCAGGCCGCCGACACGCTGTTCTTCAGCGCCGACGATACTGCCGAGCGCTACAGCGCCATGGATACGGTGCGCGAGCAGGTGGCGGTCTACCTCACCGCGGGCACCACGCTGATGTCCAGCGAGGGACGCGCCATGCTGACGATCAGCGCCGACACCTGTGGCCGCCACGACACCCTGGGCGGCGCCTGCGCCAGCGAGAGCAACACCGTGCGCTACGACCTGGAAAAGCGCCATATGCACTCCTGCCGGGATAACTGGATGCAGGCCATCGCCAACTTTCCAGAGTTCGGCCTGACCAAGCGCGATATCACCCACAACATCAACTTCTTTATGAACGTCCCAGTCACCGCCGACGGTGGGCTGACCTTTGAGGACGGCATCTCCGCGCCGGGCAAGTACGTGGAGATGGTCGCCGAAATGGATGTGATCGTGCTGGTCTCGAACTGCCCCCAGCTCAACAACCCCTGCAACGGCTACAACCCCACCCCCATTGAGCTGTTGGTTTGGGAATAAGTAATTCGCCCTAGGGACGACCCTAGAAGGCCAAGCAACCTGCGGGACGACCCGCCTTTGTTTGCAGGCAGTGCCATGTCCATCAATACAACGTTTAGCAAAGTCCTGATTGCCAACCGCGGCGCCATTGCCGCACGCATTTTACGCACCCTGAAAGCCCTTGGCGTGGGCAGCGTGGTGGTTTACGCCGATGCGGACCGCGACGCCCCCTACGTTCACCAGGCCGATGAGGCTTACTCTCTCGGCGAGGGTGGCGCCAGCGACACCTATCTTAATATCGACAAGCTGATCGCCATTGCCAAACAGAGCGGCGCCCGGGCAGTGCACCCCGGCTACGGTTTCCTGTCAGAGAACACCCGCTTTATTGAAGCCTGCGATGCAGCAGGCCTGATCTTTTTAGGCCCCACCGCCGAGCAGATTGAACAGTTTGGCCTCAAACACCAAGCCCGTGCGCTGGCCGAAAAAGCCGGTGTGCCGCTGGTACCAGGCTCTGAACTGCTCGGCAGCGTTGACGAAGCCGTCACCAGCGCCGAGCAGATCGGCTACCCGGTGATGCTCAAATCCACCGCGGGCGGCGGCGGTATCGGCATGCAGGTATGTCAAAATGCCGCCGAGCTCGAGCGTGCCTTTGACTCTGTCAAAGGTTTGGGCCAGCGCAACTTTGGCGACGGCGGCGTGTTTCTGGAGGCCTATATCGCCCGCGCCCGCCATATCGAGGTACAGCTATTCGGCGATGGTCAGGGCAATGTCGTCGCGCTCGGCGAGCGGGACTGCTCGACCCAACGCCGCCACCAAAAAGTGCTCGAAGAGTGCCCCGCCCCCAACCTGCCGGACGACGTTCGCCAGGCCCTCCACGAAACCGCCGTTCAGTTGGGCAAAGCGGTCAACTACCGCAGCGCCGGAACCGTTGAGTTTATTTACGACACCGAGCGCCAAGCGTTCTATTTTCTTGAGGTGAACACCCGGCTACAGGTTGAGCATGGCGTTACCGAGATGGTGTATGGCGTTGATATCGTCGAGTGGATGGTCAAACTGGGCGCAGGCGAGCTGCCCAATCTTGAAACACTGACCAAAGATCTCGCCCCCAGCGGCCACGCAGTGCAGGCGCGTCTTTACGCCGAAGACCCCGCCCACGACTTCCGCCCCAGCGCGGGGCTGCTCACCGAAGTTGATTTTCCAAAGGCTGACGGCCTGCGCATCGACCACGCCATTGAAGCTGGGCTTGAAATCTCTGCGCTGTTTGACCCCATGCTGGCCAAAGTGATTGTTCACGCCGACAGTCGTGACACTGCTATTGAACAGTTAGCGGACACCCTGGATCACGCCAGCGTCTACGGTATTACCACCAACCGCACCTGGCTCGCCCATGTGCTGCGCGCCGAGCGTTTTCAGCAGGCGGATCTAGACACACACTGGCTCACCACGCTGAAGTGGGCACCGCCCGTTATCGAAGTGCTCGCGCCTGGCACAATGACGACCATTCAGGATTTCCCCGGCCGCCAGGGGCATTGGGATGTGGGCGTACCGCCCTCGGGGCCCTTTGATGACTGGTCGTTTAGGCTGGGTAATCGTCTGCTCGACAATCCCGCCGACGCCGCCGGGATGGAGATCACCCTCACCGGCCCGACGCTGCGCTTTCACCGCGCGACGCAAATTGTGCTGGCGGGTGCCGAGCTGCCTGCAACCCTCGGTGAAGTAGCGATTCCCTTCTGGCAGGTGATTGATGTTCCCGCTGGCGCCACGCTGACCTTGGGGAAAGCCGCCGTGGGCGCTCGCGCCTATTTATTGGTACGTGGCGGTATCGAGTGCCCGCGCTATCTGGGCTCTCGGAGCACCTTTACCCTAGGCCAGTTTGGTGGCCATGGTGGCCGTGCATTGCGCAGCGGCGATATGCTCGATTTACCCACGCTAACGCCCGTCTCCGCGGTCCAGCTGGATAATGCGCTTATCCCGACCTTTGGCCATAAAAGCGGCGGAAAAACCTGGCAGGTGGCCGTGCTTTACGGCCCCCACGGCGCGCCGGACTTTTTTACCGATGACGATATCGAGCGCTTCTTCGACCACGAGTGGGAAGTCCACTACAACTCCAGCCGCACTGGCGTCAGGCTGATTGGCCCACGGCCCGAGTGGGCCCGCGCCGACGGCGGCGAGGCGGGCCTGCACCCCTCCAATATCCACGATAACGCCTACGCCTTCGGCACCATCGATTTTACCGGCGATATGCCGGTGATTCTTGGCCCCGACGGGCCATCACTGGGCGGCTTTGTCTGCCCCGCCACCGTGGTGCGCGCCGAGCGCTGGAAGCTGGGCCAGCTCGCCGCCGGCGATAAAGTGCGCTTTGTGCCGGTCAGCCTCGCCACCGCCCGCGCCCTTGAAGAGCGCCAGCTAAAACAACTGGCGTCTCTCACCGTAGTGCCCGTCGAAGAGATTCAGCCAGAGCGCGACACCCCTATCCTGCGCGATGTGCCCGCCGAGCAGGCCGGTGAGCGCATCGTTTACCGCCGCGCTGGGGACGATTTCCTGCTCATCGAGTTTGGCGCCATGGAGCTGGATATCGCGCTGCGCTTTCGGGTACACGCCTGGATGCTGTGGTTACAGGAGCATTCGCTACCCGGTTTGCGGGAACTAACTCCCGGTATTCGCTCGCTGCAGATTCACTACGAGCCTTTGGAACTGCCCCTGGATACGCTGCTCGCCCATCTGCAAAACGCCGAGCAGGCGTTGGTCGATGTAGAGTCACTGGAAGTCGAGTCGCGGGTGGTGCATCTACCGCTCTCCTGGGACGACCCTGCCTGCCAGGAAGCCATCGATAAATACCAGCGCAGTGTGCGCCCGGATGCCCCTTGGTGCCCCAGCAATCTCGACTTTATTCGCCGTATCAACGCCCTGGAAAGCGAGCAGCAAGTGCGCGATATCGTCTTCGATGCCCGCTATCTGGTGATGGGCCTGGGCGATGTCTACCTGGGCGCCCCTGTGTCGACGCCGCTCGACCCGCGTCAGCGTCTGGTGACGACCAAGTACAACCCAGCCCGCACCTGGACCGCCGAAAACTCCGTGGGCATCGGCGGCGCTTACCTGTGCGTTTACGGCATGGAAGGCCCCGGCGGCTACCAGTTTGTCGGCCGCACGCTGCAAATGTGGAACCGCTACCGCACCACCCAACACTTCGAGAACCCCTGGCTACTGCGTTTTTTTGATCAGTTGCGCTTCCATGAAGTCAGCCACGAAGAGCTGGAGCAAATTCGTCGCGACTTCCCCCATGGTCGATACGACCTATCCATTGAAACCGCGCGCTTCCGCTTGGCGGACTACCAGGCCGAGATCGACAAGAACGCCGAGGCGATTGAGACTTTTCGATCAAAACGCGAAGCCGCTTTCCAGGCGGAAATGGCCGCTTGGCGGGCCAATGGCCAGTTCACCTTTGAAGATCAAGCCCCAGAAAGCGCGGAGATCGAAACCCTAGGCGAAGACGAAGTCGGCATTGAGAGCCCAGTAACCGGCAGCCTGTGGAAACTGCTGGTTGAAGAAGGCGATCAGGTTACGGCCGGTCAGCCGGTGGCGGTGGTGGAGTCGATGAAAATGGAAGTCGAGATCACCACCCACTGCGCGGGTCACGTAGTGCGGCTGCCGATTGCTGAAGGCGCGTCCATTGCCCCCGGGCAGCCCATCGTTGTGCTTAGCGGTGAATAGGAGGCGTAATGCTGACCAGTGAACATTGCTTTTATCGCCTTCCGTCACAGTTAATGAATACAGGAGTTTACTTATGCCACATCGCCTAGCCCTCGACATCACAAGCCTTCACACCGCCTACCAGCAGGGTGAGCTCACCCCTGCTACGTTGATCGACCAGCTGCTCGCCCAAGCGGACGCCCACGGTAAAGAGCCCGCCTGGATTACTCGCTTGACCCGTGAGCAGTTGGAACCTTACCTGAAGCGCCTGGAAGGCGAATCGCCGGAAACCTTGCCGCTTTACGGCATTCCGTTTGCGATGAAGGACAATATCGATCTCGCCGGAGTACCCACCACCGCGGGCAGCCCAGCGTATGCCTATACGCCCAGCGAAAACGCCTTTGTGGTGCAGCAGTTGATCGATGCGGGCGCTATCCCCATGGGTAAAACTAACCTAGATCAGTTCGCCACAGGCTTGGTGGGCGAGCGGGCGCTGGACGTATACGGCACGCCCGCCAATGCCTTCGACCCGACGCTGGTGCCGGGTGGCTCCAGTAGCGGCTCGGCGGTAGTGACAGCAGCAGGCATGGTCAGCTTTGCGCTGGGTACCGATACCGCGGGCTCTGGGCGTGTGCCCGCCTGCTTTCATAACCTTTACGGGGTTAAGCCGAGCTTAGGGCTGCTTAGCACCCGCGGCGTAGTGCCTGCCTGCGCCACGCTGGACACTATCAGCCTGTTTGCGCTGACCGCTGACGATGGCGCCAAGCTGCTAAATATCACCGCAGCCTATGATGATCAGTGCGCCTGGTCGCGTCAGCATAACTTTGCTGTGCAAGGTAAGCGCTACGGCAAAGCACCCGCAGCGTTTCGCTTTGGGGTGCCGCTTGAATCCCAGTGGCAAACCGATGCGGCCTATACCCAAGGCATGCACCAGGCCATTGCCGAGCTGGAAGCCCTTGGCGGCGAAAAGGTCGAGCTTGACTGTTCACCGCTACTGGCCGCAGCGCGTTTGCTCTACGAAGGCCCCTGGGTGGCCGAGCGTTACCATGTGATTCGCGACCTAATGGCGAGCACTCCCGAGGCGGTACATCCGGTCACTTTCCAGATCACCCAAGGTGGCGCCACGCCACTGGCGGTCGACGCCTTCGATGCGCGCTATAAGCTCGCCGAGTACAAGCGGCAGGCCGACGCAATCATCAGTCAGGTGGATGTGGTGCTCTCGCCCACCACGGTCACGCATCCGAGCAAGGCCGAGGTGGCGGCGGATCCCATCGGCGTTAACTCCCGCCTGGGCACCTGGACCAACTTTATGAACCTGCTCGACTACAGCGCCCTGGCGGTGCCGGTGGGCTTTAGCGAGCGCAATTTACCGGTGGGCGTCACGCTGTTTGGGCCGGTGTTTGCTGACTTAACGCTGCTCTCCCTGGCCCGCGCCCTCGAAGCCCGCTTGATGCTGCCGTTAGGTGCCTCCGGCGTAAAACACCCACCGCTGGCCGAACTCCCCGTTGCTACCCAAGACGGCAGCATGGAGCTGGTGGTATGCGGTGCGCACCTGCAAGGTCTGCCGCTTAACCACCAGTTGACCGAACGCGGCGGCGTATTGGTTAGCACCACACAGAGCGCACCGCGCTACAAACTGTTTGCCCTGGCAGGCGGGCCACCCAAACGCCCGGCAATGCTGCGCGACGAGAACGGCCAAGCCATTGGAGTGGAAGTATGGCGACTGCCGATTGAGACCCTGGGGAGTTTTCTCGCAGGCATTCCTGCTCCGCTCGGCTTAGGCCAAGTGGAGCTCGGCGACGGTAGTTGGAAGTGTGGTTTTATCTGCACCGCAGGGGCGCTTAATGAAGGCGGTGAAGCAGAAGACATTACCGAGTTTGGCGGCTGGCGGGAGTGGCTCTCGAGTCGATCATAGCGCTAATACGAGGCCCATTGGCATGTGGAGCTCTGCTCAGGGGCCTCTTTAACTATTTTTTAACTGAAATAGGTTTTAACTGAGATCTTCCGGCTACCCTTGGGTGCGCTTGGCCAACGACCGATTAGCAGCCTTAAAACATACTCGCGTCAGTGGCACCATCAGCCACAAAAGTGGCGTGAGTAACCAGCGATAGATAAAGCGAGCAATGAACAGAGTCGGCAGTAGCACAATCAGCCAGATAAGAAACTGGCCAAGCCATACCGGCCAGCCAAGCCAGGTAGAGAGATTGGCGCCGAGTGCGCTCACTAAGCTTGGGTGGCGCACCACCACATAGGCAGTGCCCGCTACTGCGGCGATCTTGGCCATGCGCGGTAACGTTGCAAAGCGCCCACCAGTAGCTAGCAACCCTTGGCGCAGCCCGACCCGAGCGCCCTGGGCTTCCACACTGCCCACTCGGGCAGCACGCGCGGCCCGGCCTGCCCGCAGCACTTTAACGGTGCTGGCCATGACCAGCAGATCTACCCCGGCCCAGCCTAAGTCGGCGGCGCCAATGTCGTCGCCCCGCCTCCACTGGCTTTCCAAATCGCGTAGCCCGCTGGTAAAGAAATCGCCTAGGCCCGCCACCAGACGCTCACCCTGTAGCCATTCAACTTCACCTTTTTCGCTGACCACAAATTGGTTAAGCAGCGCATGGCCGTTGGCATCCAGCAGCGCGATGCCCATCTGCCCACGACGATAAGGAGTAAACGCTGAATCTGTCTCACCCTCTTCATCGCTCCACCAGCGGCTAACCTGTTGATAGCGCTCGCCGACCCAGTGTTGCGCTCTTAGCGTGGCCACATCGTGGCTGCGAAAGTAGCTGATGGGCAGTACGGCATCGGCTCCATAGCGCACCAATACTCGCTGAAAATCGGGCAGTAATCCGTACTCCACTAATACATCGCGGGCGCTACCACCGTGGCGCAAAATCGCCAAAGAGGCGCTCATCCACAGCGCCTGATCGTCAGCATAGCTGAGAAACAGCGCATTGAGCTCTGGCGACTCGTGCTGAAGCGATGCCGCTAGGGTGGGCAGCGCCCGCTGAGCTTCCAGGCGCACCAGTTTGGACTCAAACGGTTCATGAGAGGCCAACGTCGATGCTAGCCCGGCGATTACTATCGCGATGACTACCATTATCTGCCAGGGCCGCATCGCCATTCACCTCATTCAATTGGTAACCGCAGGATTACCCTAACGACTCCGCCGTCACGTTCGCCGCTGCGGGTTGGGTCGAATGGTGGCGATTGATGGCGCTAAGGACGCCTTTCATGGAGGCGCTGGTGATGCTTTCATCCGTGCCCACGCCGAACACCGCTTTGCCGTCGATACGCACTTCCACGTAGGCAATGGCTTCCGCATCAGCGCCCTGACCGCGGGAGTGCTCGTGGTAGTCGATAATCTCTACATCGTGCCCTGCTGCAGCCAGTGCCTTAATAAAAGCGGCTAGCGGGCCATTGCCCTCGCCTTTTAGCGTTTGCCGCGCGCCGTTCTCTTCAACTACGGCGTCCAGCATTACTTTGGGACTATCGGGCTCAGACGACAAACGATGGTTAACTAATAAAAAGGGCGCACGCTGTTCTAAATACTCATCCGCAAAGGCCTGATAGATCATCTGCGAGGTAATCTCGCGTCCGGTACGCTCTGCGACTTCCTGCACCACTTGGCTGAATTCAATAGATAGTCGACGCGGCAGCTCAATACCGTGTTCCTGCTCAAGTAAGTAGGAAACTCCGCCTTTACCCGACTGGCTATTAACCCGGATAACCGCTTCGTAACTGCGGCCCACATCCAGCGGGTCGATGGGCAGATAGGGCACATCCCACAGAGCGTCAGGATTAGCGCGGCGATCCGCCATGCCTTTTTTGATCGCGTCCTGGTGGGAACCGGAGAAAGCGGTAAACACCAAATCACCCACGTAAGGATGGCGCGGGTGTACCGGCAACTGGTTGCAGTACTCCACTTCGCGCATGATCGGGGTGATATTGGAGAAGTCGAGCTGCGGGTTAACGCCCTGGGTGTACATATTCATCGCCAGGGTCACGATATCGACGTTGCCGGTACGTTCGCCGTTGCCAAATAGAGTGCCTTCTACACGGTCAGCGCCAGCCATCAGCGTTAGCTCGGCTGCCGCAACGCCGGTGCCACGGTCGTTATGGGGGTGAACGCTGACAATCAAGTGGTCGCGATTTTTGACATGGCGGCAGAACCACTCGATCTGGTCGGCATAGTTATTCGGCGTTGCAACTTCCACCGTGGCGGGCAGATTGACGATCATGGGCTTTTCAGCGCTGGAACCGTAAGCGGCCATGACCGCTTCGACGATCTCAACGGCGAAGTCCATCTCAGTGGTGGTGAAAAGTTCCGGCGAGTACTGGAACGTCCAATTGGTTTCCGGCGCGGCATCCATTTGTGCGCGAATCTGCTGGGTAGCCTCCACGGCGATTTGCACGCACTCAGGCTTATCGACGTTGAATACCACTCGGCGAAACATCGGATCAGTGGCGTTATAAACGTGGACAATGGCGTTCTTGGCGCCTTTCAAGGCTTCAAAGGTGCGCTCAATCAAGTGCGGACGCGCCTGGGTCAGCACCTGAATGGTCACATCCTCAGGAATTTTATCCTGCTCAATCAACGAGCGCACAAAATCGAAGTCCGTTTGCGATGCTGACGGAAACCCCACCTCTATCTGTTTGAAACCGACACTAAGCAGCATGTCGAACAAGCGCTGCTTGCGCTCTTGATCCATGGGATCAATCAGCGATTGATTGCCGTCGCGCAGATCGACGCTGCACCAGATAGGCGCTGATTCAATGCGCTGGCTCGGCCACTGACGGTCGGGCAGATCAACGGCCACAAAGGGACGGTATTTTTTGGCAGGATCAGTCAACATCATGGCGGCTCTCCGAAAATCAGTCAGTTGTGGGCTTGTCGATGTGCTTGCCGCCCACTTTGTTCTGGGGTGTGGGGGCTATTGAGTAGGCTTGGGTGAGGGCTGACTCCATGCGATCAAGCTGTGCTTTCAGCACGCGAACGTCATTGCGTAGCGACTGCAGCTCAGCCTCTTCGCCTTCACCGTTGTCCAGCGCCATTTGCGCGCTCTCTTTCTGCATCACGTCCAACACAATACCAATCATCATATTGAGAAAGATAAAGGCGTTCAAAAAGATAAAGGTTAAAAAATAGATCCAGGCGTAGGGGTAAACCTCCATGGCGGGGTAGAGCACGGCGGTGGCCCAGCTCTCAAACGTCGCCACTTGAAACAGCGTTAGCATCGCCAGGGAAATATTGCCCCACAGCCCCTCGTCTACATTGTGAAACAGAAAGCTACCAATAGCGGCGTAGATATAGAAAATGATAAACATAAGCAGTACCACGTAGCCCATCCGTGGAACTGATTTCACCAGCGCACTGAGTAGCATCTGCAGTTCAGGAATCATCGACACCAAGCGCAGTACCCGGAAAATACGCAGCAGCCTCGCCAGCAGTACCATTTCCGAATCGTCCATGGGAATTAGGCTGGCGGTCACAATCAGAAAGTCAAAAACGTTCCAGCCCTTTTTGAAAAAGCTTAGCAGGCTGCGTTCGGCGGCCATTCGGATTAAAATTTCGATCAGGAAAAAAATTGTTACCGCAATATCAAGATAGAGCAGCCACTGCTCAACCTGAGTGGTTTCGTCATAGGTCTTTGCCCCTATTACCAGGGCGGAAATAACGATAATGGCGATCACCACGGCTTCAAAAAGCTTATTTGAGCGCAGCTTTTCAAAGCGGGCCTGCCAGGTAGTAAAGGCGTCACTCATGTAACAAAAAATCTCTTAACGGTTAATCCGCACACTTTATACTAAAATTACACACCTACTACACAAGTGATATCCTGTTGTTTCACTTGATGTATCCTACGCCACCAGAACGCCTCTATAGGCGCCCTGTTGGTACTCTTTTGTTTAGCCGCTGGATGACCCCATGACACTGCTTTGGATAGCCTTATTGCCTCTGCTAGGCGTACTGGTACCGGCACTTACCGCACAGCGCGGTCGCGGTTTCTGTTCACTTGCGACTGCTGTGCTGCCGGCGACTGCCTTAGTAATGACGCTACTCAACGTGCCGGCTCTGCTAGACGGTGAGCAGCTGCGCTTTTCGGCCGCCTGGATGCCTGAGCTGGCGCTGAACCTAGCGTTCCGCCTGGATGGGCTGTCGCTACTGTTCAATCTGCTGATACTCGGCATTGGCCTGCTGATTATTCTCTATGCTCACTACTATTTAGCCAAAGATGAGCCCTATGGCCGATTCTACGCCTTCCTGATGCTTTTTATGGCATCAATGGTGGGTATTTCAATGTCGGACAACCTGATTCTACTCTGGCTATTCTGGGAGTTAACCAGCCTTTCCTCGTTTTTGCTGATCGGTTACTGGTCGCACCAGTCGGACGCCCGTAAAGGCGCACGTATGGCGCTAACGGTGACGGGCGCAGGCGGTCTGGCACTGCTGGCAGGCTTACTGCTGATCGGCGATATGGCGGGCAGCTTCAACATGGGCGAGGTGCTGGCCAGCGGAGACGTTATTCTTGCCGACCCGCGCTACCCGCTTATGTTGGGTTTAGTCCTGTTGGGTGCGTTTACCAAATCAGCTCAGTTTCCGTTTCATTTTTGGTTGCCCCACGCCATGGCGGCGCCCACGCCGGTATCGGCCTACCTACACTCGGCCACCATGGTAAAAGCGGGCATTTTCCTAATGGCACGGCTGCACCCCGCCATTGCGGGTAGCGAACTGTGGAGCGTAGTGGTCTCGTTGGTGGGCATTGTCACCATGCTATATGGCGCCTGGTTTGCGCTGATGAAAACCGACTTGAAGGGCATTTTGGCGTTCTCCACCGTTAGCCATTTAGGCTTGATTACCGTGCTGTTGGGCATCGGCAGCCCCATGGCGATTTTGGCGGCGCTATTTCACATTCTTAATCACGCCACCTTTAAAGCCGCGTTGTTTATGAGTGCTGGCATTATCGATCATGAAACCGGCACCCGAGAGCTGAAACAGCTCGGTGGGCTGAAAAAAGCCATGCCGGTGACCGCGCTACTAACTACCCTGGCAGCGGCAGCGATGGCGGGCGTACCGCTGTTTAACGGCTTTTTATCCAAAGAAATGTTCTTCACCGAGGCGCTAGCGACGCCCGTTTTAGGTGGCCTAAGTTGGTTATTGCCTGCGTTGGCAGCGCTCGGCGGGATTCTTTCTGTGGCCTATTCTGTGCGTTTAGTACACGCCGTGTTCTTCAAGCCGGCTCGTGAAGCGCCGCCAAAATCGCCTCACGAGCCGCCACACCTTATGCGTTTGCCAGTAGAAATATTGGTCGTACTCTGCGTAGTGGTGGGTCTGTTCCCGGCCTTTATGGCAACGGGATTGTTAGAGCTTGCCAGCCAAGCGGTAATCGGGAGTCCGCTCGATTTTCATCTGGCGATCTGGCACGGCGTTAATCTGCCGCTCATCATGAGCCTGCTTGCCTTTGTGGTGGGTATCGCATTGTATTGGCGGCATGCCGATTTGCGTCGATTTACCCAGCAGTTTGCCGGGGTGGATGCCCGGCGCGTGTTCGAACGTATCCTGGTTTCCATGGGCTATCGCTCCGAGCAGCTTATCGCCGCACTGGAAGGCAATTCACTACAGCGCTATGTGGGATGGCTCTGGCTAGGCGCATTAGTCATGGGTGGGGTCGGTCTGGTTCAGATCACCGACTTAACGGGTGCTGCTGGCAATCAAGAGCTGGATGGTATCCTCATACTCGGGGCGGGAATGCTTATGTTTGGCGGCATAGCGACCGCCGCCACCCACCGCTACCGGCTGATTTCTTTGCTGATGCTGTCGGTAGTAGGGCTCTTTGTGGCGCTTACCTTTGCCCGTTTCTCGGCACCGGATCTGGCGCTGACACAGCTTTCAGTAGAAGTCGTGACCATGATTCTGCTGATGTTGGCGCTATTTTTCCTGCCGCAGAAAACGCCCCGCGAATCCAGCCCGCTGAGGAATATCCGCGACATGCTGCTAGCCGGCTCACTGGGTCTGGTGATCGCCAGCCTTAACTACGCGGTGATGACCCGTGACACGCTGTCGATTTCTAGTTTCTTTATGGAAAACAGCAAGCCAGGCGGTGGCGGATACAACGTGGTCAACGTCATTTTGGTCGACTTCCGGGGCTTCGATACCTTGGGTGAAATCACCGTACTCGCCATCGCAGGTCTGGCGATTTTCAAGCTACTAAATCGTTTACGCTTGTTTATACCGCACAGTGATGGTGAAGGCCGAGTATGGTCACCTGATCGCTACCCGGCGATTCTAACCTCCATCTCAATGACGCTACTTCCATTGGCGCTATTGGTGTCAGCGTTTATCTTCCTGCGCGGCCATAACGAGCCTGGCGGCGGCTTTATTGCCGGGCTGATTACCGCGGTAGCACTGATTCTGCTGTATATGGCGCGAGGCGTGGCGTGGGCGCAAGAGCGCTTAAACTTCCCCTTCCAGCCAGTGGCGGTCATTGGGGTGGCCATTGCCACGCTAACAGGGTTAGGCAGTTGGCTGTTTGGCTACCCGTTCTTAACCTCCGCATTTGGTTACTTCACGCTACCGCTGATCGGTACCTTTGAATTAGCCACCGCACTCCTATTCGACCTCGGCGTTTACTTAGCCGTCGTGGGCGCTACGTTAATGATTCTTGCCAACCTGGGCAAAGTGACCACCGCCCACCGCCCTGTGACCGAAGCTTCTGAAAAAGATGCCGAAGCCAGCGCTGCAACGCCCTCTGCCAAGGAGCCTCGCTAATGGAACTGCTCTATGCGATGACCACCGGCGTATTGACCGCTTGTGGGCTCTACCTCACTCTTCGCGGCCGCACCTTTCCGGTCGTAGTGGGCCTTACGCTGCTCTCTTATGCCGTGAATCTTTTCCTGTTTTCGATGGGTGGATTGACCACTGACGGGGCCACCATTGTGTCTGAAGGAACTGACTACGCCGACCCGCTCCCCCAGGCGCTGGTGCTCACCGCCATTGTGATCGGCTTTGCGATGACGGCATTTGTGGTGATCTTGGCGATGCGCGCACGTAGCGAAGTGGGTAACGACCACGTCGACGGTAAAAAGGAAGACCGAGAATGATGCAGCACCTGATTGTTTTTCCTGTTGTTCTACCGTTAGTGGCAGGTATTCTACTGCTTTATCAGCGCCAAGGATTAGTACGTTACAAGCGCGCAGTGAGTGTTACCGCCACCGCGCTACTGCTGCTGGTAGCGATTGGCTTGTTACGCCAAGCGGCTAGCGGTGAAATCACTTACTACGCACTCGGTGATTGGCAAGCTCCGTTCGGCATCGTACTGGTGCTTGATCGTCTCTCGGCCTTAATGTTGCTGCTGACTGCTTTATTGGCCGTTGGCGCAGTGGTCTTTGCCTGCGCGGGCGATGACGAGAAAGGCAGTAACTTCCACGGCCTTTTTCAGTGGCAATTGCTGGGCATCAACGGCGCTTTTTTAACTGGCGATTTGTTCAACCTGTTCGTCTTCTTTGAAGTGCTGCTGCTGGCGTCTTACGCCCTGCTACTGCACGGCGGCGGCAAAGCGCGCATTCAGGCAAGCGTCCACTATGTAGTGCTCAACCTGGCGGGCTCTTCTCTGTTTCTGATTGCGGTGGGGATTCTGTACGGCGCCACGGGCACGCTAAACATGGCCGATATGGCGATCCGGGTCGCTGACCTACCGGCAGAGCGCGATGGTTTAGTGACCGCCGGTGCACTCATGCTGCTAGTGGTGTTTGGGTTAAAAGCGGCGATTCTGCCGCTCTACTTCTGGCTGCCCAAAGCCTACGCCTCGGCCCCCGCGCCGGTGGCTGCACTGTTTGCGATTATGACCAAAGTGGGGATTTACGCCATTCTGCGCGTCTACTCACTTATTTTTGGCGATAGCGCTGGCGGCTTGGAGGCGCTGGAGCAGCCCTGGGTATGGTGGCTGTCGCTCGGCACCTTGGCCGCCGCTGGCGTTGGGGTAATGGCCGCACGGGATTTGCGCTTGCTGGTGGCTTACCTGGTGTTAGTATCGGTGGGCACGCTGCTGGCAGGTATCGGCATGCGCTCCTCCCAGGCGGTCTCGGCGTTACTCTATTACCTGATCCACACCACGCTGATCACCGGTGGTCTATTCCTGCTAGCAGAAATGATTGGCCTACAGCGTGGTAAAGCCGGCACCCGTTTGGTCAAGGGTCGCCCTATGGTGCAAGGCGCAGGACTCGCCATGCTGTTTTTTGTCGGCGCCATCGCTGTGGCAGGCGTGCCGCCGTTTTCCGGCGCGTTCGGCAAGGCATTAATGCTTAATGCCGCCGAGGGCTCCCAGCGCCTATGGCTCTGGCCGTTGCTGCTGCTGACCAGCCTTGCTTCGCTGATTGCCCTTTCCCGGGCAGGCTCTACGCTGTTTTGGCGCAGCCACCGGGGCACGATCAGCGGTAGCTCACTGCCCCGTTGCCAATGGTTTGGGGTTATCTGGCTGCTCAGTGCAGCCCCGCTATTAGTCGCACTTGCAGGGCCTGTGAGCAGCTACACTCAAGCCACGGCTGAGCAATTAGCCAACCCTCAAGTGCTGATTCGCACGCTACTACCTGATGCTGGAGATGCCCAATGATCGCCCCGCGTTCCTGGCTACCCACGCCTGTATTATCCCTACTGCTGCTGGTCGTTTGGCTGCTGTTAGTACGCAGCTACGCTTTTGGTCAGTTCGTACTCGGCGGCTCATTAGCTATTTTGATTCCCCTACTGACCCACCGCTTTTGGGATGCCCGTCCACTGATCGGCAAGCCCTTCATGCTGCTGCGGTTTATCTTCCGGGTACTGGGCGACATCATCACCGCCAACTTTGAAGTGGCTTACTTAATTGCCAACCCATGGCGCAGACTTAAGCCTCATTTTATTGAATATCCGCTAATGCTCGAAGAGCGCTTCACCATCACGCTACTGGCCAACACGATCAGCCTGACCCCAGGTACCGTATCGGCCAATTTGCGTATGGATGGTAAGTCTCTGCTAATTCACGCCTTAAATGTCGACGATGAAGAAGCGCTGATTAACCAGATTCGTGAGCGCTATGAACGCCCGCTCAAGGAGATTTACGAATGCTGAGCATTGCGCTTTATATCACCTTAGCGCTGGTGGTGATGGCACTGTTGATGAACCTCTACCGGCTGACCATCGGCCCCAGCCTGCCCGACCGGGTACTGGCTCTAGACACTATGTACGTCAACTCGATTGCGCTAATTGTGTTGTTAGGGCTTTGGTTGAACAGTAAAACCTATTTTGAGTCGGCGCTGCTGATCGCGATGCTAGGTTTTATCAGCACCGTCGCGGTGTGCAAATATATTCTACGCGGAGACATCATCGAATGATTAACATGAGCTGTCGAATGATGAATACAAGCGGTCGTTTGATAAATATGCGTCAGGGGGAACTATGCCAGTCATCATAGAAGCGCTTATTTCGCTGCTGCTGATCGCTGGCGGTGTGTTTGTGTTTATCGGCTCGCTGGGGATGGCGCACCTGCGCGATTTCTATATGCGTCTACATGGCCCTACCAAGGCCACCACCTTGGGCATCGGCTGCATGCTGATTGCTTCGATGCTGTATTTCTGGAGCATTGACGGTAAACCGGATGCTCAAGAGCTGCTGATTACGCTATTCCTGTTTATTACCGCCCCCGTC
This sequence comes from Halomonas sp. ISL-56, assembly GCF_018612805.1. NCBI lineage: Bacteria > Pseudomonadati > Pseudomonadota > Gammaproteobacteria > Oceanospirillales > Halomonadaceae > Halomonas > Halomonas sp. ISL-56. The sequence continues at coordinate 80,249 of NZ_JAGGRO010000016.1, read as the reverse complement.
AGCGCCCACCTGTTAGCCAAATCCGGCTTGCACCTGCGCTTAAAACACGCTGATAAAACCCAGGGTAAGCCGGTAGAGCTACGTCCTGAAGAAGTGGGCGAGAAGCCGGTACCGCACCCCGATAAAGGCCATGGCTAAAACGGGTAAAATCACATCAAAATAAAAAACAAGGCGGCGCCTAATGGCACCGCCTTTTTTATGGCGTTAAATCCTGCTGATGGTAACCCAGCAGGTAGAGAACACCGTCAAGGCCCACCGACGATATCGCCTGGCGCGCCTGGGCGCGCACTAAAGGTTTGGCGCGAAACGCGATACCCAGACCCGCCTTGGCGAGCATTTTCAGATCGTTGGCACCGTCACCCACAGCAATGGTTTGATCCAGGCTAAAACCTTCCCGCAAGGCAATGGTTTCTAACAGTGCAGCTTTGCGCTCGGCGTCGACAATCGGTTCGCTCACAGCGCCGGTTACTTTGCCCTCTTCGATGATCAACTCATTGGCATGGATCTCGTCAAAACCAAGCTTCTCCTGCAAGTGATGAGCAAAATAGGTAAAACCGCCTGAGAGGATCGCCGTGCGGTAGCCCAAGCGCTTTAGGTTGGCCATCAACCGTTCAACGCCCTCCATCAACGGCAGCTCTTCAGCGATTTCCGCTAGCACGGACTCATTCAAACCGGCCAGCTTACTCATCCGCTCGCGGAAACTCGCTTTAAAATCGAGCTCGCCGCGCATGGCCCGCTCGGTGACTTCTGCGACCTCTTCGCCAACCCCATGGCGGCGAGCCAGTTCGTCAATGACCTCGGCTTTGATCAGCGTGGAGTCCATATCGAAACAAACCAAACGGGGCTTAACGTGATTGCGTGTGTCGGCTTGGATAACAATATCAACGCCCAGGGTTTCGCTCAGTACCAATGCGGCATTGCGCACGGCCTCAACATCTACCCCGCCTACCAGTCGTTGCTCAACACAGTCGATACCTTCGCCCTGCTGTCTATCGGCAAGGCGCTGGGTGCTGATTTCCTGTAGACCAAACTGCCCGATAAGTGCGTTTACTTGGGCCTGAATATCCGCGCTTAATCGCGGCGCTAAAACGGTTAGGATCAAGTCACCGTTTGCCATCACTTAGCTCCTACCATCATTTATTCCCCTGCCTCTAAACGGTCAACTTTTTGGAAGCCGCGGGGCAGCTTGCTACCACGTCGGCCCCGCTCGCCACGATAATAGGCCAGATCGTCGGCTTTTAGGGTTAACTTGCGCTTACCGGCATGAATCATTAATGCTTCGTTAGACGCCAGTACGGTGAGGCCGCAAACAAACTCTTCCCTGCGCGCAGCCCTGGGGCCTGGTATATCGAGCATTTTATTGCCTTTGCCTTTGGACATCTCCGGCAATTGATCTAGCGGGAACAGCAGCAGTCGGCCTTCGTTGGAAACCGAGGCCACCCACAGCTCGTCGCTCTCAGGCACTTCAACCGGCGCCATCACATTGCAGCCTTTGGGCAGGCTAAGCACCGCTTTACCAGCTTTGTTCTTACCGGTGAGCGTATCCAGCCGCGCCACAAAACCATAGCCGCCGTCGGTAGCGAGCACAAAGCGTCGTTCGGGTGGTGCAAACATCAGCCCTGCCATTTTCGCTCCAGCCGCCACATTAGCTCGCCCGGTAACCGGCTCACCCTGCCCCCGGGCACTCGGCAGGTTATGCGCCGATAGCGTATAGGCACGCCCGGTGTCATCCAGCAGCACCAGCGGCTGATTGGTTTTGCCTTTCGCTGCCAGCTGGAAGCTGTCCCCGGCTTTATAGGAGAGCCCCTCTGGGTCGATATCGTGCCCTTTCGCCGCGCGAATCCAGCCTTTATCAGACAGCACCACGGTAATCGGGTCAGCGCCAAGCAGCTCTACTTCAGACAGCGCTTTGGACTCTTCGCGCTCGACCAGCGGTGAACGGCGTTTATCACCATGCTCTTTACCCGCCGCGCGGATCTCTTTTTCGATCAGGGTGGTGAGCTTGGCTTCGCTGCCTAACAAGCCTTCTAAATATTTGCGCTCTTTTTCCAGCTCGTCCTGCTCGCCGCGAATTTTCATCTCTTCGAGCTTGGCAAGGTGGCGCAAGCGCAGCTCTAGAATGGCTTCGGCTTGACGCTCGGAGAGGCTAAAGGCCTCGATCAGCGAAGCTTTAGGGTCATCCTCTTCGCGAATAATGCGGATCACTTCGTCCAGATCCAGGTAGGCGATCAGCAGGCCTTCCAGGATATGCAGGCGGTCTTCGACCTTGCCTAAGCGGTGCTCTAAACGGCGGCGCACCGTGCTGCGACGGAACTGCAGCCACTCGCCGAGCATTTCGGGCAGCGGCATCACCCGTGGGCGGCCATCCAGGCCGATCACGTTCATATTCACCCGCACGTTCTTTTCAAGATCCGTGGTGGCGAACAGGTGGGCCATCAGCGACTCAACGTCGATGCGGTTGGAGCGCGGTTCGATCACCAGACGAGTGGGTTCTTCGTGGGTCGATTCATCGCGCAGGTCGGCCACCATGGGCAGCTTTTTGGCCTGCATTTGGGCGGCAATCTGTTCAAGCACCTTGGCGCCGCTGACCTGATACGGCACCGAGGTGATAACGATATTGGCTTCTTCGCGGATGTAGCGGGCGCGCAGCTTAACCGAGCCACGGCCGGACTCATAAAGCTTACGCAGATCCGCGGGCGGGGTAATAATTTCCGCATCGGTGGGAAAATCCGGCGCGGGCACGAATTCCATCAAATCCGCGGTAGTAGCCTTGGGGTTGCGCAGCAGATGGCAAGTGGCTTCGACAATTTCCGAAACGTTATGGGGCGGAATATCGGTAGCCATACCGACGGCAATCCCGGTACCGCCGTTGAGCAGCACATGGGGAAGCTTGGCGGGCAGCACCAGCGGTTCCTGCATGGTGCCATCGAAATTAGGCGCCCAATCGACGGTACCCTGACCCAACTCCCCCAGCAACACTTCGGCAAACTTGGAGAGTTTGGCCTCGGTGTAACGCATGGCGGCGAAGGATTTAGGGTCGTCGGGGCTACCCCAGTTGCCTTGGCCGTCCACCAGCGGGTAGCGGTAGCTAAACGGCTGCGCCATCAGCACCATGGCTTCGTAGCAGGCGCTATCGCCATGAGGGTGGAATTTACCCAGTACGTCGCCGACGGTACGCGCCGACTTTTTGTACTTGGCGTTGGCATGCAGCGCCAGCTCGCGCATGGCGTAAATAATCCGCCGCTGCACGGGCTTCATACCATCGCCAATGTTGGGCAGAGCGCGGTCGAGAATGACGTACATCGAGTAGTCGAGGTACGCTTTTTCGGTGTAGTCGCGCAGGGAGAGACGTTCGACGTCGCCCTCCGCTACTTGAATATCCATATCGATCATATCCTACCTTAACAACAAAACCGCCCCAGTCGGGGCGGCTGATAAGCGGACGCGCGGCCACTTAACATGGCTCGCTAGGTTAATTGATACCTTTCGTTTGATGCCTTCGTTTCGTGTGCTAGTGCTGCCGTTTGAGAACTGCCGTGAAACTCATCAAGCAATCCTTTCAAGCGCTGGGCCTGAAGCGACAACTCATTAGCAGCACCAGCGGCCTGGCTAACCAAACCGGCGTTCTGTTGCGTTACCGTATCCATTTGGGTAACGGCCCGGTTGATCTCGTCAATGCCGTTGGTCTGCTCGCCAGACGCTTGGCTGATTTCACTAATTCGCGCGGTCACCTCTTCAATCGCCACTACAATTTCTTTCATGGCAGATTCAGCCGCCTGAGCATAGCCACTACCGGTCGCAATCTGCTCAGAAGTGGTTTTAATCAGCCCATTAATGTTTCTGGCAGAGGCAGCACTGCGTGACGCCAGCTCGCGGACTTCGCTAGCCACCACGGCGAACCCACGACCATGCTCACCTGCCCGCGCTGCCTCTACCGAGGCGTTTAGCGCCAATATATTGGTTTGGAAGGCAATATTCTCAATCACGCTAACAATGGTAGACACTTCACCGGAGCTTTCGTTGATCGCTTCCATGGATTGCGCCAGCCGCGATACTTGCTCACCACCTTGCTTAACTTTTTCCACTGACTCCTTCGCTCGCTGGTCTGCCTCTTGGGCGTTGTCAGCGTTGCGCTTCACCGTTGCCGCCATTTCTTCCATCGTGGAAGAGGTCTCTTGCAGAGAAGCTGCTTGCTCTTCGGTGCGGCTAGAAAGCTCGGTATTACCCGCGGCAATTTCCGTCGACTCACTGGCGATGGCATCCGCCACGCTGCGCACGTCGCCAAATAGATGCTGCAGTTTATCCGAGTAGCGGTTGACAGCGCTGCGTAGCTCGCCAATTTCATCGTCGCGATAAATAGTCAGCTCACGGCTAGAGCCACCCTGCCCTAACTGATCAATCTGCAGCGTGGTACTGCGAATTTGCCGCAACAGGATGCGTCCACCCCACCAACCAAGAGCAAGCAACAGCGCTAACAAGGGCAGAATGACAACCAACAAATCACGCGTTAGGGTACGCGCCAGCGCCGTCACTTCCTCTTGAGGCGTCATTAAACCAAGCGTCCAGCCAGTATCCTGCATATCAAACAAACGCACCGAAGCGGGGGCATTCAGCACACCTGCGGTTTCAACGCTGACTTCGTCACGCCCTTCATTTAGGCCATCAATTACCGGCTGCAACCAAGGCATACTGCTTATTAAATTCGCCAGACCTTGCATCTCATCCGTTTCCAGATCAGCACCCGGGAAATGAATCACATTGCCCGCGCTATCAAGCACAAACGCATAACCACCGGTCGCACCGCCGTTTTCAGTTAAGAACTCGGCCACACCCTCAAGCTGCATATCAATAGTGGCCACGCCCGCAAACTCATCATCGAGATAGTAAGGGACGCTACACGTCACCATTGCCACGCCCGTAGCAGGATCACGATAGGCCGTTGACCACACGCACTGCCCTGGTTCGGCGTCACGGGCGCTGCTGTACCACTCTTCATCCTGATAGGGCGACATACCGGGGGCGTTGTAATCATCTAAAAACTCAAGCCCGCCCTGCTCGTTCCTTGCCCAAAAGAAGCTAAAGCGCTCAACCCCTGCTTCAAATGCATTAGGCTCTGGCCAAATCCCCCCGCCGACAATGACGCTGTTACCATTGTCATCCACCACTCTAGGGAAGGCTTGCAAATAAAGTTCTTCTTCGCGAGGTAACGACTCAGCCAACGCGGCAAGACTCGATGTATTGCCTTCAACCCGCGATAACTGCGCATCCAAAGCGTTAACGATCGATCCGCCTGTTCGATCCACCAACGACTGGCTTGCTTCAATCACCAGCGGTTGCCCCCGCCACGCCATCACGGCGTAGATACTGGCGGCCATCAGTAGCATAAGTGCAAGTGCAGCCAGTGTTAGCTGCCTAGATATGGTTTTAAACAATTTTTTTCCCCTATGAATGTGCGGTTATTAGAATTTGTAAGCCCTACATTCAACTATCGGCTAAAGCACGCGTTACTGTAACGATGCCTTAACAACGCCTTATTAACGCTTAGCTGTTTTATCTACACCTCGATATCGGCAAGGTTACCGTAATCTTCCAACCACTTTTTACGATCGCCCGCGCGTTTTTTTGCTAGCAACATATCCATCATCTCCATGGTGCCATCGCCATCGGTCAAGGTGAGCTGCACCAGTCGCCGGGTTTCCGTGGACATGGTGGTTTCACGCAGCTGCAGCGGGCTCATCTCCCCCAAGCCCTTGAAACGCTGCACATTAGGCGTACCGCGCTTACTGGCCAGTTGCTTGAGAATGGCGGCTTTTTCGCTCTCATCCAGGGCGTAGTGCACTTCTTTGCCCAGATCAATCCTGTAAAGCGGCGGCATCGCCACATAGACGTGGCCCGCATCGACCAAGCTCGGGAAGTGGCGCACAAACAGCGCGCACAGCAGCGTGGCGATGTGCAGACCATCGGAGTCGGCGTCGGCGAGAATACAGATCTTGTGGTAGCGCAGCTTTTCCAGATCGGCGCTGCCGGGGTCGGCGCCAATCGCCACCGCAATATCGTGAACTTCCTGGGAGCCGTAGATATCGTGGGTTTCCACTTCCCAAGTATTCAGGATCTTACCGCGCAGCGGCAGTATCGCCTGGGTTTCACGGTTTCGCGCCTGTTTGGCACTGCCGCCGGCAGAGTCTCCCTCGACCAAAAACAGCTCGCTTTGCGCGGGGTCTTGGCCGGAGCAGTCCGCGAGCTTACCGGGCAGCGCCGGGCCAGAAGTGACCTTTTTACGGGCAACCTTCTTAGCTTTTTTCTGGCGATTCTGCGCCGCGCTGATGACCAGCTCAGCAATCGCTTCGGCTTGATCCACATGGTGGTTCAACCATAGGGAGAAAGCGTCTTTAACCACGCCGGAGACAAAGCCCGCAATAGTTCGCGACGAGAGACGCTCTTTGGTTTGCCCGGCAAATTGCGGGTCGAGCATTTTTACCGAGAGCACAAAGGAAGTGCGCTCCCAAAGGTCATCGGCGGTGAGCTTGATGCCGCGGGGCAACAGATTGCGGTATTCGCAGAATTCCCGTAACGCGTCCAACAGCCCAGAACGAAAGCCGTTTACATGGGTGCCGCCCTGGGGTGTAGGAATCAGGTTGACGTAACTCTCCAACAGCGCTTCGCCGCCTTCGGGTAGCCACTGAATCGCCCAGTCCACGCCGTGTTCGTCGTCGTTAAAATGGCCAACAAAGGGCTCCCGAGGCAGCACTTCATAGCCGTCTGTGGCTTCAACGAGATAGTCGCGCAGGCCATCGGCGAACTGCCACTCGGTGGTGGTGCCCTCGGGCTCTACCAGCTTGACCTTGAGCCCGGGGCAAAGCACCGCTTTGGCACGCAGCAGATGTTTGAGCCGGGTTAGCGCTAGCTTGGGACTATCGAAGTAGCTCTCATCGGGCCAGAAACGTACTAGTGTGCCACTCGCCCGCTTGGGCGCTTTACCAATTTCATGCAGCTCTTCGACTTTTTCACCGAACTCGAAGGCCATGGCATGGCGTGCGCCATCGCGGGTAACTTCCACATCCAAGCGGCGCGAAAGCGCATTCACCACCGAAACACCGACACCGTGCAGGCCGCCGGAGAAGCGGTAGCTAGTGGAGGAGAACTTACCGCCTGAATGCAGCTTGGTAAAAATAAGCTCAACGCCAGAAACGCCATGCTCAGGATGCAGGTCGATAGGCATACCACGGCCATTGTCCTGCACTTCGATCCCGCCGTCGCTATGCAGCACAACGTTGATCTCGGTGGCATGGCCCGCCAGCGCCTCATCGACGCTGTTATCGATGACTTCCTGAGCAAGGTGGTTAGGGCGTGTGGTGTCGGTGTACATACCGGGACGTTTACGAACCGGCTCGAGGCCCGACAGGACTTCGATGGAACTCGCGCCGTACTGAGAGGCATCAAACTGGGTCATGTAACGTCGGTTCCCTGAAAAAGCGTACTTATCAATTCGTACTTAGCAATTCGTGCTTAGCAAATCGTACTGGCAGCCATATTGAATGCTGAAACGAGTCATTGGCGGCTTGCAAAGAAGCACAGGATAGCGGAAAAGCAAAAAGCTGTATATCTAGCCATGCTTATTGCCAGGGGCGCCAAGGATAGGTCACTCCTGCTCTGCCGCCCAGAATGCCTCAATCAACCCGCGGCTTGAGGCATCCATCCGCGATAGATCGCCTTCACCGTCGATGATTTTCTGGGTATCGGTGGCAATCTGTTTACCCAACTCAACGCCCCACTGGTCAAACGGATTAATATCCCAAATGACCGCCTGAACAAACACCTTATGCTCATAAAGCGCGATAAGCGCACCCAGCGTAGAAGGCGTGAGTTGATCAAGCAGCACCGTGGTGGAGGGCTGATTACCCCGGTAACGCTTATGCTCCGGCCTTGGGCCGTCATCTTCCAAGGCATCGTCACCAAGCATCAATACACGGGACTGGGCAAAGCAATTGGCCAGCGCCAGACGGTGCTGGGTTTTAAGGTGGCGCCGGGTATCCGGGTCTTCCACCTCATCGTAGCGTTTGAGCGGTGCAATAAAATCACACACCACCGGCTGCGTGCCCTGGTGCAGCAACTGGTAAAACGCGTGCTGGGCATTAGGGCCAAGCTGGCCCCAAAGCACCGGGCAAGTCGAGTAGTTAATCGGCTGGCCTTGACGGGTAACCGACTTGCCGTTGGACTCCATCTCCAGCTGTTCAAGGTAGGCGGCGAAATATTCCAATCGCCCGTCATAAGGCAGTATGGAGTGCGCGCGGATATCCAAAAAATTGACGTTCCAAATCCCCGCTAACGCCAGCAGCACGGGCAGGTTCTCCGACATTTCTGCCTTAGCGAAATGGTGATCCATGGCGTGCGCACCGGCCAAAAATTCGCGGAAGTTCTCCATCCCCACCACCAGCGCAATCGGCAAGCCAATAGTGCCCCACAGCGAGTAGCGCCCACCTACCCATTCCCAAAAAGTTAACTGGTGGTCGTCCGCAATGCCCCACTCGGTCATTTTGTCAGGACTCGCCGACACCCCGATGAAGTGTTGGCGAACAACTAACTCAGCACTAATCGGAGTCGCACCATGCTGGGTCAAACGGCCCAACAGCCATTCCCGGGCAGTGTTAGCGTTAGAGAGCGTATCAATGGTCGTGAACGACTTGGACGACAGCACAAAGATAGTGGTTTCAGGGTTCAAACGGCTTAGATAATCCGCCAACTGCGAACCATCCATGGTAGAGGCAAAATGCACCTCAACCGGATGAATACCTTTCGGCCGAAAGTCTGCCAAGGCGTGGGTAACCATCAATGGCCCCAGGTCGGAGCCGCCAACGCCAAGATTCACCACATGCCGAATCGGTTTGCCGGTGGCGCCCCGCCACTGCCCTGCGTGCAGCCGACTGACCAAGCGCTCCATTTGGGCAAGGCTTTCGTGCACGGCAGCAACGATATTTTCACCTTCAACCTCGAGCGTGGCATCGGCAGGTAAACGCAACGCCGTGTGTAACGCCGGACGGTTTTCGCTAACGTTCACTCGCTTACCGCTTAGCAGTGCCTCAATCGCTGAAGGCACACCCGCTTCAGTAGCCAGCGTAAACAGATGCTCGAGCGTATCGTCATCCCAGCGCTGCTTGGAAAGATCCAGCGTCAAGCCCGCCACCTGGCGAGTAAAGCTCTCCCAGCGCGAGGGTTCGGTGCCAAACAGCGTTTTTAGGTGAACGTGCTGCAGCGTTTCAGCGTGATGCTTTAACGTCTGCCACGCAGGTAACGTATCGGGGGTAGCGCTTGATGCTGAGGCCATGTGGCATCTCCAGTGGCGTCGTTCCGTGCAAGGTCTGTTCTGGCGTACTGTTCTGACATACTGTTCTGACATACAAAGGGCGCGTAAACTACTCAGCCTCATTTACAATACCGGCTTGCCCATGAGTGATGCATCTTACCGTGACGCTATCTTTTCGACACCCCTTGACCGCGTAGCGCGGTTCTCTTTCGATGAGAAGGTAGTCGCCTGTTTTCCTGATATGATCCGCCGATCAGTGCCTGGCTATGGGCAAATTTTGGGCATGCTGAGTTTAATTGCCCAGCGCCATCTTCGCCATGGCGCCCATGTCTATGACCTCGGCTGCTCGCTGGGCGCCTCAGGCCTTGCGCTGGCGGGGGCGTTGGCGCCTGACGCTTTTCGCTACACAGGCGTCGATCTTTCACCCGCGATGGTGGCTCAGGCACGGCAAACCTTTGCGGATGAATGTCCAGCGTACTCTATCCAGGTGGAAGAAGCCGACATTCGTACCCTAGAGTATGCGCCTTCCGGCATGATCATTCTCAACTTTACCCTGCAGTTTCTGCCTGCTGCCGACCGCGATGCGCTGTTGGCACGGCTGTATGCAGCGCTGGAACCTGGCGGCGTGCTGATTCTTTCTGAGAAAACCGTGGATGCTGACGAGCGCGATAACGCTTGGCGGGTCGAACGCTACCACGATTTTAAGCGCGCCAATGGCTATAGCGATTTGGAAATCAGCCAAAAACGCACAGCCCTGGAGAACGTTCTGGTGCCAGACACGCTGGACGCGTTGCATGGGCGGCTAAAGCAGGCAGGCTTTCCGCGCTCAATGACCTGGTTTCAGTACCTCAACTTTGCCTCGCTGATTGCGTTTAAGGAGGGTTAAAGGTGTCGCCGTTATCCGACGATCATCGCGCGATTTATCAGGCGTTTTTAGATCAAGCTAGCCTGGATGCCTCGCTAACACCCTGGTTAGCGAAGCTGCCCGAGCAGCTAGCTTATGGGCTTGACCGCAACCGCCACGGCGACTTGTCTGCCTGGGAAAAGGCCGTGGCCAAACTTCCTGCGCTCCCCAATGAGCGGCACGTCCAGCTGGACAGCGATACTGTCAGCGTCGATCTCGATCTTAGCGACAGCCAGCGGCGCCAATGCTTCAATCTGCTGAGAAAGCTTGCCCCCTGGCGTAAAGGCCCTTTTCAACTGGGTGGCATCCATATTGACACTGAGTGGCGCTCGGACTGGAAGTGGCAGAGAGTGGCGCCACACCTGGCACCGCTAAAATATCGCAAGGTGCTCGATGTGGGCGGCGGCAGCGGCTACCACGCATGGCGCATGGCTGGGGCAGGTGCGGCTTTTGTGTTGGTGATCGACCCTTCGCCACGCTTCTACTGGCAGTTTCAGGCGGTTCGCCACTTCGTCGGCGATGCCGATGACGGTAGAACGCAGTTTTTACCCGTGGGTATAGAAGATGTGCCAGACAACCTAGGCTTTTTCGATACGGTGTTTTCCATGGGCGTGCTCTATCACCGTCCTGCTCCGCTGGAACATCTTCAGCAGCTAAAAGCGGCGTTGGCACCGGGTGGCGAGCTGGTGCTGGAGACCCTAGTGGTCGAAGGCGATGAGCGGACGGTCTTTGTACCCGGCGAGCGTTACGCCGCCATGCCCAACGTCTACTTCCTGCCCTCTTCCCAAGCGCTCTGCCACTGGCTGGAGCGCTGCGGCTTTACTAACGTACGCGTGGTTGATGAAGCCGTTACCACGCTAGACGAGCAGCGATCAACCGAGTGGATGACTTACCAATCGTTGGCCGACTTTCTCGACCCTGAAGACCGCACCCGCACTATTGAAGGCTACCCCGCACCGCGAAGAGCGGTGATTTTGGCCAATAAGCCTGGGTGAAAGCTACCTTCTCAAAATCACCAGCCAGCGCCCTAAGTTCATCACACTAGCGAGTGAGGCTGCCACATAGGTAAATGCGCAGGCGGTAAGCACATGCCGGGCGCCGGGCATATCGTAAGGTGGCACATACTCTTTTAGCAGCGGTAGTGCACGGTTAAAGCTGGCATCGAACTCTACCGGCAAGGTCACTAGATGCACCAATGCCGCGGTGCCAAAGCTGATGACCGCCATGGCAATCACAATCGCCAGGCCACCCGGCAAACGGGTCAATAGAAACAGGAACGGGGCGGCCATCATCAATAGAGCGCCGAGTTTTTCGGCTTTTTGCGCAACGCCGACTAATCGGCTGCGCGCCAGCAGTGGCGCGTAGCCCTGATGATGTTGAATAGCGTGACCGACCTCATGAGCGGCCACGGTGACGGCAGTTAGCGAGCGGCCATCATAGTTGTCTGGGGAAAGCCTCACGCAGCGCGTTTCGGGGTCGTAATGATCGCCAAATTCGGTGCGCTCTACACTTGCTCCCTCAATGCCCAGCCTGCGCAGCAAATGATCTGCCAGTTCGGCCCCCGTGCCGGGATAATCGTCTCGGCCACGGGTATGGCGCTTGAGCACCCATTTAGCCCACACATTGGGGAGCACAAAAACCGCCAGCGCAAAAATGATCAGCAGAACAACCATGGCAGCCCCTGTTGATAAGCCAATGCACGCGAATAGCCACACGCACATATTTTTCACAGACCGAATGGCTGTTTTACCACGGGGACTGACTTGGCAACAGCGTTATGCGGGAGTGTGGTTAGGTAGGATCGTTGCGGTGCTCTTCTACGTCGCGCTGAACCGCCTGCAAGCCGTGTGAAGAGATATCACCTTGGGCGTGGGCGTGTTCGGCGATCAGCACGCTATCGGCAGCTAGTACCAGCTCGCACTGGGTACCCACCAGCTCATCGCGCAAGCGCTGAATGGCCTCCTCCCGCTTAGGATCTTTATCCACACGCCGAATGTAGATAGCTTTAATGCGGTTTGGGTAGGCTTTGACAATTTCGATATACACTTCTGGATCGTGCTGGCCGCTGTCGCCGATGAGTATGCACGGCAGCTCGCTGTAAAGGGTCAACATACGATCAATCAGGTCGCGCTTATGCTCTTCGGCACGGCGTGGCCAGGGGCGGCGCAAAGAAATACCCCACTCGCGTAAAAAAATAATCGGCCCGACAGGAATGCGATTAATCTGAAAAAAGGTTTCGAGCATTTCGTATATCGCCCACGGCCCACGAGAGACATACAAAATGGGGCGTTCAGCGCGTTCGCTTACACCGCGATGCAGCGCTTGATAAAGCGATGCGACACCAGGAAAAGCCGTACGCCGGTGAGGTTTTTTAACGAACAGGCGATAAAGCATTTTCAGCTTCTCTGCTACGCCGGTAAACATGACGGTGTCATCAATATCGCTAATCACCAGCAAGTCCGCCTCTGGCGGTGGCACGTAAACTTCTACATGGGTGCGTACCGGGGTCTGACCGGGGCAATGCACCAAGATATCAGCGCGGTGCCAGGAAACGTCGATCGGCAGCGTATGGCTAATCGGCAAGTGCACATCAAAATAGCCATCGCGATCAGTGCCCACGCAGAGCTGGTTTTCGCCAATATGTATCTCAACCTGAGCATCAGCCAGCCCTCGGCGCAAAACCCGCCGTGCAACATCGGCGGTGTCGCGCAGCATGCCATGGCGAGGGATGATGCGTCCTAGCGCGGCTTGGCGAAACACCCTTCCCATGACAAACACTTCACGCTGAGATCCATAGCCACGGTAAGGATGCACCACCATACCACCGCGACCACTGTCACCTTTGATAGGTTTGGCAATTACGTGGACAAGCCTTTTGACAAAGCTTGCCCACTCACGCAATAAGCTCATCAAGCGTGCTGACCAGAATGACGCCCTTCTTGAAGCTCCTCAAGTAACTTGGCGTTAAAGGCATCCAAGTCTTTCGGCGTGCGGCTGGTCACAAGGCCACTATCAACTACAACCGATTCGTCGACCCATTCAACGCCTGCATTGCGCAAATCCTGGGCAACACTGGGTACCGAGGTCATGCGACGCCCTTCGACCACGCCTGCGTTGATTAAAATCCACGGCGCATGGCAAATAGCCGCGACGGGCTTGCCCGCCTGGAAAAACGCTTTGACGAAGTGTAGAGCTTCTTCATTGGTGCGCAGCTCATCAGGGTTGAATAGGCCACCGGGAAGAACCAAGCCGTGGTAGTCGGACTCATTGACATCAGCAAGCGCTTTATCTGCCTCGTAGGTATCCCCCCAATCGGTTTCCGCCCAAGCGCGAATCCCTTTTCCATCGGGAGTGATGATGTGAACCTCGACACCCTCTTTTTGCAGGGCAGCACGCGGCACGCTGAGTTCTGACTCTTCAAAACCATCGGCGGCTAAAATCGCCACGCGTTGTCCGTTTAATGCTTGTTTCATCATGCTCTCCTTTTCGTGATGATTTGCGTTAGTAACGCTTCACCATTGTGGCGCATACAGTAACAGCGTCAAGCTAACCTGCTAACGAGTTAACTGGCTGCACTAAGCGTTATAGACAATCTTGCCTGCCTCACCAAGATCGTAGCCGCCCAGCTGCCTCGCTCGCTCAGCAAAGCGTGCCTGATGAGTAAATGCCAACAGCCGCTGCAGGGCGGGTTCGAAATAGCTACGCCGCTGCATAATTAAATCAAATGGCTCTTCGCATAGCGGAATAAAGCTTAACTGCTGACGATGGGCGGCAGCTTCAATGCCAAGCCCTACATCAGCTTCGCCCTGGCTGATGCTAATTGCCAAATCATCCTCACTTAATGAAGCGTGTGGCGCCCAGTTAAGCGCGGAGCTATCAATCCCCGCCCGTGCTAGCAAACAGCTCAGCAGCCTCGCTGCTCCCGCATCTGGCTGGCGATATGCCACGCGAATATCGGGCCGCTTCAAGTCGTTCAGCCCATGGATTTTTAGCGGGTTATCTGTGGGCAAGAGCAACCCCTGGCGTCGCTTGGCCCAGTGCACTATCAGCAGGTCGCTCATACCGCTTAAACCAAGCAGGCTGGGCTCGTTGTAGCGTTGGGTGGAAGCATCCAGCAGATGAATACCTGCCAGCATCGCCTTGCCATCAATCAAACGCCGTACACCGTCGCCGCTGCCCTGGCAGAGCATCGCTAAATCAGAGCCGCTCTCTCGAATCGACCATTCCAGCAGCGGATCCTGACTCCCCGCGACGACCAGCGGTACCGAAAAACGCTGCGCCTGGTCGCCTTCCAAATGGCTCAGCACCCATAAATCAATCTGTTGGCGGGGAAACAGCAGCTTTCCCGTTACCCGGCTACAAGGAATCTGGCCTTGGCGAACCAGGTCGTAGACCTTGCGCTCTTTTAAGCGTAAATAGTCAGCGACTTCTGCGGTGGTCAGGTAAGCATATTGTTCAGCCATCGCAACGAGCCCTTCGCTGGGTATAAGCAATTTACTGCATAAGACTGCATGAATTTCAGCCTCAAGTGCATTAGGTCATTTTTCAGTACATCATGCTCAATATCACATAATAATGACGCCGATGCTCAATGCTGACCAGTGACAACGCCTTTAGTACCGCCCTCGCCCTAATCCTGAGTATGGATAACGCGTTAATCTCCATTGTGGTGCTCTCGCTGCAGGTATCTCTGGTGGCGGTGATTATTGCCAGCCTAATAGCGCTGCCCTTAGGCGCCGCGCTGGCGCTGTGGCGCTTTCCCGGTCGCAATGTAGTGATTATTGCCCTTAATGCCTTGATGGGTTTGCCACCCGTAGTCGCCGGGCTGTGCGTTTATCTGCTGCTTTCACGGGCAGGCCCGCTAGGCGCCTGGGGGCTACTATTTACGCCGACGGCGATGGTGATCGCTCAGGTGATTCTGGTACTTCCCATTATCGCCGCCCTTACCCGCCAACAGGTTGAAGCGCTCCACAGCGAGTATGCCGAGCAGTTGAACTCACTGGGGCTTACGCGCCTACGCATGATCCCCACTCTGCTATGGGATGCGCGCTTTGGGCTGATCACGGTGATCCTGGCCGGCTTTGGCCGCGCCAGCGCCGAGGTCGGCGCGGTGATGATTGTGGGTGGCAATATCGATGGCGTTACCCGCGTAATGACCACCAGCATTGTGCTGGAAACCAGCAAGGGCAACCTGCCTATGGCGCTTGGCCTGGGGATTATTCTGCTCGCCCTGGTCACCCTGATTAATGCTATCGCCCATATAATCGGCGAAACGGCGAAACGGCGGCTGGGATGAACGCACACTACGCTCCTCCCACCGCCACCCTAGAGCTCGATAGCGTGGGTTTTATCCATCGCGGCCATACGCTGCTCAAGCCTACTACCTTGCGCCTGACAGGCTGCCAGCGAACGCTCATCATGGGCCCCAACGGCGCGGGCAAAAGCCTGCTCATGCGCTTGGCCCATGGCCTATTAACGCCTACCAGCGGCACAGTACGCTGGCAAGGCGCGCCACCTGCCCAAGCCATGGTCTTCCAGCGCCCCGTGCTGCTGCGCCGCTCGGCGCTACATAACCTGACCTACGTATTAGCCATTCATAAAACAGCCCGTCAAAACCGCAAATCCCAGGCAATGAGTGCGTTAGAGAGGTTTGGTCTGGCGCATCTCGCCAAACGGCCAGCGCGGGTGCTATCTGGCGGCGAACAGCAACGTTTGGCACTGGCACGTGCTTGGCTGCTCAATCCACAGGTGCTGTTTCTAGATGAACCCACCTCCGCACTCGACCCTGCCGCCATCAAGGCCGTTGAAGATGCCGTGCTTGAGTTTCACCACAGCGGCACGCGCATTGTGATGACCACCCACGACCTACACCAAGCACGCCGTTTGGCCGATGACGTGCTGTTTTTGCATAACGGCGAGTTGCTGGAACACACCTCCGCCAACGACTTTTTTACCGCTCCCTCCTCACGTGAGGCTGGTGCGTTTATTCGCGGCGAACTCGTTTGGTAGCCCTGAAACAGCTAGATAAATGAAAAACGATCAAGGAGCCATACCATGAATAAGACTACTGCATTGTTAATCGCAGGCACGCTAGGGCTCTCCTGGAGCGGCACGCTGCTGGCAGCGGATGACTACATCACACTGGCCTCGACCACCTCGACCGAAAACTCAGGTTTGTTCGACGCTATTATTCCTACCTTCACTGAAGAAACAGGGATTGATGTACGCGTGGTAGCCGTAGGCACCGGGCAGGCGTTTGAAATTGGTCGCCGTGGCGATGCCGATAGCCTGCTGGTACACGACACCGCGGGCGAAGAGCAGTTTGTGGCCGATGGCTACGCCACCGAGCGCCTTAATGTGATGTACAACGATTTTGTCATCGTTGGCCCCAGCGATGACCCTGCTGGCATCAGCGCCAGTGAATCAGTCACCGATGCCATGCAACGCATCGCCGAGAGCGAGTCGCCCTTTGCCTCACGGGGTGACGATAGCGGCACCAACCGCGCTGAGTTGCGTCTATGGGAAGATGCGGGCATCACGCCCCAGGGCGAGTGGTACCGCGAACTGGGTAGTGGCATGGGCCCTACGCTGAATACCGCCGCGGGTATGGGCGCCTACACGTTTACCGATCGCGCTACCTGGGTTGCGTTTGAAAATCCACAAGACTTAACGCTACTGTTTGAAGGCGATGAAGCGCTGTTCAATCAGTACGGTAGCCTGCTGCTTTCAGCCGACCGTCACCCGCACTTGAAACACGACCTCGCTGCCCAGTGGCACGAGTGGCTCGTATCAGACGAGGGGCAGCAAGCGATTGCCGATTACGAGGTGGATGGGCAGCAGCTGTTTTTCCCTAACGCCGAGTAATCTTGCAAGCCCCCAAAATAGTAACGGCACGCCTTGCAGGCGTGCCGTTTTGCTTTAAGCGATTACATTTAGCGGTTAAACAAGCCGCTGATATCTTTCGCTTCCCAGTGGGGGAAATGCTTACGCACCAAGGCATTCAGATCGCGTTCAAAGGCCGCCCAGTCGGTGGCACTTGATGCACTGCCTGAAGCGCTTGCAGTGCCACGAATCATACCTGCGCCTACGGTCACATTGGTCAGCCGATCGATAATGATAAAGCTGCCGGTGCCCGGGCTGGTGCGGTAGTCATCCACCGGAATGGCCGCGGTCAGCTCCACATCGCAGCGGGCAATCGCATTTAAGTCCAGCGAGTGCGTGGCATGCTTTTCCAGAGTATTAACGTCGATTTGGTAATCAATCGCGCTGACCTGGCCGGAAAGGTCGCGGGTCGCCAGCTTGAAATCATACAGCTTACCCGGCGTTAAAGCCTCGTCCTGCATCCAGACAATATCGGCTTTAAAGCTATTGGAGAGCGGCAGTTCGCTATCTGCCGCTACCAGCCAATCGCCACGGGAGATATCGATCTCATCTTCCAGTGTTACGGTGATGGCTTGGCCAGGATAAGCCGCCGCAAGGTCGCCATCAAAGGTAACAATCCGCTCAACCCGCGATGTTTTACCCGACGGGAGCGCCTTAACAGCTTGCCCGGGACGCAACACACCAGCCGCCAAAGTGCCGCAGTAACCGCGAAAATCAAGGTTTGGGCGGTTGACGTACTGCACAGGCAAGCGCAGGTCAGTGAGGTTTTGATCGCGGGTTATCTCGACGCTCTCCAACAGCTCGATCAGCGTTTTCCCCTGATAACTGCCGGTAAAGTACCAGGGCGTTTGTTCACTACGATTGACCACATTGTCGCCATTCAGCGCCGACATTGGCACAAAGCGAATATCCGACGCTTGGAGATTAGTGGCAAAGGCACGGTACTCATCGACTATCTCGTTAAAGCGCTGCTCGGAGAAGCCCACCAGATCCATTTTATTGACCGCAATCACCAGATGCTGGATACCCAGCAGGTCGGCGATAAAGCTGTGACGACGAGTCTGGGTCTGCACACCGTAACGGGCATCGATCAAGATAATCGCCAGGCTGGCCGTGGAAGCGCCCGTGGCCATATTGCGGGTGTACTGCTCATGCCCCGGCGTATCGGCAATAATGAACTTACGCTTATCGGTAGAGAAAAAGCGGTACGCCACATCAATGGTAATGCCCTGCTCGCGTTCAGACTGTAGGCCATCCACCAATAGCGCCAGATCAACGGTATCACCGGTGGTACCGCTGGTTTTAGAGGCCTGGGTGATCGCCGCCAACTGATCTTCAAAGATCATTTTCGAGTCATGAAGCAGCCGACCAATCAGCGTCGATTTGCCGTCGTCAACGCTGCCGCAGGTAATAAAACGCAGCAGGTCTTTGTTTTCATGCTCGTGCAGGTACTCTTCGATATTGTCGGCAATTAAATTGGATTGGTGAGACATTAGAAGTACCCCTCGCGCTTTTTCTTCTCCATCGAACCCACTTGGTCACGGTCAATGGCGCGGCCACTGCGCTCGCTGGTACGGGTCAGCAGCATCTCTTGAATAATTTCCGGCAGCGTCGCCGCTTCGGACTCCACCGCACCGGTCAGCGGGTAGCAGCCAAGCGTTCTAAATCGCACCGACTTCATTTCCGGTACTTCGTCGGGCGCTAACGGCATACGCTCGTCATCCACCATAACTTGCATACCGTCGCGCTCAACGATAGGCCGTTTGGCCGAGTAGTAGAGCGGCACAATAGGAATCGACTCTAAATAGATGTACTGCCAGATATCCAGCTCAGTCCAGTTGGAGAGCGGGAACACGCGAATCGATTCGCCTTTATTAACCTTGGCGTTATACACATTCCACAGCTCAGGACGCTGATTTTTGGGATCCCAGCGGTGATACTTATCACGGAACGAGTAGACACGCTCCTTGGCCCGTGACGCCTCTTCATCGCGACGGGCACCACCAAAGGCTGCATCAAACCCGTGCTTTTCCAGCGCTTGTTTAAGCGCCTGGGTTTTCATGATGTCGGTATATTTAGCGCTGCCGTGGTCGAACGGATTGATATTCGCCGCCCGCCCCTCTTCATTGGTGTGCACGAGCAATTCCATACCCGCTTCAGCAGCCATACGGTTACGGAACTCGATCATCTCGCGAAATTTCCAGGTGGTGTCTACGTGCAGCAGCGGAAAAGGCGGCGTACCTGGGTAGAAGGCTTTACGCGCCAGATGCAGCATGACTGATGAGTCTTTACCAATGGAGTACATCATCACTGGGTTGGAGAACTCAGCGGCGACTTCGCGGATAATATGAATAGACTCCGCTTCTAACTGCTTAAGGTGGGTCAAACGCGCAGCATCAGGGGCGTTAAAAGCTTCCCCCTGCGTCGCTGAAGAAACAGTAGACAATTGGGTCATGGCCCCTTACCTCACAAAAACATGCTCGTCACACAAGCTAGAAACAGTGTACGTTCTAATATTGTACGTTCGTATGCAGTTAGGGTAACGCCTAGCTGATAATAACCCAAAAGAATTAATAACTATCTTTTTATTCCTAAATCACCTATCTGAGAGTGAGAAAGAGATAACTTCTGGAGACTGTCTTCTATTCGATGCGCTCAATCCAACTTTGCCACTCGCCCTGTTGAGCATCACTCCCAGTCAAATCAACAATGCGATAGCCAGGCCGAGAGGCCTCATCAACGGCGAACTGCTCAGCGGCAGGCAGGAACTGATCTGCCATTGCTGGGCAGCCATACACATCAATAGTGGGTTCGCCTGCACCTTCGCCTAAACCTTCACCTAAGCTATGGTGCTCGGCGTAGGCTTGATGTACGTGACCAAATAGGACGATTTTGACCTGTGGGCATTGGCTTAGCAGTTGCCAAAACGCGTCGCGATCCTGCAAACCAATGGCATCCATCCACACCGCGCCTACGTCCACAGGCGGGTGGTGCATGGCGATTAGCGTGGGTCGCCCATCCTGTTCAAGCTGCTCAGCGAGCTTGGCAAGTCGCTCGCTTCCCAGTTCCCCATAGGGCTTGCCTTCTACCTGGGTATTGAGCAGCAGTATGCGCCACGCCCCCATGTCCACTTGGTCGACCATCGGGCGCTCGGCAGCCATCAACTCGAGCTGGTCGTGATTACCCGGCAGCCAGTACCAGGGGCAAGGCAACTGTTCCATCGCCTGCACTGCTAAAGCGTAGGATGCGGCTGAGCCGTCCTGACTAACGTCACCGGTAAACAGCACGATATCGGGCCTTGCGGCGACAACGGCGCTCAACACCTGCTGAAACTGCCGCCAAGGGATGCCAGCGCGGGAGCGTGCCTGAGTATCCGCATACAAGTGAGCATCGGTAATCTGTACTACCCGCATTAGGGCATCTCCGGCACATCAGCGGTATGGCCGTGGGCAAGGCCGTGAGCCAGCCACTCGCCTAAGAAACGATTGAGCTGCAGCTTCTCATCCGGCTGATGCATGCGAGCGTTGGGATAGCGATAGCGGCCACTAAAGTGGCGCTCGCGCTGAAAGTCGGTCACCTCCGCCATACGCACATCGTGATAGAGGTGTACCCGCATACGCGGCCCTTCCAGAACAGCGTCTAGCGGGCCGGTCTGGGACACATCCACCATGGTGGTGTAAGGCGCCTGCTGTTGAATATAGAGATGCAGATCGCCGAAATGCTGTTTATCACCGCGCAGGGCAATATCACGGCGCTGGCCGGTCTCCATATCGCCCACCAGGCGCACCAAGCGTAAATAGTTGGCGCTGCACTCCCCTTGGAGCGATTTTAAATCGGTGACATAGGCCGTTCTCGCCATGTTCACTCCTTATCTGTTTCGCTTTGCGTCGTTTCGCTGTTCGTCGTCTCACTTGTCGTCGTCTCACTTGTCGACAAAGCTCGCTGAGAGGCGGCACGCAGTGAAGCTCGCTGGCTATTAAGCCAATGTAGACCAATTAAACACATGGCGTTGTCGAGTCGCCCCTGCTCTAAGAGTTCCCAGGCGTTCGCAAAAGGCATGACATGAACACGGATATCCTCATGCTCTTCGTCTAAGCCATGTATCCCACCTAATCCTTGGGTATCTACCAAACCACAAAATAGTGTTACTTGCTCGTTGCAGGCGCCAGGACTGGGATAATAAGTGTGTAGTTTGGTCAGTTGGGCCACTTTGCAACCGGCCTCTTCCCACGCCTCGCGACGCGCCACGTCTTCCAGCGATTCGTCTTTTTCTGCCAAACCGGCGACGATCTCAAGCTTCCAGGGAGATACGGCGTCATCAATGGCGCCAGCACGAAACTGCTCAATGAGCACCAGTGAGTCGCGCTCGGGGTCGTAAAGCAGGACACCCACCGCATCAAAGCGATTGTGCACTTCGCGGCGCATAGGTTCGCTCCAACCGCCTTCAAATAGCCGGTGGCGAAGCTCTAAAGCTTCTAAGCGGAAAAACCCCTGGTGCAGCGTTTCACGCTTAAGCAGCTCAACATCATCGCGCTTTAAATCTGGAACGCTAAGCGCCGTGTTTTTAAAAGGAGAGCGCTGAAGGAGAGAATTCTGAACAGAATCGTTCTTGGAGTTGGACGCCATGAGGCACTCCCAGTGGTGATAATCGATCTATTATCAATGCTTGCCACCGGGAATGCCAATTCAGTGGGTAGTTTACAGTTGATTAAGCAACGCCTCGGCATCGCGGCGTAGCGCCTCATCGGAGACTTGCCGATTTTCACGAGCGGTGCCGTTAACCGCACGCTGGGCGTGCTCGCGGGCGGCCTGCTCATTGCCCTCTTCTTTCAAAAAGGCGGCATAGTAGTAGTTCACATCAATACCGTCTGGGCGGATCTCCAGGGCACGCTGGAACATGCGTTCAGCGGTATCGCTATTGCCAAAGCCAAGTGGTCGCCCCGGAGCACGGTCATAAAGCGCCCCTAGCGTGACATAGGCTGAGCCATTCAACCCCTGGGGATCTATTTTAATCGCCTTTTCCAAGGCATCACGCGCATCACCGGCGGTACCTAATGCGCCTAAACCACCGCGTTCACGGGCATAAGAAGCCAGAATAATACCCTGCCAGACAAGTACGTCAGCTTCGTCGCTGTGCTGCTCGGCTAATTGCTCCGCTTCGCCAGCCAAGGACTTCAGGGTGCGTTCACGTTCGTTGGCGGGCATCTCAGTCACGGTATGCTCCCAGCGGTTCTTCAGCGAGAATAACTCACCTTCAAATGCGCTAGCGGTTAACGAAGATAGCACCAGCGTGCTGCCAATAGCGGCAGCGATCAATGAGCGTGATAAGGATATACGTGAAAAAGAGGGAGTTCGCATAGTTGCTCCTAAATTATTGTTGTCCTGCTCTTACCTACCATGAGACCCACCAACAGCGGGCCTCTCACCCAATATAGCAAAAAACCTAACGAACGTTTGAATGATTTACCAACAGTATGCTGCTTGGTTGCTTCGCGCAATTAACGTAAGGTAGATAGCTCGAAACACGATAGGGAATAGGTAATGAAAGGCCGCAATATGACCCGCTGGCGCGATCCAGCCAAAGATCCGCGTCAAGCCCCTAAGAGCAACCTGATTACTCCAGAGGGGGCGGCTCGTTTGCGCGCTATTTTGGATCACCTGTCGCGGGTTAAGCGCCCCGCTATTTCAGAGAAAGTAGGTGAAGCGGCCGCCCAGGGTGACCGCAGTGAAAATGCCGATTACACCTATAACAAAAAAGAGCTCAACCGCGTTATTGCCCGGATTACCTACCTGACAAAACGTTTGGACGAGCTGCAAATCGTCGACCGCCTACCTGCCGACACCAGTAAGGTTTTTTTCGGCGCCTACGTCAGCCTGGAAGATGAAAACGGCGGGAAGGTTCATCTTAGGATTGTGGGCCACGATGAAATCGACACCAAGAAGCGCTGGATCAGTATCGATGCCCCCATGGCCAAAGCATTGCTTAGCAAACAGGTGGGTGACGAAGCAAAGGTGCTCACGCCTAACGGTGATACGTTTTATACCATCACCGCTATTGATTACACTGGCTAACCGTTGCTCCGTTAACGCGTTGTTCCTTTAACGCCTAGCTTTGTAAGACCTAGTCTTGTAAGGAATAGTCCACTGTGGTGACGACGCGAACACGCTTAGTTTGCGGCGTGTAGCTATCCAAGTCCTCAATGGAAAAATAGCCCTGGGTCGCCTGACGAATCTGGCCCACCTGGCTACCGGAATCCTCGGCAAACTGCTGTGCGGCGTTGCGCGCATCAGCAGTGGCCGCCGCGATCATGTCGGGCTTGATAGCATCAAGACCGGTAAATAGAAACTCCGTGCGATATTCGTAGCTGGGCGAGAGCAATACGCCCTCGCGCACCAATGAAGTCGCACGGGGGATCGCCTCAATCACACCCTCAACATCCGGTGAGCGCAGCAGCAGCGTCGCTTCAGCGCGGTAGCGCTCATCCGGGCGCTGACCGCCGTACTGATTGCTAAATTGATCGGTAATCCTTGGTGGAGTGGAACTAACATGCTCCGTTGCAAACCCCTGCGCCTCCAGAAAATCACGAATAGCCTGCTCATCGCTGGATAACTGCTGCTCAAGCTCGCTCAAGCTATTGGCGCTGACACTGTAGTTGAACGGCCACAGCACCAAATCCGCAGGCACTTCTCGCTCGGCTAAGCCACGCACTGTGACGCTACGTGACGACTGCTGCCATACTTCCGCTGCTCCCTTGATATAACTACCGCTCCATACCAGCCCCAGCGCCAGCAGCCCGCCCAGCAAAACGGCACTGCCCAGTACCGCCGTATTTCGAATGTTTCCCGCCATTGCCGCCACTCCCGCTAACGCTCGTTAAATTAACGACTACTTATTTGCATCACAGCCTTTAACAACTTTAGTCCTTAACAACCTCAGTCCTTAACAACCATAGCCCTTAACAATAGCGCTTAAAGGTAAATTAGTCGGTGGCCGATTGTGGCAAATTTAAGGAAATTCCTGTTGCCCTTGAGCAGTAGGCGGGTATTAAAACCTCTCTGTTTAGAAAAAGAGTGCGGGCAACGCCAGCGATACCGCAAGTACAATTATTGACGTACGTAAACCTGCACAACCGGAGTAATCCCGGTTGGGATCGCTGAATTGATTAGCGAGGATGCAGTGGTGGTCGCATTGTAAAAGGGCTTGAGATAGCGGCGCTTTCACAGTGACACTCCTCGTTTCCAAGGAATAAAGTCCATCTGCGACAAACGTGTTGCCTTAGTCACATAGCGGCCCGACGCAGTTTCAATACACAGGCTCAGCAACTGATCCGCTAACTCAGCGATCTCGCTTTCACCGCGAATGATCGGGCCAGCATCAAAGTCGATGACATCGCTCATTCTGCGTGCCAGTTCGCTGTTACTGGAGATTTTGATGACGGGCGTCACAGGGTTACCGGTGGGCGTACCCAAGCCGGTTGTAAATAGCACCAGATTGGCGCCTGAACCGACTAGCCCCGTAGTGGATTCCACATCATTGCCAGGCGTGCATAGCAGGTTAAGGCCTTTGCGTGTCATGGGCTGAGTGTAATCAAGCACATCCACCACGGGACTATCCCCACCCTTTTTAGCGGCCCCGGCCGACTTCATAGCATCGGTAATCAAGCCATCACGAACGTTCCCGGGTGATGGATTCATAGAGAAATCAGCCCCCACTGCGTGGGCGTGACACTGATAAGCCGTCATTAATGAAGTAAACCGCTCGGCCACTTGCGGATCACTGCAGCGGGCTAGTAACTCATGCTCAACACCACACAGCTCAGGGAACTCACTCAAAATACCGCTGCCACCTAGCGCTACAAGTCGATCCACCACCGCACCGACGACAGGATTGGCGGAAAGCCCGGAAAAACCATCCGAGCCACCGCACTCAACGCCCAGCGTTAGCTCAGAGAGAGGCGCTGGCTGCCGCGTCACCTGATTGGCCTGCTTAAGGCCATCAAAAATGGCTGTCAGCGCATTACGAATCAACATCTCTTCGCTTTCAGAGCGCTGCTGCTCGAAATAGCTGACAGGCTTGTAGCCATTCGGATCACGCTCTGCGATAGCATCTTGCAGCATTGTGATCTGCGCCTTCTGGCAACCCAGGCTGAGCACCGTTGCTCCCGCCACGTTGGGGTGGCAAATGTAGCCTGCGAGCAGATGGCATAGCGCTTCAGCATCGTCATCCGTTCCGCCGCACCCCAACTGATGAATCAGAAAACGTACACCATCCACATTGGGGAATAGTCGTTCACCAACGGGCACCGCTGTCTCTGCAGCGTCTTCACCATGCAATAACTGTCTTGCCATACGCTTGTAGTCATAAAACGGGTCGTCTCCCAAAGCATCCGCAACACACTGACGCAGCACCTCAATATTGCGGTTCTCGCAGAACACCAAAGGCACCACCAACCAGACATTAGCGGTTCCTACTCGCCCATCCGGGCGGTGATACCCGTCAAACGTTGTGTTCTCAAACGCGGTCACTTCTGGGGGCTGCCACGCTGGCTGGCGGGTATTGGCAGGTAGATCTTCCGTTGAGTGCACCAAGTTTTCAGTCGTAATAGCCCCACCCGCCTCAATAGGCTGCGTCACTTTACCGACCCTAACGCCATACATAATCACCATATCGCCAACAGCCATATCGTTAAGCACGAACTTATGCTTATGGCGCACAGGCCCTGGGAGCGTAATCACCAACCCTTGATCCTCGATCACCGTACCCGCTGGCAGGTCGGTCAAGGCAACACGCACATTATCCAGTGCATGGATTCGCAGCGTGAGACGGGGAGTTTGAATAGCTATTAGGTCACTCATGCGTGTACCTCTTCAGCTTCAGCATCAATCGAAATCATGGCCTTAATAACCTGATTGACCGGGTCACACCATTGGGGCATTTGGGTGGGCACATCGGCGAGCGGTGCCCGATGAGTAATCATGGCTTCAGCGTTAATACCGCCGCTCTCCATCAGCGCCACCACGGTATCGAAGTCTTCGCGAGTGGCATTGCGGCTACCCATCAGCGTTAGCTCTTTCTTATGAAAGTCTGGATCGCAAAAGGTAATATCGGCTTTCACCACACTTACCAGCACATAGCGCCCGCCATGGCCTGCCAGATCGAACCCTGCCTGCATGGCACGAGGGCTTCCAGTGGCATCGAACACTACGTCTGCTAATGCGCCCCCATTCAATTGGCTTATTAGCTCAGCCACATCAACGTCCTGAGGGTTCGCCACCGCATCGGCGCCGAGTACATCACGGCAAAAAGCCAACCGGGAAGCGTTGGTATCGACCATCAGTGTGCGTGCACCTCGGCTTTTAGCTACCTGCAGCACGCCCATACCAATTGGGCCTGCGCCCACAATCACCGCCAGCTCATCTGCCTGTAGCGCGCAACGCCTTACCGCGTGAGCACCAATCGCCATGCACTCAACCAGGGCCAGCTGATCGATAGACAGTGTTTCCGACACCACCAAGTGAGTAGTGGGAACGGCTAAGTACTCCGCCATGCCGCCATCTTGATGCACACCAATCACCTGCATGTTCTGGCAGCAGTTGGTTTTATGCTGCTGGCAGGCACGGCATTCACCGCAATGCAGATAGGGTATGACATAAACCTGCTTACCCAGTAAGTGCTGGGCATGGCCATCAGCGACCTCGACTATCTCACCGGCAAGCTCATGGCCTAATACCCTGGGATATTCAAAATAGGGCTGATTACCACCATAAGCATGAATATCCGTTCCACAGATACCGATACGACGAATACGCACAATAGCGTAACCAGCGACACACTCAGGGCGGCTAGTGTTACGCAGCTCTAAATGGTGTGGTTTTGAACAGACGAGAACTTGCATTAACGCGCTCCTTCTACCAAGCCCTGGTTGCCAAGCGCAAGCTACTAGCGAGCCTATTACCCACCAATGCCTTTGACTTTAAGCCTGCACAACACGCTGCAGCTGCTCACCTAAGCCATCAATACCTAAACGCATTCGCTGCCCATCACGGAGGTAAACAGCGGGCTTCTGGCCCATGCCCACACCGGGAGGGGTGCCGGTTGAGATAACATCACCAGGCTGCAAACTCATGAAACGACTCAAGTAACTGATCAGAAAAGGCACTTGATACACCATGGTGCGCGTATTGCCATCCTGGTAACGGTGGCCATCAACCTCCAGCCACATATTCAACTGGTGTGGATCCGTCACTTCATCACGGGTTACCAACCAGGGGCCCAAGGGGCCGAACGTATCGCAGCCCTTGCCCTTGTCCCAAGTACCACTGCGCTCCAGTTGAAACTCGCGCTCGGATACATCATTAACCACGCAGAAACCCGCCACATGGGACATGGCCTCGGCTTCATCTATGTAACGGCCACCCTTGCCAATAATCACCCCAAGCTCTACTTCCCAATCGGTTTTTTTGGAGCCACGGGGGATTTCCACGTTGTCATTGGGGCCACAGATAGCGCTAGTCCACTTATTGAAAATGACTGGCTCTGGGGGAACCTCGGCGCCGGTTTCTGCTGCATGATCGGAGTAGTTGAGACCAATACAAATAAACTTGCCCACCTGGCCAACACAAGGCCCTAGACGTACATCAGCCGAGACTTCTGGCAATGAAGAGAGATCCACATCGCGAAGCTTCTGCAACCCTTCGTCACTCAACACATCACTGGCCACATCGCTAACGATGGAGGAAAGATCACGCACCTTACCCTGGCTATCGACAATGCCCGGTTTTTCCTGGCCCGGCGTTCCAAAGCGTAAAAGTTTCATATTGTTATTCCTTCTAAAGTAATCAGTTAGCCCAACCACCATCGATCAATTGCGTGGTGCCGGTAATAAACTGCGACTCATCACAGGCCAGAAAAGCCGCCAGTGCAGCCACTTCTTCCACTCGCCCCAGCCTACCCATCGGTTGGCGGGCAATAAAAGAGGCTAACACTTCGGCATCGCTGCGCCCCTCTTTACGTGCCTGCTCAGCAATACGCTGTTTAAGAGAGGGTGACTCAACGGTGCCAGGGCAGATCGCATTGCAGCGAATGCCTTGGGTCATAAAGTCTGCTGCTACCGACTTGGTCAGTCCGATCACCGCAGCTTTAGAGGTTCCGTAAGCGCAGCGATTAGCCACTCCTTTAATGCTAGAGGCCAGGGAAGCCATGTTGATGATGCTGCCACCTCCCTTTGCCAACATGCCCGGTAAAAAAGCCTGCAAGGTATGAAACATTGAAGTGACATTAAGATCCATCGATCGCTGCCAAGTGGCCTCGTCACACTCAAGCACCGTGCCACCTGCCACCATACCGGCGCAGTTAAACAGTACATCCAAGGCCGGCAATGCATCGGCTAAATGGTGGATCGCTTGGCTATCCGTGACATCCAGGCGATAAGCTTCAACGCCCGGCATCCCCTCCAAGTTAGCAATATCAATATCTATCGCGAATACGCGAGCGCCCTCGGCAACAAAGCGCTCAACGCTAGCACGCCCAATGCCGTTTGCAGCGGCGGTGATCAGTGCAGTTTTGTTCTTGAGTCTCATGTTATTGCACATCCCTAACGGCTATGGCGCGTCCCTAAAAGCGGTGGCACGGCCTTGAAAAGAATGGGAACATACATCAGGTTCAAACATCCAGCCATCCAATGGCCTGACCAATAAACCGAGTATGATCGGAAAACTTTGGCACTGGCAAGCCTCAAAAGACCGAATAGCAGCTTTTGAGAATAAACTTTAGTAGTTATAAACCTTGGTAGCTATAAACTTTAGTAGCTATAAACTTCAGCCAAAACTCGCCAATGAAACGGATAGGAAATACTCTGAATGCCGATTCAAACCATCCGCTCGCAGCGCCTTTATCGCCAGATTGCTGATCAGTTACAGCAATTAATCAATGATGGTGAGTTCCCCCCAGGCACGCTCTTACCCCCCGAGCGAGAACTTGCCCAATCTCTCGGCGTCAGTCGGGCTTCGGTAAGAGAGGCTTTGATTGCTCTCGAGGTGGTTGGGCAGGTAGCTGTTCGGGTCGGTCATGGTGTCGTGGTTCTTGAGTCACGCCCCACGCCAATGGAGTCGGTGATGCGCGCGGCCGCTCGCACGGAGCCCTGGGCAATAGACCCAGAGTTCGAGAGCGAAATTGAGCTCAATCTGGACGAAGAGATCCCGCCCTTTTCACTTCTCCAAACGCGCCGTTATCTGGAACCTGAAATTGCCGCGTTAGCAGCCATGAATGCCACCGAAGAGGATATGAAAGCAATCCGTTTGGCATTTGAGCGGAATATCTCTGATAACGCCAATGGCGGACGCAACTGCGCCGGAGATCGATTGCTGCATATTCGTATTGCTGAGGCCTCAGGCAACGCCGCCTACGCGCTTGTTATCAAGCATCTGCTTGGCCACAAGTACGGCGCCATGTTTCGTCGGCTCCAGGAACTATTTATGGAAACAGATATGCCCCAGCGCTCTCAGGACGACCACAAGCGCATCGTTGAGGCCATTGAAGAACGTAACCCAGCTGCTGCTCGCCGCGCCATGGAAGTGCATCTGGATCACGTACTTAATGTGTTCTTTGCAGAGTAAGCGTCTAATCAAAAGCCGAGGGCCTAGCGCTGTGTTTTAGTCGCACTGTAGACCTTGAAGCGGCGATTATCCGCCAGGGTCTGGAAGTCTTGAAAAGCGCGCTGTAAGTGGTCGGGGTACGGTAGAAATCCATTCGCTACAATGATCAAACGGCCGCCTGTGTTTAAGTGCTCGGGCGCTTGGCTAATCAAACGCTGGCTGGGGCCATAGCTAATATCGCGCTCTTTATGGAACGGCGGGTTACTGACAACCCAGTCAAACTGCTCGCCTTCAAGGGCGCTGAATACATCACTGCAGAGCACCCGCCCTTCTAGCCCATTGGCCGCTAAGGTTCGCTTGCACGCCTCTACCGCAAACGCGCTGACGTCTACCGCTGTCACATGGTGACCACGCAGGGCCAACCAGGCGCTAATAATGCCGTCGCCACAGCCCATATCCAGCACCTTAAGTGGTTTTTTGGGCAAACTACTTTCCAAGCTCTCCAACAGTAATAGCGTACCTTCATCAACTTTGCCGTGGCCAAATACACCTGGATGGCTGGCTAATGTTAAATCCAGCGTCTCAAACGTTTGCCAAGCGGTGTCGCTGGAGGAATCCAACGCGACGGTATGTGTAGCAAATAAAGAGCAGCGCCGCGCGTTGTCACGTTTATCCCAGGGCATGCCCAGCTCATCAAGTATCTTAGGGACACGCTTAATGCCGCCTTGATGCTCACCGACAATTTCAATGGGTGTCCCTTCAGGAAGCTGCTCGCATAACCATTTGAGCCACCAAATACCTAACTGGTGTGCCTTCGGCCAAAACAGCACAAACTCTTTACCAAAGAGCTCGCCTGCGGCTAAGTCAAAAGGCGTTCGAGCCTGCTTGCCTTTCGTCTGCCATTCGCGCAGTGCGTCAAAATCGCCACTTACCACCCCCGTCGATTGGTCAATGAGCCAGCTATCAACCGGTGGGCCCACGACCCACAGCGATGCGTAGTTATCTTTTTGGCGCTCTAACAGCTGGCAAGCTGGGGCTTGGGCACTCATTCAATGAACTCCGGTTTAGTTAATGTATAAAGCAGGTAGCGACCCAAGCGCCAATGAGGGTCATGGCGACAGTAGTGTTTCTCCAGCGCCAGCAGCGTGGCACTTTCTGCTGGAGTGGCGGGCGGGTGGCGCAAGTAATCTTGAAAGACCCGGATACCGGCGACGGCGTCTATTCGCAAGCCGCTCTCTGCGCTCCACTGTTCAATTTCCGCATGGCTAACGGGCGAAATAGGCGTCAATCGTTGGCGCTTGCCCTTACCGGCCAAGCGATCGCTCAAGGCTTTCTCTAAATTTCCTTTGACCGCATTCGAGAAGCGCAGGGCGTCGCGGTTGAACACCATCAAGCTAAGCTGGCCGCCAGGTGCCAATAGATTACTCAAGGTACTTAGCGCCGCTTGAGGATCCCCCAGCCACTCCAACACTGCATGACAAGTAATAAGAGGCCATGGGCCTGGGGCATGCTCCGTTAAACGCTGCAGCGGGGTCTGCAAATACGTAATAGACTCTTCCGGTAACGTTTTAGCATCCCGATGCCAGTTTTTTGCATAGCTGAGCATATCCACTGAGGGCTCAGTCATCGTTACTCTGTGCCCCCGCTCAGCGAACCATGCCGCTTGCTGGCCCAGGCCACCGCCCACATCCAGCAACCTCTGGCCTTTTAGTTGCAGCATTTCCGGTAGCAGGTAGTCGAGCATGGCTAAACGCAGCTCACCCCTGGGCGCCTGGTAGAGCGAACGGGAGAACTTCTCTGCCAGACCGTCGAAATAGCGATCGCCTGCTTGGGTTAAGTCATAGCTGGCCAATTTAGGATTTATTAATTTAGATTTTTGCTGCATGCCGCGAGCATCGCTGTAACAAGGAAATGGTCAGTTTAACTGATTATTTCTACTCAACCGAACGACAATCTGGCCCGTATCAAACACAAACAAAAATTAGCAAATCATTACAAATGACACTTAAAATAAATATAAATAGGTTTGCAAATAGGCGCAAAATGATAGCTAATCGACATAGGGATAGCGCTCTATCAAAGTAGCAGTGACAAGCACTAGTAAGGTGAATAGAAAGGTATGACAGTTACCACCAAGTAGATGTAAATTATAACAAAATAAATACGGTGGATTTTATATGCTTATCGACACAACTATTCAAAATACTACCAACCAAATAATTAAATCGTTGTTCAATAAAGATCACATCATTACCATTTTTTCTAAAGAAGCTGCTCACTCTATCGAGGCGACAGCAGTTAAGGTTGAGCCTGATAACAGGAAAATCACGTTAGAAATAAAGTACACGGGCCTTTCGCTGTCTCCCTACCTAAATAATGACACCATATCGTTTGATATAGAGGCTTCGCGGCATGGGCATGACGCTGAAGAAATTTATAACATTGAGCACGTTCCTGCTCATATCATTCACATAGACACCCACACTTACCACCTAGAGTGCCAACTACCCAACTCCATCTTTTCCTCTGATAACCGTGGTGCGTTGAGGGTTCCTTTTGTTCTTGGCATGCACGCCCGTGTGTACCTGGAAGTGTTTGCCCACGAGCTCAATATAGAGGGAAAAGTACGCAACCTTTCAGTGGGCGGCTGTATGGTGGATGTGCGCCTCGAAGACAGCATTGCGCTTTCTGTCGATCAGATACTTCCAGGTGTAACGCTAAAATTTCCCAATGGAGAGGCATTTAATACCCAAGGCCGCATACGGCATATGCGCCCTTTTGGCAATCATGGCCATGCCGCCATTGGCATAGAGTTCCTTGATATGAGCCCTGCCTCAACGGAAACGCTATTCCATTACGTTTCTGAAGCTGAGTTCGAGGCTGCTTTACGCTCGGGCACCCAACATAACGCGCGGGCAAGATCAAAACTGTTTATTGCCGATGCGAAAGAGAAAAAAATGCAGCGCCAAGAAGAGCAAGACCATCTAATAAGCTCGCAAAATACCCCCTTGCTGCGGGGCGTTCTCGAAATAGCCCAGCAGCTCCAAATCATGTTGATGTTTATGAAAAATAAACATTTATTACCCGCTGAAATTCTATACGAGTGCGTGGATAGCATTCTGTATATGGTTAACCATGATCGCAAAGCCCTACAGTATGCCCTGACGTATTTGCACGATGAGCCGGAGTGGGTACGCCACGCCATCCAAGTGGGTGGCCAGCTTGCCATGATGCTGATTAGCCGCGACCCCCACGCCTACAAAACGCGCGAAGCGGTAGCCGGCGCCTTACTTCATACCATGGGCAAACCACTGCTCGTTAGTGAACAGTTGCCCTCACTAAAAATTCACATGTCGCCGTCACAACGGGAGATGCTCAAGCAGCATGTACATGCCCTGAGCAAAAAACTGTCGGTTCTCGACTGGGCACCTAGCCCAACCTGCAGCGACATTATCCTCAATGCAAACGAACGGCTCGACGGCAGTGGCTATCCGGTGGGAAAGCAAACAGAAGCATTATCAGACGTTGTTCGATTAGTGAGTGTGATCAAAATAATCAACAAGCTAACCCATGAACGCAATGGACAACACCCACAGCAACCTTTAGATGCTTACCGGTGGGTCAATAGTCGACCAGAGAAATATGAAAAGTCATTGCTAGTCGAGTATATCCAACACTTTGGCCTTTACCCTATCGGCAGCTTAGCTAAGTTTTCAAACGGTTTTCTAGCCTGGATTGTGGATGTAGACGCAAAGGGAATGCCGTGCAAAGTAGACGTTGTTAAAAATTTGGCTTTTAAGGACACTTCAATTGATACAGTGCTGTTTAGTAACGATTTTAACCAGATCGGTCGACTAGAAGGGACGGTCAACCCCAGCGACTATAATGTAAGCATGAAAAAAGCATAGCTATGTCTTCTAGCTCACGCCGTTCCACCATTCTCGAAGTAGCGCGCCTCGCAGGTGCCTCTAAAACCAGCGTATCACGCTATTTTGGCGAAGAGCGTGACCGGCTCTCGCCCTCACTTCAAGCGCGCATCGCCCATGCGGCAAGCACCCTTGGCTACCAGCCGAATCAAATGGCACGCGGCCTAAAAGGTGGTCGTTCTAAATTGATTGGTATGTTGGTCGCCGATATCCGTAATCCATTTTCAGTGGCCATCACACACGGTGTCGAACAAGCGTGCCGCCAATACGGCTATTCGCTGGTAGTGTGTAATACCGACAATGACCCGGAACAGGAGCGCCAGCATTTAGACCTACTGGGCGCCTATCAAGTAGAAGGTCTCGTAGTGAATGCGTCCGGCAACCCTGAACGCCAGTTGCACACCTTCATTAGCTTGGGAACGCCCATCGTGCTGCTAGACCGCGAAGTCGACCATGTGGAGGCAGAAGTGGTCGGGCTCGATAATCACCTAGCGATTGATATGGCGCTCGAGCACTTGCTCGCTCAGGGCTACCAAGCCGTGCTGTATGTTAGCGAAGCGCCTGAACAGTCAAGCACACGACAAAGGCGTTTATCCCGCTTTCACCAAGCTGCCGAGCAGCGAGGTCTGTATCACGCGACATTACTGCTTGCTGCCTCAGATGGCTCAGCATCGCAGCAAACGCTAAGCGACTTTTTAGCCGCCCATCAACAGCAACCTTGCGCCGTTTTGTGTGGTAACGGCAATGCCACCCTAGCAGTGACCCGCCTGTTTCAGCAGTTGGGCTTAGCGCTTGGCAAGGTAGGCTTGATGGGGATCGACGAGCTCGATTGGTGCGCCTTAGTCTCCCCCGGCATTACCACCCTTGCCCAACCCACCGATGCGATCGGCAAAACGGCGGTGGAGTGCTTGATGCATCGCATTGCGCCGCATACATCGGCAATGCCGACCACGGTAAGCTTTGCCCCTAGCCTGATTGAACGAGGTTCCACCCAGCGCTAATTTTTAAGCCACGGCTAGAAAAGAGCCGCAAAAATGGTATCGTTCCCATTGAATGATAATAAACAGCTCAAAGACAGCACAAAGGAAGAGAGTATTGCCCATGCCCCACTCCATCTCCAGCCCACCCGAAATTCTCACCTTTGGCGAAGCCATGGCCATGTTTGTGGCGGAAACTCCAGGCGGTTTAGACAGCATTGAGCGTTTTCACCGGCGCTTGGCCGGCGCCGATAACAATGTCGCTATTGGCCTCTCAAGGCTAGGTTTTCACGTCGGCTGGCTAAGCCGAGTGGGCACCGATAGTTTTGGAGGGTTTATCCAGGCGGCGTTAACAGCGGAAGGTATCGATGACCGCTATATCCACACTGATGCACAGCACCCCACCGGCCTGCTCTTTAAAGAGCGCGCCCAGGACGGCGCCGACCCGCGAGTAGAGTATTTCAGACGAGGCAGTGCCGCTAGCCATCTCGCGATTGAGGACGCCCGGGATGTCGACTTCCAGGCGCTTAATCACCTCCATGCGACGGGTATTACCCCGGCGTTATCTGAAAGCGCCTGCCAGCTTAGCCATCATTTGATGGAACAGGCCCGCGCCCATGGCGCGAGTATTTCATTTGACCCCAATTTGCGGCCGTCACTTTGGCCCAGCGAAAATGTTATGCGATCGACCCTCAACGAGCTCGCCGGCCGTGCCGACTGGGTGCTACCAGGCCTTTCCGAGGGCCAGCTACTAACGGGGCAAAAGACGCCTTACGACATAGCAGGCTACTATCTGGATCAAGGCGCCACCGCGGTGATTATCAAACTGGGCCCAGAAGGCAGCTATTATCGTGGCAACCTGGATGGGCAAGAGGAGAGTTTTACAGTAAGCGGTTGCCCTGTCGCTGAGGTGGTGGATACCGTGGGCGCAGGCGATGGCTTCGCCGTCGGTGTGATTAGCGCCCTGCTTGACGGCTGTACAGCGCGACAAGCAGCCCAACGCGGCAACCTCATTGGCGCTCAAGCCATCCAAGTAGTGGGTGATATGGAAGGCCTGCCTAATCGCGAGCAACTACAAGCGCTTGAAGCTGATCACTCCTCTGCCTAACTCGCCTCCGATGCTCTTAACATGCTGCTGTTAACATACAGCGTTTAACATACAGCTCTTTACATACGGCTTTTAACACCCGGCTTTCACCAAGGAGAGATAACAATGAAAAAACGCCTAGTGGTTCAAGGACGACTCAGCGACGCCCAGCTAGCGTCGTTGAATGACGTATTTGAGGTAGACATACTGCCGAAGACCAACGCGCTTGATGCCCCTGAAAATCGCGCGCTGCTAGCTGATGCTCATGGCATTATCGGCTCCGGCTTGGCGATCACGCCCCAGTTGTTGGACGCTACCCCCAACTTGAAGGTCATCGCCACTGTCTCGGTTGGCTACGATAATATCCCCGTTGATGAACTGACTAAGCGCGGCATTATGCTGTGCAATACGCCAGACGTGCTTACCGAAACCACCGCTGATACTGGTTTTGCCCTGATCATGGCCACCGCCCGCCGGGTGGTGGAATTAGCCGAGTGGGTCAAGGCTGACAAGTGGCAGGCCAGCGTCGGGCCCGCCCTGTTTGGCAGCGATGTGCATGGTAAAACCCTAGGTATGGTGGGGTTTGGACGCATTGGGCAAGCAGTTGCTAGGCGCGGTGCGCTGGGCTTCGGCATGCGAGTGCTCTACTCCAACGCCGCCCCTAAACCCGCTCTTGAAAAAGAGCTTAGCGCGCAGCGCCGCGAACTCAACGCGCTGTTGGCCGAGGCCGATTTTGTATGTGTTACGGTGCCACTTAATGCGCAGACCGAACACCTGATCGGTGCCCAGGAATTCGCGCTGATGAAGCCCTCAGGCATTTTCATCAATATCGCCCGCGGCAAAGTGGTCGATGAACGCGCCTTGATACATGCATTGGAAAATGGGGTTATTCACGCGGCCGGGCTGGATGTTTTTGAGCAGGAGCCGCTACCGGCCTCGTCACCGCTACCGAAGATGCCCAATGTGGTCGCCCTGCCGCATATAGGCTCTGCCACCCATGAAACCCGCGAGGCCATGGCCCAGCGGGCGGTGGATAATATTCGCCTAGCTCTCCAGGGCGAGCGACCGATTAGCCTAGTCAACGAGGAAACCTATCAATGAATTCTGCGCTGAACACGGCCACGCCTCTCTGCCTGCTTTTTGACTGCGATGGCACCCTGGTGGATAGCGAGATACTGCTCGCCGAGGTGATGGGCGATATCCTTCCCGAGTTCGGCTTACCTTTCTCAGCACGGCAATATATGGATGAATTTCGGGGAGTACGTTTCCAGACTATCGTCCAAACGCTAGAAAGCCGTTTTCAGGCGCTGGCAAAAGACACCTTTTCCCAACTTGAAGCGGGCATGCGGGCACGTATGGAGGCCCGTATGCGTGCCGAACTTGTGGCAATCCCCGGCATGCCTGCGGCTCTTGAACAGTTAAGCAACCACCCTATGGCCGTGGTCTCCAATGGCCCCGAGAAAAAAATTCGCTGCGCGCTGGAAAGCACTGACCTCGGCCACCATTTTGCCGACAGGCTGTTTAGCGCCTATACCCTCAACGTCTGGAAGCCCGACCCAGAACTGTATAGAAAAGCAGCTACTGCCATGGGCTACTCACCACAAGCATGTGTTGTGATCGATGATGCGGCAGTGGGTGTGGAAGCTGGCTTGGCAGCAGGCATGCATGTGATTCATCTCAACCACTTTCCCAACGAGGAAAGCACCCCCGAAGGCGCGGTGGGTATTCACCACGCCAGCGAGCTACCAGCGGCAATCTTACGCTTATCGAACACCGCGAACACATAGCGGCGGGAAGGCGCGGGCGATGTTTAAAAACAGGTCACCAAGTGCTGTTTCACGTTTAGTTCGTCATCGACGAGCAATAGCTGGCGCCACTTATCAAAGGTCAGACACGGGTGAGAGGCGCCAAACGCAATGATATCCCCAATCTCGACATCCAAAGCGTCTTCGGGGAGTCTCACGAACGTATGCTGATCCATTATTTTCGTTACCTCCCAGCCTGCAACCGACAACGTCTGCGCTGGATCACCTCCTTCCCGGAACCGACGCAGGGCAATAGGCAGCTGGTCATGGCCAATATCGCGCTTACCCAGGGCGACAATGGCTAGCCCAGATTCAGGCAGCGACTGCACCTGGGCAAAGACTTCCAGGGCAGGCTCAAGCCCCTGCTGTAAATCAGGACGGCGGCCTAATACCGCTGATTGCGCTTCACGATAAAGCCCATGATCGTGGACGACATAGCAACCTGGGCGTAGCACAGGGGTAAATCGCCCTTGAAGCGGTGCGCCTTGAAAGGCTTCCGCAATCAAGTCGTACCAGGCAGAGCCTGAGGCCGTTACGATCGGGTTTGCCTCCGCAAAGCGGCCAGCAGCTTCGAGCTCGACTGCAACATCCACCAGGTATTGAGCATAAGCACGAATGCCAGATTCGGGGTCGCCCCCGTGAACCACACCTTCATAACCTTCTAAACCTACCAGACAGAGCGCTGGCTCATTAGCAATGGCCTCTGCCAGCGAGAGAATCTGCTGCTTATTGCGGCAGCCACAACGACCACCGGTGACACCCACCTCAATGAGTACCGCCAGCGTCAGTCCCCGCTTAGCAAAGAAACGACCAAGCTGACGTACGTTCTCCTGGCTATCGACCACACAGTAAAACGTCGCACCCTGCTCGATCAGGCTGGCGATGATGGCCATATTGGCCTGGCCGACCAGTTGGTTGGCCATTAACAACTGAGTGACGCCATTGGCGAAAGCCGCACGACACTGAGGCGCGGTCGCGAGGGTAATACCCCACGCCCCCGCCTGAAGCTGACGATGGAAAAGTGCAGGCGTCATGGTGGTTTTGCCATGGGGCGCCAAGCGTGCTCCGTGAGCTTCTGCGAATCGTTGCATCCACTCTACGTTATGGGTCAGCGGGCCTTCATGCACCACGGCGGCGGGCAGGCTGACACCTGACAGAAGGTTTGATCCCAATTCCACACCGCCTTTATCCATCGCTAACGCCATTGTCTGCATTTGCCCATTTCCTCTCTCTATGTATAAGCATCAATGTTAGTTATTTTCACAAATATTGACTTCAGGTTAGAAACTAACATATTTTTTAGGTAAGGCAACCAATAGGAGTCCACGGTGAGCCAAGAAATCGACATCTTGTCACGTATTACCACTGACTTTGCTGCCCTGCGCGACGCTGAGAAAAAAGTCGCCGAGCTGATCTTTGCTGACATTGAGTTTGTTACCGAAGCGAGTATCGGTGAGATCGCCCAGCGCGCCGGGGTTAGCGATGCCAGCGTCACCCGATTTGCCCGCGCTATCGGCTGTACTAACGTGCGCGACTTAAAAACGCGCTTAACACGCGCTTTAGCAGCAGGCCGCCGCTTTATACAAGAAGCGACGCCAGAAGACAGCTCAAGCGTGGTGTATGACATTGCCACGCAAACCCTCGCGCTTAACCGTGACCTACTCGCCCAGGCCGATGTGGCAGGCGCGGTCGAACAGCTAGATAAAGCCCGCCAGATATTGGTATTTGGTGCAGGTGGCGGTTCCAGCATTCTCTGCCAAGAGTTTCAGTTTCGCTTGGTACGCCTTGGCTATGCGGTCTGCGCTTACCCCCAAGCGCTGCTGCCCCGCATGGTGGCGTCAACCCTTGAACCAGATGACGTGGTCGTCGTGCTATCTGTCACTGGCTACACCCCAGAGATGGTGGAGTCTGCACAGATTGCCAAACAGTACGGCGCAAAGGTGGTAGCCATCACCGCAATGAATTCTCCGTTAGCCGACATATCCGACATCGTGCTGCCGGTGACCTCTCGCGAAACCGATTTCATTTTTCACCCTTCCGCCTCCCGCTACGCCATGCTCGCCGTTATCGATGTATTAGCGCTTGAACTCGCCATGCGCC
Organism: Halomonas sp. ISL-56; assembly: GCF_018612805.1. NCBI lineage: Bacteria > Pseudomonadati > Pseudomonadota > Gammaproteobacteria > Oceanospirillales > Halomonadaceae > Halomonas > Halomonas sp. ISL-56. Next base: position 40,673 of record NZ_JAGGRO010000016.1, on the reverse strand, counting down.
ACCGCGAGCGCTCGCGGACTAAATTGCGGCGACTCAAGCTTAGCCTCGATGATCATCGCGGTGGTGATAATCGCCAGCCTCTAGGAGATTAAGATGGTTTACGACTTACTGATTCGTAATGCCAACGTGCTGGATGGCTCAGGCGCTGCCCATTTTCGTGCCGATGTGGCTATTCAGGGCGAGCGTATCTGCGCCATCGGCGATATGCCCTACGCCACAGCCACTACCATCATTGACGCCCAAGAGCGTTATCTGGCCCCTGGTTTTATCGATGTCCACACCCATGACGACACCAATGTGATTCGTACCCCCGAGATGCTGCCAAAGCTGACCCAGGGCATCACTACAGTGGTGGTGGGTAATTGCGGTATTAGCGCAAGCCCTGTGTCACTCACTGGCGAAGTGCCCGACCCAATGAACCTATTGGGTAATCTAGACGACTTTCGCTACCCAAGCTTCGCCGACTATGCCAATGCCGTAGACGCCGCTACGCCAAGTATTAACGTCGCCGCCTTGGTGGGGCATACCAGCCTACGCAGCCAAGTAATGGACAGCTTTGCCCGCCCCGCCACACAGCAAGAAATATCCGCGATGGAGGCTCTGCTACGCCAAGCGCTAAATGAGGGCGCGTTAGGGCTTAGCTCGGGGCTTGCTTATCGCAATGCGATTCAGGCACCCACCAGCGAGATGGCACCACTGGTGGCGGCTGTTGGGGATTCAGGGGGGGTCTATACCACCCATCTTCGCGATGAGTTTGCGGGTTTACTGGGAGCCATGGATGAAGCCTTTACCACTGCGCGAAAAGGCAAAGTACCGCTGGTCATCTCGCACCTTAAATGCGCCGGTGCGGGCAACTGGGGAGGCGCGGGTAAGGCACTGAGCAAATTGGAAGCTGCCGCCCAGCACCAGCATGCCCACTGTGACTGCTACCCCTATACGGCGGGTTCTTCCACCCTAGACCTTGGCCAAGTAACAGACGAAATTGAGATAACGATTACCTGGTCGACACCACACCCGGAGCAGGCGCGTCGACCACTGAAAGCCATCGCCGCCGAATGGGGAGTATCACTGTTAAAGGCTGCCAAACAGCTACAGCCTGCGGGCGCGGTTTATCACAACATGAGCGAAGCGGATATGCAGCTAGTATTAGCGCACCCGCTTTCCATGGTGGGTTCCGATGGTCTGCCGAACGACCCGCACCCCCATCCACGCCTTTGGGGAGCCTTTCCCCGGGTGCTGGCCCACTACAGCCGCGATTTAGAGCTAATGCCGCTGGCCGAAGCGGTACGCAAGATGACCAGCCTTTCAGCGGCTAATTTTGGCTTAACGGATCGCGGCGTAATCCGCATAGGCGCCTACGCAGATCTCACCCTTTTTGATCTCACGATTCTTGAAGATACGGCCAATTACGAGTCCCCCATCGCGGCCGCTAAAGGCATCGAAATGGTCATAGTGAACGGCAAAGTCGCCTATCACCAAGGCGCAATTTCAGACCAACGCGCTGGCCGGATGCTGCGCAGAACAGAGCGTATTTCTCAATCCATCCCCACCTTTCAAACCAACCAGGAGCAAACACCATGAGCATTACTCGATACGGCACGGAAGGCGGCGTAGGCACCGGCGGTCAGAAGCTGCCCTTTGCCCGCGCCGTAGAGGCCGGTGGCTGGCTATACGTCTCCGGCCAAACCCCAATGACCGATGGCGAAGTTGTTGAAGGCGGCATCGTTGAGCAGACCCGCCTCGCTTTCAACAACTGCCTGGCCATCATGCAAGAAGCTGGCTATGGCGCCGAAGACGTCGTGCATGTCACCACAGTGTTGACTGATGCGCGCTATTTCAGCTCTTTCAACAAAGTGTTTAAGGAGATATTTGGCGACAACCCACCGGCGCGCATCTGCAGCGTTCAAGACTTGGTGGTGGATTGCAAAGTCGAGGTTGACGTGAAGTGCTTCCGCGCTGACCGCATCTAGACATCCAGCTTTAAGTACCAAAAAAAAGCGCCGCACCCCGGCAAGGGCGCAGCGCCGGATTACCGCGTGATTAGGATAAAAAAGCCCCGCGGCAATCGCTTCCATTGTCTACCTTCGGCCGCGGCAACGGCCGGATACACAACGATAAGAGGTTAACATGAACAGTCAAATATTCCTTATCACCTTTGTGCTCTACATCGTCGCGATGATCGCGTTTGGTTGGTGGGTTTCAAGGCATAAACGCGGCAGCGGCGACGACTTTCTACTCGGCGGGCGAAGCGTGCCGCTCTTTCTTACCGTGGGCACTACGGTGGCGACTATGGTGGGGACTGGCTCCAGCATGGGCGCCGTTGGATTCGGTTACGCCAACGGTTGGGCAGGTGCTTTATACGGGCTTGGCGGGGCCGTGGGTATTTTACTTCTCGCGGTCTGTTTTGCTCCCGTACGTAAGCTGCGCTTTATGACCATGAGCGAGGAACTCGCCTACTACGTGGGCGCCAACCGGCTAGTACGTAATGTGGTCGCGCTACTTATCTATATCGCCTGTATAGGCTGGCTGGGCGCACATATTCTTGGCGGCGGTCTCTACCTATCCTGGATGGCAGGTATCGATCTAACCACTGCGCGCATTCTGGTGGCGTTAGGCTTTGGCATTTACTGCGTGGTGGGAGGTTATTTTGCGGTTATCTGGACGGACACCATTCAAGCAGTCGTGCTGTTCGCGGGCTTTATCTTGATGGCAGTACTGGCATTGGTCGAGGTTGGTGGCTTCTCCGGCCTTACGGCAGGTATGGATGCAGGCGCTACTAGCTTTCTAGGTATTGGTCAAATTGGCACGCTACCGGCGCTTTCACTGGCCGCCGTTATTGCCATTGGCGTGCTTGCTACGCCCTCCTTTCGTCAACGGATATACTCAGGTAAATCAGTGAAGTCGGTACGCCGTTCGTTCTTAATCACCGGCGTTCTTTACCTGGGCTTTTCGATCATTCCGGCGATTATTGGTATGGCCACCCACGCCCTTAACCCTGGGCTTGAAAATAGCAACTTCGCCTTCCCTTTCCTGGCCACTGAAATTATGCCCTTAGGATTAGGACTACTGCTATTGGTAGCGGGCCTCTCCGCCACAATGTCGAGCGCCAGCTCCGATGCGATTGCCGGTGTTTCAACCCTTATCCGCGATCTGTATGTGCTGGCAACGGGCCGCACGCCCTCAGCGCGAAATGTAGTGCGCTTCTCGCGTATTGCGCTCGTTGCAACCATTGGCCTGGCGCTGCTGTTCGCGCTGGCCTCAGACAATGTCATCACTTACATCACCCGTATGATCTCGACAATTCTTTCAGGACTGTTTGTGAGTGCCATGCTGGGCCGCTTCTGGCCGCGCTATAACTGGCAAGGTGCTATCGCGACGCTTATTTGCGCGTCGGCGACTTCCTTGACGATTATCGCCAATAGCGATTGGACGGCCTTCTGGGGTAATCCCAGTATCCCTGCGGTGTTAGTAGCGCTGGTAGCAGGTGTGGTGGTTAGTCTAGTGACGCCTGCTTCCCGCGTTACCTCAGCCCAGGCACTGGCAATTCTTGACCAAGAGCGCAAGCGTATGGAGCAAGTGCCTGAGCCGACACTGACCGGTGCCGAAGCGCCTTCTACTTCGCGCTAACGTTAGCCGCTATCGTTAGCCATTAGTGCGCAAAAGCCCCGCTGATTGAATCAATCAGCGGGGCTTTCTATATGAAGGATAGTGCCTTGATAGGTCATTAGGTTATCGAGCTGTTAACTGCCGCACTGCCAGCTCTACACCGCGCAGTTCGGCGAGGCCGCGCATACGCCCGTAAAGCGGGTATCCAGGTGCCGTATTGCGTCGTTGATCATCAAGCAACTGGTGGCCATGATCCGGGCGCAGTGGTAAGCGCGCCCCGCCCTCTCGTTGGCGTCGCCGCTCTTCCTCCACCAAAGCATGTATCACTCCCACCATATCCACATCGCCTGCCAAATGCGGCGCCTCGTGGAAAGAGAGCGTATCCGCTTCCCGCTGCGTGGCGCGTAGATGAATAAAGTGGATATGCGCAGCAAAGTGGCGGCACATGGCCACCAAATCATTATCTTCACGAACGCCGTAAGAGCCTGTGCAAAACGTCAAGCCATTGGCCGGGCTGGGTACGCGTTCGATAATCCATTGAGCATCCTCCCGCGTCGACACGACCCGGGGCAGGCCCAGCAGTGGCCGCGGCGGGTCATCCGGGTGGATGGCCATTCGGATACCTACCTCTTCCGCTACCGGAATCACCGCCTGCAGAAAGTAACCTAGGTTTTCTCGCAACTGAGCTGCATCAATACCGCTGTACTCTTCCAACACAGCGCGAAACTGCTCCAGGCTGTAGTGCTCTTCGGCACCCGGTAATCCGGCGATCAGCGTATTGATAAGTTTTTCACGCCCTAGCTGATCCAGACTTTCAAGATAGTGCTGAGCAGCTACCTTTTCTGGTTCGCTGTACTCTGCATCGGCCCCTGGCCGCTGAAGAAGATAAAGATCAAAGGCTGCAAAAGCCACTTGATCAAAGCGCAGCGCCAAGGCGCCATCAGGTAACGGGTAGCTCAGATCAGTACGCGTCCAGTCCAGCACCGGCATAAAGTTGTAGCAAATGGTATCAATCCCGCAGGCCGCCAGATTGCGCAGTGTCTGACAGTAGGTTTCGATCAGTGCATCGCGTTCGGGCAGGCCTTTTTTAATCGACTCATGAACCGGCACGCTCTCCACCACCGACCATGTCAGACCAGCGGCTTCGATCATTTCTTTACGTTCACGAATAGCGGCTAATGGCCATACTTGGTCATTGGGCACCGCATGCAGTGCCGTAACAATGCCGGTTGCGCCTGTTTGGCGAATTTCTTCCAGCCGAATCGCATCATTTGGGCCAAACCAGCGCCAAGTATGCTCCATCGTGATCTCCTTTTTTGTTAGTTGCGTTTTGTTAGTTGCGCTCAAGCGCTGCGAGCGCTCCAGCAAGCCCACCTTGGCTCAACGTCTGATACGCGATCAGCACGGCCTGAGCAAAGAGCTTATCCAAGGCCAGGGCACCAGGCACAACATCATCCATGGCTAAAAATGCAGCGACTAGCTCATGGGGATCTGCACCATGGGTTTGGTGCAGCGAGGCAAAACGCTTGGCCAACGGGTCATCGACGGGATACTCATTACCCTGCAGATCCTTCCCTGCGGTGTAGCGAATCCACGCAGCCATCCCCAACGCCACGCAGGGTGATGGGTCTCCATCAGCACTACGTTTCAGCGCGCCGGAGAACCAGCGTTGCGGAAGCTTTTGGCTACCATCCATGGCGATTTGCTGCAGGCGATGACGCAAACTGTCATTGGTAAAGCGTGCCAGCAGCGAGTCGGCGTAGCTCTCTAAATTGATCCCTGCGGGCATCTCAAGGGTAGGTGCTGCTTCTTCAAGCATATAGCGGCGCAGCAGCGACCGAAGCTCGACGTGATTGACCCCATCAAACACCGTTTCAATGCCTGCCAATGCACCCAGGTAAGCCAGTAAAGAGTGGCTGCCATTCAGCATGCGTAGCTTCATGGTTTCAAACGGCGCCACATCAGAGACCATCTCAACGCCCTCGGCTTCCCAGTGTGGGCGCCCCAACGGGAAGTGATCCTCCACTACCCACTGCGCGAAGGCTTCGCACACAACGGCGTTAGGATCATTGACTCCCAGCGCTGCTAAGCGCTCGAAGTCGGCATCGGTCATCGCGGGCACAATGCGATCCACCATGCTGCAGGGAAACGCCACCTTATTGGCAATCCAACTGGCCAGTTCAGCATCCCGCTGCTCAGCCAATTGCACCACTGCTTGGCGTGTTCGCTTACCGTTATCCGGCATATTGTCGCAAGAGAGCACGGTAAAGGGGGCAATGCCTGCTTCACGCCGCCGAGCTAACGCTTCCACCAATAGCCCTGGGGCAGTACGCGGTTGTTGGGGCGAGGCAATATCGCCGATGATCATGGTGTCATCGACTCTTAACTCACCGCTAGCGGGGTTTAAAAAGTAGCCCTTCTCGGTCACCGTTAAAGTAACAATGCGGGTATCCGCAGACGCCATACGCGCCAGCAAAGCCTCCCTGTCGCGACTCCAGTTGCCCGCGCCATCGCGGCCCGAGAACAGCGTCTCTTCAATTACACCTATTTCACGCAGGGTGATGTTATCGCTATCAGCATACTCCGCTACATGATAACGATGCCCAGCCGCGCTCAATCCGTCGACTAAACCAATGCTAGAGCGTAGGTTAGCACTGCATATTCCCCAACTTGCATCGCCGCTGCGCTGGCGATAACGCTCCAAATAGACCGCTTGGTGGGCGCGATGAAAAGCGCCTAAGCCCAGATGGACAATCCCGATCTTTCCGCTTTTTGGCTTCGCTTCAACAAGCTTTGGAGTCATCATCAATTACTCTCCCATCAACAAATTAGGCAACCAAAGAGAGATCGCAGGAACATAAGTCACTAACAACAGCACCGCCAGGTTGCACAGCAAAAAAGGCACGATAGCTCTAGCCACCGTCAACATAGGTAGTTTGCCAATCCCCGCCACTACGAATAGGCACACCCCCACCGGCGGTGTTGTCAGCCCGATCATCAGGTTCAACACTGCGATCACCGCAAAATGCACCGGATCGACGCCGACGCCAGTGGCTACCCCCACCAGGGCAGGGAAAAGAATAATCAGCGCGGCGATGGTCTCCATAAAAGCGCCGACAAACAGCAGAATCAGGTTGAGGATAAGTAAAACAATGAGTGGGTTATCGCTAATGGAGAGAATAAGCGCGGCAATCATCTGAGGGATCTGCTCACTGGTGAGTATCCAGCCAAACAGGTTCGCCAAGCCTACCATCAGCAAGAGTGCCGAAGAGGTTAATACGGTGTCTGACAAAATCGCCGGGAGCTTTTTCCACGACAAGCCTTTATACACATACATGCCGACGACCAAGGCATACAGGCAAGCCACAATAGATGCTTCGGTGGGGGTAAAGAAGCCGCCAATGATGCCGTAGAGAATAATCACGGTCATCAGCAGCGCCCAGAAGGCTGTTTTAGCTTCGCGCAGCAACTGCATAAAAGGTACCCGCTGCTCTTTGGGGTAACCACGCCGAACAGCCAAGATGTAGACAGTGACCATCATGGCGAGCCCCATCAGAAGCCCAGGCACTGCACCTGCCAAGAACATTCGCCCGACCGAAATACCGCTAAGTGAACCGGCGATAATCATTGGCACGCTGGGCGGTATAATCGGCCCAACGGTAGACGAGGCAGCGGTGACCGCGGCGGCAAACGGCTTGTCATAACCCGAGCGCGCCATACCGGGAATCATCACCGAACCGATGCTGGCTGAATCGGCAACCGCTGTGCCGGAGATACCGCCAAAAATCATCGATCCCGCCACGTTGGCCAAACCAAGCCCACCGCGAATATGGCCTAATAAAGCGTTGGAAAAACGCACGATATGATCGGTAATATTGCCCACATTCATTAAATTGCCAGCCAGCACAAAGCCGGGAATACACAGCAGCACAAAGGTGTCGATTCCCGCATACATACGCTGCGGCACAATGGTTAATGAAATGCCTTCAAGCAGAAGGTAAGACAGCGAGGCTAACCCCAACGCAAATGCGATGGGCATGCCCACCAAGAGCAAAACCAAAAAAACGCTAAACAGGATAATAACTTCCATGCTTACGACTCCTGATGGGAGGCAGAGGAGCGACACATTGCGATAATTCCCTCAACACACCCCAGCAAACTGTAAACCAGGAGTAGCGCAAAGGTGACGACCGTTGAGAAAAAGATATACAGCATGGGAACACGCAGCGTTGGCGAGGTCTGCCAAGCGCCGTTTTGTGCATACTGCCAAGCGTACGGCAGCACCAGAAAGGCAAATAGACCAATCAGCGCACAGATCAACACTTGAAAAGCCGCCTGCATCCGCGGCCCCAGCAGGTGATGAAAAAGCTCAACGCTGATGTTTCGGTTCTGGCGCAGCACCACACCCGCGGATAGCGCCACCATATAGATAAACAGATAACGCGAGAGCTCTTCGGTCCAGGCTATTGAAAACGGCAAAAATAGCCGCGAACAAATTTGCAGCAGTACCGTGGCAGCAATCGCAACAAGTGCCACAACGGCCAAGCTCAGAAAGCACGTATCTACCCAGCCAATCACGCGCCCGATAGGGCCTTCTAGCTTAGGCACTGCCGACATTGAAGCCAGGCTCTCCAACGCTTCCTGTTCAAGCGCTTTTTGATCCGAGTTCATCACCGTATCCTTATAGGCAAGCTGCATATGCAGTTTGAAGATGGGCCAGCAAGATGCCAGCCCATCGCCATTACCAATTCACTGCAAATACGACCTTACAAATCCTGGATAGCGTCAAAGAGTTCGCGCTGCTCGTCGGTTAAGGCCTCAAGCACGGCGGGGCGAGCTTTCTCTGCGAATGCATCGACATCGACGTCCACGAACTCCATACCACGTTCCTGTAGCGCTTGTTCAAGACGTGCCTGGTCATCCACGAAAAGCTCGGCCTGATACGTTTGCATTGTTTGAGCAGCATCACGCACCACCTGCTGAAGTTCGTCAGGCATGCTTTCCAACTGATTACGGCCAATCACCACATAGATCCAGCTGCGCACATGGCCAGTCATGTTGACGTAGTCCTGCACCTCATTGAAGCTGGCGCTTTCGATCAGGCTAAGCGGGTTTTCCTGGCCTTCCAGGGTGTTTTGCTGCAGCGCGGTAAACACTTCGCTAAATGCCATTGGGGTTGGACGTGCCCCCATTGCCTGCCAGGTATCAACGAACAGCGGTACGTTCGGCACGCGTAGCCGCAGCCCATCTAGATCATCAGGCGTGCGGATAGGCCGATTGGAGGTCAGCTCACGGGGGCCACGCTCAAACCATGCCAGGGGTACCAGGTTAGTGCGTTCAGTGATTTGTGCTTCAATCTCAGCACCAATGTCACCATTCACCGCCGCATGGAGATGTTCGGAGTCGCGAAAGGCGTAAGGTACCGCCATCATCGCGGCTTTGGGCGCCCAGTTCTGTAAGCTCTCACCGGTGATGGTCATGTCCGCCGTGCCTAGCTGAATACTATTGATCACGTCCATTTCGTTACCCAGTTGCTCACTGGGGTAGAGACGCACCTCAATCTGCCCATCAGAGTTTGCTTCGACCTCCTGTTTAAATTTCTCGGCGGCCTGATGCCAAATATTCTGCTCATTGGCTAAATGGCCAAAACGCAGGGTAAAGTCGGCTGCCATTAAGGAGTGACTGCCTAGCATGGCGGCGCCAAGCACAGCGCTGGTAATAAGTTGTTTGATCATTGTATTTCTCCTGCACATGGGTGTTATTGATTGTTGGTTGTTGATTGAACGTAATTAATTGCAGCTTTTAATTACTCGTGGGTTGGCGTGGGTGGGAGTAGCCCCCTTAAGCACTGATTTGAATCAGCACCTTGCGGGCCTCTTCTGGTCGGTGATCGAGCATGTCGATGGCACTGGGCATGTCGCTTAGCGGCAACCGATGGCTGACTAACGCCAACGGATCCAACTGCCCACTTGCCATTAGCTTAAGCACCTCCGGAAACTTACGGTTGTTAAGTCGCGAGCCGACCAGGGTTAGCTCTTTCTTGATAACCTCTAACTGCACAAGCTCGCTGGGCTGAACGCTGAAGCCCAACAGACCAATGCGCCCCGCTGGCGATGCTAAACGCAGCATTTGCGGTAACAGCGCTGGCACGCAGGCTGCATCGGCAATCAGCGGCACGCCTTCCCCTTGGGTTAAGGCAAGCACCTCTTTTTCCACATCCTGCTCACGGCTATTAAATACCTGCGTTGCCCCAAGCTGTTTTGCCGCCGCTAACCGCTCATGAATAACGTCAGTGACGATGACCTCTTCGATACCCTTAGCCAGGGCCATTTGCAGGATCGTCAGACCAATAACGCCGGCGCCCAGAATCATCAGCCGGTCACCAGGGTGCGGCTGCATACGATCAAGCACATTCGCAGCAATGGTGTAAGGCTCAACTAAGGCAGCAGCGTCTAGCCCAATATGCTCGGGTAGGTGGTGCACGTTAGCCGCGGGGACGGCAACAAACTCCTCAAAACCGCCATCGCGATGCACGCCGATCACTTCAAGCGAACTGCACACGTTGGGACGGCCAATACGGCAGGGGTAGCACTCACCACAGCTAATGACCGGGTCAACGCAGACGCGATCTCCGACGGCAACGCCGAGCACACCTTCCCCCACTGCTTCTACTACCCCGGCAAACTCATGACCGGTGATGCGCGGAAAGCGCACAAAAGCGTTATCGCCATGGATAATATGCATGTCCGAGCCGCAAATGCCGGCAAATGCCACGCGCACCAGCGCTTCACCAGCGGCCACCTTGGGCGGCTCAACTTCCGCGACCTGATAGTCGTGGGGCGCCTTCACCTGAAATGCTTTCATTGACGTCAACCTCCTTACCCGTGCTTTAAATTACCCATGTCCCCAGTTCACCAGTTTCCCCAGTTCACCAGTGCCACAGGGTGCCGTCTTCCAACCTATTCACTGGGAGGCTGGCGCGCTTATAGGGATATTGCTTGGCTAGCTGTTCATCGATATCAACGCCGTGCCCCGGCGTTTCGCCAACAATGAAATGCCCGTCTTCAAAGCGGTAATCATGGGGAAAAACCTCGTCAGTGGCGCTGGTATGCGGCATATACTCCTGAATACCGAAGTTGGGCACCCAGGTGTCAAAGTGAATCGCCGCGCCAAGGCACACCGGTGAAAGATCCGTCGGCCCGTGGAAGCCGGTACGCACGTGGTAAAGACCCGCCAAATCGGCGATGCGACGCACATGGGTAATACCGCCAGCGTGGGTAAGGGTGGCGCGGATATAGTCGATCCACTGGTTTTCAATTAGCGCTTTGGCGTCAAACAGGCTGTTGAAGACTTCGCCCACCGCCAGCGGTGTGGTGGTGTGCTGGCGAATCAGCCCAAACGCCTCCTGGTTTTCAGCCGGTACGCAGTCTTCAAGCCAAAACAGATGGTAGGGCTCCACTTCTTTGCCTAAGCGAGCAGCCTCAATGGGCGTCAGGCGGTGATGAACATCGTGTAGCACATGTAGGTCGTCCCCAAAGCGCTCACGTACGGCGGCAAACAGCTTGGGCACATGATTTAAGTATTTGCTGGTACTCCAGACATGCTCGGCGGGCAAGTCAGAATCAGCAGGCTCATAAGGTTCGCCCTCCTTTTTGGCAACACCATAGATGCTCGCAATGCCAGGCACGCCCGCCTGAACACGCACAGCTTTGTAGCCTTCATCCACATGGCGGGCGACCTCTTCCAGGCACGCTTCGATGTCGCGTCCCGTTGCATGGCCATAGACCATGACGCGGTCACGGCTCTTACCACCTAACAATTGGTAAAGCGGCATGCCCGCCAGTTTCGCTTTAATGTCCCAAAGCGCCATATCCACAGCGGCAATCGCACTCATGGTAACGGGGCCGCGCCGCCAGTAAGCGCCGCGGTAAAGGTAGTGCCAGATATCTTCGATGCGCTGAGGATCGCGCCCGATTAACGTCGGGATTACGTGCTCTTCCAAATAAGCCACAACGGCCATTTCACGGCCATTGAGGGTGGCATCGCCAATACCGTATTCGCCCTGATCGGTCACAATCTTTAACGTCACAAAATTGCGCCCTGGCGAGGTCACAATGGTATAAGCCTGCTCTATCTTCATTGAATCGTCTCCTGCTGCAAAGCTGGGGTTTGTTGTTCTTCAAACGCTGCTTGGCCCTCAAACATGGCGGGGAAACGACGCACTAGATCAGGCATAGAGACCAAAATCTCACGCAGATGCAGCATCATCGCCTCTTCAGCTTTCTGAACGTCTCGCGCCTCAATGGCAGTCACGATGTTTGCATGCTGATCCACAAGCCGTTCCAGCGGGGTGCTGTGAGGCATACTGAGGTAACGTACCCGATCAAGCTGAGCGCGGACTTCTTCGATGACCTTCCAGGCTGCATGCTGCTTCACCCCCAGCGAAAGCGTTCGGTGAAAGGCTTCGTCAAGACGATAAAACCGGTCCGTATCGTTAGGCTCGATACAACGGCGCTGCCGCGCTAACAGATCATGCAGTTCCGTCAGCATCGCTGGCTCAATCCCCTTCTCTGCCGCCAACTTCACTACGGCTACTTCAACCGCTTCACGTACAAAGCGTGCCTCAAGCACCGCCCGCTGGGATATTTTGACCACATAGGTGCCACGCTGAGGCTTCACTTCTAACAGCCCAGCCTCAGAGAGCCTTATGAAAGCCTCCCGCACCGGCTGACGGCTAACCGAAAAGGTGTCGGCAATCTCCTTTTCCGATAGCGCCTGCCCCGGCGCCAGCACCATCTGGATAATCGACTGCCTCAGCACATGAAATAGCCGTTGGCGAACCGATTCTCCATCGTGGGTTTCCTGCCATAGCGTTTGTAATGTTGTGTGCATTGCACCTAATCCTGATAGAGAAGTTCGTAGCAGTAGCGGCCAGACCTGATATGACTAGTATGGTAGTTAGATAAAAATAAAAAAAGGCCAAATGCTTTACCCTTTAGTCGCACAGCATGGCGCATTTCCCAATCGTCAATTTCATACCTAATTTGAACATACACCTTACATAACAGCCTGGTTTAGCGTACTTTTTAACTATCAATCTCTAAGCGTGTTGGCATTTATATGTAGGTATTTAGCAAGCTATTCGCCTAAGATGGTTTAATACAAACGAATGAATACCAAGGCCACTGCCCAATGTGGCAGGCGTTATAAAACAGTTGGGGCTTAGGGCTGCTTCAAGATAATTATAGTTAGGAGAGAGGGATGCGGGTCATTCAGACAAAGGATAATTCGAAAGACCTAGTCTTATCGACTGAATTGCCTACATTTTTGGTAGCTGATCTACTCAGTTGTCAGACACTGCCTACGCTGCCATCCGTTGCTATCAACGTTTTGAGAATAGCCCGCACTGAGCACCCCTCCGTAAACGAATACGCCAATGCCATAGAGCGTGATCCCGCCTTGACCATGCGGATCATTACCCTTGCCAACAGTGCTTTTTTCTCGCGTAGCCATACAAAGGTGCACGCGTGCCAGGACGCGACGGCCCGTCTGGGTTTAGACACCACGCTAGCAGCGGTAATGAGCTTCAGCCTACTTCAAAACAGGGGAATTGACGTTCATTACCAGCGTGTATGGATGCGTTCAATCATTGCCTCTATAGCAGCACGCCATCTTGCCATCCGTCTCTGCCCCGACATGGCAGGGCCTGTATTTACGGCAGCCTTGCTCCAAGACATTGGGATCATGGCATTACGGGCGACATACCCTAAAGAGAGCAATCATTTATACACGGAAATCGCACTATCCCATCGGCAGTTATCTGAGTCTGAACGACAGCTTTTTGGCTGCGATCACTCTCAAGTAGGCGCTTGGCTTGCCGCTAAGTGGGGGGTTCCGACACCGCTTGCTCAGCGCATCAGTGATAGTCACGGCGAATACGACATTACCGCCCCCGATAGGTTATGCATTCAACTGTCGGGGCCCATTGCCGATGCCTGGCTCTCGTCCCACCCAGCGCAGTCACTAGTCGCCGTGGTGCGAGAATTTGAAACCTATCAGGGCGCCAACGCGCTCTCTTTACGGCACTTACTCGAGAATATTCAGGAACAGTTGCCAGCACTGGCGGATATGCTGCAAATGACGGCTCCTCCTTTGCAAAATAACGAATCACTGCTGGCTGAAGCGCAACAACTGTTATTCCAACAAACGCTACAGCTCAAAGCGCGTCTTGATACGCACCAATCGGAGCTCGCCTCTCTTCGCCTACGCCAAGATGAATTAGAAGAGCGCTCACGAACAGACATGCTCACCGGTCTTGCCAACCGATCCTGGCTTGAAGAGCAGATGCATAAGCGCTTTGTCCTGTGCCAGGAACAGTCCCGTATCATGTCAGTGGTGTTTATTGACCTTGACCACTTTAAGAAGCTAAACGATAAATACGGCCACCAAATGGGTGACAATGTGCTGCAAAAATTCGGTAAAACGCTACAGTCACTCATTCGTGACGGCGATCTTGCGGGGCGCTGGGGCGGCGAAGAGTTTTTGGTCGTTTTACCCGATGAAGATGCACAGGCAGCCCAGGTATTCGCCAAACGCATTACCCAGCGCCTAGAAAAAATGCCGATGGCTCACGATGACCAGGAACCCATCCATGTTTCTGTATCCATCGGTATTGCCTGTTTAGGTGACGGCGGATTTGGCAGTGCTGATGAACTTATTGATGCCGCCGATAAGAGCATGTATTTCATCAAGCACACCGGGCGCGGCGGTATTGCAGTGTACGGAGATCGTGGCGCGACGGTAACGCCTATTAACGACTAGTCCTTTACATGACATGACTGGTTCGAGTCCCCTCTATATCTATCTATCGCTCTATCTGTAGCAATATATGAGTACTCCCTATGCTGGAACTTCATCAGGTACATAAAACCTACGCGACGCCGCAAGGCCCGCTAAGGGTACTCGAAGATGTCTCCCTACGTTTAGCCGCAGGGCAAAGTCTGGCGCTAATGGGGGAATCTGGGAGTGGCAAATCCACCCTACTGCATCTTGCCGCCGGATTGGATCTTCCCGACCAAGGCAGGATCACCTTTAAAGACCAGAACGTCGCGTCATTAGCTGAGCCCGCCCGCGCCAAGCTGCGCCGTGAGCAACTGGGCTTAGTCTTCCAGCAGTTTCATTTAGTCCCCAGCCTAACGGTGATCGACAATCTGCGCCTGCAGGCGCGCTTAGCCAAACGCGACGATGCCGACTGGGCAGACTACTTAATTGAGCGGCTAGGTCTGACGGGCATGGAAAAACGTTACCCAGAGCAGCTCTCTGGGGGACAGCAGCAACGCTTAGCCATTGGCCGAGCTCTGGCACCGCGCCCATCCCTGCTGCTTGCCGATGAGCCCACGGGCAATTTGGATGAAACCACCGCAGGCGAGGTACTTGAGCTGCTATTGAGCCTGGTTCGCGAAACTCAGTGTGCTCTGCTAATCGTCACCCATAGCCTCCAAGTAGCGGCTCCGCTTGATCGCTGCCTACGCCTAAGCCACGGTCGTCTACTAGACGCGGCACCATGACCCAGGTTCTATCCACGCTACTTAGCCACTATCGCCGTCACCCCGGTCAGTTGATCATGCTGTTGCTCGGCCTATGGGTGGCTAGTGCCCTATGGAGTGGTATTCAAGCGATCAACGCCACCGCGCGCGACAGCTACGCCCGCGCCGATACGCTGTTTGACACCCAGCTGGATCAACTAGAGCGGCGCGATGGCACGCCCCTCACGCGTGCCGAGTATTACGCCCTGCGCCAAGCAGGCTTGCCCGTTTCGCCCATGTTAGAGGGTGCCGTCGTTACCCAAGATGGCACCCGGCTAACGCTGATCGGCATTGACCCACTGACCCTATCCAGCGATAACGCCCTAGCCCAAACAAACACCTCCGCGTCGTTGAGCGATTTTCTAACCCCCCCATGGCAAACACGGGTAGCGCCTGACGCCTTGGCAGCCCTGGGGATAGAGCGCGCAAACGCATCGGGCGCTACCCCGACCTTGGCAGATGGTAAGACACTCCCACCGCTCGTTTTGTCGCCAGCGCTACCGCCAGACACGCTGATCATGGATATTGCCGCGGCAGCGCAGTTGCTTGAAAGCGGCGAAAAGATTACGCGTATTGTGACCGCAGCGGGCACCCTCTCTGAAGCGCCCCCCGGATTAACACTCACCCGCGCCACAACGCTTGCCTCGCCCGGTCAACTGACGGAAAGCTTCCACCTCAACCTTACCGCGCTGGGGCTACTAGCCTGGGTCGTAGGGCTATTCATTGTTCAAGCGGCGCTAGGCTTAGCGTTGGAGCAGCGCCTGGGCATGCTACGCACCCTTCGCGTGCTGGGTGTATCAGGGCGCCGTTTAGTGCTAGCGCTCAGCTTAGAGTTAATCCTGCTCGGGTTAATCGGAGCGCTTGCCGGAATAGCCAGCGGCGTATGGCTAGCACGTGTGTTACTGCCCGATGTGGCGGCAACCCTGGGCTCACTTTATGGCGCAGGCGTGGGGCAAGAGCTCAATCTGCCCTGGCATTACTGGGTCGGCGGGCTTGCGGTTAGCCTTGGTGGGCTGCTGCTGGCGGGCAGCGGCGTGCTATGGCGTGCCGCCCGTTTAAACATGCTGGAGTTAGGCCAGATGCAGGCCTGGCGAGGCGGTTATCGTCGGCAATTAACGCTAATGAGCATCAGCGGCGCACTCGCTTTGAGTATTGCGCTAGCACTGTATGCCTGGCTCCGCCTTCAGTCCCCTGGCGATGGATTAGTGGCAGGCTTTGGGCTGATTGCCGCGCTGTTGCTGGCAAGTGCCCTGTGGTTGCCGCCCTTTTTAGCGTTGATACTGAGAGTGCTGGCACACTTTGCCCGGCGGCGGCCGCTTATCCACTGGGCAGTCGCGGATATGCAGCTTCAGCTACCCAAGCTTTCGCTGGCCATGATGGCCTTGCTCATCGCCCTGGCAACCAATCTTGGCGTGGGTAGCATGGTCGGCGGCTTTCGTCTCACGTTTTTAGACTGGCTTGATCAGCGCCTGGTCGCCCCACTCTACTTAAATGCTCCCAGCGAACAATACGCCGATATTGATGCCTGGCTTGCTAATCGCGCCGAGGTATCCGAACGGCTGCTTACTCGGCGTAGCAACGCTACCCTGCAGGCTGCCACTACGCCAGAAGGCAGTCGCTCGATAGGCCTGCCTATCGAGCTTTACGGCATTACCCCAGGCGAGTCCCTAACGCCTCACTGGCCGCTACTGGCAACTCAACAAGACCGCTCATCCGCCTGGACAGCCTTTGACGATGGCGCAGTTTTTGTTAACGAGCAACTCGCCACCGCTGAGAACCTTTCCCCCGGCGATCGCCTAACCCTAAGCGCGCCGGGCGCCAATGAAACGCTGACCATCACCGCTGTTTATCCCGACTACGGCAACCCTAGCGGCCAGGTGTTAATGTCGTCGCCTCAGCTTGCCGCACGTTTTAATGCGCCGCCAAGCTCCATGGGAGTAGTGCTGAATGAAAACGCCGATGTTGATACCCTTCGGGCTGCCCTGCGCGAACGCTTTAACCTCGGCAACGATGCTCTGAGCGATCAAGCCGAGATCAAGCGTATCGCCACCGAGATTTTCGAGCGCACCTTTACCATTACTCGCGCGCTGAATGTATTGACCCTAGCGGTCGCGGCACTAGCGCTGTTCGCCAGCCTGCTGGCCCAGGCGCGCAGCCGACGCCAACAGTTATCACCCCTCTGGGCGCTGGGCGTGCCCCGAGTACAGCTGGCACAATTGAACCTGGCACAACTGGGCGGTGCGGCATTAGTGACCGGCCTGCTGGCCATTCCACTGGGTATTGCGATTACCTGGGGCTTAGTGGCGATTATTAATGTGGCCGCCTTCGGCTGGCGACTACCGCTGTATCTGTTTCCTTGGAAGATGGCCATTACGCTAGCAACCGCCGTCATTGTGGCACTACTGGCAGCGGCCCTGCCCACGCTGCGTTTCTGGCGCGCCTCACCGCGGGCCTTACTAGCAGAAGAGGCCAACCAATGAGCATACGACGACTGCCAAACTTGCCTATTCTGCTGATCGCTACCCTTGCGTTGATGCTTCAAGGCTGCGGCGAAGAAGATCCCGCGCCTGGAAGTAGTGCAGGCTTTGCCGGATTGGGCCAGGATGCCGCGGGTTTCCAACACGCCGAGTCAAACTCATCACTTACCTTCCCTACGGATCATTCAGCGCACCCGGATTACCGCATCGAATGGTGGTATTTAACCGCCAACTTGGAAGATGAATCCGGCGAGCCCCTCGGCCTGCAGTGGACCCTGTTTCGTCAAGCCCTAATGCCGCCCAGCGAACGCCCCGAACCTGCGCCCTGGGCCGCTGATCAGCTGTGGATGGCCCATATGGCTATCTCTCAAGGTGAGCACCACCAAGTGGCCGAACGCTTTGGGCGCAGCCACTCACAGGCTGTGTCTTCTCAACCCCACGATGCCCAGGCCGGCGTCATTGCCAGTCCGTTCCACGCCTGGCTAGACGACTGGCAGCTTAAAGCGAATGAAGAAGCGAACAGCATCGATTTTGATAATCTCACGCTAACCGCTTATATCGGTGAAGATGAATCGCGTTTTGGCTATACGCTGGAACTGACTGCCGAAGGCCCTCTAGTGCTGCACGGCGAAGAGGGCTTTAGCCAGAAAGCTGCCAATGGCCAGGGCTCCATGTACTACAGCCAGCCCTTCTGGCAAATAAGCGGCAAAGTTACCATTAACGGCGAGACAAAAACCGTTAGCGGGCGCGGCTGGCTGGATCGCGAATGGAGCAGTCAACTGCTTGATGCTCGCCAATCAGGCTGGGACTGGTTCTCGATTCACCTTGATGACGGCTACAAGCTGATGGCGTTTCAACTGCGGGGAGGTAGTAATGGTGATAGCAACCAAGCAGATCAGGAACAAAGTGCAGACTACCGCTCCGGTACATGGATTACTCCACAAGGCGACGCCACGCCCTTAGCAACCGATGACATTACACTGACACCGCTGGCAACGTCGACTGTCGCAGGGCGCGATGTGCCTACCCAATGGCGGCTGGAAATACCGTCAGTGGCGATCGATATCATTGTTGACGCGCCCCACGCCAATCGCTGGATGACCACCAGCGTGCCCTACTGGGAGGGCGAAGTGGTGGTCAACGACCGCGCCAGCAGCAAACCGCTTGGCGAGGGCTATTTGGAAATGACAGGGTATTAAGTAGCTAACATCGAAAACAGCTTATTTTGTATAGTGACTGACGCTTTTCGACAACTTTTTACTGCCCATCGCGACACACTAGTAAGCGAATAAACTGCTGACTAGAGAGCGCGCTATGAATCGCAATGTCATCCTCACCTGTGCCGTTACGGGCGCAGGTGATACCACCGCTAAAAACCCCAACGTTCCCGTCACGCCTAAAGCCATTGCGGCTTCCTGCATCGAAGCGGCGCGTGCTGGAGCCAGCATCGCGCATATCCACGTTCGCGATCCGGAAACCGGCGGCATCAGCCACTCGACCGACCAGTTCCGAGAAGTGATGGAGCGCGTTCGCGAGGCCGATGCGGATATCGTGATGAATATCACCGCTGGCGGCGGCGGCGACTGGATACCCGATGCTACCGACCCAACACGCGGCGGCCCAGGCACCGATATTCAAACGCCCGCCGAACGTCATGCCCCGGTAGGCGAGCTACTCCCCGAGCTGTGCACGCTGGACTGCGGCAGTCTCAATTTTGGCGACATGGTGTACGTAAACCCTGCGGAATGGCTGCGTGAACACGCCCGTTTGGTACAAGCCGCTGGCGTTAAGCCGGAATTGGAGTGCTTTGATTTGGGCCACGTCTGGTTTGCCCGGCAGCTTCAGCAAGAGGGCTTGATCGATGGCGACCCACTCTATCAACTCTGCCTGGGCATCCCTTGGGGCGCCGAAGCAGACACCGAAACCATGCTAGCTATGCGCAACAAACTACCTGTCAACGCTAATTGGGCCGCCTTCGGCATTGGTCGTCATCAAATGCCCATGGTCGCTCAGGCGGTGCTGCTCGGTGGACACGCTCGGGTGGGATTGGAAGATAACCTGTTTTTAGAGAAAGGCGTGCTGGCTAACAACGGCCAACTGGTCGAAAAAGCGTCAACCATTATTGAAAACCTCGGCGCCCGCGTAATGACGCCTGCAGAAACCCGCGCTCATCTCAAACTACGCGACCCGGTGACCGGACGTATCATGGGTAACTCAGCAGGAGGTGACGCATGAGCCGCTTAGCCGTTATTGGTACCGGCGTAATTGGCAACGGTTGGATTGCCCGCGCCCTCGCCCAAGGCTGGGACGTCGTCGCCTTCGACCCAGACCCCAGCGCGCCTGCGCGCACCCAATCGTTTATCGACAACGCTTGGCCCTCGTTAACCCAGCTAGGCTTAGCCCCCGATGCTAGCCCAGACCAACTGACGTTTGCGGCTACCATTGAAGAGGCGGTGAACGGTGCTGACCTGATTCAGGAAAACGTCCCCGAGCGCCTGGAACTTAAGCAAGAGATCTTAGCTGCCATTGACGCGGCGGCCGCACCAGACGTCATCATTGGCTCGTCTACCTCCGGCTTTAAGCCCACCGATTTGCAGCAGCAGTGCCAGCAGGCGCCTGGGCGCGTGATTGTCGCTCATCCCTTCAACCCGGTGTATTTACTGCCCTTGGTAGAGCTTGTTGGCGGTGAGGCCACCCAGCCAGCGCAGATTACCAGCGCCCAAGGGCTGTATCAGGCGCTCGCCATGCGCCCACTGGTGGTTCGCCGTGAAATTGAGGGCCACATCGCCGACCGCTTAATGGAAGCGCTGTGGCGTGAAGCCCTGCATCTGGTTAACGATGGCGTGGCGACTACCGAAGAGATCGATGCCGCCGTGGTTTACGGCTGTGGACTCCGCTGGCCGTTGATGGGCACCTTCCTCACCTTCCACCTAGCGGGCGGCGAGCCAGGCATGCGCCATATGCTGGAGCAGTTCGGCCCAGCGCTAAAACTGCCCTGGACCAAGCTGGAAGCCCCCGAACTCACCGACGAACTGATTGATAAAGTCGTCGAGGGCTGTGAGCATCAAGCCGCGGGGCGATCAGTTGCCACGCTTGACCGGCGCCGGGATGACTTTTTAGTCGAGCTGCTTGAGGTGGTGCACAAATATTGGCCGGAAGCCGAAGGCTTAAAGGGGCGTATTTAATGATCATCTATGAAGCCCACGTCGCTCCCGAGTGGGTCGACTACAACGGGCATATGAACGACGCGGAGTACGCCCGCGTCTTTTCCCAGGCCTGCGAAGCGCTGATTGACCAGATAGGCTTAGATGAAGCGGGCCGTGAGCACTACGGCTACACGATCTATACCCTGGAAACGCACCTCTGCTACCGCCGCGAGGCGCACCAAGGACAAGCGCTCAACGTGAACCTAACGCTGCTGGATAGCGATACAAAACGTCTGCACGTGTTTTTTGCCATGTTCGATGACGAAGGCAATCTGCTAGCCACCAGCGAACAGATGCTGATGGGTATGAAACAAGCGTCAGGACGACCAAGCCCGTTTCCAGAAATGGTCGCGAATCGCGTGGCAGCACTACCTCAGGCAAATAGCGATGCCTGGCCGGAACTTGCTGGACGCACCATCGGCATTCGACGCTAAGGGTCACAACAAAGATGAACGTAGACGCCTTTATCCAGCGCTTTAGCGCCGGGCTGGCCGTGATGGAGGATCTGCCATTGCCACAGGCGCGGCGCGCCTACGACAAGCTTTGCCGCACGTTCGCCCCACCTAACCCGGCGGGAATGCGGATCGAAAATAGCGTTGTGGATGGTGTTAGCGTGCGCCGTTTTACTCCCCAGCAGCAAACACCCGGCTGCGTGCTGTTTATCCATGGCGGCGGTTTTACCATCGGCTCAACAGAGAGCCACCATGGCCCCGCCGCCAGCCTGGCGCAAGCATTAGAGCGTGAAGTAGTAAGCGTTAACTATCGGCTGGCACCGGAGGTGGATTACCCCACCATGTTGGCAGACTGCCAAGCGGTACTAGAAGCGGTTCAACCTGTGGCGCTGGTGGGTGACAGCGCTGGCGGTCGACTAGCTATCGACCTTGCCCATCAGCGCAATGAAGCCCCGCCACTAGGCTTGATCTACCCGCCGGTCGGCGAGCTTTCCCTTGATTGCTTGGGAGAAGATGCACCGCTGCTTTCACGCGACGACGTGCTCAGCATTCGCCAACAGTGTCCTGACATCATTGCTACTCAGCGGGATCGCCGCCCGCCTGCCACAAGCATTGAAATGCTGACCGTTGAGAGAGACCCACTGACACTACCCATCGAAGCCGCAATAGCCAATTGGCGCGAGGAAGGCGCCTCGGTAGGCTATCGCTGCGCCCCGAACATGGTGCATGCCGCCCTTCACGCCCGCTCGCTGCTACCCGATATGAGTGCGGCTTGGCAGGACTTTTGCCAAAAACTACAACAGCGCCTTAATTAATAAGGCGCTGTTTGGCGTTATCGCTGCTTAGTCTTTATTAGCCGCGCGATTAAAAGCCGTACTAGTAACTTTTAAGAGCCGAGCTTAACTATTAAGAACCGAATTGGGCCCGCACCTGCTCAATGGCGGGTTCGCCATCACGGGTTTCAACACCGTCCAGCCACTCGGCAACGGTATCTAAGTTATTGCCAATCCACTCATTAGCCACTTCATCCGCCGGGCGCTCTTCGTAGCTGTACTCATGCACCCAATCGTTTTGATCTTCGATATCGATCACGTACTGCGACAGGAAGCGGTGAACGTCAGGTGCTTCGTCCACCAGGCTGGCAGGCGTAATCGTCCATACCGTGCTTTCAATGGAGGCCACGCCCGCGTCATCGCTATCGGCTAAATAGGCCAGGTCGAAGCTCACGTTCATCCAGTGAGGCTCCCAGCCGACAAAGGTCACCCACTCTTCATCAGCCATTTTTTGCTCAGCCTGGGCCAGCATGGCCGATGTAGAGCTTTCGCGGAGCTGCCAATCGCCCAGCCCCGCAAGGTCGTTATCGATGGCATTGAGAATCGCATCGTTAATACCGGTGCCCGCTTCAATGCCCTGGATTTCACCATCGAAGCGGTCGTGATGTTCTGCCAGCTCAGCGACCGTGGTGACGCCTGCATCGTGAACATACTGGGGAACCACTAGCCCGGAATTGGCGCCGCGGATATTGGAAACCACTTTTTCTACTTTTCCGTCAGCCACCAAGGGTTCGACCATATCGGTCTGAACGGGATACCAGCCGCCTAAATAGACTTCCAGGTCGTTACGCGATAAACCTTCGAGGATCACGCTCACGGCTAAATCTTGCTGGCGGGTCTCGTACCCCATGGCCTCAAGTAGCTGGGCCGCCACTTCAGACTTTACCGTCACCCCAGGCCACGGCGGCACCCCAAAGCGCAGTTCATCAAGCTCTGCCATGGCGGGTGTGGCAGCAAACGCAGCGAGTAAAAAGCCCGCGGTCAACGACAACGTCTTGGTGGTGGCAGAGTTAGTGGTGACAGAGCTGGTGATGGCAGAGCTGGTAGTGGTAGAAATAGCAGTGACCGACATTTAGTTAAACCTCTTTATTAGTTGGGTTTAGCTAGTATGCGCGGCTGCCCTCCCACTACTAGACACCAGGCGACACTTATCAGGCATTAAGCGACACTTGTTGCGCTTTAAAGGTCTTTTTCCGCGATGGCAGAACGCACATGCCGGGGCGAGTAACCGTAATGCGCGCGAAATGTCCGCGCAAAGCTAGACGACGAACTAAATCCACAGGCCACGCCCACCGCCAGCACCGCCAAGTCGGTCTCAGCCAGTAGCCGCCGGGCACGCTTAACGCGCAGCTGCAAGTACCATTGACGCGGAGTCACGTTTAGCTCTTGCTCAAACAAACGCTGCAACTGGCGCACCGACACCTCTACACGGCGGGCTATCTCGTCAAGGGCGAGCGGCTCTTCAAGGTTCTGCTCCATGAGTGCAACCGCCTCCACAACGCGCCGGTTATGCGTGCCCAAGCGCTTTACTAACGCCATGCGCTGCTGATCGCTGCGAGTGCGGATCCGGTCATGGATAAGTTGCTCGGAAACATCGATGGCCAACTTTGCGCCATGCCGCCGGGCAATCACTTCCAACGCCATATCCATCGCCGCCGCCCCTCCCGCGCAGGAGAAACGCCGCTCGCCCAACTCGTACAGCTCATCGGTGGTATCAATGCCCGGAAAACGCTCTCGAAAGGCAGGCAGGCTCTCCCAGTGCAGCGCCACCCGCTCGTGCTTTAACAAACCGGTGGCCGCGAGCAGAAACGCCCCGGTATCAATGCCGCCCAAGCAGCAGCCCGCCTGATCCAACTGATGAAGCCAGGCCATTAACGGCCGGGTAAGATGCGCCTCGGGAGTAAAACCGCTGCATACCGCCAGCGAAGGCAGATGGTGCACCTCAGCCGTTGCTTGATCGGCCATCAGAGTCATGCCGTTAGACGCCGTCACCGGCCCGCCGTCAGCACTTATCAACGTCCAGTCGAATAGCGGGCGATGGGCAATGCGGTTGGCAATCCGCAGCGGCTCCACCGCCGCAAAGAACGCCATCATCGAGAACTGCGGCAGTAATAAAAATCCCACCATTTCAGGCAGCGGGCCCTGGTAACTAAGACGCATAGCAATGCCCAATGTCATTTAAAGTATGTCGGCGTCAGGTCAACCCAAGCAGTGCCTCAGCCAGCTTAACGTCATCATAACGGTGGGTGTCAGCGTTCTCCGGCGCAAGATCTAGATCAATAATTTGAATACCCATTTCATCGCTTATCGTCTCAATCTGATCAGCCGAAACACTCAGCAACTGCGAATCAAACAGTAAAAAATCGATTGAAGACCGCTTAGCGGATAGAGGCTCGAGTGTGCCAGACAAATGCGCGTTGAGCACTTGAACCTGATCCACCAACGTCATGCCAAGGGTTTCAAGATCAGTGCCCAGGCTGGGTACATAGACCTTGGGTGACGGGTTTTTAGCCAATGCCTTATCAACCCCCTTGGGCAGCAAATTGGCAATGACACTGCTATAAAAACTGCCCGGCGGGAATACCAACAGCTCTGCCGAGTCAATGAGCTTACGGGTCTCTTTGCAGACCTTGGAGGCATCCAAGGTATCGATATCATCCGCCTCGCCTGATAATTTTATCGCTTTGATAGGCGAATCAATTTCAGCTGTCTCTTTGCCGGTAAAGCAGTGCTGGCCAATAATCGTTCGACCGCTTTCTAACAATACCTCCAGTTGAAGGTTGGCATCGGTCGTTGTCCGAACGGTGCCGCGGGTCTTGATCAGTTGGCCAAAGAGAAAGGCGATCGGATCCAGAGAGCGATCATGAATCAGATAGCCACCGGTTAAGATGAGGTTCCCGACACTGGCACCAGCAAGGTTAAAATCCTTGGGCATGTGCTTGTAGAACGCGGCGATATAGCTCTGGATCAGCGACCGCATGGGCTCAGCAATCGCCTTGAGTAGCGGGTGTTTAGCACTGACAAGCGCCTGCAGGCTTTGCTCAAGTACTTCCTTTGCCGCCGCGTCTTCCAACCCCTGAACCGCTAGCCGATGTGAAAAAAGCGCAGCCACCTCAGGGTGCCCGGTGACTGAATCATCAGCCAGGGAAAGCAGGCGTGCTCTTAGGTCACCCACGGCAGGCATCGCAAAAGCCCGACGCAACTCTGCCGAGCTGCCCCCAGAATCAAAGGGGGTAACCAGATGAATGGAGTTGTGCGTGTAGTCCGTCAATACTTCTGAAAAGCCTTTCAGTGCCGTACCGCCACTGAAGAAGAGTATTTTCGGCCCTAGCTCGGGGGCTTTTTGGTATCTGGCTAGGCGTAGATCCCAGCCCCTATCAAGCGCACGGGGCAGACACAGCCGGCTACAGGTAAAACGTCTTTTTTCATACAACTCTTTGAACTTTGACATCCTCTCCGCCTTAAAGAACGAAAATTTCCACTTCTGGACGGCGATGCCCCGCCGCGAGACTGAGGATATTCTGGGCGGCATTCACGTCCCGGTCATGGAGCGCACCACACTCCACGCACTTCCAGTCTCTTACTCGCAGTCCGTTTACGCCTTGTGGCCCGCTGAGCGAGCCACAGGACGAACAGGTGCGGCTGGTGTACGCCTCACGAACCTCTTCGAAGACGATACCTGCGTGTTCGCACTTGTATTCCAGCATCGTCTTCAGTTGGCCCCAGCCGGCGTCCAGCACTGACTTGGCCATACGGGTCTTCGCGAGTTTCAGTGGGCTTACGTCACCCACATAAATTTCGTCATGCTGATCAACCAGCCGACGAGTGAACTTGTGCAGTGCATCCTTGCGCCGATTCTTGATTTTGGCGTGGATGGCCTTCACCCGATGCTTGTTGCGGGCGCGCTGAGCGGTGGCCAGCTTGGCTTCCAAGTCGCGGTAGAACCGGCCGTTCTCCAGCTTCTCACCGTCGCTACAAGTGGCCACTTCCTTTAGCCCCAAGTCGATGCCGACGGCACCCTGTCCAGCGGAAGGCTGAACCTCTACTTCGACCACTACATTGAAGTACCAGCGGCCTCGGGCATCCTCGTTGAAGCTGCCGGAGCGGAACCTGTACTGGCTCAATCCATAGCTGTCCCAGACCTTGAAGTAGGTGCCATTGTGGAAGACTTGCCCGTTCTTCCATTTGGCCGCCCCGGTCTTGAAAGGAACCCAGCCGAGAGAACGCCGGATACCTCGGGACTTCCGCCAGGCAAGCCGTGACTTACTGAACTGTTGGCGGCGTGTTGCATACTCTCGAGAGACCTCTTGGAGCGTCTGCGAATGCAGGTCGAGATCCTTGCTGGCCCCCTTGGTATAGCGATCCATATCGTAGGCAGACAGAAAGACGCCACGCTCACGGATCGACCGGGAACTCAGCTCGTTGAGGTAGTTCCAAACGAAATTCACGCTACGCGCCATACGATTGAGCTGGGCGACATGCTTGTCCTTCACTCGAACCTTGAGGGTCTTGGTTTGCTTCATGATCCCGATTGTATTTGGCCTATGAACAAAAATCATCCATACAGAACCGGAAGTCATTGCGTATTCATGCTTCATGCTCACTTGGTCTTTGTGACCAAGTATAGATGCAGAGTCTTCCGCGCCGAGCACCTTGAATCGTTGGAAGGGATTTTCCGCAACGTCTGCGCCGATTTCGAAAACGCCCTATGGAGCCTGAGCTATTTTACCGGAAGCGTCGGCGGCGCACCGATCTCCATCGTTCGCCAATACATTGAACAGCAAGCAAGACCGCACTAGGGCCGCTGCGCGGCCCTCGCTATCCATCCCCGCACTCAAAGTACGGGGCATTCCACGAAACATTGGTAAGAAACGTGTAACGTAAATGACAACACGGTTATTTATAATGATGACACTAAAACAGTGTGGCCAAGCAAGTGGGGCCAAGTAAGTTAAGCGCACTCTATCCCGGTGAGGCAGCGTATCAATACGTCGATTTTGGAGCATTTCTATTTTCTACGATTCGAAGTTGAAAATCACTTCGAGCTAGTTGAAGTTTATGTGACTCAGCCAAGTGAATCTCTTGCTCAACGCCTGATCAATCGCAAAGGCTATAGAAGCACGCTGTTGGAGAAAGTTGAGCTTGCCGTTGCCATGGACGTGCAGAGACGCAAAGTCGATGGGCAGGGTTTTCAACAATCCAAATCCCTTGAACGCTTAGCCCGATTGCTTGACCAGCTCGGCCAAGGCTGCCTTGAATTCACCGCCATCAAGGCCCTAAAACAGCTGCCCGATAAATCGCGAAAAGAGTACACAAAGTTGATTCGGTCGATAGGTAAATCATTGAAGCTGGTGATGATTAATATCGATGATGCAAACACTCGCCAAGGCCTGAAAGTAGGCCGCCGAATACCCAAAATAACCGCCCGCTTAACCGCTGCTTTTGAGCCTGGCACTTCAGGCATACGTAACAGCGCCGTGGTGGATTTTCAGCTTCGCCGCATGATTCATCTGCTTTCGGAGCTTGCCGACGCTCTACTCGCCGCCAACTTTGGCCCCGCCGTACGATTGCAAAACTACAAGCAGTTGCAAAACGCCGCTCACGCGATGACCGCCCAGAGTGACGACTTTACCGTTGAGCGGCTGGCGCTTACGCGCAGCGGCAGCACCATCGCCACACTGAAAGCCGAGCACACCGCCTCTGGCAAAATGATGGCAGTCTATAAAGAGGGTGAAAGTCAGAAAGTAATCGAAGAACTTTACGGGGTTGATCAATGGAAGCGGGTCTACCCCAAGGTGGCTCCCACGGTGCTCTCGCATCATGTCGAGCAGGGGGATGAGCTGGGTTCGATGGTGATCGAACACCTCCCCGGCCGTACGCTTGAATCACTGCTGTTAAACGGCCAGTGGAGATCAGCCAAGCAACTTACCCGTACACTCCAGCGAACGTTGAGAAAAATCTGGAAGACGTCACGTACCAACGAACCTGCTCAGCCCGAGTATATGCAGCAGTTGCGTAAACGCATGCCGGAAACCCGCCACACGCACCCAACGCTGTTTAATGAACATCAGACAATTTGTGGACTGCCCCGCCCCAGTTTTGATGAATTGATTGATCGCGTTGAGCCCCTTGAGCGCCAGCTCAGGGCACCATTTTCCGTGCTGATCCACGGCGATTTTAACGTCGACAATCTCATCTACGACGAGCTTAAAAATCGCATTTACTTTATCGACCTGCACCGCGCCTCCTATTCTGACTATGTTCAGGATCTATCCGTACTAATGGCGTCGATTTATCGCCTGCCCATCATGGATGATGGCCCTAGAGCCGAGTTAATGGCATTGATCAGGCAGCTCTATCTGTTTGCTCGCCGGTTCGCCAAGGAGAATAACGATGCAAGCTTTGATGCCCGGTTAGCCATCGCATTAGGGCGCTCTTTTGCGACATCCACGCGCTTTATTTATGACAAACCTTTTGCCAACCGACTCGCCCTTAGAGCGAGCTACCTGCTAGAAGCTATAACGCTTCTAAACCCTGAAAAAATTGAGAAGTACAGGCTTCCCCTAGAGGACATTTTTAGTGATTAATAAGCGGATTGCGGTCATCGGGATACCTGGCAAATGGTCAACCGAGGTCTTGGCGAATCATTTGGAACAGCGCACCGGTTACCGCTGCGTTATCGATATGGCTGACGTAGTGCTGGAACTTGAAACCGGCGAGTTGCGTTATCGTGACACCCTGCTCAACACGCTTGACGGCGTGATCATCAAAAAAATAAGCGAAACCTACTCCCCTGCCGCCGACGACCGACTGCGCATGCTCAAAACCCTTGAAGCGGACGGGGTGCGCTGTTTCAGCTCGCCAAGCCAGGTGGGGCGCCTAATTAATCGTCTTGAGGGCACCGCCGCTCTGGCATCAGGCGGCGTCCCACTGCCCGCGACGCGAGTAACCGAGAGCACTGGTGCGGCACTGGAGGCGATCCAGGCATTCGGAAAGGCGATCTTAAAACCGCTCTACTCGACCAAAGCCCGCGGCATGGTAGTGTTAAAAGCGTCAGATGGTGTTAAAGCCAATACCCAAATACTGAATAAATTTAAGGCTAAGCATGGCCTTTTTTACCTTCAGAAGTTCGTCAACCTGGGCGGTCAGGATCTAGGCATGGTGTTTCTAGGTGGCGAGTACCTGTGCACCTATGCCCGTGTCGGCGATGACAAGTCGTGGAATACAACGATACACAGCGGGGGCAAATATCAAGCCTTTGATGCGAGCCCAGAGCTGATTGAGCTTGGCCGAAAAGCCCAGTCATGCTTTGATCTAAGCTTTACCACTGTGGACATTGCATTGGCCGATGAAGGCCCGGTGGTCTTTGAAGTCTCCGCCTTCGGCGGATTTAGCGGCGCGCAAAAAGGCTGTGGTATCGATGCCGCTGAGAAGCTGTGTGATTATGTGCTTAGCCAATTTGAGGCAGAGACCGCAGAGACAGAAACAGCAGAGGCCGGTGAATGATCAAGCTTTTTGAAGATGAACAAATCATCCAGGCCAAGGCCGCCTGCACCTACGCGCTACCGCTGACGTTCAATGGCTTAACACTGCGCGTACTGACTGACCACCCGGCCATTCTTGACCATCTTGAGGTTTACTATGCTGGTTTAACGGCGTCTGGTTTGCTCCCGAAAGAAGTCCATACCATTGACCAGCCAGAGCTACCGGTATGGCTGTTGGATCAGCAAGCGGATATTAGCGGCCGCGAGTGGACAGCGGTAAAGCGGGCCAAAACCAGCGCTCTGGGGCTGAAAGAAGCCTACGTGGATACGCCTAAAGGGCGCTGGATTCATAAAGTACGCACGGGGATGTTGCTGTACCAGTCATTAACGGAGCCGGTCGCGATTGGTGAGTTAAACCAGCACCCTTCACAAGTCATCAACTTTATTAACAACCAGTTTCTCAATCACCATCAGCGCGATGATTACCTGCTCGGCCACGCCTCGGCCTTTGATATTGATGGCAATGTCACTGCCATTGCTGCCAGTTCCGGTGGCGGTAAATCCACCCTGATGCTGAAGGCGCTGGAAGCTGCAAAAGCGCGCTTTCTCTCCAATGACCGGATTCTGTTTAAGCCCGAAAACGGCCAGGTAAGCGTTCTCGGTGTCGCCAAACATCCCCGCGTTAACCCGGGCACGCTGATTAATTCTGAGCGATTAATCAACATACTGCCCGCTGATGAGCGCCCCCGATTTATCGGCATGCCCAAAAGCCAGCTATGGGATATTGAGCAGAAGTACGATGTGCTGATTCCCAACACCTACGGCGAGGATAAAACCGCCCTATCGGGCAGGCTCAAACAGCTGATACTGCTGGACTGGGCATTAGACTCGTCGGCACCCACCGATTTAAGCGGCGTGGATATCGCTAAAACGCCTCAGGCGCTAGAAGGTTTACGCAAAAGCCCAGGGCCGTTTTTTCAGCACGCAGATGGCAGCTTTCCCGCCGAACAAGCCCAATCTGCCGAGGTTTATGCCGAACATCTAGAGGGCGTTAAAGTACTGTGCCTTACTGGCGCCATCGACTTTGAGCGTGCGATTGCGCTACTCCAAGCCAAAGGCATTCTCTAATGGTGGCACTGGCGCTGATTCGGCACGGTGAGTATTCACAACTGGCGGATACCCCCAGCGCCCTGCAGCCCTATCCTCTAACGGAAAAAGGCACAAAAGACGTTCGAGAGCAGGCGCGGCGCTTTGGCGAATGGCTTGCCACGTCAGGCTATCAGCTCAATGCGGAGATACACTGCTCGACGCTGTTAAGAGCGTGGCAGACGGCCGACATCTACCGCGAAGAGCTCGCCACGTTTTTTATACAACCACCCTGCCTGCGTAGCTTCTCGGCCCTTTGTGAGCGCAGCGTTGGGGCGCTGGCCAATCTTAGCGTTCAGGAAATAGAGCGCATCGTTGCCCTCGATCCTCGCCTTGAGCCCTTGCCTAAAGGCTGGAAATCAGCCAGCGATTTCAAACTGCCCTTCGATGGCGCGGAATCCTTGTTAGAAGCAGGCGAACGGGTCGCTGCCCATTTACAAGCCCTTTTAGAGCCGCAGCCGCGACTTGAGACGGCTAAGCAACTTAATCAGCTTCATCAAATACAGCTGGTGGTGGGCCACGGCGCCTCCATTCGCCACGCAAGCTATCATTTAAATGTCATACCCTTCAGCGATATTAAACGGTTAAGTATGTTTCATGGTCATCCGGTCGTTTTCGAGCGGCATAACCAAGGCTGGCGCCGACTGTACGGAAACTGGAAACAGCGCCAGCCAGCAGGCCCTCTCGATTAAACGATAGCGATGAATAAGATGGCTTCTATGACCGCGTGCAATATTATTCCAAAGGTAAGCAAACAACCGTATCACAACGCCATCTTGACGCGCCTTCCGACAGAGTGGGCGCCCTGGCCCGATGACGCGACTTCGGTCAATCACGATGAGGCGTTAAGCACCTTTGTTAAGCGCTCACAGAAAAAGGGCTTCGCCTGGCCCAAAAAGCCAGTGGTGTTCATCTCCGACCCCCATGCGGATGCTGAGGCATTTGAAGCCTCGCTGATTGCCGCTGGGGTCATTGAGCGTGACGGCTCCCATTTATGTGAGTATTCACTGACTAAATTTGGCAAAAAAGCCGAAATCGTGGTGGGCGGAGACTGCCTGGACAAAGGGCCCAGCAATCTGATGATGCTGCGCAGCCTGGCCCACTTATACCGTCTTAAAGCAGATGTCACTCTGCTGGCCGGTAACCATGATCTCCGCCTGCTGATGGGGCTGCTGTCCTTGGAACACAACACTGACGCCGGTAGCCAACACCTCTTTGTACGTATGGGCAAGAAGGTGATACCGCTGTTCAAAGAGGTATTCGATCAATACCTGGCCGATACTCAGTGGGACAAAGGATTACCGTCCGAAGAGGCGTGTCGACAGGCGCTGTTCCCAGGCAACGACTGGTTCGAGAACTTTCCCTTCTATGCCGCAGGGTTTCTCACCCCCGAGGGTATAGAGCGTGAAATTAGCAAGATGACGTCCAAGGCGCAGAACTTTGAGGCGCACTGTGCGAAAAACGGCCTGTCGCTGTCCCAAGTCTACGCCGCTGCGATGAAATGCCGTTCGCTATTTCTTAAAAAGTCGGGGGAGTTCAGCTGGTTTTTCCGCCGTATGCGGCTGGTCAAAAAGCGCGGTTCTTTTTTGTTTCTGCATGCCGGGCTCGATGACCACATGGCCGAACTGCTGGCCAAGTACGGCGTGAAATATGCCAACCGGGCTTTCAAAAAAAACCTAATGCACCAAAACCTGTTCAGTTTCTATTATGGCTCTCTGGCCAATACCTTTAGAACCAAATACCGTAAAGCCGATCTTCCCCTTACGCCGCGCGGTGCTTACGTTGCCCGGCAGGCAGGCATTCAGGTACTGGTTCATGGGCATATCAATCAACACTTTGGCCAGCGATTAACGCTCAAAAACGGGCTTATCCATATCGAAGCCGATATCACCCTGGACGCTCACTCACGTAAAAATGAGGGGCTCGATGGCTACGGTGTGGGGGTGACGTTAATCGACAAAAACCGCGGCGTGATCGGCCTTAGCTGTGATTACCCCAAGGCAAAAGTGTTCAAACCCGGCCGCAAAGGAAAACTGGTGGGAGCCCGCTAAATGAAGTCAAAAACCAAATTCAGTCACGACTCTCTGCTGGATCGTCAGTCAACCCAAGAGTTATTGACTACCCTGGCAAATGCCATCAATAAAGGCGAGCTAGCATTCCAGGAAAGCGACGGTGAGCTGGTGCTTTCGCCCCAGAAGCTGCTGCAAGTCTCCCTGCGCGCCAGCGATGAAGGCGATAAACAAGAGGTAGAAGTAAAAATTAAATGGCGCACCAAAGAGAAAGCGCTTTCCGACACGCCTCCCAAAATTAAAACAAAACGGGTAAACGTTAAGCGCTGACGCCCCGAGCCCTACCCACATGAAAGTGGGTGTATGATGCCCATGTTCGCGCCAGAGCCCTTTAGGCTCACGAAATAAAGGCTATGGGAGAAAGACTATGGGAGCGTGGAAATGGACATTACCCATTTAGAGCACGTCATTATCGCTTTGGTAATTCAGCTCTCATTATTACCGTTTGTTTCTGCTCGCGTGGCGGGCGCTATACCGGTGGCGATACTGCTTGGCCGCGAGATCGCTCAGCACGAATACAGGCTAGGCATCCAACGTGGCTGGGAGTGGGGTGAAACGCTACCGGTCGGTATGTTTGAAGGCGTCTGGCGTGGGTGGACGTTAGACTCAGCGCTTGATGTGCTGCTGCCAGCACTGGCGTGCGGGCTGCTAGCGTTTCTAATTGGGTTTAAAAAACGTCATGCCGCCAAAAACAGTTAATCACAATGACCGCCAAGGATGCGATAAAAAGCGCCAGCTAGTCATTATCGAGGCGCTCAGTGCGGTATAGCTTCCACTCATTTTCAACCCGGCCATCCGGCAAGCGGCAGTAGCGACCCGTGCCCAGGCTGCTTTCGCGAATTACATTCTCCCCGCCGAGGCTTCTACAATATTCAGCGGCATATTGCGTCATCTGATTGGCTGAATCCGGGCCTCCCCTGCCGCTGGCACAGCCGGCAAGCACCAGTACAGCTGGAATTGCTAAGTAGCGATATAGGTTACCAATACATACCGACATTGTGATCTTCCTTCGTCCCTAGGGCCTGTTGACCTAGCCATTCATCGACTACCCTTCATATTCGTAGAACAATGACGAAGTTACCAATCCCAATGACCCAGTGTCGGCTCAGTGTCAGCACCGAAATAGAGAAAATGCCTAATGAAACACCTCCTACTTCCGCTCTGCCTGTTCAGCACGCCCCTACTGGCGAGTGCTGTCGTTTATGGTGAAGAAGCCCGGCAGTCAAATAATGCCTGTTTGGAAAGCGCGGTCAGCACCGTGGACATTGTGGCATGCATTACGGAAGAGTTTGAACGCGAAGATAAGCGGCTCAACGACAACTACCAGCAACTTCGCAGCCAGTTGAGTGATAGTCGTAAAGAGCAACTGCTAACCGCCCAGCGAGCTTGGATTGCGTATAAGGAGGCTAACTGTGATTTTTATGCCAACCCAGAAGGTGGCACCTTGGCGCGGATCAGTGCCAACTCTTGCGTACTAACCGAAACGACCAATCGCGCAGATGAGCTCGAAGCACTCATGCAACCCTAAGAATAAGAGCCTGCATCTGCCGAGAGACATGCGGGAGGCTCGGTTTGCTGTTATCGAGAATGGCAGCTAACCTTGTACAGGCCATATACATAAAGATGGTTGTGTTCATATAGAAAACCCATTTCATAAGGAAAGTGAAATTATGTCTAGCCCAGAGCATAAGCAGAAGATCTGGAAGATGATCAAAGATATTAAAGTCGGCATGCTGGTAACCCTAGATCACGACGTGCCCCGGGCTCGTCCGATGCATCTAGTACAGGAAGAGTACGACGGCACCCTGTGGTTTTTCACCCGCCGCAGTGCCGAAAAAGTGTTTGAAACCCAAAGCGACCACGATGTGTGCCTTAGCTTCTCCGACCAGGAAGATGGTGTCTACGTCTCGCTATCGGGTAAAGCCAACCTGACCGATAACCGCGAATTGATCGAGAAATACTGGAACCCCTTCATCGCCGCCTGGTTCCCGGAAGGCAAGGACGACCCAGACGTTGCCCTGCTGGAAATTAAAGTAGAGATGGGCGAACACTGGAAAGCCAAAGAGAGCAAGACGTTCCAGCTTTACGAAATCGCCAAAGCCAACCTCAAAAAGGATGCCACCCCGAACCTTGGTGAGAATGAAAAGTTCGGTGGGTAACTTCCTTCTCAAGCGCCCCGCTGCCGGGGCGCTTTCCAGTCTAATGCTCGTCACGCTCCTGGCGTCAGGCAGCGCATGGGCCAATAGCCAGTCCCAGGATGATGATGCTAGCCGTCAGGGTGAATGCGAACTCAACGATCAGCAGCAGGCAATGCTGTCTAAAATCAACGAGGCGCGTAGCCAGGCGCGACAATGCGGTGACCAGCAGTTTGAGGCCGCAGAGCCGTTAACATGGAGCTGCAAGCTTGAAGCAGCGGCCAAGAGCCACTCCCAGGACATGGCCGAGAACGACTACTTTAGCCATACCGACCCGGATGGCGCAGGTATCGAGCAACGGGTGGGCAATCAGGATTACGTGTGGCAAGCCGTAGGAGAGAATATCGCCGCTGGCCTCACTTCTGTTTCCGCCGTGGTGGAAGGCTGGCTAGACAGCCCCGGCCACTGCCAAAACATCATGAATGACGCCTTTACCGAGATGGGCATGGCGAAAGCCGAGGATTCAGAGTCGCGCTATTCGTCCTACTGGACACAAACACTCGGCCATCCTCGCTAGGCGCCCACAAGTCAATTATTGCCCGCCTCCTAACTCACCGTAGTGGACAGCCGTAATCGCATTTTTAGGCGAGCCGTCCACCAGCTTGGTGCTGTAGGTCAGGTACACAAAGGTCTGTGTTTCGGCGTCATGCATGCGCACGACGCGCATATTCTTGAACAGCGCCGAGCGGCGTTGACTAAAAATCACCTCTTGCTCCTCTACTTCTGCGGGGTCGAAGACAATCTCCCCTGTCTGCCGACACGCCACACTCGCCTCACTGGCCTCCTCAGCCAGCCCCACCGCACCGGAAATCCCGCCAATCTGTGAGTAAGAAAGATAACAGGAGATGCCCTCAACCTTCGGGTCATCGAAGCGCTCCACTTCAATGGTGTTGTTAGGGCCCAGCAGCTTGAACTCCGTTCGCACGCTGCCAATATGGGCATCCTGGGCGAATAGCGTGGGTGGCATCAGCGTAAACATAGCGATGAGCGACATAAGTGCAACGCGTTTAGATAACAACATGGGTAACTTCCTTGGCAATAGTCAGCCGCGTGAGGGGCTAAAATTATCGGATAGAACAAGATGAAAGCTGAGGTTAGGTTCTCAAACCGGGGGGTCGAGGATGCTCACTTAAGCAGCGAGGTGATCTTGTCTTCTATGAGCCTGGCTAACCTCCCCAAGCTTGGGGGACTATGTCCTGCCTCTTCGTCCTGGTATTCGATAAAATCGAAATGTCGGCCCTTCCTGCTGGACTCGACATGCTTAAGGAAGGGCTGATAATGCTCGGTATAGTGATGGGTATCAAAGCTGTTCTGCAAGAATGTCACTTTGCTACTCTCTTTCAACTGATCCCACCCTAGCGCCATAAGGTTTGAGTCAATCTGCTCAGTTGTTCTGACGGATAAAAACGCGTCAACATGTTTACGGCTGTAGAATTTTAAAACATCGGTCTGGGGGTTGATGACGATGGCGTCATTCAAGAGACCCAACAGCACGCCGCTGAGCGCTGCAAACCCACCCCCAGAAGACCCAACGCCGATTTTTGTACAACCAGGGTGCTTACGGTCAACCAGCTCTAACAATGGGTTAAGGAGGTGAGGCAAATCACTAGACTGACTCTTCCCTAAATACCAGCCTAAAGTAAGAGAATCGTCCCCAGTAGTCAGAGGGTCGGCGATGACCACGACGGGGTGTTTAAATTTGTCCGCCCAGGACCACCTCTGAAAGACAGCACTATCCCGTCTTAGTTTATCGCGGGTTACAGCACCATTAAACAGCACAAGAAGCTTCGACCAATCTTTGGAATTGTGGAAGTAATAGTTACCATAAACGCCTTCGTCGCCGTCTAGTAACTGCTCTAGCGAGTCATAGGGCCTAAATGGATCACGCACCGTTTCCCTTATCTCATATCTCCAGGCTATGGTTTCGTTACACTTAAAGCCTATGCGGAGCTTTTCGGTAAACATGAAATCGAATTTGAACCCTAAAAGCGCATCCTGGGAAACTGGCAGTCCTCGTTTCTGCAAATGCTGGGCGACGTCCTTGCGGCTGAGATGGAGGGCGGTGGTAAAAATATTGGCCCCTGTGTCGACAACGATGTCTATATCTTTGCCTTCCCAGTAGGCCCAGCCGGCTATGCGTATTCTGCCGTTTGTCGCGGCACTAGCCGAATCAGGCGAGTCTAAAACGCTCAGAATGGGGTAGCTAATGGGTAGCCGGTCGACTTGGATTACCACGTCCACTCCTATTATCAAAAGAAAAGATGGCAACGCCTCATCTGGCGGGCATTAGCGAATTAAGTTGATCACTATAGCTGCGACCAAGGCCCAGAGTTGAAAATTAAGCCTGCTAGGCTTCCCAGCCCATAGTACTCGGTGAGATCCTCACTAGGCGCGCAACTGCCATTCATTCGAGTATACCGTCATATATAGGGGGAAAACCCTTTCAAATCAAGGCAAAGCATATTATCAAGCCAAGTAATGCGGTTTCGGTATTCATGGAGGAAGGCCATACTCAGAAATGTAAATGCTTAACCAGAAATGGCTTAATAAGTAGTGCTAAATCTAGCGCTGAAATAGGGGGGAACGAAAACAAAAACAAGCGAAACCAGATAAACCACTAACTTATTGTTATTTATGGCCCTGGCAGGAGCGATAGATAGAAAATAACTTACTGAATTTTAAACAATTTATCCATAAGCCATCCAGTTAAGTATACCAGCCTGTATACCAATAATTAATATCCACCCTTACAGGGCCATAGAGACGATATCGGTGTGTTGTAACAATTAGGCTACACAACACCTTGAAAAGTAAAACAGCAAGGCATGCAGTAGCGCTCACTACTGCCTCGGAAGTGATCTCCATCCCCAATAGTGGTCCAAAAATCCTTCTTCAATGGGTATTTTCGGCTATGGGATATGTAAGTCGCTTGCCGTCAGGCACGTTCGTTTCACCAAAATTTTTACACCTAAAGCAATAACCTCATTCCGAGAAACCTTTCTCTTGGCATCGCTCCTGGCAGTAATCACCGCTTAAATTTAGCCCAGGAAATCAATAGTCTACTCTTCACTAATGTATTTTTCTTACTTTATATTATCAATCACACTTTAAACTCTAGCGCTGCTCAAACAAATTGAGAATTCAATCACGTTTTCAAAATTTCAACTTAACATCCTCAGTATCCATATACCCCCACGACTTCATAACGACTCGGCTTATCTTATTTTTTAGCCGAAAGTTTCGCAATTAACGCAACAACTACAACACCCAATAATGATGCACCAACTCCCAACGAGACGTTAATAAAAATATCATTCCCTAAAAAATCAGACAAGTTACGAAAATTTCCAGTTAAATCTGTGAGTGAAGCTGTAGAAGCCAGGAAGGCAAATGTTAATGAGATTATTGCAGAGATCACTGCAAACATTTCTGGTGTTTTTGTTGATTCACGCGTCCTCCTTGAGACACTTAATATTTTATTATGCACCCTTTCTACTTCTTCCGTATCCCCATTTTCAGCTTTTAGATACGCTATAAATTTTTCAAAGGTAGAATCATCACTTTGTATAGTATAAAAAATCTTTCCAATTGAATGTACCTTTGACAACTCCGATATAAGCTGTTCCTTTCGACCACTATCTAGGAGAGGAGATGATACCGTTTCAGCTATTAAATCTTCTATTATTGAATTACCAGTAATAGATTCTTTTCTTAACCTGTTTTCTCTTACAAGTGAATCAATAACAGCGTTTAGCTCAAACAACCCCACAGTCCTCCCTTCGCCAATTTGATGAGATAGCCTCTTGACAATTTCTCTCCTAACTTGGGCATACTTTTGAACCTGACTCTTTAAATAGAGATAAACAGCTAAAGGGACACCAAGTATTGATGCAAAAGAGCCGATTACTTGCAAGATGTCATTCATTTCGCGTCATCCCATGTCTTTCTATCAATAAAAAAGCATGACATTAAAAATCCACTATTACGCTTCATATATGCAACCCAGCCGCAATTAATAACAACACCCATTACCATAAAAAAACCAATCAAAATTAATTCATGAGAATTCATTAAAATTAAATTTCGTTGAGTCATAACTTCCTCTCAAAGCAATGGATGATGTGCCCACAGCTTTTCAAGATCAACATCATCACTGCTTGGGCGATGCTCTTTAAGGAGGGGATCAACCTTTAGTATCATCGGTAATTCAAAAGCCGTTCCAGTCACAACACAACAACCTTTCGCTAACGTCGGTATGAGAGATTTTGAAGACAAATCCAAGGTGCTAATTGTATTATCAATTAAATTAAGGTCTCTTTCATTGACCAGCCGATGAATAAAAAAATTGTGTATTTGAGAGATAATAGTAGGTGATATGTCAGCTGGGCGCTGGCTGGCGAGCGTTAAAAATACACCATATTTTCTTCCTTCTTTAATTATTTCCTCAAACAACTCAAGCCGATAATCTTTCCAGATCTCATGTTCTCGAGTAGATTGTTCAGAA
The DNA here is from genome assembly GCF_018612805.1 of Halomonas sp. ISL-56. NCBI lineage: Bacteria > Pseudomonadati > Pseudomonadota > Gammaproteobacteria > Oceanospirillales > Halomonadaceae > Halomonas > Halomonas sp. ISL-56. The sequence continues at coordinate 1,116 of NZ_JAGGRO010000016.1, read as the reverse complement.
AGAATATTGTGCGCCTCATCAATAATTATATGGAGTGTACGCGTGGGTGGACTTCCTAAGCTCTCAGAATCTTTATGATTAGCATAATAATTTTTAGCAATTAGCAGTGGTAGTATTTTTTTAATATCACTTTTACATTTCTTGAACGAAATTACATCTAAAAGTACTGGAGGAGGTGAAACCTCTACAACTTTAAGAACATTACGTAGTCCAGAAATCGATGATTTTGCTCTTGAAAGCACTGGCTGGATATGCTCATACTGGGCATATCCTAAAACAACATCTGAACATAACTGCAAATAGAACCTTAATATTAGCTCACTAAATTCATCTAACACATCTACATCGATACAATTAATAATTGGCTTCATGTAGGCATCAAACCCGTCTCCATTTGAATTATAATATCTCCAAGATGAATCTCTAAAGTATTTATGCTGGTAATTATAAACCATGCCTTTTAAAAGATTTTGTAATGGCTCACATTTAATGATTTTTGCAATTTCTCGACTTAACTCTAAAGCATCAGGCTTCGGCTCACCAGAGCTAAACGCTTTCTCAAAAGTTTTAATCACATAATTTCTTAATGATCCAGGTACATTTTTATAACGTTCTCTCCCATTAAGCACTCTTCTAATAAAAGGCTGTTGCGTGTTATTAGTTGCTTGAAATAGCAAACTAAGCGTCTCGGCATCCCAGAAGTGAGAAGATTCAATCATAAATCTATCTCCTTCACTTCTTTGATTAAGCTTGGTTACTCTTTTTTCCGTCCCTTTTATAATCTGATCATCTGTGTATTCTCCATTAAAATCCATAATCACAAACTGGCTTTTATTCTTCAAAAAAACGTGCTTCTCTTTAAATAAAGTAGTATATAACTTTGCTAACGTGTTTGATTTACCACTCCCGGTGTTTCCAAATATCCCAAGATGACTATTAAACAACCTTGACCACGGCAAATTAATTGGCACATTTTCTTTAAGCATAGATCCAATAGAAAAACTTGAGCTTATATCCGCCCCATAAATACTTCCGACCATTGGCTCACTTAACAAAGAGGCTTTATCTCTAATCATAGGCATATATTTCACACCTCGCGCGCTCAATAACTAAGTG
>NZ_JAGGRO010000015.1:0-256003 GCF_018612805.1 Halomonas sp. ISL-56 | reverse complement strand
CACTTAGAGTTGGAGACCGCCAGGTTTCTTTTCTCGATATGCATTTTCGTTCGATAAAAGTTGTGACATTTTCATATCTAACATCCTCCCCGTTTAAGTGCTGTATAAGGCATCATGAAAAGATTAATGAAAATATGAACTTAGGATCTCCTCAGTGAGAATAATTATTATTTTGTCATTATAGTGTCGAGTGGCTATTTTATAATGCTGCTTATGACCGTTTAATGTTTATATGCAGCGTATATTGCATTGTTGAGAATGCAATGAAATTTTTTATGGGAATATTATAGTTTTTTTTCATACGATCGCTAATGAAAAATTATCTTCGGTGCTTTGAAATTTTCTTGATGGCATACGCCAAACTCATTTTGGCGTACATAGCTGCCAGGGGCATCATCCAGAGGTGGATAAGTTTCTGAACCCACTTCAGGCGGCTGAACTAGGTCGCCAGAGCGTTTTGCCAGCCACATTTGCCAAGCGTCCCACCAGGAACCTTGCTTGAGTGGCATGCGCTCTAACCAAGTGTCGGGATCAATATAGCTATCGCCCTCAAGCGCGGTTCCCATTCGATAATGCCGTTTCGATAAGTGGGGAGGACTAATAATTCCTGCGTTATGGCCGCCGCTGGTGAGTAGGAACGTAATTTCTGGAGCATCCGAAAGCAGGTTAAGTCTGTAAGTAGAGCGCCATGGCGCAACATGATCCCATTCGGTACCAACGCAGAAAATCGGTACCTCTATATCACTAAGGGCTACTGGGCGGCCATCTACCCACAACCGACCTTCAGCGAGATCATTATTTAAAAAAAGGTTGCGAAGGTATTCGGAATGCATGCGATAGGGCATACGCGTTGCATCGGTATTCCAGGCCATCAGGTCGTTAACAGGCTGTCTAATGCCTAGCAGGTACTCATTGACAATCCGTGACCATATTAAATCGTTGGAGCGAAGTAACTGGAATACTCCCGACATTTGCTTAGTATCCAGAACCCCCTGTGCCCACATCAAATCCTCAAGAAAAGCGAGTTGCTTATCGTCGATAAACAGCATCAATTCTCCAGCATCGCGAAAATCGGTCTGCGCGGCCAACAGCGTTATTGACGCCAGGCGATCATCCTCTTGGCGGGCCATCGCTGCTGCAGTAATAGCCAAGAGCGTTCCTCCTAAACAGTAGCCGACGGCATGTATCTTCTGATGGGGAACAATATGAGCTATGACGTTTAAGCTAGTTAAAATGCCTTGCTGACGGTAGTCATCCATTCCGATATTACGATCCTCTGGGGTCGGATTATGCCAAGAGATCATGAATACACTATGACCATGATCAACCAAATACCTGACTAGCGAGTTATGGGGTGAAAGGTCGAGAATGTAATACTTCATGATCCAAGCAGGCACGATTAAGATAGGCATGGCGTGCACATTTTGAGTCGTTGGAGTGTACTGAATAAGCTCCATCAAGTGGTTGCGATAAACGACTTTGCCTAGTGTGTTAGCCACCTCTTGTCCTACTACATAGGCATCGGTACCAACGGGTGGTTTACCTAGAAAATGGTTCTGAAGGTCTTCACAGCAGTGTTGCACTCCTTGAACTAGGTTGGCCCCGCCACTGAAGAAGGTCTTTTTTAGTACGACGGGGTTGGTCAGCAAATAGTTGGAAGGTGACAGCACATCAAGCCATTGGCGAGCGCCAAACTCTAAAGCTTGCTCATGATGAGCAGAGAGGCCGGGTAAGTTCGTAGTAGCGTTATTCCACCACTGCTGTTGCAATAAAAAACTTTGATAAAGCACGTTATAAGGGTAATAGCGCCAGCTAGGGTCTTTAAAACGACGATCTTGAGGTAGGGGTTCAATACAAGGAGTAGCGTTAGGGTCAAAAGCCGAATGGCTAACCCAAGAAAATAAACGCAGCTGTTTTTTTAACGCTTTTTGCAGCAGATGAGCCTGGGTGCCCGGAGAAAGTGCCATGCTGGATAACCAATCCAAATAAGTGAGCATGACCGACGTAGGTGAAATACCCAATGTTAGCCTCGCCAGTGAAGCGCGCATTATTCTGTCTAAATTTTGATGCTGGTTGTCGTCGAACAACATAGGTGTTATGCCTCACATGAGATTTTTTAGAGCGATACATGTACATATATGCGAATCCAGCGATCTTTTCACTCATCAGTGTGGCTGCTAGCGCTGAAAGCTAAACTTTAACTAATTCAATAGTTAAATTTTATGGCTTAACCTTTTTAGATAGTTTTTTAAATGTGTTTTTGGATACTTTCTGACAAGGCAGTATTGCTGAAGTAGAATGTTGTATTTGTTGCTCTAAATCAATTTTTCCGCACATTGATGCTTTTTTATGACCTCAGTAATCTACTCAATAAGCACAGCTAGTCTATAACTACATTAGTGGTTTTACAATCATTGTGAAATGACTATTAAAAACTAAAGCAAGCAATGCGTATCGTTTTGCTTATATAGATTTTTTAAATAGCTGTAAAGGAGAGCCAACGTGAACAAAACTGATGTCAAATCTTCAATAGCGGGTAAAGAACCTATTGCCCAGCCTTCAAGTCGAGGGTTAAGTCTCTTGGATGAGTTTGATCAGATGATGGAAGGTTTTTTTGAACGCAATTGGATGAAACCCTTCTTTAAAGACGAATCAGTAAAAGATCGTTTGGGGTTCTTCGCTCAGCGTAATCCTAAAGTTGACATTATTGATCGTGAAAAAGAAGTCATTGTGCGCGCTGAAATGCCAGGAGTAGATCGTAAAGAATTAGATGTTGAAATAACTGAGCATGCTGTGACATTAAAAGGACAGCGTTCTAGCGAATCCGAAGAAAAAAAGGATGAATATTACCATTCTGAAATTTGGCAAGGCTCTTTTTATCGAACTATCGCTTTGCCGGTTGAGGTGGATACACGGAATGCTGACGCTACATTTAAGGATGGCATCTTAACAATTACTTTGCCAAAAACTAAACAGGCTTTGCGACGAAAGTTAGAAGTTAAGTAATCTGGGGAGATTGGAAAGACGATTGTTCTCGTCTAATGATGGATCAAATCATACATATATCATAAGTTGCTTAAGTTAGCGTTCATACAGCTAAAGGAGATATATAATGTTGAAATCAGATGCTCAAATACAACAAGATGTCCTAGCCGAACTCAAATGGGAGCCTTCTGTTCGTGCTTCTGATATTGGGGTTGAGGTAAAGGACGGAATTGTCACCCTGGCTGGCCATGTTGATAGCTATGCAGAGAAATGGCATGCAGAAACCGCAGCACAGCGGGTCGGCGGTGTGAAGGGCGTTGCCGTTGAAATCGACGTAAAGCTTCCTGGAAATAATCAACGTAACGATGCTGATATCGCGCGGGCAGTTAAGAACACGCTGGAGTGGAACGTCTTCCTTCCAAATGATCCACTAAAGGTGATGGTAGAAGCTGGCTGGGTAACGCTAACCGGTGAGGTTCCCTGGGAATATCAACGCCGATTAGCGGCTACCTCCATTCGTTACCTAGCAGGCGTGACCGGTATTAGTAATCAAATAGTACTAAAGCCTAAGCTGACTGCAGCAGCTGTCAAGGCAGATATAGAAGCCTCACTCAAACGTAGGGCCATTCAAGATGCTAATGCTATTAAAGTAGAAGTCCACGATCACGACGTAATACTGAGTGGAAAGGTACACAGCCTTGATGAAAAAAAGTTAATACACCATGCTGCATGGAGTTCCCCCGGTGTTAGGAAGGTAACGGACAATATAAAAACCTGAAGCTATAGTTGTTAAAAATTTTGTGGGTCATCGGATCGTCTGGGCGATTCGATGGCCTAGTATATTTATGTCTATTGTTTGCGTTTTGGCCTATTCGTAACTAAAAGGAATACTGCTATGCATTTAGTTTGTCCATCCTGTGGCACAACTAATCGAATATCCGCCGAACGTCTGCACGACGCGCCTGTTTGTGGACGGTGTAAATCTGCGTTGTTGGCTGCCGAACCTGCGGCTCTTAGCGACGCCTCTCTGGCTAAGTTTATTTCAGGTACGGAGCTGCCCGTATTAGTCGACTTCTGGGCATCGTGGTGTGGCCCGTGCAAGGCAATGGCGCCGAATTTTGCAGCTGCTGCGCATCAGATGCCAGAGGTTCGATTCGTCAAAGTGGATAGCGACGCTGCACCTGTAGCCAGTTCGCTTTACAATATACGCAGTATTCCAATGCTGATCCTGTTTGATAAAGGAGTGGAATTAGCGCGCCTCTCCGGCGTTGTGTCGACGGGGCAGTTGAAGGCATGGATTCAGCAGCAACTCATGAAATAATGCAAAACTCTGTGGCTCTTCAAAACAGTTCATGGCGATGTAGACGTCGATTTGATATCGTTATGTATCAACAAAAGAGCGTAAGGGGGAGTAAGTAGAAATTTCTGGTTTGAATAGGATCCAATAGATAGCTTCAAATTATCCCTATAATAATGTATTAAATTTGGACGCGAGGTGTAGTATACACATTGAATAAAATCGTTAATTTTAAATAATGGATTGTTAGTCATGGCGTCAGTGCTGAGTGACCACATCAAAAAAGAACAGCTGTTGAAGCAATTGCAAGAAGAACTAAAGGCACTTGAGAATAACAGTGAGTTAAAGAAAGATATTGAGTTTAAAGAAAGGTTAAAAGCGCTAATGTCGGAGTATGGCAACTCATCGAAAAATGTCTGTGCAATGCTTGATCCTCCCTACCGCAATACTGCCAGTAAAAGCACGAAGACTAGCAATTCAGATGGACGTAAGCAGCGTCCCTTGAAGGTCTATAAGAACCCGCACTCGGGCGAGATGGTCGAAACTCGCGGAGGAAACCATAAGGTGATCCAAGAATGGAAAGCAGGTTATGGTAATGAGGAAGTAGTGAGTTGGATTGTAGAGGAACGTGCGTAGTTAAGGTTTTAATCATAAAATGCCCCCTTGTGGGACGTTTTATGATAACCCCAGTTCTTATCTTGCTATTTTACCGATAGCGGGGATAGCTGTGGTGGTGGGCGAAGTTGTTAATATTGTATATCGCACCGAAAGCATAATGATGCAGCTAGCCCCTATGGGAAAAAGAGGGCATAACCACCCCAATTGATGCACATTTTCGCCACGTACTACGGCCGTCAACACAGCAGCGGCGCCAGGTGGGTGAACTGTGTGGGAAAGCTGTATTACGATAATCGATAACGAGACTGCGAGAGCCATGGCAATAGGGGACGTTTGAAGGCAAAACGCACTGATGAGCATGATGCTTCGTTAGTGTCATTCATAGGCTGTGGCCGAGAGTATGTTGCTGGTAAGGTTTCTAATGTTTGCGCTGTAGTCTGGCCAGGTAGCTCAATGGATGTAAGATAACTAGCGAAAGAATGAAAGTGGCAACGGTGGCTCCTGTGAGCGCTACCCAGTCAAATAGGGTTGCTACACAGCCAAGCGACGAGTGAGTAAGCCATGGAATCCACACAATAGCTGTCAAGCCAATCACTATGGATAATAGTGTGGCAAAGCGGCTGTGGTGGTGAGTAATTTGGTAACCGCGTAGATAGGCAAGCAGGTGCAAGACAGCAACGACTAAGGTGCCGAGAATTAGCAGCCACCTGAATGGGGCTAGGGTATACATTAAAATTGTGATCATTCCACTGATAGTCATGGCAAGTATCCTTATGCGAGGCCTTCTAAAACGGCATAGTAGGCGGGTTGCAGCATGCGATCCTTCATAACCCATACTGCCCAAGATTCTTCAGTGGGATCAATGAAGGGGAATGACGGCATAAACGCATAATTGTCGTCATAACCAAACTCCACCAGCATGGCCTTACCGATGCCGGTAATCATCGGGCACGAGGTATAGCCTGTGTGGCGTGCGGGAAGCACACTCCCTTGCATCACGGCCAGCAGATTCTCCTCTACTACCGGTGCTTGCGCTTTAACACTGGCGGCGGTTTTATTGATGGGGGCACCAATCACATCGCCAACACCAAACACCTCAGGGTAGCGGTTGTGTTGCAGCGTGTGGATATCAACATCTAGCCACTCGCCCCTAAACGGGCCTTCTTGAGCGATAAGTGCGCTCTGTTTGACAAAATCATGAGCACTCATGGGAGGCACGACATGAATGAAGTCGTAGTCTGCAATGACGGTTGGCTGGTCATTGCGTCTGAATTCAGCTTCGCGTAGTTGGTGGTGGGACGTAAACTCACTTTCAGATCCTACAAAAGCAAATTCAGCCTGTTTGGCTTGAGGGTCAATGGCGGAAAGTCGATAGTGGTGCTGCCGATTGACGCCTTGAGTATCAAAGCGCTGCTTAACGAATTCATCGACCCAAGGTTGAGAGAAAAGACTAGCGCTAGGCGCCATATAGTCCACATCAAAAGCGTCACGTCGTCCGGTGTCTTCTAAGCGACTTAGCGTCGTGAATGTCATTTTTAGAGGCGCCCCAGCGCATTTTACGGGTGTTGGGGCTGCAGTAAATATTCCTCTGCCGAGGCCGCTGTGGAGCCATGTTTGAATTGCCTGGTTGGTTCGTGATGCCCCCTCAATACCCGCATAAACACTACCAATCCCTTGCTGCCCCACCAATGCTGTCGACATTCCATCAATCAAGTGATAATTAAGTTGAATGCCGGACGCCACAATTAAGAAATCGTATTCAAGCGTTTCGCCACCGACAAGAGTGATGCGCTTGCTGTCAGCGTCAATGCTGGCCACGAAGTCACGTAGCCATTTGACACCTCGTGGCAGAAACTGGGCATTAGGAAGCATTGTTTTGTCTGCCGCCCAGACCCCAGAAGCAACCATTGTCCAGCCCGGTTGGTAATGGTGCGTTTCGCGAGGTTCTACGAGTGTGATCGTTCCGCCCTGTAGGCGTCTGGCGAGTCGGTTCACCATTGCCATGCCTGCTGCCCCGCCACCAAGAATCATGATATGTGCTTGTGTTCGCAGAGTGCTAGCAGATAACCCGCTGAGCGGTAGTAAGCTACCCACACCCAGGCCAGAGCCAACTTTCAATAACTCTCTTCGCGTCAATGACGGTGGTTTTCGCATGGAAGGCTCCTCAAGCATGGACTGATGTATATCTTTTGGGAATATTGTTATTCCATTATGGATCTTCTGCGTAAGATAGCCATAGCCATTTTGTCCTATTTAGCGGACGAGCCCTTTCTAAAAAGTCAGAAATGAATTGGGCAAATGCATCAATGAGCCTCATCACTTATTTTTCTTTACATTGCTTTTGCCTATCTTTGGGGGCGTGTTCCATCCAGGGCAGTAGGGCTGGGGGTAAAAACAGCACCAGTAACCGCTAAATGAATAAGACAACGCATGACAACTAACTAACGTGTAGATCGGTGTGATGGTGTCAAAACGGTAAACTTGAACTCGTTCTTCACGAAGTTAATACCAACCGAGGAGGAAATTCGGCAGGCAGCTTTTCAGCCATTCCCACCAAATGATAAATCAGTACTGAAAAACGATTATCGGCTAAAAACGGCTAACCCTTACCGGCAAACCCTGGCGCACGCTGGCACCGCTGATGGGCTCAAGCCAAGTGCCATCCACGTCCCGCGTAGGATCTTTAAAGCCCAGATCGTTGATATTGATACCTGCGCGCATCCAGGGCATATCCGGCTGTGATTCACCGTCGATGATATGCGGTGTTGCCCCTAAATCGCGATGTCCGTAGCCATGCTCAATACCCAGCGTACCAAGCATCACGCTTTCGCTGACGAGCGCCAGTCCCACCACGCTACCGCCGGGGCTTTCGATGCGAATAGTATCGCCGTGCTGGATGCCAAAGCGCACGGCGTCTTGGCGGGGCATCTGCACCGGGTTATAAGGCTTGATCATGCGTAGCCGCTCACTGCCAATGGCGTAAGAGTTCATCAAGTTGGATTTGAACGAGAACGCCAGTAGCGGCCACTCCTGTTCTGAAAATACCTCACGCATGGGCTGCTTGTTCGCCAACTGGGGCAGTTTATGGCAAGGCACTCCGCTATTGGGTAGGCCGTTAGTGGTATCAATGCTGGTGCCGACCGATTCGTTGTAAATACATAACGTTTGTTTCCACTGGTATTTCAATTTCTCACCTATAAAGTGCTCGCTGGCATCTTCAAAGCGTCCACCCCGGGCATACAGATAGGCAACCCGGGTGCGCTCATCGGCTTTCAGCGTGCGGGCTATTTTAGCCACCAGTGGGGCAATTCCCCCATGAGCGATATCACTGTCGTTTGCTTCTGGCAGTGGCTCTTCTTGGAAAGCGATATTGGCCGCGGCCCGTAGATAGTAATCCTCGGCGCGATTGAGCGGGTGCAGATTGCCGTCGGTATCGGGAATCGCGTTGTCGCCAAATCCGGACAGACCCAGGCGCTTGGCCACGGCAATAAAAAAGCTGTCCATAGAGACCGGTTCGCCTTCGGCGGTTTTTTGCTGGCGCGGCTTAACCACCGGCCAGCAGGCGGTGGTTAGCTTGCCCAGCGTGCCTTTCCACGCGTCGGTAAAGCCCCACACTTCGTACATTATTGAATCAGGCACGATGTAGTCGGCATAGCGATTGGTTTCGTTGATAAAACCGTCCACCGCCACAAAGAGTCCCAGCCGTTTGGGGTCTTTCAGCTTATCGACAATTACGCCTTTCAGGCCTGCCTGACCATAAATAGGGTTGGCCATACAGCCAATCACTGCTTTGATGGGGTAAGGATAGCCCTCTAGTGCCGAGGGTAGGTGCTCTGTGAGGGTCGGCGGTGCCAACGAGCGCCACGGCGCTTTAGCCGGGTAAGGATTTTCGCCTGCGGCGACTTTGCGCTGGCACTCGGAAGATTTTTTATAGGGAAAGCGCGAACGGGATAGAAACACACCCTGGGGGCCGAGTTTACCAGGGAAGTTGGCTAAATCGTAGCGTGGGCCTTCACCGACGCGGCGTAGAAACCGTTACCCGACATCATGCCGTCGTGGCAGTTAACCTCTGTATGCGGAGTTTCATTTAGCATTAAACAATTGAATGTCGACACGGGGGTAATTTTTAGCGCACATATATAAAAAAGCGCTTGCTCTAATAAACATGGCAAGCGCTATTTCTATGGTCTTGTTTGCTTAATAGGTACTATTTAGTTTTGCAGGTTTTGAAGCCTATTAATCTGTAAGCTGGGCAGAAGCTAAATAGCCCGGTGGCCAGCGGCAATACGCCGATCCAGCCCCACACCCCGATAGTGCCTGTTAGGGCCAGTACGATCAGTGCAATCCCAATAAGGATGCGTAAGATTTTATCGATACCACCGACATTGCGACTCATAATTGACTCCTTAATTTCAATTTGGGGGCTCAAAAACTGTAAACAGGAATGGACGGATCGCGCATCATTTCCGCTATGGGGCCGGGTGCCGCCACACCCACGCCTTCAAGAAGGTCGTCTTCTTCGTTTTCGCTGTTGGGCAGGTAAATGGCACACACGTCAACGGTGGCGCCACTCTCTAAAAGCATATTAAGCATGCCTTCCGGCTTGACTTGGCCTGCCGGGTTGCTCGGTGGCGTGTTAATAGCGTCAGCACTTGCGTATCCTCCGACGGCCAAATCACCAGCAGCATCACAAAGCAGTATATGCAGGTGGGTGCCTTGCTGCTGCATGGCGTTGGATAGAATCATGGCCATGCCTTGGGTCTGCAGTGAGGCGCTAGTAAGGATAACTAAGGCCTGATCTTCAGGTTCGTTGTTACCATTGCTGTCAGCCATTGAGAAACTAGAGAAACCGATAGCAGCAGTGGTAATTGCCAGTGTCAAGATAGTATTGCTGGTCTTATGTGTTGTAGTCATGCGGTCACCTCGTTGGGTTTGATCAATATCTTGGCCCTGCTGCTTATCAAGCGATGGCCCATATATCTGAATGTTAGTGGGCAGGGCGCCATGCCACATCAGGGTTAATGTCATAGCTCCATGGAAGGCCCGAATTGCGCCATCCATCCTGCGCTCTTACGCCCTGGGAATTACCCTCCTTGAGCTTTTCACCCTCGAAACCGTCGGTCATGGAATAGACTTCGCTGTATCCCATCTCGGCGATCACATCGGCAGCGGGAGCGCTGCGGGTGGCTCCGGAGCGACACATGACAATGATCGGATCTTCTTTATTTACGCCTAGAGCGTCTATTTTTGCTCTTACTTGCTCTTCGAAGTCAGCGTTTTTGACCATTGGCCAAGTCTTCGCTTCTTCATCGAAATTATCGCGCTCGGCTAGCACCCAGGGCACATGGATATCGGTGGGCTCGGCGTAGCCAGTAAACTTGATCTCTATGGGGTCGCGTACGTCGATGAGTACAGCACGATCGTTATCTTGCATGAGGTCATGAGCCTCAATGGCCGTGACATAGAGACCTAATGTTGTTTCCCGGTAGGCCTCGACTTCGTCTGCAATAGAGGGTGTGGCTCCTAAGGCCATCGTGATTCCGATAGCGGTAGCCATTGGCACTAAAAAACTTTTCATAACTATTTCCTCTAACGTAATAACTTAAATATCATCGTTTGAGGATAGACCTCTTACCGCTTAAAAACACGAGGCCTATGGCCGGAGTTTGATCCATATCAAGCCCATATGATTTTTCGTGGTCGTGAAATGACGTCACTATGAGGGAGTCTTTTTTCTCAATGACAAGGACAAGCATTGTCCCATTGCCTAGGCCCCAGAGAAAAAAGTTAGGCTTGGTGGATTCAGAAGGAGAAAACTTAAAACAAGATGACAACTCGGATATCTTAAGGCGTTACTGGCGCACAGTACCCAAATCAAGCGCCGCTGAAGGCTGACTTTATGCGACTACTAGTAGCGGGGATTAGCCAGGCTTTGGCTAATCACCTTTTCATATGGGTATTCGTGGGTATAGCGCTAAATTGCATCAGACGAGCGTGCCACTATCAACAAGTTTCACAACTAGGTCTTATTGTTGTTAGCTAATGGTAAAGTGCCGTACTCTTTCACCGGCTGGATAGCAAAGTTACTGCGAATATCACTCACCCCAGGTAGGCGAAGCAGTGTCCCCGTTAGAAACGCCTCATAAGCCGCCAAACTAGGTACCACCACCTGCAGTAAAAAATCAGACTCCCCAGAGACTAAGTGCGCAGTGACGACTTCTGGCAGTTTGACCACTGCCTCACGGAAGGCATTAGCCTGCTCTTCATGGTGACGTTCAACCTTGATACCCACAAACACCGTTAGCTCAAGCCCGACCCCTCGCCGATCAAGCTCAGCATGGTAACCACGGATAATACCGCTAGCTTCCAAGCGTCGCACTCGGCGTAAACAGGGTGATGGCGACAAGTTTACTTTCTCAGCGAGCTCCACATTCGTTAAACGGGCATCACCTTGGAGCAATGCAAGAATGCGGCGGTCGATAGCGTCTAACAGACCAATTGGCATGAGTGATTATTTTCCTATTAAAAATTGACACAAAATACTAATAAATATCATTTTTAAAGTTAAAATGGCAAGAAAACGCTCATCTCTTTAAAGGTACCATAGCGCTTGCGAAGACACTATTTGTGACCTTAAGGAAGCAGCGATGGAAATTGGTCTTTTTATTAGTGCATTAGCCATTGTTTACCTAATTCCTGGTCCCGATATGTTACTTGTGTTGCATACCAGTAGCTCTCAGGGGCGTGGTCATGGTCTAGCCACAGCGCTAGGTCTAGGCATAGCCCGAGGGCTGCATGTGGCATTAGCAGGGTTGGGTCTAGCGGCGCTATTTACCGCCGCCCCGTGGCTATTTGATATGGTTCGTTACTTGGGCGCAGCTTACTTGGTTTGGGTAGGTGTGCAACTTATCCGTAGTCGGCATAGCTCTGATAGTAATCATCACCAAGCATCACTCAATGGCAGCTATTATCTAGCTTGGCGTCGAGGGCTTCTGACTAATTTGCTGAACCCGAAATCGCTGCTTTTTTGTTCGGTGTTACTGCCCCATTTTATACATACCCAGCAAGGTGCGGTCGCACTTCAGTTTACTTTACTGGGGGCGGTGCTAGTGGGGGTGGGGCTGCTCTATGATGTGCTATATGCTTGCCTGGGAGCGCGGATGCAACGCTGGTTTTCCAGCCAGCACAAACGGCAAATATTTCAGCGATGGGTGTTTGGAACGCTGCTTATTGGCTTTGCACTGCGGTTAGCCGCTTAACATTGCTATCTTAGTGTAATAAAGCCTCGCAAGCACACGCAGGACTTGGCCGCCTAGATGAATGAGGCTGATTAGGGAGTGAGGTTAGTTATTTTAGTCATTTCCTTAATCGCCTGGGCCACACTCCATACAGTGCTCAGTAATGGCAGGCCCTTGTTGAAGATTTGCATGTAAATCGCGCAACCCTGACCTTAAACCCTCTTCAAGTACCGGATGGTAAAAAGGCATAGCGAGCATCTGGCTTACGGTTAGCTTTTGCTCCAGTGCCCAGGCAAGCAAATGGGCTATGTGCTCAACCTGGGGCCCGAATAGCTCCGCGCCTAAAAACTGTCCGCTGCCGTGCTCCGCATATAGCTCGAAATAACCTTTATTTTCCCCCATGACCAGTGCACGGCCTTGATCAGCGAAGGAAACTCCGCCTTCAGCTATACAGCCACAGCCGCCATAACGAGTGTCTAACGTAGCGCGACTCTCACCCACAATGGCCATCTGGGGTTCGGTAAATACAATCGCCAGGGGGACGTTACGCTGACCCACTTGCACATCATCCAAATGAGCGGCGTTTCGTCCTGCGATTTTGCCTTCTGAGATGGCTTCGTGCAGTAGCGGTACCGACTGATTTGCATCACCTGCGATAAAAATATGGCTTGGTGTGTTTTGTGTACTTAGACATTGCAAAGTAAAGCGATTAAATTCAGGTACGCCGTGTTTATTCAGCTTGAGTCCGGCCTGCTCGATGGCTAGCTGATCCACGTTGGGCCGACGTCCTGTTGCGGCAAGGACATACTCGAATGTTTCGGTGAGTTTTTGCCCCCGGTCGCGTTCGAAAAACGTAATGGCAACGGTGTTATCGGTATGTTCAATCTTGTCGAGATTGGCATCAGCATCCAGATACAGCTCGCGATTGAATGTCTCGTCCGCCAGTTGGCGGAGTTTTTCAGATTGAAAAGGCCCAATCGCACCACCCACGCCAAACGTACGAGTTCTCACACCTAATCGGCTAAGCGCTTGACCAAGCTCCATGCCAATAACGCCAGGGCCGATCACAGCGACTGATGCAGGCAACATTTCCCAGTTGAACACGTCATCATTAATGATTAACCGGTTGCCAGCGCCTTCCAGCAGCTTTGGCCATGTGGGCCGCGAACCCGTGGCAATGATGATGGCTTCGGCGGTGAGCCGGGTATGCTCATCTATGACCAATGTATGTGGATCAATAAAACGCGCTTGGCCACGCAGCAGGTTGGATTCAGGAATCGTTTTCATCGATTTCAGTACATTACTGACGAAGCGATCACGCTCATGTTTGACTCTTGCCATAACAGCTTTGCCATCAATCACTACCTGATTGGCAGTGACACCAAACATCTCCGCTTTGCGCGTGTTGTGTGCTGCATTGGCAGCGGCGATGAGTAGCTTAGAGAGCATGCAACCCACTCGGGCGCAAGTCGTGCCACAGGTTCCTGCTTCTATTAGTACTACCTCGTCGGTATGCTTGCGTGCGGCGTGCCACGCGCTAAGGCCAGCGCTACCTGCGCCAATAATGGCTATCTTGGCGTGTCGCTGTTGCATGACGTTGTCTCCTCTCGTTGTGTTGGCAAGAGTGGTGAGTTGGCTTCGGCGGGATGGGCCAGTGCCTGCCAAGCATCAAAAGTCGTAAAAAACACCTGTCCGGTTAGCTCGCGGCAGAAGTCAGTGTGTTGTAACCGATCCATCACTGGCCCTTTTACTTCCGCTAGGTGCAGTTTGGCGCCTGAATCGTTTAGTCGCGCGTTGATCGCCTCTAAGCTTTCGAGCGCAGACGCATCAATCACGTTAACTGCTTGGCAAGTCAGCACAATATGCTTAAGCGAGGGTGAGCGGGCGGCCAAGGCCATGACGGTGTCTTCCAAATAACGGGCATTGGCGAAGAATAGGCTTTCATCGATGCGCAGCATCGCAACGTTCTCATCGGTTTCGACCTGATGGCGCTTGACGTTACGAAAGTGCTCGGTGCCTGGCACGCGGCCAATCACTGCGCTGTGGGGCTGGCTGGTACGGTATAGATGCAGCCCCAGCGAGAGCACTACGCCGCTTATAATGCCTAGCTCCAAGCTGTGCAGCAGAGTGAGCAGTAGGGTGGCCACCATGGCCAAGCCATCGCTACGAGAGTATTGCCAAGTACGTTTCACCGCCGGTAGGTCAATCAGCGTGCCAACCGCCACAATAATGGTAGCTGCCAGGGTCGCTGTGGGTAAGAATGCCAGTAGGTCGGTTAGCAGTAGTGTGGAAAGCATAATGCCCAGCGCCGTGAATGCTCCGGCCAGCGGTGTTGCCGCGCCTGCTTCAAAGTTGACTACCGAACGGGAAAACCCACCAGACACCGGCGAACCGCCGCTGATACCAGCGCCCAGATTAGCCATGCCTAGTGCAATTAACTCTTGATTAGGATCTATACGCTGGCGGCGCTTGGCAGCCAGTGTTTGCGCCACCGATACCGATTCCACAAATCCTACCAAGCTAATCATCAGTGCTGCGGGTAATAGGCTAAGCCACAGCGATTGATCCAGGTTGGGCAGTGCAAGGGCAGGTAGACCGCTGGGTACCACACCAACTAATGCTACTCCACGCTGCTCTAGGTTTAGCCCCCAGGCCAGAAATGTGGTGGCAATCACTGCCGAGATCGGAGCGGCTTTCACGATGAGCCCAGCAATGTTGGCAGAAGCGCCGATAGCCGTCAGCCACGTATTTAACCGCTTGCGGCAAACCAGCAGAAAGCTCCACACTCCTAGTCCGATCAGCAGTGTCGTTATATTGACCTGCTGCCACTGGCTCAGTAGCGTCCCCATAAGGTCAATGACGTTATGGTCAGAGGCTTCTACGCCGAGGATATGTCTAAGCTGGCTAATCGCAATCAGTATGCCCGAAGCCGTTATAAATCCCGAAATTACCGGATGGCTCAAGAAATTAACTAAAAACCCCAGACGCAGCACACCCATGGCGATCAATATCAGACCTGAAAGCGCCGCCAACACCAACGCTGCCCCAATGTATTCCGGGCTGCCAGGGGAAGCAAAATTACTCAGCGCTGAAGCGGTCATTAGTGCCGCTACGGCGACAGGCCCCACCGCTAAGCTAGCGCTGGTACCAAAAATGGCATACAGAACCAGTGGCAGCATGCTGGCATAGAGGCCCATTTCCGGCGGTAGCCCCGCCAAAAGAGCGTAGGCCAGCGCCTGGGGCACCAGCATTAGCGTAACAATTACCGCGGCCAGAGCATCCCGAGAGAGCAGCTTCCGATTATAGCTGCGTAGCCAGCCGAACAGTGGCACCCAATGCTCAATGCTCATGTGACGTACTCGCCTGCTGATATAGCGTAATCACGACGAATGCCGTCGCACTGTTAGGTTTGTTGATCTTCGAGCCCTTGTCGGTGCTCTTCCAAATCGAAGCCTACTGCTTTTGCAGCGTCAAATAGTTCAGCTAGGTCGCACTGCTCCGTTTGACGCTTAGCGTAGGCCCATAGATGGGTAGCCCGCTTACCGGTGCGGCAGAAAGCCAAAATAGGCCGGGGAAGTTGCTGTAGCGCCTTCGCAAAGGCAGCAATATCCGCTTGGCTGTAGTCACCTGGTGTGACAGGAATGTGCACCCACTGAAGGCCAATCTCTGCTGCTTTTCGGCGGTAGGCGTCTTCACCCGGAAACTCCGCGCTTTCTCCAGGCTTGCAGTTGCAAATAACCGTCTTGAAGCCTTTTGCTTTTACTTGCTGAAGCTCTTCTACCGTGAGCGCAGAGGTAATCTCGACATCCGTCTCTAAAGGCTGCGTTTGCATGGTCATGCTCCTTCTATCGTAGAGGTTCTGAAAATTAGTGGCTTATTAATCCCAAGCGGCACCTTCCAGGGCATCCAGGGGAATTTTTAGGTAGCGCTTACCATTAGCTTCCGGCTCCGGCAGTCTTCCACCACGTGTGTTGACCTGTAGGGCGTGCAAAATCAGTTTGGGCATTGGCAATTCACTATCGCGCTTGTGGCGTAGAGAGATGTAATCCGCTTCACTCATGTTGACTAAGTGCGGATTATGTTCACGCTGCTCAGAGACCGTACTTTCCCACTGGGGCTCGCGGTCATCGGGCATATAGTCGTGGCCGGTAAATAGCCGGGTGTTAGCGGGCAGCGATAGAATCTGTTGAATAGAGTGCCACAGTTCCTTGGCATCTCCACCGGGGAAATCTGCCCGTGCTGTACCAAAGTCTGGCTGGAATAGAGTGTCGTGCACGAAGGCCGTATCGCCAATCACATAGGTAATCGAGGCCAGCGTATGGCCGGGCGAGTAAAGTACGCGAGCATTCAGTTCACCGATGTTAAAGGTTGCGCCTTCACTAAACAGTGTGTCCCACTGGTGGCCATCGGTAGGCATTTCTGGCCAGTGATAGATCTCCTTCCAAAGCGTCTGCACTTTGGTGACATGCTTCCCAATAGCCGTGGGAGCACCTGTTTTTTCTTTCAAATAGTGGGCTGCAGAGAAGTGGTCGGCGTGGGGGTGGGTATCGAGAATCCACACCACCGACAGCCCCTCTTTTTCGATATAGGTCAGCAGTTCATCGGCGCAGTGGGTCGCGGTCGCGCCGGATTTTTCGTCAAAATCCAATATGGGGTCGATAATCGCACACTGCTTGGTAGCGGGGTCGCTCACCACGTACTGGATGCTAAAGGTGCGTGGGTCAAAAAAACCGGCGACATCGGGCGTGCCTGTTCCAGTGTGCTCTGAAAGCTTAAAGGTATTCATGCGTAGTCCTCCTAAGACTTGAGGGATATCAGGGTGAGGAGCTTCCAGCATTAAAGTGTCTTTTTGCAGAAGTACCAGTCGGTGTATTCATAGCCTTCTGATTTACGAGCTTCCGCATCTTGCGAGGTGTGGGGCGGTGGAACGATGACCGGCTGGCCGGGCAACCAAGCTTCTGGTGTCGCCACTCCATGCTCATCGGTTGTTTGTAAGGACTTAACCAGTCGAAGCACTTCTTCCACCGAGCGACCGTTAGTCATCGGGTAGTACAACATGGCACGCAGTACACCCTCTGGGTCGATCACAAAAGTAGCGCGAACCGCAGCGGTGTCGCTGGCTCCTGGCTGAATCATTCCGTAGGCATTTGCCACTTTCATGTTGAGATCAGCAATAATCGGGAAGGTAATTTCAACGCCGAAGTTATCTTTAATGCTGCGTGTCCAGGCGATGTGTGAGTGGATGCTATCGATGGAAAGGCCAATCAATTCCGTGTTGACCTCTTTGAACTGTTCTGCGTAATTCGCAAATGCCGAAAATTCCGTGGTGCATACTGGGGTAAAGTCCGACGGATGGGCGAATAAAACCAGCCATTTACCTGAATAATCAGTGAGTGACTTTTCACCATGAGTGGTTTTCGCGGTAAATGCCGGTGCAGGACGGTTAAGTTGTGGCATTACAGGTTGGAAGGTTTCGTTAGCCATGTCGAGTTCCTGAGAAGTGAGCTTTTATTTCAAGAATAAAGATAGATCATTTTGTTATAAATAGATAATAGCATGGCATTATGGATTTGATAGGTTTGGTAATACTGAACCGCCCCGGCTTTACTTACCGGAGACTTCATATCTTGAGAGGATGAAGTTATGAACTCACCAAAACGATATTCACCGGAAGTCCGGGAGCCGGTTGTTCGGTTAGTCATTGAAAAGAAAGGAGAATACCCATCCAAGTGGGCGGCGATCTGTTCCATTGCCAGCAAGTTCGGCTGTACACCAGAGACCTTGATAGCCTGGTGCAAACGCACAGGAGTCACGCAGGAAGACAGCTCAGTTAAACTTTCTGAACGTGAACGACTCAAGCAGCTAGAGCGTGAGAACGTCGAATTGAAGCGCGCCAATGAAATTCTCCGTGAGGCGGCTGCTTTATTCACCCAGGCGGAGTTCGACCGCAAACCCAATTGATGGTGTCATTTATCGACGAGCATCGTGCTCAGTTCGGGGTCGAGTCGATTTGTAGCCAACTGCCAATCGCCCCATCGACGTATTACCACCACAAGGCACTGGAGGGCGATCCTGAGCGGCGGACAGATCGATATCGGCAGGATGCGTTTCTGACATACCTTGCTGCGCAAAGAAATTTATTAAAAAAACCAATTTGGTCATTTCTCTACTCCGGTCGCGTTGTGCCCAAACAAAGCCCAGCAGTAAGCTCCTTACCCAGGCTTACATAGCCTGCAAGATAAAAACAATTAATAACGCTAGGAGAAACGCAATGTTCAAGAAAACCGTTCTTACCGCAGCAGTCATCATGATATCGAGCACTGCCGCTCAGGCTGAAGGCCCTTACCGAATCGGTATAACCCAAAATAATGTAGGTGTTGATAGCTACCAAACCACCTATGAAAGTGCTTTTGAAGCGGCCGCCGAGCGTGAAGGCAATGTCGATATCGTGGTGTTAGATGCCGGTGGTGATGTTGCTCGTCAGATCGGGCAGATGCAGGATCTCATTCAGCAGCGAGTTGATGCCATCATTATTTGGCCGACCAATGGCCAGGCCGTTATTCCGGCGATTCGTCAGGCGCATAATGCAGGCATTCCTGTGATCGTTACCAACTCTAAAATTGCGGAAGCGGGGTTAGAGTACATCGCGGCCTTCTCTGGGCCTGATAACGTCCAGCAAGGGGTTTCGTCTGCCGAAATGATGTGTGACGCCCTAGGGGGAGAGGGACAAATCGTGCAGATTGCTGGCCAACCGGGTTACACCACAGCGATGGAACGCGCGAAAGGTTTTGAAGATCGCCTGGCTGAAGCATGCCCAGGAGTTGAACTGATGGAAACTCAGCCCGGCAACTGGAACCGCGAGCGTGCTCAGCGTGTGATGGAAGATTTCCTGACCAAATATGATCGAATAGATGGTGTTTACTCTGGCGATGACAACATGGGGGTTGGCGCCCTGAATGCGGCAAAAGGCGCTGATCGAGCCGCTGACATTATTTTCATCGGTGCCACTAACTTTGCCGTTGGCTATGACGCCATTGCACGCGGCGAATATTACGGCTCTATCTATCAGTCTCCTGTTGATGATGCGGAAGCGGCGCTGCAAACCGCGCTTGATGTGTTGGCAGGCGAAGATATTCCAAAAATGAACTTCTTTGATACGCCAAAAATCACCGCAGAAAACCTCGAAGAATTCGACCGACCAGTTTTCTGACACTAGGGCGTATTGCCCAGTTTTGGTTGTGTGGATAGCACATCGATACCGGGTAAGTGCGTACCTGAATGCAGGCTTCCTGCGTCGGCGAGTAACGCTAGCGTGACGGGATGATTCGTTCATCCCCATCCTATTGCGTGCCTCGTGAGGTGATTTTCTACAGGTGAATAGCATGGCTTCCACAGAACAAACAAAACTAGGGTCCCCGGCCGGAAGGCTTAGCAAAGCAGGTGTGCTGAGTTTTTTATCGGCTCAGGGTATTCTCATTTTTTTCCTGATCGGTATGTTCGTTTTTTCCTTCTTTTCTGAGCAGTTTCTCTCTCAGTCAAACATCATGACTGTGGTTCGCCAGGCATCAATCATTGGCATCATCGCAGTGGGTGTCACGGTGGTGATCATTGGCGGTAATTTGGATCTTTCCGTAGGTTCGATGCTGTCTTTTTCGACAGTGTTGGTGGTTGATCTGCACGATAAAATTGGCCCCACTAACGCCATCCTGATGATGTTCGCGCTCACCTTAATGATCGGCGCGGTCAACGGTTTTCTAATTGGTTTTCTGCGCCTCAACTCGCTGATTGTGACCCTGGCAATGCTGTCAGCCATACAGGGATTTGTGCTGATCTATAGCGGTGGTCAGAACGTCGACATTGCTGACCAAGAGGGCACTTGGTTCGCCTTCTTTGGGCGTGGCTATTTAGCGGGGATCGCTGTTCCTATCTTGCTGTTTGGTCTGCTAGCCATTCTGGTTCAAGTGGTGATGAGCTACACCGGGTACGGTCGACGTATCTTTGCCGTCGGCGGTAATCCAATGGCGGCTGTTTACTCCGGTATCCGTAAGAACTGGTGCGTGTTCAGCACTTATCTAATCTCTGCTTTTTGTGTGGCATGTGCTGCCTTGGTACTCGGCTCACGGGTAATGGGTTCGCAAAACAACGTCGGTCAGGGATACGAGTTGCTGGTGCTGGCCGGCATCATCCTTGGCGGTACCAGTCTGCTGGGCGGTGCGGGCAGTATCTGGAAAACCGTGATTGGTGTGCTGATCCTGGGCTTTATCCAGAATGGCCTGCTATTGATGGGCTACCCCTATTACATCCAGTGGATTGTGACCTGGGTAATTATCATTTTGGCCGTCTGGCTGGATCTTGCCAACAAGCGTAAGCGCTTGCTGACGACCCACTCATAACGCGGAGGAATACATCATGACATCTATAAAAGGGTTCTTCCGCGGCAGAACGAAAATCCAACCAATCTGGGTGTTCGTTATCGCTATCTTTATTTTCTTCAGCTTTATGTCGGAGTACTTCCTGTCGTTTGGCAACATCAGCAACATTCTGGTGCAAACCTCAACCATTGGCCTGATCGCGCTTGGCATGACCTTTGTAATGATCAACGGCAACATTGATTTGTCGGTAGGTGCGATATTGGGTCTTGCTGCCTCCCTGGCGGTCGGCTTGCAAGAAATTAGCATGCCGCTGGCCATTCTAGCGGCGTTGGGATCAGGTGTTTTACTAGGTGCCCTCAATGGTTTTGTGGTTTGGAAAACCGGTGTTAATGCCTTCATCGTGACGCTAGGCGCCATGCTGGGGGTGCGCGGATTGATCTTCCTTTATACCGGTGAGCAGTCCTTCTATGCCATGAACTTTGCATTTGCCGATTTTGGCACCAGTACCATTGGGCCACTCCCCGTTTTAGCCATCATCTTTCTGATTTGCACATTGATCATGCATCTAGTGCTGACGCGAACGGGTCATGGTCGTAATACCTTCGCGGTAGGGGGCAACCCGGAAGCCTCCATTGATGCAGGGATTCGCCTTGGTCGCCACATGATGATCAATTTCATTATCGTTGGCTTCTTCGCCGCTCTGGCAGGTGTGCTGCTAGCTAGCCAAATGGGCGCTGCAACGCCCAATCTGGGACGTGATTACGAACTTTGGGTGATTACGGCCGTGGTGCTAGGCGGTACTAAGTTGACCGGTGGCTACGGAAGCATCGTCGGCACCCTCGGGGGCGTGTTGGCTATCGGCATTCTGCGCAACGGTATGAACCTGATGCAGGTGCCTGCTTTCTACGTGCTGGTTATTCTCGGCGCGATCCTTATTTCAGTACTGATCATTGATAAGAAACTCAATGCGCCCTCGACCAAGGAGGTGCGGATATGAATCCCTCCCCAAGTAAATCACGTCAGCCAATTGATGCAGCACCGATACTGGAACTCAAAGGAATCACTAAACGATTTCCCGGAGTGGTCGCGCTAAACAATGTTGATTTTGATGTTAGGCCCGGCGAAGTGCACGCCCTGCTAGGCGAGAACGGTGCTGGCAAATCAACCTTGATGAAAGTATTGGCCGGTAAGCATCAGGCCAATGAAGGCAAAATTATTCTCGGTGGTGAAGAGATGGCCTTCGAAAACCCCAAGCACGCCAAGCGGGCAGGGGTCGTGCTGATTCACCAGGAGCAATCATTAGTTTCCGAGATGACGGTAGCCGAAAACATCTTTCTGGGCAGCTTGCCAAGGAAGCCGTTCAACCGCGTTGACTGGCGTAAGTTACGCGAGGATACCAATAAGATCCTTGAGCGGCTCAAGTGTGGTTTTCAGCACGATGACCTGGTGGGTTCGCTGTCGATTGCCAAGAAACAGATGGTGGAAATTGGCCGCGCACTGGCTTTTACGCCGCAGGTAGTCATTTTCGATGAACCCACAGCGTCGCTTACCGACCATGAAAAGCCGGTGCTTTATGACGTGATCAATTCACTGTGTGATCAAGGCGTAGGGATTGTTTATATCTCCCACCGCATGGACGAGATTTTTCATCTTTCACACCGTATTTCCGTGCTGCGAGACGGTGAGTACACCGGAACTGTTAATACGGCAGATACCAACGAGGATGAGATTACTCGGATGATGATCGGTCGCAGTTTGACGCTTGATCATGCCAGCAAACCCAATGAGTTCGGCCACAACATGCTGGAGGTGCGCAATCTCTCGGTGAAGCGAGTATTTGAGGACGTCAGTTTTCATGTCCGTAAAGGTGAGATTGTCGGCATGTACGGCCTCGTAGGCGCAGGGCGATCGGAGGTGGCAGAAACCATCTTTGGTTTACGCACGCCTTCTGCTGGCGAGGTGGTGTTGGATGGCGAGATAGTGAAGTTCCGTAACTCTCATGATGCCGTCGTTAGTGGTGTTGCTCTAGTGCCGGAAGATCGCAAGGATCAAGGGCTGATTTTGGGCATGAACTGTCGTGACAACATGACGCTGGCAAGTCTTACGAGCGTGTCGTCATTGGGTTTTATGACGAGTTCGAAAGAGCGCGAAGTTTACGATAAGTATCAGCAAGCAATGAAAATCAAAACGCCCAGCTGGCGTCAAAAGGTAGGCAATCTAAGCGGCGGGAATCAGCAGAAGATCGTCATCGGTAAGTGGCTGCATACGCACCCTAAATTACTCATTCTCGATGAACCTACCCGAGGCATTGATGTGGGTTCCAAGTCGGAAATTCACACCCTGGTTAAAGACCTAGCCAAATCTGGCTATGCGGTGTTGGTGATCTCATCAGAGATGCCGGAAGTCCTTGGCCTAAGTAACCGTATTATCGCTATGTATGACGGCCGCGTTACCGCTGAGTTTGATGGTGATAACGTCAGTGAGGATGAGCTAGTACAAGCGATTACCGGAATGGGTAAGCAGGCACAGGCGAGCTAACTCGTCTGTTGCGACTGATGCGCTCCGCTCCTCTCCACAGGAAGGAGCGCATACAGACCACTTCAAACGTATAAGGAATGTTCTATGCAACCCTTTGTTTATGATGGCCTGCCATCCCGCGTGGTGTTTGGCCGAGGAACACTGTCTCGCCTAAGTGAAGAGCTTGAGCGACTTGGCTGTTCGCGCGCCCTGGTATTAGCAACGCCCCAGCAGCACGAGCAGGCAAGTCGCGTACTGGAGCAACTGGGTGAGAAGGGCGTTGGTGTTTATGCTGACGCTGCCATGCATACGCCGGTCGGGGTCACCGACAGTGCCTTGCAGGTGGTGAAAGAGCTTAACGTGGACTGCACAGTGGCCATTGGTGGCGGATCGACCATTGGCTTGGGTAAAGCGATTGCTCTGCGCACAGGGCTGCCTCAGATCGCTATTCCCACCACCTATGCGGGTTCAGAGATGACGCCGATCCTGGGTGAAACACGTGATGGTATGAAGACCACTCAGCGCACCTTGGATGTCCTGCCGGAAACGGTGATTTATGACGTTGATCTTACCTTAACGCTACCCGCTTTGATGTCGGGCACCAGTGGTATAAACGCGATTGCCCATGCGGTTGAGGCGCTATATGCCCGTGACTGCAATCCGGTGATTGCACTAATGGCGGAAGAAGGCATTGCCGCGCTGGCGAGAAGCCTGCCCGTGATTGCCAGCGACCTGACCAATGCTGAAGCTCGCTCTGATGCGCTTTACGGTGCTTGGTTATGTGGCACCTGCCTAGGCTCGGTGGGCATGTCGTTGCACCACAAGCTTTGCCATACCTTGGGCGGTTCCTTCAATTTGCCCCATGCGGAAACGCACACCATAGTGCTGCCTCATGCGCTGGCTTATAACGCGCCTGCGGTGCCTGATGCGCTGACCCGTATCTGTCGTGCGCTAGGCTGTGACGATGCGGCCGCTGGCCTTTACGACCTGGGGCGCTCTGTTGGTGCACCCAGCGCGCTCTCCGAATTAGGGTTCAGCATCGAAGACGTTGAACGGGCCACTGAGATTGCTACCCGCAACCCTTATTGGAACCCACGAGAAGTCGAAACCGATGGGATCCGTCGCTTGCTAAGTGATGCCCAGTCAGGTCATCGACCGCAGGCGAACGGTGGGGGTGAGCAATGAATACACTGTTTATTAACGCCACCATTGTCACCATGGACCCGCAGTTGGGTGAGCTGAGCGATGGCCAAGTACTGGTTGAGGATGATCGTATTGCCGCGGTGGGGAATGACCTGGCCGCTGACCCCAAAGCGCAAAACGCCGAGGTGATTGACTGCGGCGGCGGCATTCTTATTCCCGGGTTGGTTAATGCCCATATGCATACTTGGCAGACTGGCCTGCGCGGCGTTGCCGCCAACTGGACACTGTTGGAGTATTTTCGCCACGTGCACCGGGGGCTTGCGGCGCTCTTCACGCCTGATGATATCTACATTGCCACCCGCATGGGGGCGATTAATCAGCTTAACTGCGGTACCACAACGCTGGGTGACTGGTGCCACAACAATCCCACCCCTGCGCATACTGACGCGGCGGTAAGAGGATTAAAGGAATCAGGTATACGTGCGCTGTTTATGCACGGCTCGCCCAAACCCGATCCAAAGCCTGGCCAGCCGCACTTTAGTGAAATTCCCCACCCACGCCATGAAATCGAACGCTTATTGAGCGATGAATTAGCCGACCCGGAAGGGCTGGTCACGTTAGGGATGGCCATTCTTGGCCCTCACTACTCGACCCTGAATGTAACCCTGCAGGACTTTGCTCTGGCTAAAGAGTTTGGCTTAGTTGCCTCAATGCATCAGGGCGGCGGAGAGGCAGTGGCACCTGGTACCTGGGACGAAGTGGAAGCGCGTGGTTTGCTTGGCCCAGACATTAACATTGTGCACGGCCAAAGCCTGGATGATGGCCAGATGTCGCGGTTCTGCGCTAGTGGCGTAACGTTCTCGATTGCTCCGGAAAATGAGATGACCCAAGGTCACGGCTTTCCGGTGACTGGGCTAGTTCGGCAACACGGCGGCGTGGTGTCCTTGGGAGTTGATCTTGAGTCTGTGTTGTCGGGCGATATGTTTTGTGTGGCGCGCATGGCGCTGGGTATGCAGCGATCGCTTGATAACGATATCTCGCGCCGTGAGCAAGGCAAGATTCCTGATACTTCAACGATTACGACCCGAGAAGCGCTGGGCTGGATCACGCTGGATGGGGCAAAGGCGCTCGGCCTTGACGACCGCATTGGCAGTTTAACCCCGGGCAAGCAGGCCGACCTGGTACTGCTGGATAGTAATCAACTCAATATGCAGCCGGTTAACGACCCTGTTTCTACGGTCGTTATGCAAACAAGCCTTGCCAACGTCGACAGTGTGATGGTGGCAGGGCAGTTCAAAAAACGCGGCGGACGTCTGTTGATGGAGACCAAACAGGGTATCGCTGAACTTGCCAAATCTGGCCACCGTATTCACGCCGAGCTGCTGGCGCGTGAAGCGCAATCGACACAGGAGGCAACCTCATGACGACCGTTTCCACAACGTCCCCTTCGCCCTCTAAGGTAGCTTGGGTAGGCTTGGGTAAGCTGGGCTTACCCATGGCCGCCAGGATTATTCAGGCAGGGACTGCCGTTCAGGGGTTTGATCTTTCGGCTGAACGCCTCGCGCTCGCTGCAGAGATGGGGATTACCCCTCATCAATCGCTTGCCAGTGCCGTGGCGGATTGTGACCTGGTGTTTGTCTCTATTCCCGATGACCGTGCCTTGATCAGCCTGTGCTTAACGACAGGTGATCTGGTTCGCCACATGGTGCCCGGCAGTATTTTGATCGAGACAAGCACGGTAAGTGTTGAAGCCTCTTCACGAGTGGCCGAAGCGGCGAAGACCCATGGCATTGTCTATTTGCGTAGCCCTGTGTCAGGGAATCCGGTAGCGGCAGAGGCCGGTACACTGTCGGCGATGGTGTCCGGCCCACGCGAAGCATTGGCAACGGCTAAGCCTGTATTTGATGCTTTTACCAAAGCGCAGTACTGGTTGGGCGAGGAAGAGCAGGCACGGGTGGCCAAGCTGGCGATTAACCTAATGATTGCCGTGAGTGCCGGGATGATGAGTGAAGCCCTGACCCTAGCGCGCAAAGGCAATATTGAATGGGAGGCAATGTTGGAGCTGATCTCTGACAGTGCGGTGGGTTCGCCCATGGTGAAGTACAAGGTACCGCCACTATTAGAGCGCGACTTTACCTCAACGTTTTCGGCTGCCCAAATGGCCAAAGACCTTGATCTGATACTTGATTGCGCCCACGGCTCAGGGGTTGCAACGCCGCTGGCAGCACAGATGCGCGAAGCCTATACCGCGCTCATCGCCACAGGGCATGGTGATGATGATTATATTGCCACCGTACACCATACAGAGCGTCTTTCAGGGCTGGGTGAACCTACGCCAGCAAAGCATGGAGGGCAATAAGATGCGTAACTTAACAGCCGACAATATTACCGCAGCGGTAATCGATGAGTTTTCCAGCTGTGATGATCAACGGCTTAAAACGCTGCTTAATGGCTTGGTTAAACACCTGCACGCCTACCTGCGTGAGGTGGAGCCTACTGAGCAAGAGTGGACCCAGGCGATTGAGTTTCTGACCCGTGCGGGGCAAATGTGCGATGACGAACGCCAGGAGTTCATCCTGCTGTCTGACACCCTTGGCGTGACGATGCTGGTCGATGCGATTAACCACTCGAGCAGTGATCCTAACATTACCGAAAGCACTGTGTTGGGGCCTTTTTACGTGGCTGACCCTCCCCAGGCGAACCAAGGTGATGCCATAAATTGGGGCGTTGAAGGTGAGCCCCTATTCGTCGAGGGCAACGTGCACGATGCTCAGGGTAAACCATTGGCGAATGTCACTATTGATGTGTGGCATTCCGACAGTGAAGGCTTTTATGACGTTCAAAAGCCTGAGCTGGAAAACGCCTCATTACGCGCGCGCTTTCATACTGACGATCAAGGCCACTATGCCTTCTGGACAGTGACTCCCTCACCTTATCCGATCCCTACGGACGGTCCAGTCGGCAAAATGCTCGAAATCACCGGGCGTCACCCTTATCGCCCCGCCCATGTGCATTTCATGTTGATGGCATCTGGGTATGAAACCTTGGTTACCCAAATCTTCGCGGAAGACGATCCCTACCTCGACTCTGATGCGGTATTTGGCGTGAAAGATTCCTTGGTCAAGGCGTTTGCTCAGCAACCAGCGGGGCAGGCACCCGATGGCCGGCAGATGGAAACGCCTTACCGCTACTTTCATTACGACTTCGGCTTAAAAACGGCCTAAGCGTCTCACCTGAACGTCTGGCTCTCACTGAGCTGGTTAAACCCAAAGAGGAAATGACATGACAACGATTGATCAAACAGCGATTGCAACACTGTTTACTGAAGCACGTACCCACAACGTTTGGCAGGATCGTGAGGTGAGCGAGGAAACACTGCGCGAGTTGTATAACGTGATGCATTTCGGCCCCACGTCCATGAATTGCCAGCCGTCGCGGATTATTTTTCTGACCACCGATGCTGCAAAAGAGCGCCTGAAGCCAGCGCTGTTACCGGGCAACCAGGAGAAAACCATGAAAGCCCCGGTGGTGGCTGTGATTGGTTTTGATACCGAGTTTTATGAGCACTTGCCGCGCATGTTTGCCCATAACAAGGATGCCAAGTCGTTGTTCGAAGGTAAGCCAGATTTCATCCACTCCACGGCGTTCCGCAATAGCTCCATTCAAGGGGGCTACCTTATTTTGGCGGCGCGTGCGCTAGGGCTGGATGCAGGCCCCATGTCAGGTTTCAATAACGCGGCCGTGGATGAAGAATTCTTCCCAGATGGCAAAGTGAAGAGCAATTTCCTGTGTAATTTAGGCTATGGCGATGCTAGCGCGTTGTTCCCACGTGGCGACCGCTTCTCCTTCGATGAAGTGTGCAAAGTGCTGTAAAAAGTACTGTAAAAAGTACTGTAAAAAAGCGATGTAAAAATGCTTTAAAAAGCATCGCTTACACATGCTTGTTTAGCTAATGAAAGGGGCCGTGACTGTCATGGCCCCTTTTTTGCCCGTAACGAGAGAAGCCGCGGCTCTCTATTGAGGCTTTCGAATGGTTATTGACTGGGTGTTCGTGGCGTTAATGATTATTGCGGTGCTGCTCACTGGTATTTCCAAGTCGGGATTTGCCGGTGGGGTGGGGGTGGTGGCTGTGCCGCTAATATCGCTAAAGGCGAGCCCGACCTTTGCGGTAGCGGTGATGCTCCCGCTATTGATTGTGATGGATGTGTTTAGTCTAAAGGCGTGGTGGCGGCAGCGGGTTGATCGTTTATTGTGGCTTATGTTTCCACCTGCGGTGCTGGGTGTGGCGATAGGCTATTTCACCTATGGCTGGTTTGACGAAGCGCTTTTGAAACTATTGCTAGGTGTTTTTTCGGTGCTGTTCGGTCTGTGGGGGTTGTTCAAACCGCTGCGCGGAAAGCGGCTGCCTGGTTGGGTGGGGCGCCTGTGTGGTGGAGTGGCAGGGTTCACCAGTTTTATTGCCCATGCTGGCGGCCCTCCGCTTAACTTTTACTTACTACAATGCCAATTAACCAAGCAGCAATTTTTGGGGACGGCAGTCGTCTTTCTAGCGATTACCAACTTGGTGAAGCTGGTTCCCTATACCCTGCTGGGCTTGGTGAATATCGATAACCTGACGATAGCACTGCTGCTGATGCCTGTTGCGTGGTTGGGGGTTCAGTTGGGACTGGTTATTCAGAAGCGCATCGATGGTGAGCTGTTTTTCCGAGTGATCCTGTGTTTACTGATTTTGCTGGGTATTCGGCTAATTATGGACGGTATAAGCTGATTGTTAGCATTATGGCTATGTGATGTTTTGGAGTCGTCATGAGAGACGGTCACGTTGAGATCAATGAGGCTAAACCAGAAGGCCCTTACGATAAGCTGTCGCAGATGCCTGCCTCAAAAATTTCTAACACCGAATTTGCTCGATTCATTGATTTTATTGAAAAATTTGAAGACGAAACTGAAAGCACGCTTTCCATGTCGCTGGGCTATCGTGAGATGCGCATGTTGCTGCACGTCATGCGCAATCATCTTGCGGGAAGGTTAACTACCCCAACATCATTGGCAGATGCGTCTGGCCTTACCTATGGCACGGCCAAGCGTGGCATCGATAGTATTATGCAGCGCGGTCTACTGATCTCACGCCCGCGCACTAAGTCGGGTAAAACGGTTTCGTTACATCCATCTGCTGAAATGATTCAAGAGTGGGAAAGCTATGCTGAGCGAATTAAAGGACTCCTCGGGCCATTGTTCGGAATAGACCCGGCATCCGTCACCGCCAGTAAGATATTTCTTGGCACCTCATCAACAGAACGAGTGATATCGACCCCAGCAGTGCTGTCTGCGCGACTAGAGCTGAAGGGCGGGTTACGTGTACTAGCGCATGCTGACCCCACGTTCATGGCCATGCACAACCTGAAGCGTCAGTTGGAATCGATTTTTGGGCTGGAAATTCGTAACAAGGCAAAATCCATCGATAATTTGCTAGATGAGATTTTAGACAATGCCCGTTTGGCTAAGTCGCGGTATGACGTCGTGGCCTGTGACCTACCTTGGTTTGGTGAGCTAGCGGCCAGTGGAGTGCTTATGCCACTCGACGCGTTAATCCAACGCGATGATTATGATTTCTCTGATTTCCACCCTATGGCTATTCAGAGCTCCAGACATGCAGGCAGCCAGTACGGTATTCCTGTTCAAACAACCCCCGAATTGCTTTGTTATCGCCAGGATATTTTCGAAGCAGCACAGTTGACGCCTCCCACCACAACGGAAGCACTGGTTAAAGTGGCTAGGCAGTTACATGACCCCGCCAAAGGACGTTACGGTATCGCCTGGAATGCGGCGAGAGGGACACCCCTTGGGCACACCTTTAGTTTTTTAATGGCGAAGTTCGGCCAGCCGCTGCTTAATCTACCCATATGTCAGGGCGGTTACGACTTTCAGCAAGCCTCGGGCGAGCAACTACGGCCTATGTTTGACTCAGATGCCGCTTATCGGGCCTGCGAATATATGCTGGATATTTTGAAATATTCGCCGCCAAATATTCTTACAATGTCCTGG
This sequence comes from Halomonas sp. ISL-56, assembly GCF_018612805.1. NCBI lineage: Bacteria > Pseudomonadati > Pseudomonadota > Gammaproteobacteria > Oceanospirillales > Halomonadaceae > Halomonas > Halomonas sp. ISL-56. The sequence goes on along the minus strand of NZ_JAGGRO010000015.1, from coordinate 225,788 downwards.
TACGAGCGGGCCAAGTCGTATGCTTCTGGAGAAGTCAGTATGGCCTATTGCTATACACTTTTGGCGCCTCTGTTTGAGTTGGATAGGCAATCACCGGCGTATGGCAACACTGGCTACTTACCCCATCCGATTGGTAACCACGGTCGCGCGATAACACCTATAGGCGGGTATGCCCTGGCCATTCCGGCTAACTTGGCACCAGAGCGAGTAGAGGCAGTTTGGACAGCGCTCAAGCACCTGACCTCTGCCAACATGTCCAAACTTTATATTATGAACGGCAGCCTGGTAACGCCTCGTTTTAGTGTCAGCCAGGATCCCGAAGTTTCTGCATTATCGCCGCTGATTAAAATCGTCAACGATATGGCAAAAAAAGATATTTTACAGGCTTGGCCACGCCCGCCTGTGCCTGGGATTACGGACATTATAAGCATTGCGGGGAATGAGATATTCGACGTTCTGGATGGAAGGCGCTCAATTAAAAAAGCGCTTTCTATTGCTCAACAGAGGGCCGACAAAGTGATGCGCGAGAGGGGGCATTATTGATGAAGTGTAACCCCACACCTGAGAGACAGGCATGGGGGGCTGACTTACTGCATTATCATACCGCCATCAATCATAAGCAGCTGTCCTGTCATGTAATCTGATTCTTGGCTTGCGAGAAAAGAAGCGGTGCCGACCACGTCTTCAGGGTAGGAATAACGCTTCATTAGAATCATTTTCTCAGCAAGTTCATCCATCGACTGTCCCTGCTTATCGAATTTGCCGATACTGACCAAGTCTTTATCGAGTTGCTCCCACAGTTCGGTGCGTACTACGCCAGGGCCATAGCCATTGACGGTAATATTGTGATCCACCAGGGCCTTGGCACCGCCGTTAATCATGGCCAGCACGGCGTGCTTGCTACATGAGTAAGGGACAACGTCGTCAAACGCCTGACGGGATAGAATTGAGCCTACGTTTATGATTTTGTAAGGCCCGTTATCTTTACCCTGACTGATCATTTGTTTAGCGGCTTCCTGCATGCCGAGCAAACAGCCAAGCGCATTAACATTCATTATCTGGTGCCAGTTTTCCTCAGTGATATCAAGGAACATCAAGGGCTTGTTGATGCCCGCATTGTTGACCATTACGTTCAAGCTGCCAAAGGCATCCGCTGTAGCTTTTACTGCAGCAGTTACCTCGGCACGATCCGTAACGTTGAGTTTGACCGCAATGGCATCACCACCCTTGGCTTTAATGCGTGCGGCGACTTCTTCGCACCCTTCAATGTTGATATCCGCTACGCAAACTTTTGCCCCTTGGGCCGCATAGTGTTCGGCTACGGCGGCACCCATACCGCGTGCAGCGCCAGTAATTAAGCAGTTTTTACCGCTGAGTCGAGTGTTGTCCATGAGGTTGCCTTGTAAGTCTTGTTGTGAGTATCTCCACGTCACCCTAGATAAATAGTCTTCCTTGTTGGGTGGCTGAAGTCTGCGTTAACAAGGGAATCTGTCATTATTAGGTATCGCGATTGGCAGATTTTGTTACCTTGTGTGGACATATTCTCGGGATGTGATACCGGCAATGACAGGTTGGTCAGTCGTTAATATGACCAGATTGGACTTTTCTAATGGCGTTGCGTTATGGGAAGGGATGTTTTTGGGGTTTAATGTCTTCTTAGTTGTAGTTCAAACAATAGCGTTTTGGATTACTAAATGATGCAGGCTCTTAGCACGTTCTTATAAATGGATCTGATGCTAAAAGGTTTAACCTATTTATACTCAATAAAAACAAGGAGAAGCGTCCATGTCTAAGCCCTGTATTATCTGTGTAGCCATCACTGGCAGTCTGCCACGCAAAGAAGATAACGCTGCAGTACCAATCACTATTGATGAACAGGTTGAAAGCACTCAAGCGGCGTTTGAAGCCGGTGCCAGTATTGCTCATTGTCATGTGCGTAACGATGATCAAACGCCCTCGTCCGATCCAGAGAAGTTTGAACGTCTTATGGAAGGTCTTAAGAAGCATTGTCCTGGCATGATTATTCAGTTTTCCACCGGCGGGCGCTCTGGTGCAGGTGAGGCTCGCGGTAGTATGTTGTCGCTTAAACCCGATATGGCCAGCCTTTCGGTAGGCTCTAATAACTTTCCAAACCGAGTTTATGAAAACCCACCTCAGTTGGTGGAATGGCTTGCCGCTGAGATGCTCAAGTACGATATTAAACCCGAAATTGAGGCATTTGATCTATCGCACATCCATCAGGCGGTCTCCCTCTCTAACCAAGGAAAACTCAAATCACCGCTTTACGTGCAGTTCGTAATGGGCGTGAAAAATTCAATGCCAGCAGACAAGCCAACGTTTGATTTTTATATTGAGACGCTCAAGCGACTGGCGCCGGATGCCCAATGGTGTGGCGCAGGTATTGGTGCAAATCAGTATTTGCTTAACGAGTGGTCGATCGCTGCGGGCGGCCATACACGCACTGGTCTTGAAGATAACGTGCGTCTTGATCGAAATACACTGGCTTCTTCCAATGCCGAGTTGGTAGAGCGAACTGTTGCATTGTGCAGTAAATATCAGCGTCCAGTGGCGACCTGGAAGAAAGCGCGTGAAATTTTGGGGCTTTAAATTACTTAAAGGAAAAGGTAAGCCCTGTGAGATAGCGCATCAGCATTTCACTCTTTCTAAGTGGCTCCATATAAGTTTCCGCGCATTTAATCAACTGCAAATCAATGAGTTATGTACCAGCTGTACTGGTTTATTTTTGCGCAGCCACTTAGAAAGTTGTTACGTATAGTAGGATTTATTCAAAGCAGGGGGCAACAGTTTCTTCAAAGCGCTCTAAAAATCCTGGAGCTTTGCGGTTCTCTATGAAGTAGCCGAACTCTGCAGCGGTAAACTCCCTTTCAACGTTTCCCATCATACATCTGCAGGTATCTGCGGCATCAGAAGGTTCGATAGCGCCATTCTCTTTAAACTCCGCCATACAACCTTGAACAGATTCACTAAACAAGCGCGGCGGCCAGCCTTCACTCTGTTGAGCAATAGCGGCATTTGAGAATATAAGCATGCTGGCAGAAAAAAACAGCGTTAATCGCATAGTCATCATCCTTGCTGAGGAAATTCCACATTCCGATGTCATTGTTATAGTAGCAAGGTTTATTTAGGAAAGGCAATGGAAGTATTAATCATTAGAATGCTGCTAAAACTTGACCATCGCAACCGCAGCTATCCAGCCTGGACTCCGTCTCAAAATCATACTGGCATCTGTAATGGTGTCTTGGTCAAAATAGATTTCCTGCTCAGCGTTGCATCTGACAACGCTGAATGAGGAGGGCACATCAGCTGCTGCCCTCTCGGTGTTATGCTTCCTGAATAGACGAACAACTCAAATTTTGATGTCGTAGTCGACGTACTTATGCATTAGCTCATCATAGGTGCCGTCTTGCTTGATCTCTCTCAGTGCTTCATTGAACTGCTCCGCCAACGCTTCATTGCGAGGGTGGAAGGCTGCCGCGACACCGTGTCCAAAATAGCTTTTGGGCTCGCGGATCAGCGGCGAGCTGGTAACGATTCCACTGCCTTCAGCATTGACTTGGAGGGACGACAGCGCGAGTGGGTAATACATAAAGCCAGCGTCTATGCGACCGGCTCTAACATCTACAGCAAGATCTTCGCCCGTTGCATAACGTCGCACGTCGACAAAATCGCCATAGGTGTCGGTAATGTATTCATCGCGGATGGTGCCACGCTGCACGCCTACCGAAAGACCTTCAAGAGCTTCATGATCCTCAATATCAATCTCTTGGCCTGTCAGTGTCACCCAAACACTAGGGTTGCTGTAGTAGGGTTCGGAGAACAGTACCTGTTCGCGACGTGCATCGGTTATCGCCATGGAGGACATAATAGCGTCGTATTTGCGTGCCAATAAACCGGGGATGATGCCATCCCAGCCTTGCTCCACCCACTCGCACTCGCGTTCGATGCGTCGACACACTTCTTCTCCCAGCTCCACCTCGAAGCCAGTCAGAGTGCCATCTGGTAGGCGATACTCGAAAGGCTCGAAGGGAACGTCCACGGCGAGACGCAGCGGGGTATCGGAGTGGGCTGGAACGGCGAATAGTAGTGATGTAAGCGCAGTTGTTATACCTACTGAGAGACGGGACATATTGCTTTCCTTTTTTCGTTTTTATATGAGGTTTTGGTTAAATTAGCATGCTCCTCGTGGCGGATCTACGGCTGGATGATTCAACGATTGGCGCAGATGATTGTTCTTTGGCCACTTTGCTGGCTTTCATGAATAGTTATCAAACGACGTGGGGGCATGACCATCCTTTGGTTGCGAGTCGCTGCCTTCTTGAAGACGCTCAATGGATGCATTTCCCTGCTTAGCTAGGGTCGCCAGGCGGTTGATCTGCTCATCCAGGCGCGGCAGGGCTTCTTGACGATAGCTTGAGAGATCATCGATGGCCCCCAACACCTCGCTAAACGCTTCTTCAAGCACTTGCATGTCGAGCATTGCGGAGGAGGCTCGTTTCTGAATGTCGACACCTTGCTGGCGTAGCGCCTTGGCGGTACCGCCAATCATTTGCGACGTCGTCGTATTTAGGGCTTCGACGCGATCCAGCACTAGGCGCTGGTTGGCCATTGCCATGGCGACCGTCACTGCCACAGTGAGGGCTGAGACGGTGACGTTGATGGCCCTGTCCACGCCGCGCATCAATTCCCGGTTGTTCCGAATGATCACTTCCAGCGCCAGCACGCCCTGCTGGCTTACCGCCAGCTGTTGCTGGAGATCAACGATGCGCTGTCGAAGCGGAAAGAGTAGTTCTTCCTCAAGAAATTGACGCCGTGGGTCATTGCCGTCACGAGCAGATATCTCGTCGCACAGGCGTTGATCAATCAAGCGACCCAGGGCGATCTGGCGGTTCAGCTCGATCAGGATGTCATTGAGGGCCTTCTGGTCATCACTAAGAGTTAGGTTGTCACGGTGCAGCATGTCGCGACCGCTTTCCAGATCCTCAATGATCGCGTCTAGGGCCTGCTGAGCATTCTCAAACTTGTGGAAATAGCGCTGTAGACGACTATCGATGCCGGGAATGATCGCTAGAATGCGATCCAGCGCGCTTGGCATCAAGCGATGACGGGAAGGGTCGAGCCCTTCCATGCGGCCGCGTAGATCGGTCAGTGCCTTGGCAACTGGCCCGCCTTCGTCGCCTTGGTGGGCCAGCTTGCGCAGTGGCGTTTGCAGCATGGAGCTGCGGTGGGCGGCCTGTTGTTGCAATTCAAGGCCCATCTCGTCCACGGCTCGGCGCTGGCGAATAGCTGATGCCTCGTTACCCTCGGCGAGAATATCTTCGACAAAGCGGTCAGCCATCGCCTCAAGCTCAGGGTCGCCCGAACCGGCTTGGCTGGTCCCTAGCTGGCTGGCGATCTCTTCCACCGGAGGCAGGGAGAGGCGAGGATGGTCATCGGATTGCTGGGCCATAGACAACTCCTGATCTATTAATAATACTCTGTGAATGCCGCGCCTTGTTGTTGGCCGCCGAGTTAATCCTTGCGGGCATAACGATCCGCGCCTTCGACGAATTGGCGCAGATCCTCCAGCGCCTTCTCGGTGGTGACCGAGGCTTGTGGGCGTGCCGTCTCGATGCGCGCCATGGAAACGGCGGTATCATCGAGCACTGTCAGAGCGGATTCGATGCGTGCTGAGAGCTTATTCAGCCTGTGTTCGGTCTCTACCAGCAGATCCAAACGCCGCACCAGGGCGGCGCGTTCTTCATCGCTTAAACGCTTGCTCTCCCGCTCCAGTCGGCCTCGCACGTAATTACCGTCCACGCTAACCACACCACGAGCCTGGGAGGCCATTGTTGTCAGCGTGTCTACCGCGCCAAAACAGACTTGAGTGACCAGGCCTTGCGAGCGCTCGAAGGCCAGCTCGCCAGTGTGGAATCGGTCACCCAGCACATCCAGCACATGGCGGTAGCGACTATAAAGGCGGTCTGTAAGGATGGCCAGATCGGGGCGATGCACGTCGAGCAGGCCTTGTTTGGCCCGACACATGGCCAATACAAGGTCGTTGGCTCCAAGGGGCGGCCTTGCCGGATCCAGCACCGATACACCTGTTTCGTAGGCGTTTCGCTGCTCTTGAGCACGGCGTTGCTGTGCTTCGGTCTCTCTTTGGGCCTCAAGGCGTCGCACGCGGCGACGGGCTAGCCAGCCGCGTAGCGTTCGCTCGACGGGAAGCGCCACAGGAATGGCGACGATGCCTGTCAGCCAGCCAAACAGACTGGGGCTAAAACCACCCCACAGGGAGGTCAGCCACAGCAACATGCTGATGGAGGGTATTACCAGGCAATAGCGGGCGATCACCTGTAGACGACTGGGAGATGACACCGGAAGTGCCAGGCCAGGATTGAATAGGCCGACCAGTAGCCAGGGCAGGCAGGTCATAAACAAGCCATATGAAAACCCCTGCAGGAATCCCAACATAGGTGTCGTTATCCTTCCGTCATGGAACGCAAATAGAAGTGTACAGTAACCCAGGTTGGGGCGCTAAGCCCCCGTCGGGCCGACATTGAACGCTATGAGGGTTATTCATCTGTGGTGTTTTGGAGGTTTAGCGGAGAGGGGTGTGCTTAAATCGTCACAATATTTGCGGCAATCTAGGCCGGTATGATCGGGATCCTCCCGGTTACCGTTGCTGCGTTTGAGAGGTTTCATGCTGTTAAAACTGCTTCTCTGGGTGATCCGTTTATTGGTGCTATTGATGGTAGTGGTGGCCTTGCTGCCATTAATTCCCAGCGGGCAGTGGTGGATTAGACTGTGGGATTTTCCACGACTGCAACTGACGGGCGCGCTGGTTTTGCCAGTGCTGTTTCTGGGCGTGCACGCGTGGCTAAAACACCCTACAAAAGAGCACGCCTTATGGGGAGTGGCGATCCTTGCCATTGCAGGGTGGCACTTAACGCACATCCTGCCGTTTACATCCGTTTGGTCGACCGAGGTAGACACCGCAGAGTTAAAGCCCGGGGAAAACCAGACGACGTTAAAAGTGCTGACGGCGAATGTCACCTATACGAACGACCACTACGCTGAGGTAATGGCGATGGTTCGGCGTGAGGATCCCGATCTATTGTTGCTAATTGAAGTTGATAGCGATTGGGCTAAGGAGCTCGCGCCACTTGATGAAGCTTATGCCCACCGAGTAGGGGAGGTACGCGGTGAGGGCCTTGGAATAGTGCTCTGGTCACGGATGCCGTTGCTGGAACAAGAGGTTAGATATTTGGCCTCTGAACGTCGACCTTCCATTTTCGCAACGTTCGACGCGCCTGGTATCGGGCCAGTGCGCTTTGTTGGCGCCCACCCGGTTCCTCCAGGGCTTAAGGAGCGAACTGTTAGCAACGAGGATGAACGTAGGGACAGTCGTGAGCGCGATGCAGAGCTGATGCTCATTGCCCGTCATGTTGAACAAGACCCGGACAGCCGCTGGATCGTCACCGGTGACTTTAATGACGTTGCATGGTCTGACACCACCAAGCTTTTTGCCGAGTTGAGTGATCTCAAAGATCCTCGTCGTGGCCGGCGCTTGCTCAGCACCTACCATGCAAAATATCCATGGTGGCGGTACCCGATCGACCATCTGTTTGTCTCTGATGGTTTCCATCTCATTGATATTGATAGAGTGAAGGTGCAAGGCTCGGATCACTTCGGTCTTTCCACCACGCTAACCGTGGGCCGGAAAGATCATGGAGAGTCTGAAGCATCCGCAGAAGAAGAGCAGGAGGCTGAAGAGATGATTGAGGAGGGAGTTGAAGACGCTGCTGAGCATGATGTTAGTTCATCGCAGACAGAAGGGAAGCCATAGTTAGAAATCGTAATAAATGAAGATGTAATTAAATCTTTTATCTAATTGATTTTATTGAGTATTTATGGATCTCCATGATCGATCCAACTATAGAAAATATCCTCTGCAAACAACGAGATAACTTCTACAGTTATTCAACAGAAACTCTACAGTTTAATTGCTATATGTAACAGGATCGGCTAGCTTAGTTACACGGGTGCGCTAAAAACTTTTCTAATGCTGGCTTGCTCAATCGCTCCTGAACACAACTGACTGCGCTTCAGCTCACTTGGTGCGCTCCAATATCAACGCAGTCAATTTGGGTTAACCAGCAAGGAGGACATTGAATGTCGATTACATCAGAAAAGCAATTACCCGAAGCTGTAACGGCCTGGCGCGATCCGGAAATGGACTCGGTCAAAGGCACCGAGACCCCCAAAGATCCGAACAAAGGTTATATTGCTCTACTTGGCTGGAGCGTAAACGCGATTAAGGCTGCTCAAAAATTTGACCGCCGCTATATCGTTGTGGCGCCAGAGTGGGCCGCAGATTTCTGTACCGCGAACAATATACCTTTTATTCCATGGGACTTTATTCGCCTGAATGATCGTTCCATGGAGATCGCCGAAAAGCTGAAGGAAGAAGGTGTAGACGTCGCTATCCCGCTGTTTGAAGAAACTGTTGAGTGGTCTGGTGCCATCAACTCTGTTCTCCTTGATAGCCCGCGGATGTTCGGACAGTCCATCCTTTTCCGTGATAAGGCCCTAATGAAGCGTCGTGCTCAGTTGGGCGGCATTCGTGTCGGAATCTTTGAAGAGGCACATGAGAAAGAGGACATCGTCCGCTTTATGAAGCGCGTCAACCAAACGCTGCTCAAACTGGACGGCGATCCAGATGACCCGATTCACGTCAAAGCCTTCGACAAAGCCGGTTGTCTCGGCCACCGAATGATCCGCACGATAGCTGAAATTGACAACATCCCGGATGAAGAATATCCGCTGTTGATGGAAAGTCACTTGAGCGGCTGGGAGTTTGCTGTTGAAGCCTGGATACACGATGGCAAAATTCAGTTTCTGAACATTTCAGAATACGTGACGTTGGGCTATTCAGTCTTCGTGCCCGCGACTGCAGAACTGGAAAGCTGGCGTAACGCGATCACCAAGCAGATCGAATTGCTGATCAAAACGTTCGATATCCAGTTTGGCCTAATCCACCCCGAGTACTTCGTGACAGCTGACGGTGAGATGTACTTTGGCGAGGTTGCCTATCGTCCGCCTGGCTTTAAAGCGTTTGAGCTGATCGAAAAAGCCTACGGATTTAACGCCTACCAAGCGTCAATGCTGGTGTTCGACCCGAAAAGCACCAAAGAGGAAGTGGCTGCTTTCTTCCCTCGTGAAGTGGTCGATGCGAAAGGCTATGCAGGGTGCTTTGGTGTATACCCTCGCCGTCGTGTTGTCAGCAAGCTGGAAATGCCTGAAGAAACGATTAATCATCCGTATTTCGAGTCGCATGAACTGATTGAGCCAACAGAAGAGACTGTTCCTGACCGCTCGGCCTTTGGGACGCATTGGGGCTTGCTCTTCTTCTTTGGTGATGACCCCATCAAAATGCGCGATTTGCTAAAAGCCCAAGAGGATCTGGACTTTTACGTCTAACGCTGGCTAACGCAGTTAGCCCGAACATGGGCGCTGCTACCAGTATCAGGAGGTCTTAATATTCTGATGCTGGTAGCAGCGCTTTTTTTGTGTTTTTTTATCTTAGTATTTCTTTATCTTAGTATTTCGCTTCTACTCTACCTGCTCCAGCAATACCGCCATGATATCGTCCATGGTGACAAACCCTAGCAGGTCGTTATCTTCCAGCACCAAAATACGCTTTACCCGGTGTTCGGTCATCATAGCCGCTACCTGTCGCACCGACAGGCTCTTGCCGACCGACAGAGCCGGCTTGGCGCAGGCGTCATAGACGTTCAGGAGGTCGATATCGCCTTCCTCTGCTACCACTGTTTTCAAAATATTGGTGTAAGTAATAAGCCCATAGGCATCGTTGGGGTGCTGTTTCTCAACGACCAGTGACTTTACGCTGTGCTTTTTCATCAAGCTCAGCGCTTCCCGAAGCTTAGCAAAGGGGGAGACGCAAGCCACATTGCTAACCATTACATCTTTGACCAGTTTCATCGCTGCAGCTCCTCAAATATTCTCTTTCAAGTGTTGTTCAAATTTATGGAACTGAGACACATCAATGCCGCCGAGATGTTCCAGCGGAAGGGTAAATACCAGCCCAAGAGAGTCGTTTTCCTGGGGCATCAGCAGCTGTTGGATGGCTTTTAGAATTTGCAGTGATAGGCTTTTTTCAAGCACCATCACTAGAACGCTCTGGCTACCGTCATAAGTAAGTCCGAAAAAGGTTTTCTTGGCGGTGTTGCTGATGCCGCGCCCCGTCATAACCGTAATGCCACCGGCGCCAAGGTCACGGGCGGAATCAATGCATTCCTGTTCCTGGTCTTCAGGAACAATGGCAACGAGAACGGAAAACTTCATGAGAGCACCTCTCCACGGTTTGTCCACCAATGCATCACAATGGCATAGGTCATAACGGTAACAATAGGGAAAATAGAAGCGAAAGCAATCAGCCCGAATCCGTCAATCAGGACACTGCGGCCCTCAATATTAGCGGCTAAACCAATGCCCAGGGCTGTTACCAGCGGCACGGTGACCTCAGATGTAGTGACGCCGCCTAAGTCATAAGCTAAGGCAACGATGTATTTAGGCGCTAGAGCGGTCAGAATGATCACCAGTGTATAGCCGCCCATTATGTAGTAATGCATGGATCCTCCCACAATGATCCGGTGAACGCCTATGCTGATGCCAATGGCCACGCCAAGGGCAACCAGTAGACGGATCGCGCTGCCATTAATCCGCCCTGCAGCAGCTTCTTCTGCTTGCTTGCCTACCGCCAGCAGCGCGGGTTCGGCCATGGTGGTGGCAAATCCAATCATGAACGCAAACAGATAAATAAAGCCGAAGCGTTCCAGCTCGATCAGTTGTTCGGCCATACTGGTGCCGATCGGGAAAAGCCCCATTTTAAGGCCCACCACAAAGGCATAGAGGCCGAAAATGACCAGTACAAATCCAAACACTATTTTGCGAGGGTTGGATAGCCCGCGCCGCAGCACAATGTATTGAAAAAAGAGAATAGTCAGAATGATGGGCAGAACGTCTCGCACCATCTCTGCTAACTCCAATAGCATCTTGAAGGCGCCGGAAATAGCGTTACCCTCATCCTGAAGGGGCATCACCGGAATATCGTCTGAACCCTCGCCACTGTAGACCACAATCCCGTAGAGCTGCACGGTAATCATCGGCACCATGACGGCCAGCGCGACCAGCCCGAATCCGTCAGTAAGCGGGTTGCGACCACGAATGGACGCAGCCAAGCCAATGCCCAGGGCGGCAATCAGGGGAACCGTGACAATGTTGGTGGTAACGCCCCCTGAGTCATAGGCCAGACCGATGATTTCTTCAGGAGCAAACCAAGTGACGATGACCACCGTGATGTAGCCAATGATCATAAACCAGTGCAGTGGATAGCCAATGATGATGCGGAAAACCCCCAGCGCAATGACCACACCGACAGAGGTGGCGACCAGCAAGCGGAGAGTAAGCGCATCGATTTTGCCCACGCTAATATCCTGGGCCTGCTGAGCGACGGCAATCAGCGCAGGCTCAGCGACAACCGCAGAAAATCCCATCGCAAATCCAAAAGCCAGCAGAATGGGCATAGACCCTCTTTTGGCAAATTGATTGGACAAGCTTTTGCCGACCGGGAAAATGCTTAGTTCAAGGCCCTGAAGAAACAGTGCGACGCCTACCGCCACGATTAACAGACCAACCGCCATGCTTAGCGTATTTTCAGGGGCTTGTTGAAGTACCACCAATTGGAAAAAAACAACGACCGCCACAATCGGCAACAAGTTCTTCAAGGCGTGCAGCAACGATTGGCCGAAAGCGTGGACGTAGAACACTGAGTACCTCTCTGTTAACGATGAGCCTGTGCGCTATCAATTGGCCAAACCTTAGCACGTTACCGTCCGCAGGAGATGGCTATAATCGTAGACATATCTAATGTGATCTTCGCCTGTGGGCTGGCGATGTTTGTTGTGGCTTCTTCCACGATGTTCGCGCTATACCACGGCCTTTCCATCAGGGACTCAAGGAGTTAACGCTTTTAACACGACGGCGGGATTTATTTCAGTTTTTATAGTTCACACCAAATACGCTCCTTAAAGTCTTCGCTGAGTTCAGATACGTTGCGCATGCGGTTAAAAGTGGCTTCTGACATGTCGCCAGCTATTTGGTGGTAACAGGACGCCATCAACTCCGGAGTCAGCGGCCCGTTGAGGCCCAGCATGCAGTGTGTGAGCTTGCTATAGACGGGCGCCATGGCCGCAAGGAAATCTATTTCGTGGCGAAGTGCGTCGTTAAGTGTTTCTAGCCAAATGCAGTGTAGCTTGACCGCCGAATGGGTGGTTTCAGTCCACGGCTGATACCAAAAAACGAGCAAGTCTTTGTTATTGAGCATGTGGTTATTGAGTATGTGGTTCTTGAGCACGTTGCTATTGGCGATGTTAAAAGCGGCGTTTGGAAACGTTGATGTTGTCATTTTCTTGGCTCCTCAAGTGAAGTAATAAGTATAGCGCTCATCAATTTCACAGAAGTATTTAATAGCCGTTGGTTTGACCGACATCAATGTTGTGGTGCGATAAATAATGACTAATGAAGTGTGCCGTGCGGTAGTGCTCAACCTGTCGACGTCACCTTTCTATTTTCGCTGTCTAGGAGACAGTATGGATATACCCGCCGCCGATACCGATTTGTCATCAGAACGCATGCTTCTGGAGGTTCATGCGAGGCACGCTGATGATGTCATTGCGGATTTGGAGACTTCGCCATCGGGGCTGACAGTAAATGAAGCTGCAAGGCGCTTGGAGATGTATGGGCGTAATCAGTTACCGACAGTAGCTGGCCGACACCCGCTGCTTCGCTTGCTTTCACATTTTCATAACGCACTCATCTATTTTCTTTTGGCGTCAGCAGTGGCTGCTTTGTTGTTGGGACATTTTGTCGATGCGTCGGTTATTGTTGCGGTAGTTATGGTTAACGCTGTGGTCGGCTTCGTGCAGGAAGGGAAGGCGGAAAAAGCGCTGAATGCAATCCGTAACCTAATCGCACCGCACGCCCATTTAGTCAGGGAAGGGAAGCACGTCGAAGTGCCCGTCGATGAGATCGTTCTGGGTGATATCGTATCATTGGAGGCAGGAGATCGAGTGCCTGCCGATCTGCGCCTTATCCGTGCCAGCGCATTGCGAATTGAGGAAGCGATCCTAACCGGTGAGTCGGTAGCTGCAGAAAAGCGGGTGACACCGGCGCCAAAGGAGGCAGCGCTAGGTGATTGTCACTCTATGGCTTACTCGGGCACGTTGGTGGCCACTGGGCAGGCAACAGGAGTGGTGGTGGCTACCGGTAGCGATACTGAAATCGGGCGAATCAGTACGTTGTTGCGCGATGTTCAACCACTTACCACGCCACTGCTACAGCAGATCAATCGCTTCGGAACGCAGTTCACTTGGATCACGTTGGTCGTAGCGGTCGCATTGTTTGCCTTTGCGGTGCTGGTACGCGGCCATGTCTGGTCGGAGGCCCTTATTGCCGTGGTGGCTTTAGCTGTCGCAGCAATCCCTGAAGGCCTGCCTGCAGTCATTACTATCACGCTGGCTATCGGCGTGCAGCGCATGGCACGGCGCCACGCCGCTATCCGCCAGCTTCCTGCAGTGGAAACGCTCGGCGCTACGTCGGTTATCTGCTCCGACAAGACCGGTACGCTGACGCGCAACGAGATGACCGTGCGTCGGCTGGAAGCCCCCAGTGGCAGAATGACAGTGTCCGGGTCGGGCTATGTACCGGAAGGGCGATTGACAGAGGAGACGGCGGCGAACGTAGAGGATACGCGGCCGCCGGATATCGACAGCCTGATCCTTGCCGGTCTGCTATGTAACGATGCCCAGTTGAACCACACCGATGAGGAGTGGCATGTGATCGGCGATCCCATGGAAGGGGCGCTGGTGGCGTTGGCTATTAAGGCTGGCCTAGATCCCGAGTCTACTCGGCATGAGTGGGCTCGCCTTGCCGAGATCCCCTTCGACGCCAAACATCGCTTTATGGCCACGCTCAACTGCCATGCATTGGAGGAAACTCGAATTTTCGTCAAGGGTGCCCCGGACGAACTGCTGCAGCTATGCTCCCTTCAGGCGGATGGTGAAGGAAGTGGGTCGCTGGAACGGGATGCCTGGACGGCACGCATAGCAGAGGCGGCTGCCCAGGGTGAGCGGGTGCTCGGCTTCGCGACTAAGCGGGTTCCGCCCGGCACTAACAAGCTGGCGTTTGCTGACCTTGATGATCAGTTAGTTTTTGTTGGCTTAACAGGCTTTATCGATCCGCCTCGGGAAGAGGCAGTGGCGGCTATTAAAGAGTGCCACTCCGCCGGCATTATGGTGAAGATGATTACTGGCGATCACGCCGCGACGGCAGCGGCTATCGCTCGTCAGTTAGGGTTTGATCATGACCTACAAGTACTTACAGGGCGTGAGCTTGATAACATTGCTGATAGCGATCTGCCCGGGATTGTTGCCAAGATCAGTGTTTTTGCACGAACTAACCCCGAGCATAAACTGCGTATTGTTCAAGCGCTGCAATCGACCGGCGCCATTGTAGCGATGACCGGCGATGGGGTTAATGATGCGCCGTCATTGAAACAGGCAAATGTCGGGGTTGGTATGGGTCTCAAAGGCACTGATGCGGCAAAAGAGGCGTCGCAGATGGTTCTGCTCAATGATAATTTCGCTTCTATTGTGGCCGCCGTGAATGAAGGTCGAGTGGTCTACGACAATATTCGTAAGGTGACGGCTTGGACGTTACCGACCAATGGGGGCCAAGTATTAGCGGTCATTGCCGCGATTCTGTTCAATTTCGCTATGCCGATGTCAGCCGTTCAGATCCTGTGGATCAACCTTATTACGGCGGTCACCCTAGGCCTGTCGCTTGCCTTTGAAGAGGCTGAACCCAATGTTATGCAGCGTCGGCCACGTCCCGCGGGGCAGGGCTTGCTAACGCCCTTTCTGGTCTGGCGCATCGTGTTGGTGTCTTTCCTGTTTCTAATTGCAGCACTTGGCATTTTTTTCTACTCAATGGGCCGCGGGGACGAGTTAGCAATGAGCCGTACCTTGGTGGTTAACACTATTGTGGTAATGCAAGTGTTCTATCTTTTCAATGTGCGTTATCTGCACATGACTTCTTTTAACTGGCGAGGCGTGCTGGGAACCCCAGCTGTGCTAACAGCAGTCATCGTGGTCTTTATTGCTCAGCTTATCTTCACGTATCTGCCGGCTATGCATGGCTTATTCGATACTCGGCCGCTAGGGATTGCGGATGGGATGTTAATTATTAGTATCGGTATCGCCATGCTGATGGTGCTGGAAGTTGAGAAGGCGTTTATGCGAAGGGCAGGTTGGCTGGGCCAGTGAGCACGCAAGGGCATGCCATTCTAAATGGGCAAACCCTCTTAGCTCATGAAAAAAGCTAAACCCACGTTTTTAACTTTCCGCGGTGAGCAACTCACTCAGCTGTTGCTGTGAAAGCCGCGTATTGGCCATGTAGTAGACAATGTCACCATCCTGCAACGGGCGGTCAGTAGTAGGGTTAAGCATATTACCGTCGCTTTCATCACTGCTATTAGCGAGTCCTAGTACGGTCGCGTTACGGATTTTTTTCGCTTGCATAAATAGGTCACCAAAGGTGGCACCGGCAGGCGGCTGGCTTAATCTGGTTTGGTACTGGGTAGCGCCACGATCAACCGCAAGTAGTTCATTGACGACCCGTGAAATACCCGCATCAGACGCTGAGCGTACCAACATTTCCAGCGCTAGTGCTTGGGTGCATTCGATGCCTGGCAAGGTGCGTCGCAACATGGCTGCGGTGTCGGGATTAGCGCAGTGGGCGACGATATGGGCGTTTTTGGCTTTAAGGCTGTAGGCACTCAGCGCGACAGTGGCAACTCGGTCATCACTCGTGTCGTAAATGATGATGCGGCTGGCGCTCTCAACCCCGGCCCGCTTGAGAAGCTCGGCATTGGAGAAACTCTCTCCTTTAATAAATTTCAAATCCGCCGGACGTGGGTTGCTCATCTCTTTGGTAACGCAGAGCACTATTTCATCAGGCAAGCTTTTGTCGGCTTGGAGAATGTCCAAAATGCGCTCTGTGGTTTCACCGTGCCAGCCAATGACCAGGGTGTGGCCGGATAGATGGCTAAAATCGCCTTTTCCTTGCATTTGTAGTCTCCAAAAATTAGAGAGGGTGACAGTGGCTTTACCGATCAAGGCAGCAAACAGCGAAATGCCGCCGGGGATGAGATAGAGCGTAGCGATCCACTTGCCAGCGGCTGTGGTCGGACTGAAATCACCGAAACCTACGGTGCTGGAGACGACCACATAAAAATAAACCCAATCGGTAGCGGAATCAGCCACTGCTTCGCCGGCCAGTGCAAAAAGCACCCAGGTGGTGCCCATGTGTGCGAGTACAATAAGGAGAAGAAATGTCCACGAAATTTGTAGCGTAGACGCTTTAAGAACGCGCAGCAGTTGCTGAATAACGGGCATAACGGTCTCTTGCGGTGGTGGTGTGCAGCCTAGCTTTCACGGCATGGGGATGGTTGATTTTGTGCTAATGTTAAATAGTGATTTGATTTGATTTCCTTTTCTGACTGTTAACACTATTTCTACCATGCCAGTAGGCAGAGGCCTTGCGTATTCAAAACTAGCTTGCTTTTCTTGAAACGAGCATAAGGCCTCCTGTAGGCCTTACCGTCATGATGTTCTTTCAAGCAACCACTTGGCATTAACCCAGCAAATTAACGTGACAATAAAGCGGTATTAAAACCCTGCCTTGTTCACTTGGGTGCCGCGTATGCAGTCGCCATAGACCATGGTGTCGCCAGCCTCTTCTGCTAGTTGGCGGCAGTCAGCAGTTCTTGATGAGGTAGGGCCGGAACTACAGCCCGCGAGTACAAAGGTAAATAGGCAAAGGGCGATGAGGGCTTTCATTGGTAACTCCTTGTCAGCAAATAATCCGTCCGGCATTTAACCTCATTGGTATCGTACGTGTCGATGATAGGTGTCGGAACATCGTGTTAAACGCTAATGTCATAGCTTCAATTTTCTTTTTCTAGGATAAGCATATGGATCGTGTATTTGCATGGGATCACCACCACAGTCAGATTGTTTACCGTATTCCAGGCCATCGGCATGAAGATGGTCGAGAAGATAGCGATTTCTCACCTGTATGGCTGCCCGCGGAGGAGTCAGACTTACCAGAGGGAGTGACGATTGAGGATCTGCGCAAAGTGTCCGTTAAGGATTAGCCATTGTTGATCTTGTCTGTTGAGTCGCAGCTATACCTGCGATTCAGCGCTTTTAAACGGGGATGTTCAGGCACATAAAATAGATTGTGTTTGGCTAGTGATCAGCTAAGATTCGATTGCTAGCCCCCTCTATTTCTGGATATGCCGCCATGTTGAAAGGTTTGATTGTCTGTTTTGCGGTTTTATTTGTGCAATTGGCGGTACTGCATGTGATTGATGCTCGTCTTTACAACTCTCCTCACGATGCGCGACAAACGGCGGTGACCACTGTTACCCCGCATAAAAATGAAAAAGACGAAGAAGAAGCCTAAAGTTAAGTTTTAATTAACCCCACTTGGTTTTCGTAAAGGGTGGGTTACTGAACAGCTCTGCATCTGAGTCGTTAGCGGCGTCCAGCGCCGCTAACGATTTCGTTTTAAAGCATTTTAAAGCATTTCATCCAACCAGACGTTGAAGGCCTCCCAAGAGCGTTTGTCGGCGCGCTCGTGATAAGCATCACTACCGAACACGCTGAAGGCGTGGGGTGCACCGGAATAGATACCTACTTCATAAGTCACACCTGCGGTCTCTAGCTCCTCCGCCAGAGTAGCAACATCCTCTAAGCTCACAGCGCTATCAGCGCCGCCATGGGCGATAAAAATAGGCGCAGTTTCACTTGAATATGCCTGGCCGTCGGGCGTTGTTAGTCCACCGTGAAAGCTTGTATAAGCGGCTATGTTGTCGGCTTCGCCGGAGCGGGCGATCTCTAACGCCACCGCGCCGCCAAAGCAGTAGCCCATAATCACTGTTTGCTCGGCGGCGCCTTGCTCTCGTGCTTGGGCTAAACCACCCAACGTGAGGGCGCGCATTCGCTCTCTATCTTGATAAAGTCGATTGGTAGCAGCACGCTTATCGTCAACTGCCTGGGGGCGGTTGCCTTCACCATAAAGATCTACGGCGAACACGTCGTAGCCTTCTTCGGCCAGCATATCGGCGCGCTGGCGCTCATAATCATCCAACCCATCCCAGTCATGAACGATCAGCACACTGCCTTTAGCGTTGTCTTGCGCAGAAACAAAGTAGCCCTGAAAATTTTCTTCATTTAGTTTGTAGGAAATATCTTCTCCAGCGGGGGAGAATGCCATGGTAGGCAGTGCCAGGGTTAAAAGTGTTAAGGTGCTGGCAGACAGTAGAATTTTTTTCATCGTTCTGGTGTCCAAAGAAGTGTTCAACAAGCATAGACAATGATTGTTGAACTGTTTCAACGTTGAATAACCATTTAAGAGAATGGCTTTGTAAATTAGACAAAGCCTTGCGTCTGGAACTCGGTGACGGCATTCTTGTCAGTTGTTGGAAATACCATTTAGGGAGCATGAATACATGGCTTACAACGATTTACGTACGGCACGTCCTCAGTCGAGTGGCGTTGCTAATAGTGTCAGCACTAACAAGGTGTTGCGTAACACCTACGCACTCTTGGCAATGACACTGCTGTTCTCAGCAGTCACCGCGGGTGCTGCTGTTGCCATGGGCATCCAGCAAATGAACATCTTCGTGTTCTTGATTGGTGCCTATGGCTTAATGTTCCTGGTTCACAAAACCGCGAACTCTGCGGCTGGTTTGTTGGCGACGTTTGCCTTCACCGGCTTTATGGGGTTCACCCTTGGGCCGATTCTCTCTGCCTACCTGACCCTGCCTAACGGCGGTGCATTGATTATGAATGCGCTGGCCATGACAGGTCTGACGTTTGTTGGTCTTTCCGCGGTCGCGTTGACCACGAAGAAAGACTTTAGCTTCCTGAGCAACTTCTTGATGGCCGGTTTCATTGTATTGGTTCTGGCTATGGTAGCTGGAATCTTCTTCAATATTCCGGCGCTTTCGTTGATGGTGTCCGCTGGTTTTGTGCTGTTCGCTTCAGCAGCCATTCTGTATCAAACCAGTGAGATTATTCACCGCGCTGGCGAAACGAATTACATTCTTGCCACAGTGACGCTCTACGTATCTATCTACAACCTGTTTGTTAGCTTGTTGTCGATTTTGGGTATTATGAGCAACGACTGATCTAAGTAAGCGATAGATGATATGACAGGCCCTATTGCTAGGGCCTGTTTTTTTTAGGGTAACCGTAACCAGGTACAATGATGATGCAGTACGGCTTATTGGTAATGGGCGCGCCATATAGCAGCCCCGCGCCTCACTCTGCATTGCGTTTTGCCCATGCCGTTCTAGCACGCGGGCATCAGATTGCGGGTGTTTTTTTCTATCACGATGGCGTTCATAATGCCTCATTGCTGATGGCTCCCCCCCAGGATGAACTCAATCTTAGAGAGGCCTGGATTGAACTGAATCAACAGCATGCGGTTCAATTAGATGTCTGTATTGCTGCCGCGTTGCGGCGCGGATTAATGAGTGAGTCGGAAGCGCATCGGCATGGCAAGCAAGCCTTTAATATAGCGCCTCCCTTTGAGTTGACCGGGCTAGGTCAATTGCTTGAGCTCCAGCAACGCGCTGATCGCTTAATTACCTTTGCTTAAAGGAGAGCAAATGGCGACACCTGATGCGCTATTAGTGATAATCCGCCATGCGCCCCACAGCTCAAACTGGTTACGTGAAGGGTTGGATGCCGCATTGGTCGCGGCGGCCTTTGGTCAGCCCGTGCATTTGCTATTTATGGGGCAGGGTGTAATGGCTCTGTTGAAAGAGCAGGGCAGTGGCGGGCCAGGCCAAAAAGCCACGCTGCCTACTATTGATATGCTGGAAATGTACGATATCGACAAGCTTTGGGTTTCTGAAGGGGCGCTGCAGAGTTTGCAAATATCCGCCGATTCGCTGGTAGAGAACGCCGCCTTGATAGCGGATCAGCAAATACCTGGGTTATTTCAGCAACACGCCAAAATACTTAACTTTTAAGGTGAGTGCATTATGATCCTACACATTCTCACCAAAGCGCCTGATAGCAATGCAGCTACCCAAATGCAGCAGGCGGTAGGGGATCGAGATGCCGTGATGTTAATCGAAGCAGCGGTTATAGCTGCCCTTGATCCTTCTTGGACAGCATGGCAGCAGTGTCATGCGCGTATATTTCTATTATCAGAAGACCTTATTGCCCGCGGACTGGCCAGTATTGCCGAAATCAACGGGTTGCCCACGCTTGAGATGAATGGCTTTGTGGCACTTACCGAACAGTATGAAAAGGCAGTTACCTGGTACTAAGTATGTCAGAGACAAAAATATACCGTTATCTTGATTCGCAAAATAAGTATTTGCTAGATCCAGAGGGTTATTTAGTTCATCAAGCGGAATGGGATAAATCGGTAGCGAGTTTAATGGCTGAAGAAGAGGGCTTAACGCTTACCGCTGAGCACTGGGAAGTCATCGAAGTAGTGCGGGCATTTTATCAGCGTTACGAAATGGCTCCGGCGATGCGGCCGCTTGTGAAGGCAACCAAAAATGCGCTGGGTGAAGAGAAAGGGCGCTCGATTTACCTGATGCAGCTCTTCCCCGGCAGCCCAGCAAAGCGAATTGCACGCCTGGCCGGTTTGCCGAAGCCTACCAACTGCCTATAGCCCTTGTGAAGAACCTGCCGATTTTCGAACAGCTTTAGACGACATCACCACGGGTACATACCGACAGAACAACGGCATCGTCTGAACTGGTAGATACCAGGGCATGGCCCATGTCACTATCGAAATAGATGCTGTCGCCCTCGGCCAGCACTAGCGGTGCGTAGAATTCGGTATAGAGCATGATATCGCCGTGCAGCACCATCAAAAACTCTTCGCCATCGTGGCGTACCCACTGGTGATACTCGTCAAAGCTGCGTGCCCGCACGATGGTTTTGAACGGAATCATACGTTTTTGGGCCAGCTGATGACCCAATAATTCGTGCTCGTACGTGGGCGTTGGGTGTAGTTGCCCTTTGCCTTTCCGGGTCAGATCACGCCGTCCCATGGTGTAACGCTCCCGTTTAGGGGGCGTGAGCAATTGAGGCAGGTCGATGTTCAGCCCGGTGATGAGTTTTTGCACCACGCTAAAAGTGGGGGAGACTTGGTCGTTCTCAATTTTAGAGAGCGTTGAGCGAGCAAGCCCGGTGCGCTGGCTAACCTCTTCCAACGTCCACTGATTAGCGAGGCGAATTTGCTTCAGCCGCTCGCCTAAACGCAACGGTTCAACAAAGGGTTTGCTTCCCGATGCGATACGCAACGCGGCATGCTCTTCAGTTGTAGCGGTCATAGGTCGTCACATTGGCTGCGTTGTCTAACGGTGCGTGTCTATAGGCGCGCGTGATAAGCCAATATGATATCACAGCCAAGAAGTGGCTAAGAATCGCTGCTAGAGGCAAGTGAATTCAAGGCACTTCAGCAAAAGGGAGGCCCAGAAGCGCTTTTAGATGCGCTTCTACGCCACTTGCCAGCGACTTGGGGTTGTAGCCGCCTTCAAGCACCGAAACAATGCGATTATCGGCATACAATGTGGCGATCTCCATGGCTAGATGGGTAATCCAGTAGAAGTCCTCATCCTCTAAACATATGTCCCCCATGGGGTCATCCCGATGGGCGTCGAAACCGGCGGATAGCATCACCAAGTCGGGTTTAAAGGCGTGCAGGGCAGGTAGCCAGTGGTTCTCAATAATGCGCCGAAACTCCGGGCCATCGGTGCCCACTTCCAACGGTGTGTTGACAACGTTTTGCCACTCGCTGCGCAGATAACGCCACGGATAAAACGGATACTGGAAGCTGGTACAGATGAGTATCTCAGGGTCGTTTTTAAAGATATCGATGGTGCCATTGCACTGGTGCACATCGAAATCCAGTATAGCGATACGCTTGGCGCCGTATTTGGCTCGCGCATGGGCGGCGCCCACGGCGATATTATTATAAAAGCAGAATCCCATCGCATCGCTGGCCTCGGCATGGTGGCCTGGCGGCCTAACCGCACAAAAGACGTTATCCGCCTGACGCTTAAATACCTGATCTACCCCACGAATAACGGCTCCCGCAGCAACCCGCGCAGCTTGCAGACTGTCAGGGTTCATCATGGTATCGCTATCTAGCGTAACGATGCCTTCGGTGGGCAAACACTTATCTAGCGAGCGCAGATGGCGCAAGGGGTGTACTCTGGCAAGAGCCTCTTCGTCGGCTTCCTTGGCATCCGCCTGCATGGTTTGCTGTAATAACCCGGCAAGCGATAGGCGAGCGCGGATAGCCTCCAGACGCTGAGGGCTTTCAGGATGCTCTGGCCCCATATGATGCAATGAGCAGTCTGGGTGGGTAAGGTAGGCGGTAATCATTCCAACGCTCCATTATTATTGATGCCACCTTAATCGCCTTCAGGCCCTGGGCGACAGTGTCAATAAGTCGTACAGCCGCGATTCATTTTCAGGGGAGACGCATTGTGAGCACGCGCTTTTTACACCATTTTTTCGAACCTCGCACACTAGCGGTGTTTGGCGCCTCTGAAAAGCCCGCTTCGTTGGGCGGTTTAGTGCTGAGAAACATTCAAGAAGGCGGCTTTAAAGGGCCACTCTGGGCAGTCAATCTTAAAGGCTACTCCCAGGTCTTTGGCGTGCCGTGCTATAGCCGCGTAAGCGATCTACCCGAAGTACCCGACTTAGCCGTGGTTTGCTCGCCTATTGAAGGTGTGCCTAGCCTGATTAAAAAACTTGGGCAGTACGGTGTCAAAGCGGCTTTGGTGCTCTCTGGCGGTGCTTATCTGGACCGTGATAAAGGCAATAAGGGCTCCATTCGGGAGCGAATGCTCAGTGCGGCAAGGGTATCGGGTATTCGTGTGCTGGGCCCAGAGTGCATGGGTCTGATTGTACCGGGCAAAAAGCTGAATGCCTCTTACGCCAGTCAGCCGGTGAAAGCGGGACGCGTCGCCTACCTGGGGCAATCCGGTATGCTCGCCAACGCGATGATCGACTGGGCCGCCGGGCGTGATGTGGGCTTTTCCCATCTGATTACCGTTGGCGACAGTGTGGACGTGTTGCTACCGGATCTAATTGATTACGTTAACCAGTTCTCACCTGCTCAAGCCATTATGCTGCACTTGGAACGCATCAGCGACGCTCAACACTTTATGACCGCGGTACGCGATGCGTCACGTAATCGCCTTGTGTTGGCGATAAAAAGCGGCCGCACCCCCGAGTCAGATATATCCGGTATGGCACCCACGCCGGGGATTGCCAATCGTGATGTGGTGTTTGATGCAGCGTTTGCAAGAGCTGGGGTCGTCCGCGTCGACGACTCAGATGAGCTGCTTGATGCATTGGAAACGCTATCCCGAATGAAGCCCCTGAAGGGGGATCGTCTGGCAATCGTTTCTAACGGTTTGGGGCCCGCCATGCTGGCCATCGATAAGCTGATCAGTGCGGGCGGTAAGCTGGCCGAATTTAGCGCCGAAACCCAGGCAGCACTTCACCGTAGCGAAGTCGATATGAGCAAGCCGGGGGAGAACCCGGTGGATCTAGGCGGCAACGCCTCGCCCGAGCGGTTTGTCCAAGCGCTGGAGATTGTCGCCGCCGATGCCAACGTGGATGCGGTGCTGGTGGTACACGCCCCCACTCGGATGGCGCCATCATTGATAACTGCCCAGGCGCTTATTGATAATCGCAAGAAGTTTCGCCGTAACCTGCTCACCAGTTGGATGGGCTTAAAAGAGGCGCTCAATGCCCGCCATATCTGTAATTTAGCCGGTATTCCGACCTATATTTCACCAGAAAAAGCCGTTAAGGCATTTATGCATATGGTGATCTATCAGCGTGTTCAAGCGCTTTTACAAGAAATCCCACCCAGCCTGCCGTTTTCCACCAGTCCAGAAATACGCGCCCAGTGCCGTACGCTGATTAAGCAGGCAAAAGAGCAGGGCAGACAAACATTAACGCACTCTGAAACCGCCCAAGTGCTTGAGGCCTATGGTATTCCCACAGCACCCAGCGTGTATTTGGCCAATGCAGATGAAGCGCTTACTCGCTCTGCGGAGATTCCTGGCACTAAGGCGCTTAAGGTAGTGCATGAAGGCAATTGTCGCCCTTATCGCTACCGTAAGCACCCGCATAAGATTTCGGCGGGCTTGCTACAGGATTTGGACACGCCTGAACAGGTGGCAGAAGGTGTTCGTCAGCTTGGTGAAAAAGTCGCTGAGAAATTTCCCGAGTACGCGATCCGTGAGTACTGCTTGCAGCCCATGCAGCGCGGGAAACACTCAATGCAGATTTGCGCTGGCATTACTCGTGACCCGGTTTTTGGGCCGCTTATCGTGTTTGGTATTGGCGGCTATAAGGTCAATGTGCTGGCTGACCGCCAAGTAGCACTACCGCCACTCAACATGAGCCTAGCCGCTGATGTAGTGGGGAGAACCCACGCCGCGTCATTAATTCGCGAACACTCCGCCGACCCAGAGCGTGATATTCAGCACCTGTGCCAAATGCTGGTCAAGCTATCCCAAATGGCCTCCGATTTAAGCGATCTGCGGGGTTTAGAGGTGAATCCACTGCTGCTTAATCGTGACGGAATGGTCGCTGTCGATTTTGCTATGGATCTTGGCACACCGTCGCGCTTTGCGATCATGCCGTATCCTGAGGAGCTGCGTGAGTGGGTCACGTTGAAAAACGGCTGGCAGGTCGAGGTCAGGCCTATTCGTGCCGAAGATGCCCATTTGATTACCACCTTCCATCGTCAGCTCTCGGAAGAAAGTATTCGTTTCCGCTATTTTCACAATAAATCCAACCTGACCCAGCGTGATCTATCGATCCTATCGCATATCAATTACGACCGTCAGATGGCGTTTATTGCCGAGTATTTAGGCGACGATGGCAGCAAAGAGATGCTTGGCGTGGTGCGGGTATGGAACGATCCAGATAATATTCGCACCGAATTCTCGGTCATTATCCGCGATGATCTACAGGGGCTGGGTATCGGCAGCCTGCTGATGAAGAAGATGATTGATTACTGCACCAATATTGGCACGCTGGAGATGATCGGCAAAATTATGGTTGATAATCACCCGATGCGGGCGCTGATGAAGCACTTAGGCTTTAAATGCCGCTACAACATGGAAGAGCAGGTGATTGATGCTGTTTTACGCCTCAACGAACCCGAAAGTGAGTGGCAGCGGCACCGGCTTGAGAGTATGCCGGACTAGGCCCTTTAGTTTTAGTAACTTTAAAAAAACTATATTTAAAAAACTATAAGGCCTGCGGATTTAATCACAGGCCTTAGTTCGTCAGCTTCTTTCAGACGCTATGGCGCCATGCGGAAACGGCTCCATGCACCACCATCTCGGCGTTCAAAGCGCAGCCGGTCGTGCAGGCGGCTAGGCTGGCCCTGCCAAAACTCGATCATTTCCGGAGTAACACGATAGCCCCCCCAGTGAATCGGGCGGGGGATGTCTTGACCATCGTAGGCTTGTTCAAAGCGCTTCTGACGCTCTTCGATCCAGTTACGGCCTGGAATTACGACACTTTGGGTCGCAATCCAGGCGCCTAATTGGCTGCCACGGGGGCGGCTGGCAAAGTACTCATCAGACTCATCTGCTGATACCTGCTCAACAGGGCCTTCAATGCGCACTTGACGGGAGAGCGAAGGCCACCAGAACGTCATGGCAGCGAAGGGAACATTGCTCAACTCGCTACCCTTATGGCTATGATAATTAGTGAAAAAAACCATGCCGCGCTCATCAAATCCCTTTAGCAGCACCACTCGGGCGTGTGGGCGGCCTTTGCTATCAACGGTGGCTAGCGTCATGGCGTTGCCATCTTTACCCTCTTTTTCTAACGCAAGGGTGAACCACTCATCGAATAACACGAATGGATCGTCGGGTGTTTGGGACTCTTCTAGCCTGCCGCCTTCATAATCACGCCTAATGTCGGCTATGTTACGTGTCATCGAATGCTTCTCCCTGTAGTTTCATCCATGTTCGCTGCTCTGCCTTTAAAGCTCAAGTGACCGACATCAATGGATGTTAAACGCGTTGACGCAAAGCTGTTATTTTAACCAATCTTCTGGCTAACGATGGCGGCTAACTGTCTCACATTCTATGAGTCAGGCTCAATTAATGCGAAGCTATCCCGTCATTCTAGGCTCACCCATTGAAAGCTCATCACTGCTAATAGAGGATAGGTCATGCGCGATAAGGTAGCGATTGAGGTATGGGATGTGTGGGTGCGCCTATTTCACTGGGGGTTAGTGGCGGCGGTGTTGATCTCCTTATATACCACCAAGACCAACGGTGCACCTTTTCTATTTCCGATTGAAGTACATGCCCAAGCGGGCTACTTGGTAATAGGTCTGCTCGTCTTTCGTTGGCTGTGGGGCGTGCTGGGCAGTGTTTATGCGAGATTCAAAACGTTTTTATATTCACCCGTTGAAACAGTTGCTTATTCCCAATCGCTGCTAAAACGCCAGTCCAGCGCTTATGCCAGCCACAATCCGCTAGGCGGATGGATGGTGCTACTGATGCTGCTTTCACTTAGTTTTCAAGCAGTGAGCGGCCTGTTTTTAAGTGACGATATCTTTTTTCAGGCGCCGCTTTATGGCGTATTTGGCAATGAGGTAGGCGGCCAGCTTAGAACCCTGCATCAGCTCAATAGCGATCTACTTATCATCCTAATCGGGCTGCATCTGGCTGGCTTGATCTTACATCGGCTGCTAGGTGAAACGCTGGTAACAGCGATGCTGGTAGGTACCAAGCGCTTTCGCCAGCAGCCTGTCGACAAGCGTAACGAACCGTTTAATGTTGCCACGCTGCGTATACGTGCCATTGGCAGCTTATTTATCGCTGCTGGCGTCGTCCTATGGCTGTGGTTCTAATCTATTTACTTACGCAGTTGTCGACTGCGAAAGCGCGCGTAGCCCATACAGCCAGCAAACAGCACCAGCGCAACCACCGCCTCTAGAATTCCGCGCAGACCTTGCCCAGGCAGAGTGATTAACATCACGCCTTGAGTGAAGTAAAGCAGACTGACAAAGGCGAGCCAGGCATGGCCGCGCGCACGTTGGCCGATAATTGAGGGTAAAAACAGCACCAGAGGGAGCACAAAAGCGACTACAGGGCGCCAATTAAATTCGTCATCTTGGAGTACAAAACCACGATAAACAACCAGTAGCAGCAGCAAGGCAAAGCTGGCGAGAACCACCTGGCGGCTTCTGAGGGTCAGTTTATCAAGCCCATGACGTGCTTCTACATCTTCCAACCACTGCCTCATAATGATGCCTCCTGGCGCATAGCGTGCAGTGCCAAGGCGAGTCGCGCCAAACGTTTTCCCTGGGCAACGCACAGCGCACGCTCGTGCTCATCGACCGAGCGGTCACTCCGCGTCCCAGCCAAGTGGCTTGTTCCATAGGGCGTGCCGCCTGTTTTAGTTTCCAACAAGGTGGTTTCGCTGTAAGGAACGCCGGCGTAGACCATGCCATGATGCAGCAGTGGCACCAGCATGGTGAGTAGGGTGCTCTCCTGCCCACCGTGCAGGCTTGAAGTAGACGTAAAAGCGCTGGCAGGTTTGTCGATCAAGGCACCGTTCATCCACAGACTGCTAGTGGAGTCGATAAAATATTTAAGCGGCGCCGCCATATTGCCAAACCGGGTGGGGCTGCCCAGCGCTAGCGCGCTGCAGTTGCGCAGGTCGTCCAGATCAGCGTAGACCGCGCCTTCGGCAGGAATTTCTGGGTCAACGGCTTCGCAAGTCGTCGATACCGGGGCTACCGTGCGCAAACGCGCCTGAATGCCGGGCACGCTTTCTACACCAGCCGCGATCTGCTGCGCCATCGTAGCGGTCGCGCCTGAGCGCGAGTAGTAGAGAACCAGAACGTACGGTGTCATCTCACTCATCACTATTCCTGAATGGGTTCATAAAAGCTGGCTGGGCAATAGGGCTTGGTAACAGAGCACAGCGAGCTGCCTATGGTACCAGAGCTATCGGCAAGTCCGCGTGCGGAAGCAACGCTTTTTGTCGCTCCGGCAGGCGCTGGTAGACCCAAGCGCGTGTACCATCTGCGAGTTCTATCGTCACCCGCTGGTAGCGAACGCCAAGCCGCTCGTAGCGATCAAGGCGAGCCAGCTGTTCGGCGTTCACATGTAATACTAAGCCTTTCACACGACTTCCAGGCTGGGGAGAAAGGTCAAGCCCGTTGCGCCGGTAGCCCTCAAGTACGGCTTCCTCTGGGGCACCAAAGCTACCCATAACAACCAAGCGGACAGGCGAATAACGTAACGTGCCGTAAACAAACACCTGATGGGCGCGCTGCTCGATAGCAGGAAGGTCGTCAGGGCGGTCATAAAACCAAGGGCTGAGCATGGTTAACCAGAGCCATCCGGCGAGGCTGAGCAACCCCACACCGCTTAGCATCAAAACGCGTTTTAACCACACCGTATTAATCAAACCAGGGCGCCTCACAATGAACGGTAAGAAAGTTAACAAGGGATATAAAAAACGAAAGCTTAGCTTGGCGTGTCAAATAGACGGTGACAAGTTTATGTCATCGACTTGTTGAATCTTCTTAAGCAAAGTACTTGGATTTGCTAGGATAGCCAGCAGACCTTAACGGAGGAGCCTGCAATGAATCAGCCACTTCGTGATCATACGGATTTTCGTGCGCTCGTAGGCGATGTTAAGCCACTGCCCCCGAGCAACCGTGCCGACCCAGGTGCTAACCGCAAAAGCCCCTCTGAATCGCAGTTGGCCCGGCGAGAATGGGCAGAAGAAGAGAGGGGCGCGCGCAATTTTCTATCCGACGATTTTGTCGATCTGCTGCCCCCCTTTGATCCCATGGAGTATCGCCGAGAAGGCATTCAACAAGGTGTGGTCGATAAATTAAAGCACGGTGGCTATAGCGTTCAGTCGCAGCTCCACTTGCTCAGGCGCCCATTAAGTGAGTGTCGCCGCATGCTGTTTGCGTTTATTCAAGAAGCCTACGCCCTCGATTTACGCTCCGTTATGATCGTACATGGCCGTGGGCGTGAGATTGATAGCCCCGCCAACGTACTGCGCTCGTACCTTGCCAAGTGGCTCAGTCAGTTTGAGGAAGTGCAGGCATACGTATCCGCCCAACCATCGGAAGGAGGGTTGGGGGCGACCTGGGTGATGCTACGCAAAAGTGACCGTGCTAAAGCCAATAACCGTGAGCGCCAGCAAAAGCGGCGGGGGTAGCGAAAAACAAGATGCCACAAAGCCTCTATAAAGTCCACTTTCAGGAACTTTAGCCATGTTTTTTCACGCTAAAGTTCCTTTTTTAGATCTTTAAACAATCATCTTCAATATCATTTATGTGCTATTATGAGTACATAACCACCTTTTTTGGACTTTATGTGCCTCTAAGGGGATATTATGAGCGTTCATGCTAAGGCGCCAGCAGCCATTGCCGAAGAATTAGGGGAGCGCTTAAAGCAGGCGCGCCTCAATCACGACATGACACAGTCAGAAGTAGCTGAGTCAGCGGGCGTCTCAAGAAAAGTAGTGCTCAACGCTGAGAAGGGTAGAGTTCAATTGGAGACATTGATCGCTATCATGATGGCTCTTAATTTAACGGCACAGTTAGATCACTTCATACCAAAACAAATTATTTCGCCTGTGCAGCTATCGAAGCTACAGGGTAAGCAGCGTCAACGCGCCTCTGGTCAGAGAAAAAACCAAGATGAGGAAGCGCTGGAATGGTAATGGAAGTTGTAAATGTTAACTATTTGGAACACTACGTAGGTGCGGTTAGCTTCGATACCGATACGGGCTTTGGTGCTTTCGAATACGATGCATCGTTTGTTAAAAATGGCGTAGAGCTTTCGCCTATTAAAATGCCCTTGGAAAATAAAATATATACCTTTCCTGAGCTGAGCTTTGAGACATTCAAAGGGCTACCAGGATTGATTGCCGACTCCTTACCCGATGATTTTGGTAATGCGGTACTGAATGCCTGGGTTGCAAGTAGAGGGGGGCAAGCCAGTGATATTACACCGTTACAACGGTTGCAATATACCGGAAAGCGAGGAATGGGAGCACTTGAGTACTCACCTGCCACCAAACTTCGCAGGCTAAATTCCGCCACCCAGGTCGAAATAGCATCGTTGGTTAGCATTGCTCAGGAAATACTCGATAATAGCATCGTTGGTTAGCATTGCTCAGGAAATACTCGATAGTCGGGCAGATTTTACCGTTGATCTAAACAGAGAGGGACAAGAAGATAGAGAAGCTATGATGGCCTTGCTATCTGTAGGTATGAGCGCAGGAGGGGCACGGCCCAAAGCAGTGCTAGCCTTCAATCAGGATCTTTCACAGGTACGTTCAGGGCAAGCCACCATCCCAGAAGGATTCTCTCACTATTTGATGAAATTCGATGGAGTCAGTGAGCACAATAAAGATCGTGAGACATTTGGCGACCCACTGGGCTACGGTGCGATGGAGTATGTTTATTATCTGCTAGCTCAAGCTTGCGGTATAGAAATGATGCCTTGCAAGCTGCTTGATGAAGGCAAACGACGCCACTTTTTAACCCAACGTTTTGATCGAGTAGGCAACCGTAAACTACATGTGCAAACACTCAATGGCATAGCCCATGTTGATTATAAAAAACCGGGCTCATTTTCGTACGCAGAGTTATTTGGCGTAGCCAGGCGGTTGCGGCTATCAGCAATAGAAGCTGAACAGCTATTTAAGCGCATGGTTTTCAACATAGTTGCTAGGAATCACGATGATCACGCGAAAAATTTTGCCTTTATTCTTAACGCAGGCAAATGGTCACTCGCTCCGGCTTACGACCTCGCTTATAGCTACAAACCGGGTAGTCCTTGGGTGAATCGCCATTGGATGAGTTTAAATGGTAAGCGCGAGCATTTTTCTCGTGACGACTTTTACTCGTTAGAAAAACTCAGCCCGCTGTTTACCCGCAAAACAATCAACGACATGATCGACGAAACCATCCAGCGCGTAGCGCAATGGCATAGATTAGCTAAAGAACACAATGTGCCAGTGGCATTGATAGACGAGATTGAAGCCAACCTTCGCCTCACGATTTAACAAACGTCCTAAAAAACGTTAGCAGATGCCATTAACAAATAACGTACTAAAATCATCAACCGGCAAAGATGCAATACCTTTGCCGGTTAATGATTAGCGCTTATTCACTGTCGGCTAAACGACGTTCAAACAGCGCCTGACGCTCTTCCACATCAGGCTGATAGCGAACGCTGATAAAGCTGAGCGCACGCAGGGCATCGTCTGGGTGCTGGTCATCACGCAGCGCCATCGCACTGAAACCACAACGGCGCATGTAATCCAACTGATCAACCAAGACGTCGCCTACGGCGCGCACTTCACCACGATAGTCATAACGCTCGCGCAGCAGGCGGGCGATGGAGTAACCCCGGCCATCAGTGAAGGCGGGGAAATCAATGGCGATCGCCGCCGCACTGCTAAGCTGCTTGGCTAAATCTGCCGTCAGTTCGGTATCGCTGGTGAGTAGCGGAGCCAGCTCAACATCATCGTGATTAGCTTGCCATAGTGGCAAAGGCACGAACGCCGGGCGTTGCTCGGGCAGGGCATCAGCGTCATAAGAAACGCACCAGGCGTTCTCTGCGGCAAGCTCACCGTTGGCTATCAAGTGATCAACATGAACCGGCATCTGTACAGTTGCTTCAACCTGCGTGTCGTTTGGCACAGATTTATCAGGCATAAACACGCTCCTTAAAGGGTTTTAGACCAATGCGGCGATAGGTATCCAAGAAGCGTTCGTCCTCATGGCGCTGCGATACATAGACATCCAACACTTTCTCGACCACGTTGGGGACATCTTCGCGGAAAAACGACGGGCCTAGAATCTTGCCTAGTGAGGCGTCGTCGGTGGAGTTACCACCGATTGAGATCTGGTAGTACTCTTCGCCTTTTTTATCCACGCCCAAGATGCCGATATGGCCCACGTGATGGTGGCCACAGGCATTCATGCAGCCGGAGATATTCAGATCCAGCGGGCCGAGGTCATACAGGAAGTCTAAGTCTTCAAACTTCTCCTGCAACGCCTGGGCGATGGGGATAGACACTGCATTGGCCAGACTGCAGTAGTCGCCGCCAGGGCAGCAGATAATGTCATTGAGCGTGCCCACGGTAGGGTTGGCCATCCCCAATGCCTCAAGCTCTTTCCACAGCGCTTCAAGCTCATCCACCGGTACGTCAGACAGCACCAGGTTCTGCTCGTGGGTGACCCGCACTTCACCAAAGCTGTAGCGGTCGGCTAAATCAGCCACGGCTTCCATTTGGTCGGCAGTAACGTCACCAGGCGCATGCTCGCGGCGTTTTAGCGACAGCGTCACGGCTTTATAGCCAGGCACCTTATGATCGGTCACATTGTTGGTCACAAAGCGAGCAAAGCTGCGATTTTCGGCCCGCAGGCGGTCAAATTCTTCGTTGGCGTTTGCTGCCACTGGGCGACGTTCAGGCTCGGGGAAGTGCACTTTGGCCGCATCGACCGCTGCTTGGTTAAGCGTCTGCGGGCCATCTTTCAGGTGCGCCCACTCTTCATCCACCCGGCGGCGGAACTCCTCAATGCCCAGGGCTTTGACCAAAATCTTAATTCGCGCCTTAAACTTGTTATCCCGGCGACCAAACTGGTTGTAAACCCGTACACAGGCCTCCAGGTAGGTCAACAGATGCTGCCAAGGCAGGTCTTCACGAACCACGTCCGCAATCATCGGCGTACGGCCCAGGCCACCACCTGCTAACACTTTAATACGCAGCTCGCCGTCGGCGTTGTGCCATAGGCGCAGACCAATATCGTGCACCTGAATGGCGGCACGGTCTTGGGCCGCACCGCTCACCGCGATTTTAAATTTACGCGGTAGGTAGGCAAATTCCGGGTGCAGGGTAGACCACTGGCGAATCAACTCGCACCAGGGGCGCGGATCTTCCACTTCATCGTTGGCGATACCGGCAAACTGGTCGCTGGTGGTGTTACGAATGCAGTTACCACTGGTTTGAATCGCGTGCATCTGTACCTTGGCTAGATCAGCCAGGATATCTGGCACATCTTCAAGCGCAGGCCAATTCAACTGCAAATTTTGCCGCGTAGTGAAGTGGCCGTAGCCGCGGTCATAGCGGCGGGTAATCTCAGCCAGGGCACGTAGCTGGTTGCCGGCCAGCATGCCGTAAGGAATCGCAATACGCAGCATGGGCGCATGGCGTTGAATATAGAGGCCGTTCTGCAACCGTAACGGACGGAACTCTTCTTCTCCCAAACGCCCGGCGCGGTAGCGCTCCATTTGGTCACGGAACTGAGCGACACGCTCATCAACCAGGGTTTGGTCGTGAATATCATAACGGTACATGGGGCACGATCCTGCTAAAAGCGAAATGGTCACGTTGAGACGGACGTTAATAGTGGGTCACCTTAACGCGCGCGTCATATTCTACAAAAGAATATATAATTATCTTTTTATCTCTAAAAGCTATTTAGAGCGCTGTTTTAACGCATAGCTGCAGTGCAATTCAAGCCCAGCCAACAAGTTAAAGGGCAGGAGCGAGCCATTGGCGCCGCTGCCACACCCACAAAAAGCCAGCCGAGTTAAGTAATCGGTAGAGTAGCTGCATTAACCATATGCCGAGTAAACCTTGGTCTAGCTCAACACCTACCCACCACGCTAAGGGCAGAAAAAGCAGCCACTGCATGCCTAGTGTAAGGGTCATTACCGTGCGCTGAGCACCCGCACCCATCAGCGCTTGAGCAAGTACTAACGCGGCCGCGTCGACAATAATCATGATGCCGGTTATCTGAAGTGGTAGCTTACCAAGGGCAATCAATTCCTGACTGCCAAAAAACACGCCTAATATGCTTTCGGGTATGAACAGCATCGGCAGTGCCAGAATAGTAAGCAGTAGCCAGGCAACGCTCAAGGCATCCAGCCCCCAGCGGTGGGCCTCCTTTTGCGCATCGCGGCCTATCGCTTCGCCTACTAGGCTCATGGCAGCCACACCTAATCCCACCCCTGGCAAAATCAGCAGTAGCGACAGGTTAATCAACACATGCCCAACCGCTACACTCGCTGTGCCTAGTTGGCTTAGTAGCCAAAATAGAACCGCATAGCCAGCGGCAAACCAGAGCTGCTGGATAGAGTGAGGTAGAGCAAGCGCCAGTGTTGCTTTCAGGGTGTCTCGACTTGGCAGACGGGTCAAAAAAGATGCGCCAGGCGCACCTTTCACACTGACCCAATACCAAACAATCAAGCCAACAAACAGTGACAGCGTAGTGCCTGCACCTGCACCACTGGCACCCATTGAAGGCAGCCCTGCCAAGCCGTAGATCAACCCAGCGCTGGCCACCACATTGAGCAAATGAACCGCCACGATAATGCGCAAATAGAGGTGTGTTTGCTGTCGACCGTTCCAGTAACCGCGAAAACAGAGCGTTAAGGCAATGGCGGTTAATGACACCACGCGCCAGCGAAAGTACTCCACGGCAACGCTTTGCACATCAGTCGTTTGGGTAATCAAGCCAATAAGTAGGGGCGCTTGCCACCAGGCCCAGAGGGAAAGCGGTAGAGCGACAGCTAGCCCAATCATAAGCCCCGAATGCAGCGGCTGAGCCAGGTTCGAATGGGTAGCGCCTTCATGTTGGGCGGTTTGTGACTGCACGCTAGAGGAGAGGCCAAAGACAATAGCGGTGAGCATAAACATGGCGTAACCGCCGACACCCACGCCCGCCAGCGCCACTTCCCCCAAATGGCCGACCAGTGCGGCATCGATCAAATTGAGCATGCTCTGTGAGAGCATGCCCAGCATGATGGGTAAGGCAAGGCGAATTACCTTGCCGTGACGGCGAGCGACAAACAGCATTAATCAGCTTGGGTCGTAGGAAAGCACTGGTGAGAGCCAGCGCTCCATTTCTTCAAGGGGCATCTGCTTACGCGCGGCGATGGCTTCGACCTGATCCCGGGTAATTTTGCCGGTCGAGAAGTATTTCGACTGTGGGTGGGCAAAGTACCAGCCGGAAACCGCCGCGGCGGGCCACATGGCAAAGTTTTCGGTCAACGCCAAACCGGTATTTTCGGTGGCATCAAGCAGCCGGAATAGCGTGGCTTTCTCGGTGTGATCCGGGCAGGCGGGGTAGCCAGGAGCAGGGCGGATACCCTGATATTTCTCGGCGATCAAGGCGTCGTTATCCAGGGTTTCTTCCGGCACATAGCCCCAGAACTCTTTGCGCACGCGTTCGTGCATGCGTTCGGCAAAGGCTTCCGCCAGGCGATCCGTCAACGCCTGCACCATAATCGCATTGTAATCGTCGCCTGCAGCCTCATAAGCTTTAGAGAGCTGATCGACGCCGTGGCCGGTGGTGACCGCAAAGCCGCCAATCCAATCGGCTTTGCCGCTCTCTTTGGGGGCAATAAAGTCGGCCAGGCTGTAGCAGATACCGTCGCGCCCTTTGGTGGTTTGTTGGCGGATATGGTGGAGGCGCTCGACGACTTCGCTGCGCGACTCATCGGCGTAGACCTCAATAACGTCGTCATCGACGCTATTGGCGGGCCATAGGCCAATAACACCGCGGGCCTGAACGCGTTTCTCATCGACCAGCTTGCGCAGCATTACCTTGGCATCTGCAAACAGGTTACGGGCTGCTTCACCGACGACGTTATCATCGAGAATTTTGGGATACTTGCCCGCTAACTGCCAGCTCATAAAGAACGGCGTCCAGTCGATGCGCTCGATCAATTCTTCGAGATCGTAGTCATCGAAAGTTCTTAGCCCAAGCATATTGGGCTCGGCGGGAGTGTGGGCGTTCCAATCGGTGCGGAAACGCCGTTTGCGCGCCTGGGTGTAGTCCAGATCCGCCGCTTTGGGGCGGCGCTTGGCGTTGCGCTCGCGAACCTTCTCGTACTCTTCGCGGATCTCGGCGATGTAGGGTGTTTTTAGAGCAGGCGTGAGCAACTTGCCCGCGACGCCCACAGCGCGGGAGGCATCGGTGACATAAATCACTGGATGCTCATACTGCGGCTCAATTTTCACCGCGGTATGCGCTTTCGAGGTGGTCGCACCGCCAATTAACAGCGGTAGATCCATACCGCGCCGCTGCATCTCTTTGGCGACGTGCACCATTTCATCCAACGACGGGGTGATTAGGCCGGAGAGACCAATAATATCGGCGTTGTGCTCTTTGGCCGCCTGGAGGATTTTGTCGGCGGGCACCATCACACCAAGGTCAATGACTTCGTAGTTATTACATTGCAAGACCACGCCGACGATGTTTTTACCGATATCGTGAACATCACCCTTTACCGTCGCCATCACAATCTTGCCCTTGGCTTTGGTCTCTTCGCTCTTCTCGGCTTCGATATAGGGAATCAAGTAAGCCACGGCTTGCTTCATCACCCGCGCGGACTTAACCACCTGGGGCAGAAACATCTTGCCGTCGCCAAACAAATCGCCGACCACGTTCATGCCGTCCATCAGCGGGCCTTCGATGACCTCAATCGGGCGTTCGGCTTCGGCGCGGGCCTGCTCGGTGTCATCCTCGATATAAACGGTGATGCCTTTTACCAGCGCGTGTTCAATACGCTTGTTCACCGGCCAGCTGCGCCACTCCAGGTCCTCTTTTTTGGGAGCGCCGCTACCGTCGCCTTTATACTTATCGGCAATATCCAGCAGCCGCTCGGTGCCGTCGCTGCGCCGGTTGAGCACCACGTCTTCTACAGCATCGCGCAGCTCTGCGGGCAGGTCGTCGTAAACGGCAAGCTGGCCTGCGTTGACGATACCCATGCTAAGACCGGCACGAATCGCATGATAGAGAAACGCCGAGTGAATCGCTTCGCGCACCGGGTTGTTGCCACGGAACGAGAACGAGACGTTAGACACACCACCGGAGATCATCGCGTGAGGCAGGTTTTCGCGAATCCACTGGGTCGCTTCGATAAAGTCGACCGCGTAGTTATTGTGCTCCTCAATACCCGTGGCAATAGCAAAGATATTGGGGTCGAAGATGATGTCTTCGGCGGGAAAGCCGATCTCATCCACCAGCAGGCGGTAGGCGCGCTGACAAATTTCGGTTTTGCGGGCGAAGGTATCCGCCTGGCCGTCTTCATCAAAGGCCATTACCACGATAGCAGCGCCAAAGCGGCGACACTTGGTGGCCTGTTCACGGAAGGCGGCTTCGCCTTCTTTCAGCGAAATGGAGTTCACCACCGCCTTGCCCTGGACGCACTTGAGGCCCGCTTCGATGATCTCCCACTTGGAGGAGTCGATCATAATCGGCACGCGGGCAATATCCGGCTCACCGGCGATCAAGTTTAGAAAGCGCTCCATGGCTTCCTTAGACTCGAGCATGCCTTCGTCCATATTGATATCGATGACCTGAGCGCCGCTCTCGACCTGCTCAAGGGCGACTTCTAACGCGGTGGTGAAGTCCTCTTCTACAATTAAGCGCTTAAAACGCGCCGAGCCGGTGACGTTGGTGCGTTCACCAACGTTGACGAACAACGAGTCGGCTTCAATATTGAACGGTTCTAGGCCGGATAGGCGACAGGCGCGGCTGCGCTCCGGAATAACCCGCGGCGCCATATCGCGAACAGAATCAGCAATAGCGCGAATATGTTCAGGCGTGGAGCCACAGCAGCCGCCGATGATATTGACTAAGCCGCTGGCGGCAAACTCGCTAACGATCTCCGACATCTCTTCCGGCGTTTGGTCATACTCGCCAAACTCGTTGGGAAGACCCGCATTGGGGTGGGCGGAGACAAAGGTGTCGGCTTTGGTAGAGAGCTCTTCCAGGTAAGGACGCAGCTCCTCGGCGCCAAGGGCACAGTTCAAACCCACTGAAAGCGGCTGAGCGTGGCGCACTGAGTTCCAAAACGCTTCCGTGGTTTGTCCGGAAAGCGTACGCCCCGAGGCATCGGTAATCGTACCGGAGATCATCACCGGCAGGCGCTCGCCGCGATCATCAAACAGCTCTTCCAAGGCATAGATCGCCGCTTTGGCGTTAAGCGTATCAAAGATCGTTTCGATCATGATCAGATCGGCACCGCCTGCAATCAGCGCTTCGGCGGCTTCGTAGTAGTTCTCACGCAGCTCATCAAAGGTAACATTACGCTTGGCGGGGTCATTTACATCCGGCGATAGCGACGCGGTTCGCGAGGTGGGGCCTAACACACCGGCGACGTAACGGGGTACGCCGGTTTCGGCGGCCACTGCATCACACACCTCGCGGGCTAAGCGCGCTGATTCGCGGTTGAGTTCAACCACCAGCGACTCCATGCCGTAATCAGACTGTGACAGCTGAGTGCTGTTAAAAGTGTTGGTCTCAATGATGTCCGCACCGGCTTCCAGGTAGTCTCGGTGAATCCGCGTGACCACATCGGGGCAGGTGAGTGCGAGCAGATCATTATTGCCTTTGAGATCTGAGGGCCAATCGCTGAACCGCTCGCCGCGAAAATCTTCCTCGCTCAACTGGGCGTTCTGCAGCATGGTACCCATGCCGCCGTCCAGAATCAGGATGCGTTCGGCAAGGCGTTGGGTGAGGGTTGCGATCAAAGCACTATCAGCCATGGCAGGGGGAGTTCTCCAGCGTCACAGTCGTCAAAAGGGATGTTGTTATCGTCGGAAAAGTAGCATCTGTCGTTTAGAGGCGCGCAATTATAGCAAATGAGAGTGCAAAAGGCGCCCCTGGGCAGCGCTATACGTTAGATAAGAAAAGACAATTAACCGATGCTGTTGAAAAGTGACACTTAAAATAGTCGACTAAAACAGTCGGGATTGTGTCAGCGCACGGTTTTGCTTACCATAGACGCAAATGA
Organism: Halomonas sp. ISL-56; assembly: GCF_018612805.1. Lineage (NCBI taxonomy): Bacteria > Pseudomonadati > Pseudomonadota > Gammaproteobacteria > Oceanospirillales > Halomonadaceae > Halomonas > Halomonas sp. ISL-56. Next base: position 186,760 of record NZ_JAGGRO010000015.1, on the reverse strand, counting down.
CATGTGAAGTGGCGCCGCCACTACCACGGGAGGAAGACAGCCCTCATGACCACGACTAGCGAAAAAGAAACCAGTGTTGATACCCAAGGTATTGATATTACAGATAGTGCGCAAGAATACTTGGCAGAACTGCTGGAAAAGCAGAACGTTGAAGGTATTGCTGTGCGCATTTTTATTACCCAGCCCGGCACGCCCTACGCGGAAACCTGCTTGGCTTATTGCCGCCCAGGTGAAGAAGAGCCGACCGACGTGACGTTGGAACTCGAGAAAATCAATGTTTTTCTCGATAAAAACAGCTTAGCGTTTTTGGAAGAGGCGGTGGTGGATTTCAATGCCGACCGCATGGGTGGTCAACTGACCATCAAAGCACCTAACGCCAAGATGCCTAAGGTGAATGCCGACAGCCCGCTGGAAGACCGTATCAATTACGTGCTTTACAGCGAGATCAACCCCGGGCTGGCGGCCCACGGTGGTGAGATCAAGCTGGTTGAACTCACCGAGGAGCAGTACGCCATCTTAGCCTTCGGCGGCGGCTGCCAGGGTTGCGCCGCGGTCGATTTAACGCTGAAAGATGGCGTAGAGAAAACCCTGATGGAGCGCATTCCGGAGCTTGCCGGCATTCGCGACGTCACCGACCATACCGATACGACCAACGCCTACTATCGTTAAACTAACGGTATCGCGCCAAAAGCCCAGCCTTCAACAGCTGGGCTTTTTTATATCCTCTATCTTAAGTTCTCCGTTTTAAGCTCTCCATTTTAAGTTCTCCGTTTTAAAGTCAGTCTTTTAAGGGCGCAGCTTTGATCATTGTTCTGGTTCATTACCCTTGGCAGTTTGATTTGAAAGCGCATCGGGAAGTGCCGTTAGCTGTGTTTGCAGCGCCTCCATACGACTCCACAGCTTCTCTTGCCACGCTTGCTGTAGAGCGGCTTCCCGCTCGGCATGCTGCTGAGTCTGGCTTTTGAGCGACGCTTTGGACTCATCTAGCTGCAGGGTGAGCGTTTTTACCTGCTCTTCAAGCGATATGACTTGCTGCGCCCGCTCGCTAAGCCGCTGCTCGCGTTCGCTGGCATCCAGCTGCAACTGATGCAATGCCTGCTGCTTTGTCTTTAGGTCCTGAGCGAACGCCTCCATTCGCTGCTCAGACTGTTGCTGGCGTTTTTGGTAACTCTTCTCTTCCTGGGCGCGCGCCTGTTGAGCGCTATCCAGCATCGACATCAACCTGCCTTCCGCTGCCTCATGACGCTGCTCTTCTTGTGCCAGCCGCTGTTCCCATGCGGCTTGCTGCTCACTGAGGGCGTGGTTCTGCGCATTACGCTGCGCCTCTGCCTGACTTTCTAATTGCTTTTTTGCCTGTTTTAGCTGATTGACTTCACTGTGTGATGTCTCGGCAAGCGTGCGCCAGTGGTGCTCGCTGGTTTGACTCGCGGCTAACTCCCGGTTTAACGCTTCCATACGCTGCTCAAGGTGGCGTAAATGCTCGGCGAGGGCGCTTTCACGCTGTTCGGCGTTATCCGCTTGCCGCTTTGCGTCTTCAGCGAGCTGCTGGGCATCTGCCACTTGGCGGTTAGCATCCTCGCGATAGTGGAGCAGCATTTGGTTCGCCACTTCCTGGGCCTCGCGCCATAGCTCGCTGGCCATGGTCACCACGACTTCCGGCACTCCCTTGGAGGGTGGCACATCGCGATTTTGCTCTCGCTCGCTGCGCCACTGGCGAAAGTGGTCACTAATCGTGGTGAAGCTACCGGTGCCCAGTACATCGCGAATGCGCTGCACGCTGGGTGTGTCGCCGCGAGCCAGCAGGGCGTCTATCGCTTGTTGAACATCGCTGTACTGAATGCCGTTGCGGGCCATGAAACGATCCTTCCTTGAGAGCTTCTGTAACCACCATTGTCGAGATTTGTCGTGCAAAAGGCAATAATTACGTATTATGTAATACGTAATTTTATTTATGATAATAGACATAAATTCAAGATTACCCGTATTATCTTGAATTTATAAGGCTACAGAGGCACACTTCCGCTCATTGGGTATAAAAGGCCTTTAAAAGAGAGTAGCGACGGGCATGGCGAACGAAGTTATTACTACACCCACTAGCCAACTATTGACGCTAAATGAGACGACCAATGGCGGACGTATTAGTGCTCAAAACGATGCTCAGGCAGTATCCGCATGGCTAGAAGAGTACGTGGATAGCCCACAAACCTGGAAAGCGTACCGTCGAGAAGCGGAGCGACTGCTTCTATGGCTGGCTAGCCAAGGGCTTGCGTTGGCCGATATAAATCGCGAAACGTTGCGTCGCTTTGAAGCCTTTCTTGCTGATCCACAGCCTAGCGAGCAGTGGATTGGGCCCTCTAAGCCCCGAGCGCACCCGGCGTGGCGGCCATTTCGTGGTGTGTTATCGCCCGCCAGCCGGCGTCAAAGCCTGGTGATACTGCAAGGCCTGTTCGTGTGGCTGATAGAGGCGGGGTGGGTTAAACACAATCCGTTCCGTTTGATGCGCGATAAATCTCGCCGCCTGAATAATCAAACGCCGCGAATTGAGCGCTATCTTGAGGGCGATCTATGGGCATGGCTGTGGAAGTGGTTGAATAGGCCGTTACAGGCTGGGGAGGGCGAACGCGCTCATTTTGAACATGCCCGGCGGCGCTTTATCTTTGGCTTTGCCTATCTGCTTGCGCCACGTATTAGCGAGATGGCGGATGCGCGTATGGGCGATTTCCAGCGCAGCGAAGGGCGCTGGTGGTGGCATGTGGTGGGCAAGGGCAGCAAGATGGCACGCATTCCGCTGCCCGAGGATATGCTGAACTGCCTGCAGCAATGGCGCCAAGCACTGGGCCTGTCTGACGTTCCCAGCCAGCTGGATAAAGAGACACCGCTGCTTCGCGCCCTGGATGGCCAGCGTGGCCTGGGGCATAACCAGCTTTATCGGCTTATTCGGACTACATTTCAGCAGGCGGCGCAAGCACTTGAAGATAATGGCGGCGCACCTGAACATATTGCCGCACTTAACCAGGCCACACCGCACTGGTTACGGCACACATCAATCACCCATCAGGCTCAATCGGGCATTAGCTTGCGCCATCTGGCCGAAAGTGCCCGACACGCGCGCCTTGATACCACCTCTCGCTATCTGCATACCGAAGATAATGAGTGGCATCGCGAGCAGCAGCGCCACCGATTGACTGTTTCAGGACACAACCTCCCTCAAGACTCCTTCGAGCCGTTATAATGGCCCCAATGAGTATCCCTATGACTCAAAATATCAGTCGCCACCAATAGAGAAGGAAATAGCATGAGCACTTCCGGCGCCGAACAGGCCCAGCAAGAGCTGATCGAAGATTTCGAGATATTTGATAACTGGATGGATCGTTATCAGTACATTATCGATATGGGTAAGCAGCTGCCTGACTTTCCCGAAGATTGGAAGATCGAGGAGTTTAAAATTCAGGGCTGTCAGTCAAACGTGTGGATGCGCCATGAAGAGGAGGGCGATAAGCTGGTTTTTAAAGCAACCTCCGATGCAGCCATCGTATCCGGCCTGATTGCCGTATTGCTGCGTATTTATAGCGAACGCACAGCTGCTGAAATCCGTGCTACCGAACCGCACTTTATGACTGATTTAGGGTTAGACAAGCACTTGTCACCTACGCGTAGCAACGGCCTGCATGCCATGTTGGAGAAGATCTACGCGGTAGCGCAGCAGAAGAAGTAAAACCAGAAGTAGCAACACGGGCTAGCGAGGGTGATGATCACAACAAGAGGGTGACGACGCCTTTTCATCATCCTCGCGGCAAAGTTGCTCGCTGCGTCCACCGGGCACTGGATCCATACCCCCTGAGCTGCCCGGGTGGCACTTAATGATCCGTTTGACTGCCATCCAGCCGCCTTTTAATGGCCCATGCACCTGAATCGCCTCAATCGTGTAAGACGAACAGCTGGGCCAGAAACGGCAGCGAGGGCCCAGCAGCGGACTGAGCGTGTATTGATAGACCCTTACGCAGCCAATCATCACTTTCATTAATAGCCACCGCGGGCCTGAGCGCAGAGCTGATATGATTCGCGACTTGGCTGAGTGTGGCATAGCGAAAACTAGGCTTTTTTGCCGTACAGATTGTCAGGATCAATCAGCGGCGTACTGGTGATCGACGCCTGCTCTTTGTCCACGGCAATATAGAAACAGCTGCGCCGCCCAGTGTGACAGGCAGGCCCGGTTTGCTCGACGTGCAACAGTAGCGTATCGCCATCGCAATCTAGCGCCGCGGAGATAAGCTGCTGCTGCTGCCCCGACGTCTCTCCCTTGCGCCACAATGTTCCCCGCGAGCGTGAATAGTAGCAAACACGCTGAGTGGCTAAGGTCTCTTCAAGTGCCTCGCGGTTCATCCACGCCATCATCAACACTTCTTTGGAGTCGTGCTGCTGGGCAATAGCCGGAATCAAACCATCGGCATTAAAGCGCACAGCTGCCAGCAAGGTTGAAACAGCCGGCAGGCTATCTTCGGGAGTGGCACGCTCTAGTTGCTTAAACAACGCCTCCGGCGCTACTTGATCAAAACGGGACATAATTTACTCGCTGTCTCTACGAAAAATTAGCTGTTTGAGATTGACAGGTTCAGCCTTTGCTCGATCGACAATCTTGGCAGAGCCCTTGTAGCTCAATGGTTTGGCGTTCAACATTAAAGCCTTGTCGATTGGCCAGTGCTGCCAGTTGGTCGCTGATTTCGTCCAAATGCAGCTCTTCAACATAACCGCATTGACGGCAAATAAGCAGCTGAAAACCGTGGACATGTTCTGGGCATGCACAAGCCACATAAGAGTTTTGCGACTCAATCCGATGCACCAACCCTTGATCAATTAAGAACTCTAGCGCCCGGTATACAGTAGGGGGGCGGGCAGCCGCGTGCTCCGTAGAGAGCTTATCTAGAAGATCGTAGGCTTTTAGCCCACCGCCATTTTCAGCAATCATCTCAAGCACTCGGCGGCGAATAGGGGTGAAACGCACGCCGCGGATATGGCACTGAGACTCCGCTTGCTGTAGTAGTGTACTTGCTTGGGTCATGGGCAACTCGTTGAACGTTATTAGCCTACTCGGTAGTAGTCTACGCGCCGGTGGAAGTAGAGTCAGGGCTTTCTACCCGCTTAACTATCTACCAAGTTCACTTTGCCGCGCAAAATGGTGCTGGGCAAAAGCCACACGCAGTTTGGCTGGCACGCCATCAGGCTGACGCTCAATGAGATCCAGGCGGCGGCGCAAACCTTCGCCATTGGTCATTTGAATGGCCAAGCCAGGACGCGCGTTCAGCTCAAGTAGCATTGGGCCATGCTTACGATCCAGCACCATATCAGTACCCAGGTAGCCAAGCCCGGTCATTTCATAACAGCCCGCCGCCAAATTGAGTAGCGTTTCCCACTGGGGGACGACTAAACTTGCCAGATCATGGCCGGTATCCGGGTGGCTAAAGCAGGGCCGATCAAACTGAACCGCGCGTAGGGCAGCCCCGGTGGCTATATTTAGGCCTACGCCTACCGCACCTTGGTGCAGATTAGCTTTGCCGTCGGACGCCGCGGTGGAAAGGCGCATCATGGCCATAACGGGGTAACCTTTAAAAACGATTACCCTAATATCAGGAACCCCTTCATAGGTGTAATCCATCAGGCTTTCATCGAAATTAATCAGCGTTTCGATCACCGCCACGTCAGGCGAGCCGCCTAGGGAGTAGAGTCCAGACAAAATATTCGACACATGCCGCTCAACATCGGTAAGCGAGAGCTTGGCACCACTTGGCTTGATAAAGGCATTATCTTCGACTTTTTCAACCACCAAAATACCTTTACCGCCGCTCCCTTTGGCAGGCTTGATAACAAAACCTGCGTGGCCAGTGAGCATTTCACCAATATGCTTAACGCCAAACTGAGTGGTCACGGTACCAATCAGTTCGGGGCTAGTAATCCCATACTGCTGGGCCAGTAGTTTGGTTTTAAGCTTGTCATCGACCAGAGGGTAAAGGCGGCGCTTGTTGTATCGGCCAATATAGCGAATATTGCGCCGATTCATACCAATAATGCCTTTATCCCGCAAACGTGTGGGCCACGTCCAGTTGTTCAGCCAGCTCATGAGGGTTTCTCATCATCAGTGATTGGCTTGAAGCGGCGTAGCTCCAGTAAGCGGTAACCGGTGTAATTGCCCAGCAGCAAGATCAGCGCCATCAATATCAACTGCACTCCCAGGAAGTTGAACGTGATGTGACGCACCCAAGGGTTATTCATCGCCAGGTAAGCAAGAATAGCCGTAATTAAACTACCACCACCTTGGATTAACACCTGCTTAGGGCCTTCCTCTTCCCATAAAATCGACATCCGCTCGATCGTCCAAGCCAGGATAATCATCGGGAAGAAAGTAATCGTTAAGCCCGCACTGAGCCCCATGCGGTAGGCCAACACGGTGAAGATCGAGATAATCGCAATCACCGTAATGATCACCGCCGAGACCCTGGCCACCAGTAATAGATTTAAGTAAGAGAGGTAGTTACGAATAACCAGCCCCACGGCAACAATAAGCAGGAAGCCAATCAAACCTGTAGGCAGGGTGGTTTGTATGAAGGCGAGAGCGATCAACACCGGCATAAAGGTACCGGACGTTTTAATGCCCACCAATACACGTAAAAACACTACCATTAACGCGCCAATGGGAATCAGCAAGATAGTCTGGAAAAGCGCTTGCTCTTCCAGTGGCAGGCTGTGAATAGAGAAATTCAGCAGCGTGTCTTCAGAGTAGTGGTTGCGCACCGCCGCCGAGGCCGGCTGGTCGTGGGTCATCATTGAGAACGTAACCCGCGAATTTGTGCCGCCTTGAACCTCCAATACGGCTCTACCACCGGTTTCCCAAAGCAGTAAATTGTCCGGCTTACCTTGCTCGCCCGTTAGTGGGTGAAAAATAGTCCACTCTTCGCCTGGCTCGTCAAACACCTGAATCCAACTGCTGAGCGTTTGGCGACGACGACCATCTTCCAACAGCAGGCCGCTCACCTCACGGGCCTGAACGCCCGCCTGGTTAAGTAGCCGCACCACCAGTGCCGCCGGATTTTCTTGTGTGAGCAAAAGCCGCGCGTTTTCCTCCTGACGCTCACCATTAATGTCGCGAATTAGCTCGCGAGCGAAAGTGGCATTGTTGGCGCTGCGTGCCCAGGCCTGTTCAATCAGTTGGCTGGCCGCCGTGTCGTAGGGACTTTCCCAAGGCGTAGTAATGGATACGCCGGGGGGAGTCTGTATCGGTGAGCGAGCATCTTCCGATACTAACATTTGCACAGAGTAGTAGAGCGTTTGACTGCCCACCGCTTGACGAATTGTCCAGCTGGCAGTACGACCTAATTCATCCGCCTGATAAGCAAGCCCATAGCCTGACGATGCGGTGTTTTCAGTCAGTACACGATAGCCTGCCTGATGAGAGGGCAGTGCCAAGTCGACCTGTACAGGGCCATCTTGTGCATTGAAGTTAATGCCCGCCTCAATTTCCCACACCTGGCGTTGTTCGCCGGGCAGCCAGGGGATTTCAAACTGCACATGGCGATGCACGCTGGTCGCAATACCTGCGACCAGTAAAAAGCCGACAATAATATAAAACATTAACCGTGACATGGAGATTCCTTTCTACGTAAAACGTCAGGGGAGAGCAGTTATTCTTCAGTATCATCTTCGTCAACTGCTTCATCTTCAGCAGCTTGGTCGGCGGGCTCACCGCCAGGAAACTCAGGGCGGTCATGCAAATAAGTATCAGCCACGTCAATCACCGCAATATCCATCAAAAAACGCCGCCCAAGCAGCACGGGATAATCTAGATGAGAGCGATCATTGAGCGTGAATTCGACATTTTCACGAATTGGCCCTAAGGTCATTAATAGCGAAATGACCGGGCGCGAATCTTCCCCCGAAGCTTGAACAATACGCACTCGACGAACAATGGGTGCTTCAATCCACTCATCACGCTGTGACTCAACGGCCACGTCATCTTCGTTAAGTGCCAACTTGAAACGCACCCAGTTTTCACCATCACGTTCGAAACGAGTGATCTCTGCGGCAGACAGTGACGACGTGTTGGCACCAGAATCGACTCGTGCCTTGAGATAGGTACCCAGACTCGGTAGCCCAACCCATTCACTGCGGCCTAGCAGTGTTTTGGTGGTCAAGCTCTGATCAATTTCACACTCTTCACGAATGATGACAGGTTCTTCACCTCGGGCTTCCAACTGCTGCACATCTTGGCGAAGGTAGCGCAGCAAACTGCCCACTTCACGCATATCAGCAGTGAGTGCCTGCTGGTGATCAAGCTGGCGTTCCTGTAGTTCCGAATGGGTATCGCATTGCTGGGTTAGCTGGCTCTCTAATTCCAGGATACGAGAGTTGAATGAGGCTTCGCTTAGAGGGGGCGGTTGATTCGTTTCCGGCTGGGTTGCTGCACAGCCTGTGATCGAGAGCGACAAGCCAGCTATAAGCCACAAAACACCTGGGCGCATAACGAGAGATATCCTTGGACAATAGGTTGGGGAATGATAAGGAGATGGGGGGCGAGTGTCCAACGCCATCATGGCTTTTCGAACATCTAGTTTTCGGACACCTATTACAGACGACCAAAATACGCTATTTAACATAATATATATTAAGCGAACCCAAGAGGTGCCAGTAGTCACAGGCACTTAGGTGCTCTATGCTATAAAAATACTCTACCATAACTGTACCTAAATCCATTCAAATATAGGAAATGCACCTATGACCCGCTCCCTGCGCATTAGTTTTTTCACACTATTCTTCTTGCTGGCTGGTTGTGCTGGCGTTGATATTGAGGACTACGCCGATACTGAACCTCGTTTGGATATCGCAGAGTACTTTGCGGGCACCACCCGAGCCTGGGGCATGGTGCAGGATTACTCCGGCGAGGTACAGCGACGTTTTACCGTAGATATCCAAGGCACCTACGAAAATGGCAGCCTGACGCTGGATGAATCTTTCGTTTTTTCAGATGGTGAAACAGATCGCCGCGTTTGGACATTTGAGCGCATCGATGAACATCGCTGGATTGGCACCGCCGACGACGTGGAAGGTCAAGTTGAGGCACGCCAATATGGTCATGCCTTCCACATGCGCTATCCGCTAGAGATCGAAATTGATGGTCGGATGATCTCATTTACCATGGATGACTGGATGTACCTTCAGCCGGATGGCCGTTTGATCAATCGAACCGCCATGCGTAAATTTGGCTTTACGCTGGGTGAAATTACGCTCGTATTTGAAAAACCATAAGTGCTTGTTAAAAAAGTATTTAATCACAGAAATATAAACACTTAGCAAAAAAGCAGCCTACTGTCGCAGGCTGCTTTTTCTGTTGCTCGTCCACTCTTGAGACAGCAACACGTTGTTACTCACTGTCGCTATTCAGAAGGTGCGTAAGAGCCATCTTCTTGGTGAACTTCGTTGCCCGTGATCGGCGGTGTAAATACACATGCTAAGTGCATGGTTTTGTGGGCACGCAACAGATGTTCATCGTGCTGGTCAAGTATGTAAATATCACCCGGCTTGATAGGCCAAATCTTGCCATCCGCGAGTGTTTCCACCTCGCCTTCGCCTTCGATGCAGTACACAGACTCATAGTGATGTTTGTAATGAATATGTGTCTCAGTGCCTTCGAAAATTCGTGTGATATGAAAAGAAAAGTTCCCGCCGTCATTGGCCAACACAAGGCGCGTGCTGTCCCAGTTACCATTTTCAGCAGTCACTAGACGCTCTGTTTTACGCGCTTCTTCAATGTTACGAACGATCATAGGAGTACTCCGTTGCAAAGCGGCTGGCGACTACCAGCCGCTATATCCCTAACTAAAAAAACCTGTGAGCTTACTGTTTCAGCGTAACACCTAATTCTAGTGGCAAGTTACTCGCTAGCAACAGCTTTGACACACATTTCGAGAATATCCAAGCCTTCCAGCAAGTCTTCATCGCTAATGGTTAGCGGGCACAGGCACTTAACCACTTCACCGTCCTGGCCACTGGTTTCAATCACCAGACCGTGCTCAAACGCTTTGCTGGTAATTTTATCGGCAATGTCACCTGACTCGACATCGATACCACGCATCAAGCCACGGCCACGCTCAGTAGCTGGCATGCCGTGCTCAGTCAATAGCGCCGCTAACTTCTGGAAACGCTCCTCTACAATACGCCCTTTACGCTGAACATCGCGTTCAAAGGTGTCATTAGACCAGTATTTTTTCAACGCTGCGGTGGCGGTCACCATTGCCAAGCTGAAACCACGAAAAGTGCCGTTATATTGGCCTGGCTTCCATTTATCCAGCTCTGGGCGCATCAACACATGCGCAAATGGCAGGCCGAACCCGGAGAGCGATTTCGAATTGGTAATAATGTCGGGCGTAATACCCGCATGCTCAAAGCTAAAGAATTTACCTGTGCGACCACAACCTGCCTGGATATCGTCAATAATCAGCAGAATATCGTGGGCGTAACAGATACCTTCAAGGCGCTTCAGCCACTCCAGGCCAGCTACGTTAATACCGCCCTCGCCTTGCACGGTTTCAATGATGACACCAGCTGGGATATCCAGACCACCAGATTTATCGCCAAGCAGCTTTTCAAAATAATCCAGGGTATCGGTGTGCTCACCCATGTAGCCATCGTAAGGTAGAAAGCTTGCGCCTTGGGTGGGTATACCGCCAGTGGCTTCACGGAATTTACGATTACCCGTGGTCGCCAAAGCCCCCATGGTGACACCGTGAAAACCATTGGTGAAGGTGACGATATTATGCCGACCTTTAGCCACTCGAGCTAAGCGAATAGCCGCTTCTACCGCATTGGTACCGGTTGGCCCAGGTAGGTGTACTTTGTAGTCGAGCCCACGTGGCTTGAAGATAATTTTTTCAAGCGTTTCTAAATAATCACGTTTGGCATTAGTCCACATGTCCAAACCGTGAACGACACCATCAGTTGACAGGTAGTCGATCATCGCTTGTTTCATATGCGGGTTATTATGGCCGTAGTTAAGCGTGCCCGCGCCGGCAAGGAAGTCAATGTACTCACGGCCATTCTCATCGGTTAGGCGCGCATTTTGCGCTTTGGTAAACACCACCGGAAATGAACGAGAATAAGTACGTACATTGGATTCCATGCGTTCAAGCGTCTGGGTCTGCATTGCGACCTCCTTGGTTAATCATTTTGCCTTTAGGCGTTAAACGTTACTTGCCCGGAGCAACATAAGCGGGAAAACAGTCAATCCAACACATGTGCCTAGCAAAAACACATATTAGATGCGATCGGTTTGAAACGGGCCAATGCGCACGAGGTTTTCCGGATCATGCTCTCCTCCGAGCTGTTCGGTAGAGAAGTATTCGCGACTATTGAGCGGCGCATGCCAGCGCGCCGCCAAACGGCGAAACAAGCCCCAAGAGGCTAGATTGTCAGGCGTGATGGTGGTTTCAAGGTGATGCACATCGTCAAGCTCGGGGCGCGACATAATGGCCTCGACTAAGCGGCGTGCTAATCCAGTGCCACGGGCTTTTTCACCAACAGCCACTTGCCATAAAAAGTAGGTGTCGGGGGCATTGTCCTTGACATAACCAGACACAAAACCCACGACTTCACCTTCTTCATTGGTTGCAACTGCACAGGTATCACGAAACTGGGTGGCGAGTAACAGGTAGGCATAGGCTGAATTCACATCCAGCGGGGGGCAAGCTTTAATAAGCTCGTAAACCCCCCAGCCGTCATCCGCATTGGGTTTGCGAATAAAGAGTGGCGTCTCTGCATGACCGACAACGGCATCAGCGACTGTCGGCCGTGCAAGGTCGGCAGAGGGGGTAAATGGTGGTGTCGGCGTACTCATAGTTATGCTTCGCTGTAGCGAATTTGAAGTTCATTATAACAGTTGCTTATGAGCAATTCAAAAATCATATTATTCTCTGCCTCACTTTCCATAAAATTTTGTTATGAACGAACAGGGCGAATTCGCCGCTCATGGCAACCTTTTCGCCACTGTCGCTTATAGAATATAACAGACCAACCTCACGCTTTTTATGCACTTACCGGCGAGTGAGCGTACGCAGCGTGACAAACTCCTCAGCACCGGTAGGGTGAATGCCCACGGTGCGGTCAAAGTCCTGCTTGGTAAGGCCTGCTCTTACCGCAATGGCAACGCCCTGAATGATTTCCCCAGCATCGTCACCAACCATATGGGCTCCCACCACCACGTCAGTTTCATCATCCACAATCAGTTTCATCAGCGTACGCTCTTGGCTACCCGACAGCGTGTGTTTCATGGCACGAAAATCGGTGCTGTACACACGTATGTGGGTAAATTTATCCCGCGCAGCCTGTTCAGAGAGCCCTACGGTTCCAATATTGGGATGGCAAAAAACGGCGGTTGGTATCGTCGTGTAATCCAATGGCTTGGGAGGCGTATCGGCAAAATGGACATCAACAAGCTGCATGGCCTCTGCCAACGCCACTGGCGTGAGCTCAGGCCCAGCGATTAGATCGCCTAACGCGAGCACGGAAGGCAACACTGTTTCAAACCGCTCGTTAACAGGGATTTTGCCAGCCTCATCCAAGCTTAACCCCAATGCTTCAAGTCCTAAATCACCCACATTGGCTTTCCTCCCGGTGGCTGCGAGCACCACATCGACTTCAAGCACATCGCCACTGGTAAGGTGAACGTTGTAGGCATCTTGGCTGGGTTCAATACGCTCAATGTTGGTGTTGAAGTGAATATTGACGCCCTTTCTTTGCATTTCGGCGCAGGTGAACTCGCGAACCTGTTGATCAAAGCCTTTCAAAAACATGTCGCCGCGATAGATAAGATGCGTCTCACTGCCCAGCCCATTAAAGATGCTGGAAAATTCCACCGCAATATAGCCACCGCCCAAGACTAGAAAACGCTTGGGGAAGGTATCCAGATCAAATATCTGATTGGAATCCAAGGCGTGTTCATTGCCAGGAAAATCGGGGACCCAAGGCCATCCACCGGTAGCAAGGAGAATTTTCTGCGCCGTCACCGATGTATCGCCATGCCCGCCACTTAAGGTTACCGTATGAGCGTCAGCCAAGCGTGCGCGGGCGTTGAACAGCGTAACCCCAGCACCTTCCAGCATGCGCTGATAAATGCCATTAAGGCGTTTAATTTCGCTGATTTTATTATCCCGCAGCGTGGCCCAATCAAAGCTGGCGGGGCCTGGTAGCTGCCAACCAAAACCGGCAGCATCGTCAAAGCTGTCATGAAAATGAGCAGCGTAGGAGTAGAGCTTTTTGGGCACACAACCAACGTTGACGCAGGTTCCTCCCAAGTAGCGATCTTCGGCAATCGCCACCTTGGCGCCGGTGGCGGCAGCCATACGCGCCGCGCGAACACCCCCAGAGCCTGCGCCGATCACCAGAAGGTCATATTCGTATTCAGAAACGTCTGCCATGCTTTGCTCCTGGGGAGTTAAAATTTGTATAAATAGTTAAGATTTGTATAGATAGCTAGGATTTGTATCAATCATTTGTATCAATCAATAGTCGTAATGCCCATCACCTTAGTGCGGCAGTTGACCTGACCGCCTAGGGAGGTTAAAACCTTCCTCTGCTATTTTGTACTGGCGAATATTTGTACTAGCTCATAGCTTAGACAGTGACTAATTTTATACTGAGTAGGGTTTGATATTTCGTTTACCTACCAGCCATTTGCCCCCTCAACCTTACTGGAGACGCTATGTCTGACCCTATAGCCACACTACTCGATAATAATCGCGCCTGGGCTGAGCGCATGTGCGAAGAAGACCCCGACTACTTTAAACGCCTCTCGAACCAGCAAAATCCGGATTATTTATGGATTGGCTGCTCCGACAGCCGAGTGCCTGCGAACCAAATTATCGCTCTCCCGCCTGGAGAGGTTTTCGTCCATCGTAACGTCGCCAACCTGCTTCACCATACCGATATGAATGCCCTCTCGGTGGTTCAGTTTGCGGTGGATGTTCTTAAAGTCAGCCATATCATGGTTGTCGGTCACTATGGTTGTGGGGGCATTAAGGCCGCTATGATGGGCGGTGAATGCGGCGTGGTGGATTACTGGCTACATTCGGTGCGCGAACAGTATAACCACCACCGGAGCTCGCTGGATCATCTCCCGCTAGAGGATCAAATCGATCGTATGTGCGAGCTCAACGTTAAAGCCCAGGTGAATAGTTTATGTCGCACCAAGATTTTGCAGCGCGCCTGGCAGCGTGGTCAGCAGATCTCCGTGCATGGCTGGGTCTATGGATTAAGCGATGGTCGTGTTAAAGACCTGAACTGCACCGTCAGTGGCCTAGAACAAGTGGAAACACTTTACCGCATTGACCGCATCCAGCAAGGCGACTAGGCGCCCTTCCCTGCGTCTACTTTTCAAGTAGCTATTCTCCAAGAGCTATCTCAAGAGCTATCTCCAAAACCTATCTCCAAAACTTATCTAAGACCTACCGCTACGCTAGTCGTAGCGGTAGGCACGATGACAGCTCTTGCAGCTCGCGCCTACCTCTGAAAGCGCGCGTGCAGTGTCACGGGGATTCTGTTGTTCGGCCACGTCAATCAAGTGGGCTATTTTATCCTCAAGGTCGGTAAAACCGGCGGCGAAATCGTCCCACTCTTCCCAAATAGAGGCCTTCGCTTCGGATCCACTGCCGTGGGTGCTTTCAATAAACGCAGGCAGTAAACGTTGGGCACTGGCGCGCTCCTGCAGCTCAAGTAAGCGCGGCGAGGCGGCTTCAAAATCCTGGTTGTTAACCAGGTCAAAGCGCAGCTGACGCACCAGGCTTTCAATATCTTTGAGCTCCTCGCGACGCCAAATCACGGCTTCGCGTTCGCTTGCAAAGGGCGTGTCGCTAAGAGCCTGCGGCATAGTTAACACACTTAACTCCTCTCCAGACCAAGCCTGTGGCGTGCACAGCAGTAACGCTAAGGCGCTGACCACCGCGGCGTGTGGGGAAGCCCTCTTCAAACGATGTCGTTGCGGCATAGTGGCTTCCTATGATGGTTCGGTAATTGAGAATAAAAAAAACGCTGTCAACCGATGGGGCAAGTGACGCCAGTGCCTTTCAAGCCGCAGTAGCCATTGGGATTTTTATCAAGGTACTGCTGATGATAAGCCTCTGCGTAATAAAACGTTTCCAGCGGTTTAATCTCAGTGGTGATCGCCCCCTTACCCGCTTTGTCGAGCGCCTGCTGATAGGTAGCCGCGCTCTGCTCGGCTGCCGCTTGCTGCGCTTGGTGGGTGGTAAAAATGGCAGAACGGTACTGAGAGCCAATATCGTTACCCTGGCGATTTCCCTGGGTTGGATCGTGCTGTTCCCAAAAGACCTGCAACAGCGTTTCAAGATCGACTTGCTTAGGGTCATAAATTACCCGCACCACTTCGGTGTGGCCAGTACGCCCCGTGCATGTCTCACCGTAGGTGGGGTTAGGCGTCTCGCCACCGGCATAACCTGCCGCAGTGACGAAGACTCCGGGCAACTGCCAAAACAGACGCTCAACGCCCCAGAAGCAGCCCATACCCAGCACGATCTCCTCATGTCCTTCTGGGAATGGTGGGTGTAGCGAATGGCCGTTAATGGTGTGGACATCGCTTGTCTGTATCGGGGCATCGCGCCCCGGCAACATACGGCTAGCACTTGAATTCGTATTTGAAAACGTATTTGAAAACAATGACATTTCGCCCTCACTTATTGCTGCTGAATGATTTCAGGATTACCGGAACGGGTAAAGGTGTAGATCAAATCCACCGCTTGGCTGGTACCCGATACGGCCTGTACGTAAAGGTTACGCCATAGGGTGTAACGTAGTGTTAGTTCGGCAATAGGCGAGAAAATTCCCACGCCGTAACTGATCCTGAGATCGTCGGTAAGTTGGCCGCTGACAGCGACTTGGCTGTCGTCACCGGCTCCGGCGGTATCCAGGGTTAAATCGTCAATGCCGAAGGCCTCACCAATGGAGCCCACCGCGCCACCGGTTCGCCCTAATGACATGCCTATCAGCGCGGTTGTCAGTGCACTATCCATACCGCCACCTGAGGCATCCGGTGCGCGCCCCCGTAACAGGTAAGAGAGCGCACGGGATTCATCCATTGCCGGTTCAGAAAAGATCAGTACATTCGGTGCTTCGGCGCTGCCTGTTACCCGTAAGCCCGCGATGACATCATCTTCGGTCACGTCAGGATTGCGAATGGCCTCGAAATCGAGCGTAGGTAGCCCCGGAGGCCCGCTAAACAGCAGTTCGCCGCGGCGAATAACCAAGTCTTGACCGAATGCTTGGAAACGACCATCGACTAAATTAACATCGCCGAACAGCTGCAACGCCCCACTGCTTTGGCGAATTTCCAGCGCACCGCCTAATCCGGACTCAAGACCGTAGGCTGAAATTTGCATATCTCGTCCCAACGTTAAAGTCACCAGCACATCAATAGCCATGCCAGTAGCGGCAAGTTCATCTGCAGCGCTGGGGCCATCCCCATTGGCTGCCGCACGTTGGGCCTCTATTTCCGCTTGGCGATCGTCACGCTCGGTAATAATTATCTCGTCGCCACTCGGGGTGACGGCCGACGAAGGCATATCGCCAATTTCAAGACGTGCCCAGGGTAAATTGACATCCCCCCTCACTTGCAGCCTTTCCGGCGTAACTCGGATACGGATATTAGGAGCTACCTCAAGCCGACCGAACTGGGGCAGCACGACCAGGATAGGCGCTTGTACTGCATTCAGGTCAACACCAACACGCCAATCATCGCCGCTTGGCCAATAGGCATCACCGGTAATATCTAAACGCCCGCGCTCAGCGGCAAGATAGCCATCAATATCCCCCTGCTCGCCGTCGAAAGAGACCACCAGTTCACCATCTTGAATATCGACTGGAATATCCGGGCCACTTACGCCAATACCCCGTAGCCCAAGCTGGCCCAGTAAATCAGGCTGAGCAGTCGATCCGGAAATTTGCACGCTGCCGCTAAGATCGCCTTCCAATCGATCCATTCCCACCAACATGGGCCGATAGGGTTGCAGCGACACATTGGTTGCGCGCAGCTCTCCTGATAATGCGCCTGCCCCTAATGGGTCGTTAACCGACAGATCTAAGTTGAGGTCTCCCGCCTCGGCAAGCGAGAGCGATACATTGGCATTTGCCTGGGCTTGGGTGGCTTCAATCTGAGCATCTAAATTAATCTCAGGCAGTGAGACAGGTTGGCCATAATCATTAACGGCGGTAATCGCCAATTCACTGAGAATTCGTAGATCTGCCTGCCACTGGGCACCGCCCTGACGCCAGTTGACGACAAGATCCGCCGTTGTATCACCCTCTAACTGCCACTCTTCTGGCAAAAAAGGGTCCAGCATTTCCATTGGCACTTCACGCACCGAAAGCACAGCATTGCCTTGCTGCGCAGAGGCAATGATTTCCTCTTCTGAGCAGACCAGCCCGCCCTGCTCACGGCGCAGGCAGAACGGCGACAAACGCGCCGCGCCATTAGTCAGGTTGTAGCGCAGGTCGAGAGGCGCTTCAAGGCGAATATCCCCCGCCTCAGAGTCAACCTCCAACGGTGTTACACGTGCTTGATACAGCTGGCTTTGCTGGTCAAAACGGCCATTCAAGGCTAGCTGCGCACGGCTGAGAGAACTGTTATTGGCGCCTTGGGCGCTCAACTCAAGCTGATGCTCAGAGAGACGTCCTGCAAGGTTGGCCTCAATGTTTGCCAGCGACTGCCCACCAGCATTGACGTTTTGTAACACCAGTTGGACGTCGAGGGTAGGGTCATCGATGCCCTGTACATTGGCATCCAGCGTTAACCGCTCAACGCGGTTATCGCCAAAACGTACGCCATCGCCCTGTAAATTGGCGAGTACTTGGGGCTGGTTAAAACTGCCGCTCGCCTCTAGCGTACCCACGATAGTGCCCGCCAAGTCTGGCGAGAGGGTTTGCAGCTGACGCAGTGCAATATCAGCATTTAACGACATAGCCTGTTCACTGATTTGCCCCGCTGCTTGTAAGCGATTATCACCTTGGGTGAACAGCAGTTCGTCAATATCCAGTTCCAGGTTGCTGTTAGCGTCAAAGGCCGCTTGCAGGGTTAACGGGTAGTCGCGCAGTTCACCGTCGATCGCTAAGTTGGGCACGCTAATGGCCCACAGATCCCCTTGCTGGCGGAGCCTAAGCTCAATGTCGCCGTTTAAATCGCCCTCTAGCTGATCGACGAATTGGGCCGGATTAAACTGATCTAAACGAATGGTCGTGTTGACTTGTAGCGGTGCTACCCAGCTGATATTGCCTTCGCTGCGCAGGGAGCTTTCGTCGACCACGAGGGTGAGAGGTTGCCAGCTAAACTGCTCAAGATCACCCTCTCCGTCGACGTTAATTTGCGTACGCGGCAGGCTGGGGCCCTCAACCGCCATAGCAAGTTGCGCGCTATAATCGCTAAGGTTTCCGGTTATTTGTAGATTCAGGTCATCAACTATATAGGGGGCAGGGGCAACATCGCCATCGCCTTGGGTAGTCTCTTCTTCGCTGCTGTCATCTATACGCTCAACGCTGCTGTCAGTTTCGCTTGCAGGCAGCGGCCACTGGACTTGATTGCTTTGCAACTGTAGTTGAAACGGTAGCGTTGGTGCTAGCGCGTCGACTTGACCGCTTAGTGACGCATTGACTGCACCAGATGCCTCCAACTGCGCTTCAAGTGCATCCAGTGTGCCAGACAGCGTTAACGTTAACGTCTCGCCACTAAGTTGAGGATAAATCTCAGGCAAAAACAACGTTACGTCTAAGCGGGCATCGAGTGGATAGTTACCACTTAAGGTTGCGTTAGCCGTTAACTCAGCCTCAGCATCCGGGGTAACCACGGAAAGCTCGCTTAACTCAACGTTATTTCCCTCGGTTAGCAACCCTAACCGCAGCCGCTCCACGCGATACTCGGCAGCCCCTTCCAGCCGAAAATCGTTGAGGGTAAATTCAGGTAGCTGAATATCGACCGGGAGCGTAATTTCGGGTAATTCCAGGCGCTCGCGTGTTTCGAACTGCTCTTCAAGCGGCTCAACTGCCGCTACTGCCTCTTGTTGCGGCTGGTTGAGCAATATAGCGGCATCAATGGAGGCGGCATCAAGCGGCGTTTGTATACCCTGCGTTAGCCGGATCCCCGGCGATGGGGGTAAATAGACGCGGGGCTGCTCCAGGTGCGTTGGCGAAAAGCGCACTTGATTGCCTTCAGCAATGGCCGCCGAGCTTAAAGATTGCCACGCTACCTCGGTACCATCGGCTAACCGCAGGCTGACATCGTCCAGTAGTAGCGAACGCAGTTCGATGGGAAAAAGAAAGCGAATAGCCAGCGGCGCCCCCTCCTCGGGAGGTGGCGCCTGCTCGCTGGGTGAACCTAATCGAACATCGGCGCCCACCACACGCAGTGTGTCGATACATAAGCGCCCAGAAAGCACACAGTCATCCGCCCACTGGAGTTCAAACTCATCCACGCTTATGCGGGTTTCTCCCAGCTGCAGTTGAAAACCCTCGAGCTGAAAATGGTCTAGTAAACCGCCTTCATGATGGGCGTAGGAGAATACATCACGCTGCTCACCCTGCGAGAGCAGTATCCCAGTGCCCCAAGGAGATAACGCTATCCCAACCACTAACGCCGCAATGCCGAATAGCCAAATGGGCAGCACAATAATAAGACGTATAAGGCTCCAGAGTAGAAGCCAAGCGCGATATTTGGGAGACAACATACGGCGTTTATCAGATATAGCTGGTTCAACCTGCGACAAGTCTCTCTCCTAGAATTCCGGGCCGATGGAAAAGTGCAAACGCCAATCGTCTTCGTGGTCTAAGGGATGGGCAATGTCAAAACGAATCGGCCCCACCGGCGAGACCCAGCGAACCCCGACCCCGGCACCGGTTTTCAAATCATTGGGGCCCCAGTTATCAAAGGCGTCGCCGTTATCCACGAAAGTGGCCCCCCACCAACTCCCCGTCACGCGGCGCTGATACTCAAGGGTTGAGGTGAGCATTTGTTGACCGCCGCGCAGTCTGCCCTCGTCGTTGCGGGGGGATAAGCTCTCATAGGAGTAGCCGCGTACACTGCGGTCACCGCCCGCAAAAAAGCGCAGCGATGGCGGTATTTTGGCAAAGTCATCGGTTTCAATGGCCCCTAAACTGATGCGTGCCAAGAAGCGGTTATCATTACCAATCATACGGATCCACTCCGTATCGCCGGTAATGCGAGCAAATTTCGCATCTGATCCCCAGACGGTATCCGAGTACTCTAAAGAGAGCTGCTGGCGATCACCCCATAAAGGGAAGCGTTGAGGGCGTGTTCGCGTGCGTGACCACTGAATGCCTGGGTAGAATAGCCACACCTGATCTGCTTCACCACCCTGTTCGAAATCCTCATAGGTTGTGCGGAAATAGAGCGTTTGAACCCAGTCGTTATCGAACTGCCATCGCCGAGCCAGCTCGACGGTGCCTTCTAGTGACTGAGTATCGCTATCGTCGACATTCCGGATTCCATATTGAAGTCGGTAGCTATCGCGAAGGGGGTTCTCGAGGGGCACGTTATACATCCCAGTAAAACGCTGCTCCGGGGCAGATAAATAGAGATCATGATCAAGGCTATGGCCATAGCGGTTTATCCACGGCTGCTCCCAACCAAAGCGCAGTCGCGGCCCCACATCGGTGGCATAGCCAAGACCTACTTCGAACTGATGACGGTCAGCAGGTTCAACACTAATGTCGATAGGTAGCTGGGTATCATCGCGCTTATTAACACGCAGCGCGCTGGCAAGTGCTGCGCTGCTCAAACGTGGGCGTTCGGGTTGCGATGCAGTAGCTTCACTCCACCAGGGGTCACCTCCACCAGAAGGAGCGATGGTTAATTCTTGAGCTGTTTCAAGACGCGGACGCACAGATACGGAACTAAACCAGCCGGTTTCCGCAAGCGATTGGTTATATTCTGCTAAGGTTTGCGCCAAATAAGGGTCGCCCTGCTCAAAAGGCTGCATGCGACGCAACCGGTCTAGCTCAATATGGCTACCGGTTATTGATGTTTCGCCAAATTGGTAGCGAGGCCCACTGTCAAAATCCATATACAGGCGCGCGCTCTGAAGATATGGGCGTACTTCCATGCGCCTATCGGTAAACCCCCAGTCAAAGTAACCACGTTCGATGGCCAGTCCAGAAAATTGACTACTCAGCCTATCCCAAGGGGCGTGCCGCAAGACATCTCCCTCTTTCAAGGGAAAGCCTTCTACGGCCTGTTGAAAAGGAGGATCCTCGCTCGCATCGCCTTCCACATTGATTGACAGAATTTCAACTTTAATCTGGGGGCCAGGTGCGATCTCAAGCCATACGCGCTTATCAGTGGCGCGTTCAAGGGTTATTTCAGGCTCGTAATAGCCATAGACACGCATGGCTTCCTGGGTGCGTCGGCGAATTTCACCTTCTAAACGCACTTCAGTATATTGCGCTGCATCGATATTCTGTAAATAGGCTTGGATATTGCCTTCAACCTCATCGGAAACGCCCTTGATAGTCGCCTCTAACGCCCATGCGCCATGTGATATGCATAACAGAGGTAGCACGGCAAAAAACGTGCGTCCTGTGGCTGATGTCCATCGCCGTTGTCTTCCCATACATTTTTATCCCAACCTAAATCAGCGGCTTCATCACCTAAGCATTTCAAAGCATTAGCATTTCAACGCATTAGCATGTCAAAGATTAAGCAGTCGCATACATACACTCGACACAATTCGTTAGCGCAACATCTCTAGCTGGGCACTGAAGGCAAGCTGTGCCTGACGCACTTGGCGCACATCGCTTTCCAGCGAATTCAGGCGTTGAGACCACTCTTGTTCCAATGTTTCTAGGGCTTCCTGCCCCGCTGGCGCTTCTCTATCTGCGACAGACTCTGCAAAGGATGTTTCCAGCTCATCAAAGCGGGCCTCAATCGCGGCTCTTTGCGCTGCCAACTGCTCCTCCCATGCACTGCTGACTCTATTTATCTGGCTATCCAGCGCTGAAAGGCGCTGTTCGCTCAATTGCTCTAAGTGAGCAACTTCTTCAACCAGATTTTGACGACCTGACGTTCCCGTTTGTTCCAGCGCATCAAGCGATTCCCTTACCGCCATCAGCTGTTGGTCACGTAACTCAGCCTGTTCCCTAAGCTGGGCCAGCTGCTGCAACAGCGAGTTGACCGAATCAGTGGAGACCATGTCCTCATTCATGGTGAGCAAACCGTACAACTCTTCACGGGTATCGGCCAACGACATAGAGAGCTGCTCTTGCTCTTGGAAAAGAGTCGACATCCGAGCTTGTACAAAGGTTATCGCATCTTGTACATCCGTGTCATCCGTATCCAAGCGGGCATGCACATTGGAAACTTCACCACTCACCCGGTGAAGCTCATCTAAAAGTCGTTCACGTTCGTACCAAAGTCCAACTGCCGCCGTGCCCAATAGCGCGATGATCAGTAGCAAACATAGCCATAACGGCCATAGCGTCGGCCCCTTTCGGTGGCGTAGATGTTGCGCTGTCAAGCTTTGATCCACATCGGGCACAATACGAGAGGATCCGGTGGCGTCTGGCATGACAATTCCTCAAAGAGTCTTCGGGTCGGCACGACGGCCAATACCTCGGTACATTAATCCACAGCTGGCAACAAACTCAGGGTCGTAAATATTGCGCCCATCTAATACGAGTTTAGCGTTTAATAGCGAGCCGAGTCGGTGCCAGTCAGGGTTCCAATACGTTTTCCATTCGGTAACCAGCATTAGTACATCGGCGCCCTCACAAGCTTGGTAGGGGTCATGAGTATAGGTACGCAGGTCATCACGCTCGCCAACCAAGGCGTGGAGAGCGGGCACCGCCGCTGGGTCGTGGAGCTGAACCTTAACCCCTTGCGCCCAAAGTGCCTCCAGCAATGTTAATACCGGGGCATGATCAATACGCGCAGTACCAGGTTTAAACGCAGCGCCCCAAATTGCTACGGTTTTACCTGCTATCTCACCAGCAAAGTGAGCCCACAGCTTGCGGAACAGGGTCTCTTTCTTCTGCTCGTTAATATCCATCACCTGTTCAAGCAACGCTGAATAACGGCCACTTTGTAGTTGGACATCGGCCAAGCGCATCAAGTCACGCGAGAAGTTAGGCCCGCCAAATCCACACCCGGGGTACAGGTATTCAAAACCAATGCGCGAGTCAGCACCCATGCCCTGTCTAACATGTTCGACATCCACACCCAGGGTATCAGCCAAGCCCGCAATTTCATTCATATAACTGATGCGCGTAGCAAGCATGCCGTTAATCGCCAGCTTGGTGAGCTCTGCGGCGCGGCGCGGCATACACTGAAATACCTCGCTACGCCGATTAAAGGCGCGTAGCAGCTCTCTGGTCACCTGCTCACCTGTCGTATTATCACAACCTAGCAGCCGCCTAGTTGGACGAGTAAACGAGTCCCACGCACGGCCCTCTTCCAACGTATCAGGAAGTGCCACGCTGGTGTGCTGCGGCCCCATCAACGCATGTAGCCGCTCAGTCTCGCCGACCGGAAAAGTTGAGTTATTGATAAGTACGATGCCCTGCTGATCAGCTAATAGCGGATTTTCAACCAGAGCGCTGGCCGAACTGCGCTGTGCGGGCGATAACGCCAGCCAGATCACTTCAGGTATGGCTGCATCTTTAAGCTGTTCAATGACCTGGAGAGTTCCCTCCGCCAAGCCCTGCTCCAAATGGGCCATCAGTTGAGGTTCGCTACGTAGCCAATCTACCTGAGAAAGAGCTGACCAGGGAGCATCGGAATGAGGCAACCACTGCACCTGATGGCCCACCCAGGCTAGCGCAGCCGCTGCCGTCGCTGCGCTTAATTCGCTACCGTAAAGTAACACCCGCATGGGTTACTCTCCTTGGTGGTAACGTGATAGCAAGGCTTTGAAACCCTCGCCGAACTCAGGATGGCGACGCGCGTAGGCGAGCGTGGCTTCTAGGTAGCCCAGCGGCTGACCGCAATCGTAGGTAGAGCCCTGCATACGATATGCCTGGACACCCGATTGCTCGCGCAGCGTTTCTAGCGCGTCAGTAAGCTGAATTTCACCACCAGCACCGGGCTGTGTAGCGGCTAAAATAGGAAAAATATGCCCTGGCAGCGCATAACGACCTATTACCGCTAGATTTGAGGGCGCCGCATCTCGCTTAGGTTTTTCCACCATACCCGCTAAATCTACCGATTGATTAGGTGCGGGCACATCACCGGCTGGCGCTACGATGCCATATTTTTCAACTTGCTCCCAAGCAACTTCTTCCACCATCAGCTGCGCCGTTTGCTGTTGTTCATAGGCCGCTAACATGCCAGCTAAATCTGTTGCAGAATTGGTACTGTTATCGACCAATACATCCGGAAGCAGCACTGCAAAAGGCTCATCGTCGCCAATGATCGGTCGGGCGCATAGCACCGCATGGCCCAACCCCAGCGGTACCCCCTGACGTATGCTGATAATACTGACGTCGTCAGGCACTAAGTTGCGCAACATCTGCAAAAGTTCGTGTTTACCTTTCGCTTCCAGGCTGGCTTCCAATTCTGCGTGGGTATCGAAGTGGTTTTCTATAGCACTTTTATTGCTACTAGTGACCAGCACAATCTCGCGAATACCCGCGGCAATGGCTTCTTCAACGACATATTGAATGACTGGCCTATCGACAATCGTAATCATCTCCTTGGGAATAGCCTTCGAAGCCGGCAAGCAGCGGGTGCCAAACCCAGCAACAGGAAGTACGGCCTTGCGAATCATATAGAGGTCCTTTTCATGCGTTTCGACACAGGAGTGGTTAGAATGTCCATAATACTGAAGGCGTGGATGGATGCCACCTCGCCAATGGACGATAACGAGCACAAATGGATAATAACCAGTGATTAAGCGTCAATTTTTCGCTTAATGCTCAATGACAATGGGAGTCACAACATGCAAGCGACACCACAGGATAGCACTGCTGGCCACTATCAAGGCAATGTCGATGCAGCCGAAGTCGCTAAATTTGAAGCGCTCGCTAGCCGCTGGTGGGATCCGCAGGGAGAATTTAAACCGCTCCATGAAATTAACCCTTTGCGCCTCGATTTTATTGATGCGCGCGCGGGCCTGGCGGGGAAAAAAGTGTTGGATGTGGGCTGTGGTGGCGGCATTTTGAGCGAATCAATGGCCAACCGCGGGGCTAAAGTCACCGGCATTGACCTTGGTGAAGCGCCGTTAGCGGTAGCCAGGCTCCACGCGGAAGAGCGCGGCATTGAGGTTGATTATCAGCACATCAGTGTAGAAGCCATGGCAGCTCAAAAGCCCGGCTTTTACGATGCGGTGACCTGTATGGAAATGCTTGAGCATGTACCTGACCCGGCATCCGTCATTCGTGCCTGCAGTGCCTTGGTTCGCCCAGGTGGGTATGTGTTTTTCTCAACACTAAATCGCACCGCCAAGTCCTACGCTTTTGCCATCTTAGGCGCCGAGTATGTGCTGAGACTGCTCCCTCGGGGTACTCATAACTACGCTAAATTTATTCGCCCTTCAGAAATGGCCGCCTGGGCCCGTAACAGTGGCTTAGAAGTACGTGAGCAAACAGGTCTAACCTACAACCCGGTAACCCGCCACTACCGCTTGGTTAGCCATGACGTTTCGGTTAACTACATGATGTACTGCCGCAAGGTGAGCGATTAAATGCCTATGCAAGCGCCTCAAGCGATCCTCTTCGATCTAGATGGCACCCTGATCGATACTGCTCCAGATTTAGCCCAGGCAACCAATGCGCTGCGTGTTCATCATGGCTTAGACCCGCTCCCCTTTTCAGTGATTAGGCGTCAGGTCTCTAATGGCGGTAGTGCGCTGGTTACACTAGCACTAGGGTTAGAAGCCACAGCAGAGGGACATACCCAAGCGCGTCAGTTTTTACTCGATGCCTATGAGCAGGCGGTCGCTGTACACAGCCGGGTTTTCTCACCTCTTGATGTTTGGCTTAAAGAGTGGCATGGCGACCAACGGCCCTGGGGTATTGTGACCAATAAACCACGCCGCTATACCTTACCGCTATTGGATGCACTGGCCCTTCAGCCCGGCGCCCTGCTGTGTGCGGATGATTTGAGCGTTAAAAAACCGGCGCCAGAGCCGCTTTGGGAAGCGGCTCGTCGGCTAGGTGTTGAACCTGAAAAGTGCTGGTATATCGGCGACCATGCGCGTGATATCGAGGCCGCCGTAGCCGCAGGCATGACTGCTGTAGCAGTGGGCTATGGTTATATTAGCGAAGAAGATGACTACCAGCGGTGGCCTGCTGATTTATGGTTTGGAGAGTGCGAAGCACTCGTCGGTGCCCTCGACGCGTTTAAACGTTAGCTACCGAGCACATCGACATCTCAGCGTTTATACCCGGGGCGGTTGGGCATCAAGCTTTTGACCGTTGGTGCCTGCACTGTCTGGCCCCATAAGCCATAAGTAGGTAGGCATAATGTCTTCCGGGGTGCGTAATGTGAAAGGGTCTTCACCGGGAAATGCGGTACGCCGCATTTGGGTACGTGTCGCCCCTGGATTAAGCGAGTTAACCCGGATATTGGACTGATTGTCCAACTCGTCGGCAAGCACCTCAACAAAGCCTTCGGTAGCAAACTTAGAGACTGAGTAAGCACCCCAATAGGCGCGACCTTTGCGACCAACGCTGGATGAGGTGAAAATAACCGACGCATCGTCAGACGCTTGCAGCAAAGGCAATAACGCCTGAGTCATCCAGATAGGCCCATTAATGTTGACCTGCATGACCTGCTGCCAAAGCTCGGGATTATACTGCTCAAAGGGAGTGATGCGGCCTAACAATCCCGCGTTATGCAGCAATCCATCCAAGCGACCAAACTCTTTATCCAACGTTTCCGCCATATCATGAAAATCTTTTAGCGTGGCGCCTTCAAAGTTGAGCGGAAAAATCGCTGGTTGGGGGCCCCCGGCCGCTTCGATTTCATCATAAACGCGCTCTAGCTTGGCAATGGTGCGCCCCAATAGGATCACCGTTGCTCCGTGCTGGGCGTAGCTCAGCGCTGCCGCACGGCCAATTCCATCCCCTGCGCCGGTTACCAACACGATGCGATTTTCCAATAGGTTGGGCGCTGGTTGATAGTCGATCTTGCAGCTCATGCTGATTCCCTGAAGCAAAATAGATCAAAAAATATTAACTTGCTGACTGACGTAAAAAGTCATTGGCAAGGCCTGCGGCACTGCTTTGCGGGTAGTCGTCACGCACTTGTTCAAGTAACTCTCGGCTACGCTCAGCTTCTCCTTTGCGCGCTTTTACTAAGCCTAACTTATAAATCGCATCCGGCACTTTGCTGCTGCCGCTATACTCCTCTATCACCCGGCTAAACGCCTGATCAGCGGGATCCAGTTCGCCTTCTGCAGCGTATAATTCACCCAGCCAGTAGTGACCATTAGCCGTTAGGCTAGTATCAGGGTGATCGGTAACAAAGGCTTCAAAGGCCGCAATGGCTTCGTCAAATCGGCGCGCCTGCACATGTGCGAAGGCCGCTTGGTAATCGGCTTGTGCGTCCTCGCTGACATTGCGGCTAGAGGGAGCATTGACAACTTCCTCGGCGGCTTCTGGCTCTACCGCGGGCGTTGACTGCTCAATCTGCGTTGGGCCGCTGCTCATCAGGCGATCTTCAATATCGAGGTACTGCTGCTGAGATTGGCGACGCAGCTGCTCCAGCTGGTGACGCAGCTCTTCTATCTGACCACGTAGTTGCTGGATTTCCTGCTGGTGCTCCTGTACCTGGTTAAACAGTACCAGGTTACCGCTGGACGCTTCCTGTCGCTGCGTCTGCTGATAGAAGCTGCTGTTGGAAGAGTTGGAAAGGTCTTGAACAAGTGGCTGTTGAGCGGTGGCCGTTAGCGACAATACGGATAGCGGGAGCGCTATGGCTCCCGCACCGCACAGCCTCTCAACGTAACGCTTGAGACTGTGATTCATGATGACTCCGGAGACGTAAACGGCGTGCGGTTAGCCGCACGCCGGATTCATCAGTGGTTAAACACTAAATAGTGAATGCTCAGTAGTTAAACACAACACGACGGTTCTGAGCGTAGGCGCTCTCGCCTTGACCATTAACGGCCGGACGCTCTTCGCCATAACTAACTACACTCATTTGTGAAGAAGAGACACCCTGAATATTCAGGAATCGCTCTACTGCACCGGCACGACGCTCACCTAGTGCCATGTTGTATTCACGAGTGCCACGCTCATCTGTATGCCCGTGAAGAACCACTTGGGCACTTGGATTGGCACGCAAGTAGCGCGCATGAGCCATTACAACGGATTCGTACTCGCTCTTAATCGTATCGCGATCGTAATCGAAATAGATTGTGCGCACTTCTGGAATGCGCGAATCAGCTTGCTGGCCCGCACCTGAACCTGAACCAGAAGTTGAACCATACTGACTACCCGTGCCTGTACCCGAGGTGCTGGAACCAGTAGTGCTGCCATCCTGGCTGCCGTACGAGTCACCGTCTTGGGTTCCGCCGGTGCTGGAACAGCCAGCGATTACTACGATAGATAGCGCTGCTGCTAATGAGCGAGCCAACGGTTTGAGTTGCATAATCAGACTCCTTGCCTGAAAACTAAAATTTCGATATTAATCAATTGAGTTGATCAATTTAAGAAGGGTGACCAAGCTGGATCACGGACATCGCCTTGTGCTGACGGCAGCCTGAATGAAGAACGGCCATCGGCAGAAACAGCACTTAGCACCCCACTGTTACCCTGCTGGGTAGCGAAGATTACCATGGTCCCGTTCGGCGCAACACTAGGAGATTCATCTCTTGTTGATTCACTCAATACCACTAAGCGATCACCGCTTACATCTTGCCTTGCCACTTGGTATCCACGGCTAGAGCGGTGAATCAAGAAAATCTGCTCGCCATCAGGCGAATAGCGCCCGCGCGCGTTGTAATTACCGGTAAATGTTAGACGCTTAGCCTCTCCGCCCCCCAATGTGTATTGGTATAACTGGGGGCCGCCGCTACGATCGGAAGTAAACAACAGACTGCGTCCATCCGGCGCCCAAGCGGGTTCCGTATCAATGCTGTTGTTATTGGTAATGCGTTCTACTGAACGGTTGGCAACATCCATAATATAAATTTCCGGCTGGCCATCTTTAGACAGCGACATAGCGATACGCCGTCCATCTGGCGACCATGCTGGCGCGCCATTAATGCCATCAAACGAGGTTGCTTGCACGCGCTGACCTGTCGCCACATCCTGAATATAGATCGCTGGACGCTCAGTCTCAAAGGAGACATAGGCGATCTTTGTACCATCAGGTGACCACGTTGGCGACATGATTGGTTCATCAGAGGTCAACACCTGCTCACTACGGCGACCATCCGCGTCGGCAACGTAAAGACCAAACTGCATATTGTCACCAATACCCTGTGCAGTGACATAGGCAATCTTAGTTGAGAAAGCACCACGAATATCAGTAATCTCTTCAAAGATTTGATCACTAATATAGTGAGCAGCACCCCGCAGGTCATTGCCCCTTACTGTAACGGTTTCACCAATCATCCGGCGCTGGCCGCTAATATCCATCAGTTCAAACTGTAGCTCAAAGCCACCGTTAGTTTGTGCTGCCCTGCCGACCACTAGATAGCGCACATCCAGCGAACGCCAAGTACCGAACTGCACATCGTCAGCTTGACTCGGTTGCTCAAACATAGCACTACGCGCTAAAGGAGCAAAATAGCCACTGCGTTCAAGGTCATCTTGAACAATTTGTGCAATATCTTCGGGTAGGCCGTCCGAGCCGGCGAACGGCACTACCCCTATAGGCAGCGCTTGATCGCTGCCTCGCGTGATTTCAATGGTTAAGTTAGCACTTGCCACACTGCTGACAAGCAGCAGTACACAGAACAGCCACACTTTGCTCAAGCTTTGCATCAGCGAACATCTCCCGGGGTAAATCGCAGATTAAACTGACGTAAATTACGCTGCTGATCGGCTGGCAAATCTCGCAATTCACCAAACGGTGCAGCATGTTCCACAGCCTGCATCACAGACCGGTCAAAAGCACTATCGCCGCTTGATGTCACAATCGACGTTGCCAATACTTCTCCTGATGGACCTAACCGTACCTGTAGCGTAGCACTCATCGCATCACTTGCACCGGGCGGAATCACCCACGCCTGCTCAACAGCACGGCGAACAATATTAATAAAGCTATTGGCCGCCTGCTCAGCTTGCTGGGCATTAGCAGCGGCTTCGGCTTCACCGGCCAACTGGCGTTGCATGGCCGCCTCTGCAGCTTCCGCGGCTTCGCGTTGGCGCTCAGCTTCTGCTTCGCGACGCTGCTGCTCTTCGGCTTCACGTTGGCGCTGTGCTTCTGCCTCTCGCTCTCGCTGAGCCGATTCTTGCTCACGAAGGCGCTGTTCTTCGGCTTCACGCTGACGTGCAGCTTCAGCTTCTTCGCGCTGCTGTTGTTCTGCCGCTGCACGCTGGCGTTCAGCTTCTTCCGCCTCCCGGCGCTGCTGCTCTTCGGCTTCACGTTGGCGCTGTGCTTCGGCCTCTTCGCGTTGCTGTTGCTCTGCGGCTTCCTGTTGGCGTTGCGCCTCTTCCACTTCACGTTGGCGCTGCGCCGCCGCTTCCGCTTCGGCTTCACGTTCAGCCGCTTCAGCCGCCTGTTGCTCAGCCTGGGCAGCCGCTTCTTCAGCACGACGCTGTGCCTCAGCCTCCGCGGCTGCACGTGCTTCTTCTAATGCCTGTGCCTCGGCTTCCGCCGCCTGCTGGGCTGCCTCTTCTGCCGCTTGTTGCTCTGCAGCAGCCTGCTGTTCACTAGCTGACGGTTCTTCACTAGCTGAGGGCTCTTCCGGTGCCTCCGGCTCGGTAGGGGCTTCGGCGGGCGCATTCATCGCCGCCTGCTCTTCCAATGCTTGCTGTGCCTGATCAGTAAACGTTTCGGTGCTTACCAGCGTCGCCTGCACAATCGAAGAGCTATCAGGCTCTGCATCTCGACTAGGTAGGCTGATCAAGCTAAACACTACAATCGCGACGTGCACGCCTATCGCCAGAACGGTCGGCCACTTATAGCCGACATCCTGAGGATCGCGCGAGGGTTTCAATGCCATGTGCGCCTTGCCCTTACCCATCTTGCGGCGGCTCAGAAAGCAGCCCCACATTAGCAACGCCGGCGCCTTGTAGGGTACTCATTAAAACGACAATCTGCCCATAGGCCACATTGCGGTCACCGCGTACCATGACAGGCGTACCCGGACGTCGCTCAAGAATCGTTGTCACTCTCGTGGACATTTCATCCAGCGTGACCGACGTGGAGTCTTCCCCCAGCGTGATGAAGTAACCACCGTCGCTATTAACCGAGATAATGATGGGATCATTATCTTCCTGTGTCTCAATGGGCTGAGAGGTGACTTGCGGCAACTCAACTTGTACGCCTTGGGTCAACATCGGCGCGGTGATCATAAAGACCACCAGCAGTACCAGCATAATGTCGATGAAAGGAACAACGTTAATTTCTGCCATCGGCTTGCTTGTACTACTACGATTGAACGGTCCTTGCATGACTCTCTCCCCTTAGCTGGCGCTCGGTTTGCCGTCACGGCCCTGCAAATTGCGGTGCAGGATAGCGTGGAACTCTTCGGCAAAGTCTTCGTATTTGCCGAGCAGGCGAGAAGACGAGTTGGAAAGACGGTTATAGAAAATCACCGCAGGAATAGCTGCAAATAGACCCATAGCTGTCGCAATCAGGGCTTCGGCAATCCAAGGCGCCACCGTAGCCAAGGTTGCTTGCTGGGTTAGTGATAAAGCCTGAAAAGACCCCATGATGCCCCACACGGTACCGAACAGGCCGATATAGGGGCTAGCAGAGGCAACGGTGGCAAGAAACACGAGGTGCTGAGTTAAGCGATCCTCTTCACGAGACCATGCTACGCGCATGCTGCGCTGTACACCCTCTAGTACGGTATCCGGGTCACGAGTCTTAGGCATCAAACGGTTAAATTCGCGGAAACCAGCTTGAAAAATATGTTCAGCGCCGTGGCGAGGGTCATCGGCTGGGATTTCACGGTATAGTTCGTTCAAGTCGACACCAGACCAAAAAGACTCCTCAAATTGGTTGTACTCTTTCTTGGCACGGCCCAACGCAATGCTGCGCTGGAAAATCACTACCCAAGAGAGGATCGACCCCACCAGCAGTAGCAGCATTACCAGTTGCACTACCGTACTGGCATTCATTATTAAATGGGGAATGGACATGGTGTTATCGTTCACAGGTGCCCTCATCAATCTATTAGGGTCGGGATTGCCGACGCAGTGAATGACCTCTTGGTTAAGAGGCCTGGGTCAAAATATTAAGCGACGCTGGCCATGCTTTAGGCCGTAGACGCTCGGTACTCAAGCAGGCTATCTCGACTGTGGCAGAGCAAAGGAGTTCCTCACCACGCCAAACCTGCTGTTCAAATGTCATCCGACAGCGTCCAACGTCAGTAACGTGAACACCAATTTCCAACGCGTCGTCTAGGCAAGCCGGTTTCGCGTAATGACAGGCCAAGCGGTATACCACTAGCTGCGTACCTTCGTCTAGCAGCGTTTGCTGATTCAGGCCCAACTGGCGAAGCCATTCACTGCGCGCGCGCTCCATAAACTTCAAGTAGTTAACGTAGTAGACAATACCGCCTGCGTCAGTATCTTCCATATAAACGCGCAGCGGCAGGCGGTAGCCTTCGTTGATGTAACGACTCACGGACGGCGCTCTCCTTCCATATCGGTTGCCTGTTCGTGAGGCACACGCTCAAAATGCAGCCATGCTTGGCGGGTAACTACTCGGCCACGAGGGGTACGCATTATCAAGCCCTGCTGAATAAGATAAGGCTCAATGACATCTTCGATAGTGTCACGCTCTTCACTGATCGCAGCAGCGAGCGAGTCAATACCCACTGGCCCACCGTCAAACTTATCTATCATGGCCAGCAGTAGCCGCCGATCCATGTGATCCAAACCGTGGTGATCCACGTTGAGCATATTGAGCGCCGCATCCGCCATGGCTACATCGACGACGCCATTACCTTTCATTTCAGCGTAATCCCGCACCCGGCGTAGCAATCGGTTGGCAATTCGCGGCGTGCCCCTTGAACGTCTGGCCACTTCAATGGCGCCATCGTGGCTGGTTTCAACGCCTAACAGGCGCGCCGAGCGCGAGACAATTTCCGTCAGCTCTTCAAGATTATAAAATTCGAGCCGTTGAACGATACCAAATCGATCTCGCAATGGAGAGGTCAATAGCCCTGCCCGCGTGGTGGCCCCTACCAGTGTAAAGCGGGGAAGATCCAGCTTAATCGAACGTGCTGCCGGTCCTTCGCCTATCATAATATCGAGCTGAAAATCTTCCATAGCCGGATAGAGCACTTCCTCTACCACCGGCGACAGGCGATGAATTTCATCGATAAAGAGAACGTCGCCAGGCTCTAGGTTGGTCAACATGGCGGCTAAATCGCCCGCACGTTCAAGTACCGGGCCGGAAGTCGACTTCATACCGACCCCCATCTCGGTGGCAATAATATGCGCAAGGGTCGTTTTACCTAACCCTGGGGGGCCAAATACCAGGGTGTGATCCAGACTCTCTTCCCGCAGCCGGGCGGCACCGATAAAGATTTCCAGCTGTTCACGCACGCGCGGCTGGCCAATATAATCATCCAGCCGCTTGGGGCGAATCGCGTAATCAATGCGCCCCTCTCCCTGTTCAGGCTCAGCGGCGATCAGCCGATCGTGTTCTAACATAGATGCTCTTCTTTATGGCGATTCAAAAGGTCTGTTCACTACCCGCAATTTCGGACTTGTATCGCTGTCTGGCTAGCCACTCATGCGCTGGGTAAGGGCAGCTTTGATAAGTGCCTCAGTGGACTGATTGGGATCGATATCGGTGAGCATTTTCGACGCCTCAGTCAGTTTGTACCCCAAGCTGACCAATGCAGCTTCCGCATCGGCAAGATTATTGCGGGCAGAGGCACGACCATTGGTTGCCTCAAGGGGGAGCAGCGCGTTGCTGCCGTCTTCCCACTTATCTTTCCATTCCGGAAAGCGGTCGCGCATTTCGATAATCAGCCGCTCAGCGGTTTTCTTCCCCACCCCCGGCAGTGTTGTCAACGCTTTGCTGTCGTCATCACGGACGCAGCGCATAAAGGCGTCTTCGTCCATACCCGACAGGATGGCAAGTGCCAGCTTAGGCCCTACGCCGTTGACCTTGATTAGGGCACGGAACAGAGCACGCTCGTGCTCTCGGCCGAACCCATAGAGCAGGTGGGCGTCATCACGAATGGTCAGATGAGTGAATAACGAAACGTTCTCGTTGACCTCAGGAAGCGCGACCAGCGTATTCATGGAAGTTTCCAGCTCGTAACCTACACCGTGAACATCGATCACAATCCAGGGAGGTTGCTTTGCCACTAGCTGGCCACTCAGACGTCCAATCATAAATTCGCTCGCACCTGGAAGAAAAAAACAGTGAAAAACAATAGAGAGAAAAACAGACGGTTACTATAAAGCGACTCTGTACAGGTGACCAGTAGTTCAGCCACCAACATAGTTAGAATTAAAGCCGCCAGCGCCCGGTTGAACGACGACGGCTCCGAGATGTTGCGACAGGGAGACCAAGGCTGCTAAACGCATGGCCGTTATAAGCATGCGTTAAAGCAATGGCTAACGCATCGGCAGCGTCAGCTTGAGGGGTAGCGGATAGTTGCAGAATAGCGGTGACCATATGCTGAACCTGCTCTTTATCTGCGCCGCCCTGGCCGGTCACCGCTTGCTTGATCTGTCGCGCAGCGTACTCGGCGAGGCTCAAGCCATGGTTAGCCATACACACCATTGCGGCTCCCCTCGCTTGGCCCAGTTTCAGCGCAGAATCGGGATTTTTGGCCATAAATACTCGCTCAATGGCCACCTGAGAGGGTCGATGTAGGCCAACGACTTCACTGAGACCAGCGTAAATCTGCGCCAAACGCTGCTCTAACGCTCCTTCCGCCGTGCGAATACAGCCACTCGCCACATAGCTGGGTTTAACGCCAATAATATCGATCACCCCGTAACCGGTTACCCGGGAGCCAGGGTCTATGCCCAAGATGCGGATGGGTACGACGGGCTTTTGCTCTTCCATGGCGTCGATACTCGTGTGGCTAGAACATACAAAAACACCGACGCCGTGGCGTCGGTGCTAGGCAGTTAACCCACCGATTTATTCGGCAGCGGTTTCCGCTTTGACTTTCTGGCGCAAACGGATGTTCAAATCTTTCAACTGCTCTGGACTGACTTCGCCCGGTGCGTTGGTCATCAAACAGGCAGCGCTTTGGGTTTTCGGGAAAGCGATGACTTCACGAATAGTCTTGGCACCGACCATTAGCATGACCAGGCGATCCAGGCCAAAGGCTAAGCCACCATGGGGTGGCGCACCGTACTGCAACGCGTCCAGCAGGAAGCCGAATTTTTCTTGAGCTTCTTCTTCACCAATACCAAGAATCTCAAACACCGTGCTCTGCATGGCTTGGTCGTGAATACGGATCGAGCCACCGCCCAATTCGGTGCCGTTGAGCACCATATCGTAAGCGCGAGAAAGCGCCTTGGCAGGATCAGCCTTGAGCTCTTCGGGCGTGCAGGAGGGCGCAGTGAAGGGGTGGTGCAGCGGGCTCAAACGACCATTATCGTCAGCTTCAAACATTGGGAAGTCGACCACCCATAGTGGCGCCCACTCTTGGGTGTAGAGCTCAAGGTCAGCGCCCAGCTTGACGCGCAGCGCGCCAATGGCTTCGTTAACGATACGGGTTTTATCGGCACCAAAGAAGATGATGTCACCATCTTCAGCGCCCACACGATCAAGCAGCTCTTCAACGATGTTTTCCATAAACTTGACGATCGGCGACTGCAGACCTTCAAGTCCTTTGGCGCGCTCGTTGACCTTGATCCACGCCAAGCCTTTGGCGCCGTAGATGCCGACAAACTTGGTGTACTCGTCAATTTCTTTACGCGACAGTTTGGCGCCGCCGGGTACTTTCAGCGCTGCCACACGGCCATCGTCTGCGCTGGCGGGGCCAGAGAAGACTTTGAAGTCGACCTGCTGCATCAGATCGTCGACATCGGTCAGTTCCAGCGGGATGCGCAGGTCTGGCTTGTCGGAACCGAAACGATCCATCGCTTCCTGCCAGGTCATGCGCGGAAACTCGGGCAGTTCGGCTTTTAGCACGTCTTGGAACAGCTGACGGATCATGGCTTCAGTAATGCCCATGATGTCGTTCTCTTCGACAAACGACGCCTCGATATCAATCTGAGTGAACTCAGGCTGACGGTCGGCGCGTAGGTCTTCATCGCGGAAGCACTTAGCAATTTGGTAGTAGCGGTCAAAACCCGCCACCATCAACAGCTGCTTAAACAGCTGCGGCGACTGGGGCAGTGCAAAGAAACTACCCGCGTGGGTGCGGCTAGGTACCAGGTAGTCGCGGGCGCCTTCTGGCGTCGCGCGAGTGAGCACCGGCGTTTCGATATCCAGGAAGCCCTGGTTTTCAAGGTACGCGCGCACATTGTGAGAAATACGCGAGCGCAGACGCAGCTTCTCGATCATGTCCGGGCGACGTAGGTCGATATAGCGGTGCTTTAAGCGCACTTCTTCACCGACTTTGCCATGCTCATCCAGCTGGAATGGCGGAGTAACGGCGGTATTGAGCACTTCAACGTCTTTTGCCAACACCTCAATCATACCCGTTGGCATGTTCGGGTTTTGAGTACCTTCTGGGCGCAGCCGAACGCGACCAGTGATGCGCAGGACAAACTCACTGCGGGCACGGTCGGCATTAGCGAACGCCTCGGCGGTATCTGGGTCAACCACGAACTGAGCGATGCCGTCACGATCGCGCATATCGAGGAAAATTACCCCACCATGGTCACGGCGGCGATGAACCCATCCGCATACCGTAACCGTTTGATCCACCAAAGTTTCGTTTAGCTGGCCGCAATAATGGCTGCGCATGTCAAATCCTGTTCTGTTACGTGGCAATGAGTGGTCGCGGGTGTCCCGACGTTGACTACCGCGGCTATGCCGCAGCGCCCTTGTCTTTGGGAGTAACGCTTTTAGCGGTAGCACTTGAATCGCTTGACTTACCGGCATCTGCAGAAGCAGTTTTGCCATCAGCGACGAGGTTCTTTTTGCTACCCGTTTTGAAATCTGTTTCGTACCAACCGCCGCCGGCTAGCCGGAAACCCGCCGCCGAGACAAGCCGTTCTAAACCATCGCTTTGGCATGCAGGGCAATCCTTAAGAGGATCGGCGCTAATTTTCTGCAATTTCTCCATACGATGGCCGCAGGCCTTGCACTCATATTCGTAGATGGGCATCTTAATGACTCCTAATAAGCTCAACCCTGACAAGCTCGGTTCTTTTAAAGATCGTTCTTTTAAAGAACATTAGCGGACACAAACGCTGCCAGGCTGCAATATGTGGCCAGTCGGGGTAAATTCCAAGGCTGCGGTTGATAAAGCGCCGCCATTATACCCTTTTGTGCCCCCTAACGAGCAAGGTTATACAGCCCCCTGCAGTTAATGGAGAGAAGAAAATGCCCCATGCGGTAATACTGGATGCGCAAAGCCTCGGCCCCGAGATCAATTTGAACGCCATTAAAGAGACGGTTTCACATCTTGAAGTGTTCGAGCAGAGTACGACCCAACAAGCACGGGAACGCCTTGCCAACGCGGATATTGCGATCGTCAATAAGGTAGTGCTGGACGCTGAGACACTGCAACAGTTGCCGAAACTGCGGCTGATATGCGTTTTAGCGACAGGCCTCAATAATATCGATCTTGAGAGCGCAAAAAAACACAACATCGAGGTCAAAAACGTTGCGGCTTATGGCACCGCTAGCGTTTCCCAACACACCTTGATGTTAATGCTCGCGTTAGCCAATCGCCTACCTCTCTATCAGCGCGATGTCGCCGCAGGCGAGTGGCAGCGTAGCGCCTTCTTCTGTTTGCAAGATTACCCAACGCTACAGCTCTCTGGCAAACAACTGGTGATGGTCGGGCAAGGCGAGCTTGGCACGGAAGTAGCACGCCTTGCCGAGGCCTTTGGTATACAAGTCACCTTTGCCGCTCGTCCCGGCAATGAAGCGAATGACAAACGCCCTGCCCTGGACGACC
Organism: Halomonas sp. ISL-56; assembly: GCF_018612805.1. NCBI lineage: Bacteria > Pseudomonadati > Pseudomonadota > Gammaproteobacteria > Oceanospirillales > Halomonadaceae > Halomonas > Halomonas sp. ISL-56. The sequence continues at coordinate 148,535 of NZ_JAGGRO010000015.1, read as the reverse complement.
TGCTGCCCGATGCTGATCTGATCAGTTTGCACTGCCCGCTAAGTGAGGCTACCAAGCACTTGATCAATCGTGAGCGTCTAGCTTGTGTCAAGCCTTCGCTGATACTGGTCAACTGTGCTCGCGGCGGGGTGATTGATGAAGTGGCCGCGCTGGAGGCGCTGCGCATTGGCAAGCTGGGCGGATTAGGCGTTGATGTGTTACCCGCCGAGCCGCCCAGAGAGAGTCATCCACTGCTGGATGCGCTCAGCGAACCGCTAAACCTAATCGTCACCCCACATAATGCCTGGATTACACCGGAAGCACGCCAGAATATTGTCAGCCTAACGGCTAACAATATTCTTGATTGGAAAAGTGCCCAATAGACATTAGCCGAAGTCTGCTGACTAGCCCTCTAAGGCCTGAAACAGAGCTTTAACAGGCATTATTGGGTGGCAAAGTGGCTCGGGGGGCGGCAGCTATCCAGCACCTCGAGTTCCACATGGGTAACCTTCGCACCCTCCGAGCCCTTCCATAGCCATTCGCTTAACAATTTGACTGCATCTGAGTGGCCACACATCAACACCTCCACGCGACCATCGGGCAAGTTTTTGGCGTAGCCGGTGATGCTGTGCTGCAGAGCTTTTTCTTGAGTAGCACGGCGATACCAGACACCTTGCACCCTGCCAGTCACCAGGGCACGCACACAGCAATCGCTCATACTTACCTCCTTACATTGCTGCTCTTACCGGAATGTTAAATAAACTCGCGTTTGACAATGACTGCACTGTTGCGTGGTATCAGCGGGCGACCACGGCGCAGCAGCAATGAGCGGGTAAACGCCGCCCCAAACAGCAGAATTAGTGAACTGTAGTAGACCCACAACAAAATCATTACCACCGACCCGGCGGCGCCATAGGTGGACGCTGTTGCCGTGTACGCCAGATAAATCGCTATCACACTACGACCAATGGTAAACAACACGGCGGTTACGACCGCACCAATCAACACATCTTGCCAACGCAACACAACGTCAGGAAGTACTTTAAAAATAGTGGCAAATAGCAAGGTCACAACACCCAGTGAGATCAGCGACTCTACCGATGTTGTTAACAAGCTGGCATAGGGCACCAGGTTATCAGCAGCTTGCAGCATTCCTCGCAGCACGACACCCATCACTAATGAGACCAGTAATATAAACCCAATGGATAGCACCACCGTTAGCGACAACAAGCGATTTTTAATAAACAGCAATGCACTGTTGGAGGTTGGCTTTGCTGTCACGCCCCAGATGGTATTCAACGAGAACTGCATCTGGGCGAAGACCGTCGTCGCACCAATCACCAGTGCTCCTATACCTAGCAGCGTTGGCAAAATACCGGACTCTTCAATTCTTGACTGAGCGACAGCTTCTTGAATAGCAACCGCTGCGTCGACCCCTAACGTCCCTTGCAGTTGAGCAACAATTTGCCCCTGAGCCGCCTCTTCACCCATAACAACGCCAATCACGGTGACGGCAATGATGATCGTAGGTGCCAGCGAGAAAAGCGTATAGAACGCTAGCGAGCCTGCGTAGCTAAAGGCATTGCGTTCCAACCATAGTGACGTGGCATCCTGGACGACTTTCCACCAAAAGATAGCGGTGCGTTTAATCATATTCACTCCCTGTGCACTGGGTAACGATGCTGAGTATCGAGGCGTTTTATAAGCGTTATCAACATCCTATTTTGATAGCATACCTAACCACAGCGTTTAGCGCAGTTTTCTGGTACGTTGCATCACTGACATCACCAAACGAAAAGGAAGCTTGGATGGCCACTGAAACTTCTCGCTCCGCGACCGCCTACGACTTCGACTGTTTGGTGTTTATTGGTCGTTTTCAGCCGCCACACTTGGGGCATTTGGCGATTATTCGTGAAGCGCTTAAACGCGCACGGCAAGTGATTGTGTTGGTAGGTTCTTCTTGGCAAGCTCGCTCGCTACGTAACCCCTGGCGATTCGATGAGCGTCAAGCCATGCTGCGTGCGGGCTTTGACCATGCCGATAATCAACGCTTGGAAATCACCCCGCTTCTTGATGCCCTTTATAACGACGACGTTTGGGTGCGTGACGTTCAGCGCAAAGTGCGCGATTTAGCAGCGCCTGCCAATGCCCGCCTACCCCGTATTGGCTTGATTGGGGCCAGCCGTGGTCAGTCAAGTTACTACCTTTCTCTTTTTCCTCAGTGGGAATCGGTCAGCGTACCGTCGGTGGAGGGCATTTCAGCCAGTCAAATACGCGAGCGCCTATTTCGATCCCCTAGCTCAACGGATGATTATCTAAGTACCGGCGCCTATCACGATTTACCGCCGGGCGTAGTGGAGAGCGTCAAACACTTTTGTAATGAACGCGCCTACCAAAGGCTGCTGGAAGAGCAGCAATTACTCGATCAGTATCGCCAGGCCTGGGTTCACGCGCCCTACCCGCCTATTTTTGTCACGGTCAATGCGGTGGTCGTACAGTCGGGCCATGTGCTGCTGGTGCGGCGCACGGCGGCGCCAGGTAAGGGGCTTTATACGCTGCCTGGAGGATTTATTAATCCCCACGAGCGGCTGCTGGACGCCTGTCTGCGCGAACTGCGCGAGCGCATACGCTTAAAGGTTCCCGAGCCAGTACTTAAAGGCTCGCTGCGGGGCCAGCGCCTGTTTGATGAACCCCATCGGAGTTGGCGCGGGCGCACCTTGGCAGAAGCTTTCTACTTCGCGCTACGCCCTGACCAGCAGTTACCGCGCCTAAAACCAGTCAAAGGCGGCGATCATGCACGCTGGGTAGCGCTGGCCGATCTTGAACCCGACAGCCTGTTCGAAGATCACTTTTTCATTATTCAGAACTTTCTGGGGCTGCCTGCTGATTTCGGCAGTGGCTAAACTCCATCCATTCACCATTTACCATTTACCAATTAGGCCTGAAGAAAGTCCCGCGGCAGCTTCATCATCTGCCGCCACAAACGCTCCACCCCAGGTTTATGCACCATAGAACAGCGATATAAACGAATTTCCAAGGGGATATCCCAACTTGGGGCGCCCGCCCTCACCAAACGGCCGCTTTTTAACTCCTCACGGATACAAAAATCGGGTATCCACGCCACCCCAACGCCTTGTAGCACCATCCCTTTTAGGCCTTCGGCCATGGCCGTTTCATAAACCGTGCGCAGCTTCATACGCAGTGGATCATTCTTGAGCAACATGCGCACGCTACGTCCTAAGAAAGCCCCCTGGGTGTAAGAGAGATAAGGAATGGAAGTGTCGTGTTGGAGTGAAAACTTTGCGTTACCATGCTCGTCTGGCAACGAAACGGGAAGCATATTAACCTTACCAATCGAGAATGAAGGAAACACCTCGGCATCCAACTGCATCGTGGCAAAGGGATCGTAATAAGCGAGCATCAAATCGCAATTGCCCTCCCGCAGTACATGGATCGCTTCGCCCACATTCATGGCGACCAAGCGAGTCGGCAACTCGCCCAACCCCTGCTGCAGCCGCGAAATCCAAGGCGGATAAAAGCTCAGTGCCAATGAGTGCGCCGCGACAATATCCAGCGCCTCGTTGGCGATCGAAAGGCCGCGCAAATGGCTCAGCGATTCGTTTAACTGTTCGACCAGGTTGCGTGCAGTGACTAAAAAAAGCTGCCCCTCTGGCGTTAATCCCACGGGAGTGGTCGAACGATCCACTAGTGTGACATCAACGGCCTGCTCCAACGCTCTGATACGGCGACTAAAAGCCGGTTGAGTCACGTGTCGCTGGCGTGCTGACGCGGAAAAGCTGCGCGTATTGGCCAGCGCTACAAAATCTTCCAGCCATTTTGTTTCGAGATTCACCCCATGACTCCTTGTCTCACGCTGCTTCCACGCATATTGGTTTTCCTTTTAGGCTGACTTATCTACTGAACCGGGGCCATTAAATAGGCGGCACGCGAGACGACCTTCATCCACATTGGACGTTGGTTAATTTCATCGATGGTCACACGACGGCAATGTGTAAAGTCTTTTTCTAGCATCGCTTCGACGTTGCTAGCAAAATCGCGGCTCGGAATAAAAGCGGTAATCTCAAAATTTAACCGAAACGAGCGATTATCCAAATTAACGGTACCAACCGTGGCCGCCTGACTATCTACAAGCATAACTTTTTGATGTAAGAAACCAGGGAGATAACGGTATATTTTAACGCCCGCTCTTAACATATCAGGTAGGAATGAGAACGCAGAAAGGAAAACTAGCAAGTGGTCGGGACGCTCCGGAATCATTACTCGCACGTCGACGCCGCGCATCGCCGCAAGGCGCAATGCGTCCTGAACCCCCTGGTCAGGAACGAAATAGGGGCTAGTTACCCACAGCCGTTGTTTCGCGCTATGAATAACCTGCTGCACCAGCAGGCTGGCGGTATCCTGACGGTCAGCGGGCCCAGAAGGCACGATAACGACGTGATGATCGGTGATGGACGAAGTATCTGCCATCCAATTCAGGCTAATCACTTCATCGGTCGCCCAGTGCCAATCTTCCCAGAATGCCTCCTGCAAGCCCAACACACTGGGCCCTTCCAACTTGAGATGAGTGTCCCGCCAAGCCCCATGACGAGGGTTTTCACCGAGGTATTCGACTCCGACATTAAAGCCCCCTACCCAGCCTTCCTTGCCATCTACCACCGTTACTTTGCGATGGTTGCGGAAGTTAAGCTGAAAACGGTGTTTAAAACCCCGCGATGAGCGAAAGGCGCTCACGGCCACCCCATCGTTTATTAAATCATTCAGGTAGCTATCAGCTAATTTACGACTACCCACCTCATCATAAAGAAAGTAGACACGCACGCCGCGTTGGGCAGCGCGCTGTAAATGATGTTTCAAACGCTGCCCGAGCGCATCGTTGCGGACAATAAAAAACTGTAGCAAGACATACTGCTCAGCGCGATCAATCCCATCAAATAGGCTTTCAAACGTTGCTGGCCCATCAATGAGCAGTGTCGCTTTATTACCATGGGTGAGTGGCATCATGGCAAGCTGCTCAACCGCCTGAATATCGGCGCTGCTAGAGGGCGCAACATAAGGTTTTACATTGGCTCGGTAGCGCAATAAAACCCGGCGTAGAACGGTGTCCCGCTGGCCTCGGGCAGACACATAGCCATAAAATCGCGGCCGCCCGAAAAACCAGTAAGCGGGAAGCGCGATATAGGGGAAAGTAAGCAGCGAAATAATCCATGCCACGGCACCTTGGGAGGTACGGCTGGACATGAGTGCCATAATGGCTGAAACGATGCCCATCAGGTGTATCAATAAGATGCCGGTCCCTAGCAACCAGGAGGCCATAGCACGTCCTCATAAAGCCCGCACAAAGAACAAGGCCTCGCCGTCAGCGAGGCCCTTAAGCGTTTAAAACCGAATCAACCTTACCATTTCATTAAGCCGACTGGGCAATGATCTCTTTCCACTTCGCCGGCCCGGTTTGATGCACCGATGTACCCAGGCTATCTACGGCTACGGTCACCGGCATATCTTCGACCTCAAATTCGTAGATGGCTTCCATGCCAAGGTCTTCAAAGCCTACAACCCGCGATTTCTTAATCGCTTGGGCAACCAGGTAAGCTGACCCACCGACCGCCATCAAATAAACCGCTTCATTATCACGAATGGCATCAATGGCGGCTTGACCACGCTCGGCCTTACCGACCATACCCAACAGGCCAGTCTCTTCCAGCATGGTGCGGGTAAATTTATCCATACGAGTGGCGGTGGTTGGGCCTGCGGGCCCCACTACTTCATCGCCAATCGGATCAACCGGGCCGACGTAGTAAATAAAGCGGCCGCGCATATCGACAGGCAACGGCTCGCCTTTGGCCAGCATATCGACCATGCGCTTATGGGCAGCATCACGGCCGGTTAGCAGCTTACCGTTCAACAGTAGCGTATCACCAGGCTGCCAGGTTTTGACTTCAGCTGGAGTTACTGTATCAAGATTGACGCGTTTGACGTTTTCGCCCGCTTCGCGGGTAATTTCCGGCCAGTCCTCAAGCTTCGGCGCTTTTAGCGCTGCGGGGCCAGAACCATCCAGGGTAAAGTGGGCATGACGAGTCGCTGCGCAGTTGGGAATAATCGCGACAGGCTTATTGGCCGCATGGGTCGGATAGTCTTTGACTTTAATATCCAGCACGGTGGTTAAGCCGCCTAACCCCTGGGCACCGATACCGCTCTTGTTGACCTTATCAAACAGTTCTAGACGAAGCTCTTCGGCACGGTTGCTGGGGCCACGAGCCTGCAGATCCTGAATATCGATAGGATCGAGTAGCGCCTCTTTGGCAATCAGCATGGCCTTTTCCGCGGTGCCGCCGATACCAATCCCCAGCATACCGGGCGGACACCAGCCAGCGCCCATCTTCGGCAGCTGCTCCATCACCCAGTCAACGACGCTGTCGGAGGGGTTGAGCATGGCAAACTTGGATTTTGCCTCACTACCACCGCCCTTTGCCGCCACGTGAATATCGACGCTGTCGCCGGGCACAATCGAGTGGTGAATAATGGCTGGAGTGTTGTCTTTGGTGTTGGCACGCTTGCCATCAGGATCCGCCAGCACTGAGGCGCGTAGGATATTATCCGGCAGCAGGTAAGCACGACGAACACCCTCATTAATCATGTCATCCAGGCTCATGTCCGCTTCCCAGGTAACGTTCATGCCCACGTGAACAAACACGGTGACGATGCCGGTATCCTGGCAAATCGGGCGGTGCCCGGTGGCGCACATGCGCGAGTTAATCAGAATTTGCGCGATGGCATCTTTGGCAGCGGGATTCTCTTCACGCTCGTAGGCGGCCGCCATGGCGTCGATAAAATCTTTGGGATGATAATAAGAAATGTACTGGAGAGCATCGGCAACGCTTTGAATAACGTCGTCCTGGCGAATCACGGTCATGGACTAGTAGCTCCTAGGTTAACGTCTAGTCAGCGGCTTTCATCCGCGCCTGCGGAGGTGCCGTCTTAGCGTGAACCCAGTATACCGTATTGACTCAGACGCAGCAGCACTCTGCTGCGTAGAACTGCTTACTTAAGAATATCTTGATACAGGTGTGTTTTTCGCAATAAAATAACGGTATAAAGTAGTCAACCTGTCGCTTCGACAAGCGTTAGCGCTGCCTATCCTGACTGGCATTGAGGGCATAAATAGAGCCTCCGCGAACCGACCATTTTGCGCTCGATCACCGTTCCACAGCGGTGGCACTCAAGGCCTGCTCGGTCAAAAACCGTGAAACGCCACTGCCTGCGCGACTCCCCCGCTGCTTTGGCTTGCGCTATCCAGGCCTCTTGGTTAGTAACGCCTGCGGTTTGATAGGCTTGACGGGTAACGTCAATGATGCAGGCAGCCAGCGTTTGTTGCTGCTCTGGGGTTAAATCCACCGGGCGAGCATTTGGCGGCAGTTGAGAGAAGAACAGGATTTCAGAGCGCAAATAATTGCCCAAGCCCGCCACCAAACGCTGATCTAGCAGCAACGCGCCCAGGCTACGTTTATGAAATTGCTTCAAATTCAGGCGCTGCTTCACATCAGATTGAGCCACATCCTGGCTCAATAGATCAGGGCCTAGGCGGGCTAAGAATGGATGCTCGGTGAGATTGTCGGCATGCCAGAGGGAAATATCCGATGCGCTGTAGAGACTGGCGCAACGCCCTTCTGCCGTCAGTCGAACACGCAGAGTGCGTTTGGTGTTAGGCGGCTTAACCTCATCATGCAGCTTCCAAACCCCATAGAGCTGATTGTGGGAGTAAAGCACGCGCTGGTCGGCAAACCGAATGAGCATTGCTTTACCCCAGGTATCCACCCGGGAAACCCGAATACCGATCAGTGACGCGGCCTGCTCGGCAAGCTCAGGAAAGGCGAACCAGGCATCGTCAATTGCCCTACCGCCTATTTGCTGTTCTATACGATCCGCCGCGCGGCGAATTTCTGGGCCTTCCGGCATACCGTTAACCCAGCGCCAGCTGTTTTTCTTTCATCTGATGGAGCTGGTCGCGCAGCCGCGCGGCCTCTTCAAATTCGAGATTTTGCGCCGCTTCAAACATGGCATCCTCAAGCTTACTGATGGCACCCAGCAGGTCTTGCTTGCTCATAGTGGTGACATCATATTCAGCGGCACTTTCGGCCACCTTGCGCTCGTTGCCACGGCGACGGCTGTTTTTCTTGCCTGGCGCCTGGGCGGCTTCAAGTATATCGGCCACCGAGCGCGTCACGGTGGTCGGCGTAATGCCATGCTCAAGGTTGTGCTCGGTTTGCTTCGCCCGCCGCCGCTCCGTTTCATCAATCGCTTTGCGCATCGAGTCGGTAATCCGGTCACCGTAGAGAATCGCTTTACCATGGGCGTTACGCGCCGCGCGGCCAATGGTCTGGATTAACGATCGTTCGGCACGCAGAAAGCCCTCTTTATCGGCGTCGAGAATCGCCACCAGCGACACTTCGGGAATATCCAGGCCTTCGCGCAGCAGGTTGATGCCTACCAGTACATCAAACTTGCCCAGGCGTAAATCACGAATAATCTCAACCCGCTCGACGGTGTCGATATCCGAGTGTAGGTAGCGCACCCGAATGCCGTGCTCGTCAAAATACTCGGTCAAATCTTCCGCCATGCGCTTGGTTAGCGTGGTCACCAGCACCCGCTCGCCTACCGCAGTGCGCAATCCAATTTCCGAAAGCAGATCATCTACCTGAGTACTGGCCGGGCGCACCTCAATTTCAGGATCCAGCAGCCCGGTGGGCCGCACCACTTGCTCTACGGTTTGGCTGGCGTGTTCACCCTCATAACGGCCTGGCGTAGCGGAGACAAAGATCGTTTGCGGAGAGATTGATTCCCACTCTTCAAACTTCATGGGGCGGTTATCCAACGCCGAGGGCAGCCGGAAGCCATACTCGACCAGGGTCTCTTTGCGCGAGCGGTCGCCTTTATACATACCGCCCACCTGGGGCACACTGACGTGAGATTCGTCGATAAAAAGTAACGCATCGTCGGGCAGGTAGTCGAAGAAGGTCGGCGGTGGCTCGCCCGGCGCCCGGCCAGAGAGGTAGCGGGAGTAGTTTTCAATACCGTTGCAGTAGCCCAGCTCCAGCATCATTTCAATATCATAAAGGGTGCGCTGCTCTAGACGCTGCGCCTCTACCAGCCGTTCGTGCTTGCGCATCCACTCAAGGCGCTCCTTGAGTTCCTGTTTAATGGCGTCAATGGCGCCCAGAATCGTTTCCCGCGGGGTGACGTAGTGGGACTTGGGGTAGATGGTCATCCGCGGCACTTCCCCGCGCACAGCACCTGTGAGCGGATCAAACAGGCGAATGGTGTCGATTTCGCTGTCAAACAACTCTACCCGCACCGCCTCTTCATCAGAGTCGGCGGGGAAAATATCGATCACATCCCCACGCACCCGGTAGGTGCCACGACGGAAATCCATATCGTTGCGGGTATATTGCAGCTCGGCCAAGCGGCGCAGGAAGGCGCGCTGGTCAATCAGCTCGCCGCGGGTGAAATGGAGGCGCATTTTAAGGTACTGGTCAGGGTCACCGAGGCCGTAAATCGCTGAGACGGAGACCACAATCAGCGCATCGCGGCGCTCTAACAACGCCTTTGTAGCCGAGAGGCGCATCTGTTCGATATGGTCGTTAATCGAGGCGTCTTTCTCGATAAAGGTGTCTGAGGAAGGTACGTAGGCCTCGGGCTGATAGTAGTCGTAGTAGGAGACAAAATACTCGACCGCGTTATCGGGAAAAAAAGCTTTAAACTCACCATATAACTGAGCAGCAAGCGTCTTGTTCGGCGCCATCACGATGGTCGGGCGCTGCTGCTGTTCCACCACATTGGCCATGGTGAAGGTTTTGCCCGACCCGGTGACCCCCAGTAGCGTTTGATGGGCAAGCCCTGATTCCAGGCCACTAATCAGCCCCTTGATGGCGGCAGGCTGGTCGCCAGCTGGCTGAAATTTTGACTGCAATCGGAAGGCTTTGCTCATCGGGACTCCTAAAGGGATAAATTAAACTAACCGCGTGGCGATCTCGACCGTTGACTGAGTCATCAGACGCTGTATAGGGCAACGGTGGCTGATATCTTCAAGTCTGGCGCGCTGCTCTGGATCATCAATACCGTGCAGTGTTAATGCCACGTCTAACTTGTAGATGCCCTTTTTTTCCTGACTATCGTCCCGTTGCACGGTGACGGTAATGCCCTCAAGCGGCCACTCCTTGCGCTTAGCGTACATCTGCACAGTGATCGCTTTGCAGGTACCCAGTGCAATATCGAAATAGTCGTGGGGATCCGGGGCGCTGCCCTCGCCGCCTACAATCTGTGGCACATCGGCGTAAAGATCTTCCAAGCCATTGACTTCAACTCGCTGCCTAAAGACCTGGTTGCGTTCACTGATCACGGTAATGGGAGGATGCATTAGGATACCTTTACGCCTAGCTTGAGTTTTTCAATGGCATTAATCAGCGTCTCGCGCTTTGCCCGACCGTCCACATCGGCGCCATGCCGACCCACTTCGGCGCTATCAACGCCGTCAAGCATCATCAGCGCCGTGGTAATTTTATTGACCTGATCGACCGATTTAACACCTTGGAATGTTAACGACTGCTGCGCCATAGCGTTTCCCTGCCTGTTGACCTGTGCAAAACTGATACAAAGGAAAGAGTCTAGCACGCTAATGGTGCCTTGCAATCAGCACTGACTGCCCACACCTAGTAGTACTAAAGATACCTTTGACTCTTTCGTACTGAACACATCATTACCGAACGTTTTCCCATTTTTTCAGGAGTTTTTATGGCGACCGTTACCGCTAGCACCCCCGCCCTTGGCAGCGTCCGCCTAAACCATATAGCCGCGCTGGATGTGAAGGGGGCGGATGCAGAAAAATTCCTTCAGGGTCAGACCAGCGCTCAGGTCAGCTTGGCCAATGGGCACTTTGCGCCGCTGACCTGTTTTTGTACGCCCAAGGGACGAATGTTAGCCAACGCCCAACTGATGCGCTTGGGCGAAGAGCATTTCCGTTTGCTACTGAGCGTTACCCTGTTAGAGAGTTTAGCCAACCATCTTAAAAAATTTGCCGCTTTTTATAAGGCTGAGTTGGTCTCGCTACCCGACCTTATCGTGATTGGCGCCAGCGATGATGCCCAAGCGCTGGCGAATCAGTTGAATCTGGAGCTACCCGATCAAGTCGGCACCCATACCCACAACGACCATGCCAGCACACTCCGCTACCCAGGTGAGACATCGCGTTGGCTGTTGTGTTTCGATAAAGACCACAACGTCGATGTAGCGTCGGTTCAAGATGACCAAGCGAGCCGCAACGCTTGGCAGCTTGAGGATATTCGTAGCGGCTTGGCGTGGCTAACCGATGCCCAGCAGGATCATTTCCTACCCCAGATGCTTAACTGGGAAGCGTTGGGTGGGATTAGCTTTAAAAAGGGCTGTTACACCGGTCAGGAAGTTGTTGCCCGGGCCCACTTTCGTGGCCAAGTAAAAAAACGCCTGATGCGCGTCAGTCTGGACACAGACACACTGCCTGAGGTTGGCGTTAGCATAGTCAATGGTGACGATAAAGCGGTCGGCGAAGTGGTCGTCAGCGCGACGACACCACAAGGCGGCGTCGAGTTGCTGGCGGTCATGAACACCAAAGTAGCCGAAGAAACTATGTCGCTCTATTTAGATGGAGCGCCAGCGACCCTTCTCCCATTACCCTATGCGATTGAGCGCGTTGACCCGGAACAGCTGGCGGTTACCCTTAACGGCTAAGCTTTCTCTAGGCTTGGCGTTTCTAGGTTAAAGACAAGCCAAACAATGTCGCGGCAGTCTGACTGCTCCGAGCCGCGACCTGCTCCACTGTTTGCCCGCGCAGTGTGGCCACAACGTTACATACCTCGGCCACTCGACGCGGCTCATTCCGCATCCCCTGATAGCCGCTAAGCGGCATATCGGGGCTGTCGGTTTCCAGCACAAACGCATCGTCAGGCAGCGCCGCAACGGTTCGCCGCAAGCGTTTGGCGCGCTCATAGGTGATCGCACCACCCAACCCCAGCTTGAAGCCTAGATCAAGAAACTTGGTCGCTTGCTCAATGGAGCCCGAGAAGGCGTGGATCAACCCTGCCTTGGGCAGCGCTAACTGTCGAAGCCGTTTAGCGACTTTGTCGTTGGCGTGGACGCAGTGCACCACTACTGGCAGCGCATGCTGCTTAGCCAGCTTTAACTGGGCGTCAAAATAGTGCCACTGGGCGTCAAGGGTGTCGGTAAAGCGGCCATCGATACCGCACTCGCCTACGGCGACCACCTCTGGGTGCTCACTGAGCAGGTTATTCAGCGCAGCAATATCTGCCTCTTGATACTGATCCACAAAGTAAGGGTGCATGCCCAGGCATACCGAGGTATCCGCCCGTGCGCCCAGCGCCAGCACCTGCTGCCAGCGCGAACGGGTAGTGCCCGGCACCACAAAACGCACTACGCCCACTGCCTTAGCGGCCTCAAACACGTCAGTTCGATCATCATCGAACTGGGTAAAATCGAGGTGGCAGTGGGCGTCAACCAGCATGGGGGGCTACCGGTAAAAGTTTATGCTCGCAGAAAAGTTAATGTTCGCGGGTCGGCTGGAAGCGAATGTCTGGCCAGCGTTCCTGGGTCATTTGCAGGTTAACCCGGGTAGGCGCGATATAGGTGAGGTAACCACCACCATCAATTGCCAGGTTAGTGCTGGCTTTGCGCTTAAACTCTTCAAGCTTTTTAGCGTCTTCACAGTAGACCCAGCGGGCCGTCTGTACGTTGACGCCTTCGTACAAGCAGTCGACCTTGTACTCCTCTTTCAAGCGGTGGGCGACCACATCGAACTGCAGAGTACCCACGGCACCGAGAATCAGGTCGTTGTTGTCCATCGGCATAAAGACCTGGGTAGCGCCCTCTTCAGAAAGCTGCTGTAAGCCTTTTTGCAGCGCCTTCATTTTCAGCGGGTCTTTCAGCCGCACGCGCTTAAAGAGTTCAGGCGCAAAGTGCGGTATGCCAGTAAAGCGCATATCCTCACCCACGGTAAAGGTATCGCCAATCTGAATCGTCCCGTGATTGTGCAGGCCGATAATGTCACCGGGCCAGGCCTCTTCCACCTGGGAGCGGTCAGAGGCCATAAAGGTCAAGGCATCAGCAATTTTAACGTCCTTGCCGATACGCACATGACGCATTTTCATGTTCTTTTCGTATTTGCCTGAACAGACTCGTAAAAAGGCGATGCGGTCACGGTGATTGGGATCCATGTTAGCCTGGATCTTAAACACGAAGCCGGTAAAGCGCTCATCGTCAGACGTGACTACCCGCGTATCGGTTTCGTGGGCCTGGGGCGGTGGCGCGTACTCGACGAAGCCATCCATCATCTCGCGAACCCCAAAGTTGCCCATGGCGGTACCGAAATAAACCGGCGAAAGCTCACCCCGGCGATAAGCGTCTAAATCAAACTCATGGGACGCCCCACGCACTAGCTCTACTTCCATGCGCAGCTCTTCAGCTTGGTCTTCCCCCAGCACAGCATCCACTTCAGGATTATCCAAGCCTTCAATGCGCTTATCATCGGGAATTCGGCTGCCCTGGCCCTGAGTATAAAGATGAATTACGTCGTTATAGAGGTGATAAACACCCTTAAAATGACGCCCCATGCCGATCGGCCAGGTCATCGGTGCACACTGAATATTCAATACCGTTTCGACTTCATCCATCACTTCAATGGGGTCGCGGATATCGCGATCCATTTTGTTGATAAAGGTGAGGATCGGCGTGGTGCGCAGACGACAGACCTCCATCAACTTAATGGTGCGATCTTCAACGCCTTTGGCGCCGTCGATGACCATCAAGGCTGAGTCAACGGCCGTAAGTGTACGGTAGGTATCTTCAGAGAAGTCTTCGTGACCGGGCGTATCTAGCAGGTTAACAATGCGTCCGCCGTAGGGGAACTGCATCACCGAGGTCGTCACCGAGATACCCCGCTCCTGCTCCATTTTCATCCAGTCCGAAGTAGCATGGCGATCGTTACGCTTGCTTTTTACCGAACCCGCCATCTGAATAGCATTGCCAAACAACAGCATTTTTTCGGTGATCGTGGTTTTACCGGCGTCGGGGTGCGAAATGATCGCAAAGGTGCGCCTAAGCCCTGCCTCATGGGCTAGTTGTGTCTCTTTCATTGTGCCTCTTCAAATATAGAGTCTCAGCGCAGCACTCAATCAGCAGCTCTCGCTAACTAGCCACCGTGCAATAAGAATGTTCATTGGGGCAATTGTAACGCCTGGAGGCAGCTGTTGTCGCGGGTGGCGTCAAAGGTGGCGCCCTTGAAAAAGACAAAAAAAACGCTGACCAAGTCAGCGTTTTAAACATTAGCGGCAAGCGTGGGGCCGCCAAATAGCATTAAGCGTAGGTGTTTACCTGAGTGCCTACACTACCCTCTTTGGCAAGGTCTGGTTGAGCCCCAGTGTCCGCAGAAGCCATAATCTCGGTCACTTGCTGTGCCTGAGTATCCAGCGCTTCTTTAAACACCTGCATCTGTGCTTGCTCGGGGGTTTGCGCTTGGTTCATATAAAGCGACGCGCTTACTGAACTACTGATGCCTACATCCATATATCCACCTCATGGTGTGCAAATGTACTTATAAACTAGCAAAGCATTAGATCACGCGCAAAGATATCGTTCCAATTACTAGTGCCAGCATCTAACACTATCGGCTTAACTCGCCTGATCATTAATGAATATAGCACTCGTTAGAACCTATCAGCACGAAATGGTGCCATATCAATGGCGGTAGGCTGTCCTTCCATCATATCCGCCAACAGATGACCGGTTGCTGGCCCTAAGGTAAACCCCTGGTGGCCATGACCAAAGGCAAGCCATAGCCCGGGATGTCTTGGTGCAGGCCCAATCACCGGCTTCATATCGGGCAAGCAGGGCCGCGCGCCTTTCCAAGGAGCTTCATCACGGCGCTCGCCTAGCGGGAAAACACTGCGCGCGACTTTCTCTGCTGCGCCCAATTGATTAACGTCAGCAGGTGCATCCAGGCGATCCAACTCGGCGCCGGTGGTCAAGCGAATGCCGGCGTTCATCGGCGCAAGCAGGTAACCCACCTCGGCATCCATAACCCAGAAATTCAGCTTTGCAGGCGCTTGGGGTGCGTAGTGCATGTGGTAGCCGCGCTTTACAAAAGTAGGGAAGTGATAGCCCAGCTCTTTTAGCCAACTTCCCGCCCAGGGCCCTAGCGCCACCACGACATCATCTACTTCTAAGCTTTCAGAGGCGGTATTAACCTGCCAGCGCTCACCTATTTGCTTAACTGATCGAATGTCCGCCTGCAAAATGCGTCCGCCGTGGTTACTAAACGCCTCCGCGTAAGCCGCAACCAGCGCACCAGGATCAGCAACAGTCCATGGGTCAAGCCAGTGAATCGCACCGATAATGGTGTCACTCAAAGAAGATTCTTTCTCCTCAAGTGCCGCCCTATCTAGCTGCTCAAACTGCACGCCATAAAGGCGCCGCGCCTCTTCAGCCTCTTTTATTCGCGCAGCCAGTTTTTCAGGGGTGCGGTAAAGCTCAAGCCACCCTTGCTTACGCACCAGGTGCTCAGCGCCTGCGGCATCAATCATCGGGCCGTGGGTTTTTAGCGAAAGCTGAATAAGTGAGGCGTATTCCGGAACAATTTTCTGGTAAGCCTTTGGCGCTGAGTTCATCCAGTAACGCAATAGCGGTGAGGCGGCGTTGACCATGCCTGCCGGACGGTAACGAATATCTACCCGACGATTAGGTAAAACGCTAAGTAGCGTTTTGACATCGCGAGGAAAAGGGTAAGGCCTTACCGCTTCACGCTGAATTATTCCCGCATTGCCAAACGAGGTTTCACGACCAGGCTGAAGGCGATCCACAATAGTGACTTCATGCCCTCGCTGGCGCAGATGCCAGGCAATGCTGACACCCACCATGCCTGCTCCCAAAACTACCGTTTGACGCGCCATTTTGATGCACTCCCTTTTACGGATTTAGAACCACTGTTGAAGATCAATAACTATTTGAAAAATATCACCAATTCAGGCGTATTAATATAGTCGTAAACGCTATTTTTATGCCAATAAACAGCAATTAATACTGCTATAAACATTTAAAGCAATGACTTCACTATTAGCGGCATAACAATTGCTTAGTTTCTATTAGGAAACCTTGATGGCATTCAGTTAGCGCCGATGTAACGGTTTTTCTTCCTACCGCGCAAAACCAACAAAGCACCAAAAAGAAGCGCACGTGCACCAAAAGTTGCTAAGGAAAACACCATGCCTGCCACGCTTGATTTGCATAGTTCGCTGCTCGATACGCTCTGGGTACTTTGGGCCGCTGCCCTAGTATTTGTGATGCAAGCTGGTTTTCTCTGCCTGGAAGCGGGCACTACGCGCACCAAGAACGCCATCAACGTCGCTATGAAAAACGTAGCGGACTTTGCCATTGCCGTCAGTGTTTTTTGGTTAGTCGGTTTTGGCATTATGTTTGGCGACTCCCACCATGGCTTAATCGGCACGACGCTATTGGGCTGGCAGTTAAACGCTTCTGGTAGCTGGGTAATTACCGTTTTTATTTTCCAGGCAATGTTTTGTGCCACCTCAGCTACCATTGTGTCGGGCGCGGTGGCAGAACGCATGCCCTTTTTAGCCTACACCTGGACGGCCCTATGGATAGCCTTACTTATCTACCCAGTATTTGGCCACTGGGCATGGGGCGGACTTTTGAGCGGCGCGAAGGGTTGGCTAGGGACGCTTGGGTTTGTCGACTTTGCGGGCTCTACGGTAGTGCATAGCGTTGGCGGCTGGGTAGCGCTGGCAGCGGTACTCTGTATTGGCCCACGCACTGGGCGCTTCACCCAGGGCAAACCACCCACCGCCTTTCCCTCTGGCAACCTTCCCCTCGCCATGCTGGGCGCGCTGTTTATGATTTTAGGCTGGTTTGGTTTTAACGGCGGCAGCACTCTGGCGGTTACCGAGCAAATCCCCGGCATAATTGCCAATACTGTTCTGGGCGCCGTTGGCGGCATTCTTTCAGGCATGCTGATGGGGCTAAGAACGCGGCGCTACGCCGATGTGATGTACGCGATTAACGGCGCCATTGCGGGCTTGGTCGCTGTAACCGCCAGCGCTCACGTAATCTCTTTACCGGCGGCATTTGGGCTGGGTGCAGTCAGCGGCGTCCTGATGGTACTGACCAGCGAATGGCTGCTAAGCAAGCATATTGATGATGCCGTCAGTGCTATACCTGCGCACCTCGTCGCAGGCATATGGGGGACGCTCGCACTGCCCTGGGTGGCTGATTTAACGCTGCTGAATAGCGGTTTGTCTCGATCCGCACAGTTTGGCGTTCAATTAATGGGCGTTGTGGTATGCGGCATCTGGAGCTTTGGCAGCGCCTGGCTGCTGTTTCGTATCACCCGGCGCTTCTTACCCATTCGCGTCTCACCCGAGGCGGAAAAGATGGGCCTCAATCTCGCCGAGCATGGCGCCAATAATGAGCTGAACCAACTGCTTGAGCATATGCGCCAACATGAACAGCAGGGCGATATGCGCCAGCGAATTGACGCCGACCCGTTTACCGAGGTAGGCGAAATAGCGGCGAGCTATAATCGCGTCACCGCCGCCCTTGAACGCGCCGTTGGGCATACCCGTGTGATGCTGCGTAATCTGCGCGACGGCGTGATTACCTGGCAGGCAGACGGCACCCTGACAAGCCTTAACCCCGGTGCAGAGCAACTTTTTGAAGTAGAGGCCCTGGAGCTTATTGGCCAACCTGTTACGCGGCTATTACCGGACCGCTCTCTTACCCCTGCTGGGGCGCGCCATGAAATTAAACGACGCACCTCTGATATGCAGGTGCGCTATTTGGAAATCCAGGTGAGCGAGGGAGCCAGCGGCTCCGCGTCAGAGCGCTCAGGAATGGTGCGCGACATTACCGAACGTAAGCAGCTCCAAGAGCAGTTAAACCGCGAACGCGACCTGGCCCGCACCACGCTCGCATCCATTGGTGATGGCGTGATTACCTGCGACGCCAGTGGCAACGTGACATTTATAAATACAGAAGCGTCGCGCTTAACCGGATGGACACCCGACAATGCTATCGACAAACCCATTTACAGAGTTTACCAGTTAATTGAGGAAGCCAGCGGTGAGCCGCTCGGCAATCCCGCTAGGCAAGTGCTCACCCAGCTAACCCCGGTACACTCCACCGAACACTGCCTGCTAGTGAATCGTGATCACTCGCACACGCCCATCCAGCACAGCGCCTCACCGATACGCTCGCGCAGCGGCATTACCCTCGGCGCAGTGGTGGTTTTTCAGGATGTCAGCCTTACTCGCCAGCTCACTGAACAGCTTAGCTATCAGGTCAGCCACGATAACCTAACTGACCTACTCAATCGTCGCGCCTTCGAATCCGCGCTCACCGCGCTACTCAATCGCGACGATGGCCACCACGTGCTGTGCTACCTGGATCTCGATCAATTCAAAATCGTCAATGACACCTGCGGCCATCTCGCAGGAGACGAGTTGTTGCGCCAAGTAGCATTAAAACTGAAAAGCCATGTGCGCAGCAGTGATATCGCCGCCCGGCTGGGGGGCGATGAATTCGCTTTGTTGCTACCTGATTGCGCTATCAAGCATGCATTGGCGATTGCCGAAGCGCTACGTTGCGATATCGAACAGTACCGTTTTGCCTGGCAAGGGCACACCTTTGGTATCGGTGTGAGCATTGGCTTGGTTGAATTAAACGCGGCTCAGCCCATGCAGTTGAGCCAGGCACTTCACGCCTCCGATGCGGCGTGCTACGTCGCAAAAGAGGCCGGCCGCAATCGCATCCACTGCTACCAGCCTGACGATCATTCGTTATTGGAAAAGCACGGCGAGCTGCAGTGGGCACAGCGCCTGCAAAATGGCTTGGACAACGACACCTTCCGCCTTTTCGCCCAACCCATTACCGCCGTTTGTGCCGACAAGCCTGGCTACCGCGAAATTCTGCTCCGCCTTGAAGAGCAGGGAGAGATCATCGCACCGGGTAGCTTTCTACCCGCCGCTGAGCGTTATCACTTTATGGTGCGCATTGACAGCTGGGTCATTCGTAACACCCTGGCCTGGCTGGGGGATCAAAACCGCCATGCTACTCTACCGTCAAATAGCCTATGGGGGATCAATCTTTCCGGCGATTCGCTATCCGATGCTGATTTTTGCCAGGATCTTATTACCCAAGTCGCCAAGGCAGGGCTACCCCACGGCACGCTATGTTTTGAAATTACCGAAAGCACTGCCATTGCCCAACTCTCAAGTGTTAGCGAATTAATCGTTACCCTGAAAGAGTACGGCTGCCGCTTTGCACTGGATGACTTTGGCACCGGCCTCTCCTCATTTAGCTACCTAAAGCAGTTGCCCGTCGATTATCTAAAAATTGACGGGAGCTTTATCCGCAATGTGCATCAGGATCCGATTGACCGGGCGATGGTAGAGGCGATTCATGCCGTCGGCAAGGCACTGGCAATTAAAACAATCGCTGAATTTGTGGAGACTCAAGCCACGCTGGGCACGCTGCGCCAAATGGGTATTGACTACGCACAGGGGGATTTACTGGGCAGACCCGAACCACTCACCCAGATGGCGAACCACCGCATTAAGGTGATGCCACGCTAGCGGCAAGGGAATCTCAGGGAAATCTAAATGCCAGAAACGCAAAAAACCCAACATGGGCATAATTTCTAACAAATATAGAATGTCTAACAGATATAGTGCCTCTAACAAAGGCCTAGTCACTACAATCGCTAAGGGAAGTACTGAGGAGATATGCTGGGGTAATGGGGTGGATGATGGGACTTGAACCCACGACCACCGGAGTCACAATCCGGGGCTCTACCACTGAGCTACACCCACCACAACCTAAAGCTGGAAACGCAGCTATTGTCACTTACGCAAACATTGTCACTGGGGTGGATGATGGGATTTGAACCCACGACCACCGGAGTCACAATCCGGGGCTCTACCCCTGAGCTACACCCACCAAAGACAATCATACGTAGAAACAAACAGTGCTTGCTTTAAGATAGGATTCTGACAGGTTGGTACCACTGAAGTAGGTGGCACGCCCAGCAGGAATCGAACCCGCAACCTACGGCTTAGAAGGCCGTTGCTCTATCCGGTTGAGCTATGGGCGCACATTTAGCATTCATAAAACGAATACCGATGAGCACTAGACCACAACTGCAGCTTGGAAAAGCAAACTACTACCTTTCATGCTAAGTGAATGGTCGGGATGGAGGGATTCGAACCCCCGACATCCTGCTCCCAAAGCAGGCGCGCTACCAGACTGCGCTACATCCCGATTTTTATCACCTTAGACGCTACCGTGCTGCCCGTCTCAAGCGAGGCATATATTACTATTTTTAATTTTAAAGTCAACCATTAAAGTGATTGTTAGTGAAGGCGCTTTGCCTGGATGCCCCAGCGTGCGAAAATTACTGCCGTTAAACGCTGCTGCGTGAGCGCTTCAACGTCTAGGCCATTTTTAACATCCACAGGGATTCCATTACATGACCGCCCAACTAATCGATGGCAAAGCCATCGCTGCTACTGTCCGCCAAAAGGTTGCCGAAAAAATTGCGACACGCCGTCAAGCAGGCGGGCGAGCACCGGGACTAGCCGTGGTTGTGGTCGGAGACGATCCCGCCTCTCAAGTGTATGTCAGTAATAAGCACCGCGCCTGTGAACAAGCAGGGATTCTTTCCTTCCAGCACGCCCTGCCTGCCACGACCTCTCAGCATGAGCTGGAAGCCCTGGTTGACCAGCTCAACAACGACCCCGCAGTTGATGGCATTTTGGTTCAACTGCCGCTGCCTAAGCATTTGGATGCTGAGCCTATTTTAGAGCGTATTCGTCCAGATAAAGATGTCGATGGCTTTCACCCCTACAACATTGGTCGCTTAGCGCAGCGAATGCCCGCTCTGCGCCCTTGCACGCCAAAAGGCATCATGACCCTCTTCGCGCAAAGCGATATTGCACTACGCGGCTTAGATGCCACCGTCGTGGGCGCTTCTAACATTGTAGGCCGCCCCATGGCGCTGGAACTGATGTTAGCGGGCTGTACCACTACCGTATGCCACCGTTTTACCCGAAATCTTGAAGATCACGTTAGCCGTGCCGATATCTTGATCGTGGCTGTCGGCAAGCCGGGCATCGTTAAAAGTGAGTGGGTTAAGCCGGGCGCCATTGTTATCGACGTGGGGATTAACCGCCAAGAAGATGGCACGTTAAAAGGCGATCTTGATTTTGCTGCCGCGGCCGAACGCGCTAGCTTTATTACCCCCGTACCCGGCGGCGTTGGGCCGATGACCGTCGCAACACTGCTGGAAAATACGTTGGAAGCCGCAGAGCAACACGACTTAGCACCCGATCACGCCTGAGTTAATCATCACCCTTTTTATTTAGGAGCATGGCGCAGTGAAGCGTATTGGTATTATTGGCGCAATGGCGCAGGAAGTGAGCACCTTGGTGGACCAGCTGGATAACCCGCAGCGCTATGAACATGCGGGTTTTGTATTCCATACTGGCACGCGCTACGGCCTTGAGGTCATTGTGCTACAGTCAGGGATTGGTAAAGTCAATGCCGCAGTGGGCACGGCTATTCTTTTAGAGCGCCATCAGCCCGACGCCATTATCAACACCGGTTCTGCCGGAGGCTTTGCCGCTGATTTAAACATTGGCGATGTGATTATTTCAGACGAAGTGCGTCACCACGACGTTGACGCCGTGGTGTTTGGTTATGAAATAGGCCAAGTGCCAGGGATGCCAGCCGCCTACTTAGCCGACACAGGGCTGCGAGAAGTCGCGCGTAAGGCCATCGCCTCGTTAGGTGAAGTCCAAGTCCGCGAAGGTTTGATCGCCACTGGTGACGCCTTTATCGCCGATCCAGCCCGGGTAGACGCAACCCGCGCTCAGTTCCCCAGCATGCTTGCCGTAGAGATGGAGGGCGCCGCCATTGCCCAAACGTGCCATCTCTATAATTGCCCTTTTGTGGTTATCCGCGCTCTTTCGGATATTCCCGGCAGTGGCGACAACCACCTCTCCTTCGATGAGTTTCTGGAAGTGGCCGCCGACCACTCATCGCGCATGGTTGATCAAATGCTTAAGCAGCTTGGCAATGCCTAACGGGGCTTGCTAGATACTTGAAGCCGTCGGCGGTAAAGCCGTCGACGGCACTCGTTACCCGCTAAGATCTAATCGCCCAGCTAAGCGTCTCCCCCGCCAGCAGCGGGATGATTTGCTCCCCTTGGGCGTAAGGATAACTCTCCGGCAACGTCCAATTCCGTCGCTCAAGCGTAATGGTGTCTGAGTTAGGTGAGAGCCCATAAAAACGCGGCCCATTAAGGCTGGCGAAGGCTTCCAACTTGTCCAATGCATCCATTTCATCGAAGGCGGTGGCGTAAAGCTCAATGGCCGCAGGGGCAGTATAGGCACCGGCACAACCGCAGCTTGATTCTTTAGCCCCCTGGGAGTGAGGTGCACTATCGGTGCCCAAAAAGAACTTATGGCTGCCACTGGTGGCTGCTTTCAGCAGCGCCTGGCGATGCTGTTCACGCTTCAGGATCGGCAGGCAGTAGTAGTGAGGACGAATCCCCCCGACCAGCATTTTATTGCGGTTAAACAGCAGGTGATGAGCGGTAATGGTAGCCGCCACATTATCCGGCGCTTGAGCAACAAATTCAGCGGCCTGCTGGGTAGTGATATGCTCACACACTACTTTCAGCGTTGGGTGGCGTTCCAGCAGTGGCTTCATCACGGTGTCAATAAACACCGCTTCGCGATCAAAAATATCGATATCTGCATGGGTGACTTCACCGTGCACCAGAAGGGGCATGCCCACTTTGGCCATCATCTCAATCGTTGCATCACAGCGGGCCAAGTCAGTCACCCCTGAGTCGGAGTTAGTCGTGGCGCCCGCAGGATAAAGCTTCACCGCTTTGACAATGCCACTTTGCGCCGCGCGCTCGATCTCTTCAGGCGGCGTTGTATCGGTGAGATACAACACCATTAAAGGTTCAAAAGCGCTACCCTCAGGCAAGGCATCAAAAATACGCTGACGGTATTCAAGCGCCTGGGCCGTGGTGGTAACCGGCGGGGTGAGATTAGGCATAATGATCGCCCGTCCCATTTGCGCTGCGGTATGGCCTACTACTGCTTTTAGCGCCTCATCGTCGCGCAAGTGAAGGTGCCAATCGTCGGGGCGGGTCAGTGTCACAGTATCCACGGCAAGTCCTGTAGTGGTGTTAAGACGGATATAATGCAGTGTGTACAGTATACGCAATTGCGCGATGGTATAAATCCGCACCTCAAGCGCCCACACCCTCGTCCAAGTGTCGTATCATGGCGCTGCTTTTTTAAGATCCAGCTCTAAGAGTCAGTTTTTTACAGTCGTTGTAACAGTTATTTTTAACGCTAAGGATTCGGTTGTTTATGCAGAACGTGCGGCGCTATGCGGATATTATTGCCAGCCTGGAAGGGTTGATGTGGCTAAGCCTCGCTTGGTCGATTTCACTCTCTGTTCACATCGGCAGCACAGAACCCACTCTCGCCAGCTTATTAGTCATTGGCGCTGTGGTGGTTTTCTGCTGGGCTCATCGGCCCTTACGTTATTTGTTGCGCCGCTACCATATCCGCAAACGACGCACCGATATGTGGATCCATACCTTGGCGCTGCCGCTACTGTTGGCAATGTTCTTCCATATTATGCTTGAAGCTTTAGTGGGCAGCGCATGGCTTCCGCCTAAAATACTGCTGTTCAATATATTGGCATCTGCAGGCTGGACAACCTACGTCATGACCCTATTGATTAAATTTGTCATTCATGGCTTTAAAGCCAAGACTAAGTAAGACCAACATGCAAACTGCCCTACCTC
Source organism: Halomonas sp. ISL-56 (assembly GCF_018612805.1). Taxonomy (NCBI): domain Bacteria; kingdom Pseudomonadati; phylum Pseudomonadota; class Gammaproteobacteria; order Oceanospirillales; family Halomonadaceae; genus Halomonas; species Halomonas sp. ISL-56. Next base: position 124,597 of record NZ_JAGGRO010000015.1, on the reverse strand, counting down.
TTCCGCTTTCTACGCCCAACCGCAACCTAGTGCGGCTGACTATCGTGCGCGGTATCACCTGGACCGGCTTTTTATTAGCGATTGTTGTCGGTGTTGAGCTGCTCGCCTTTGACTTACCGGTGAGTGCCGTGGTGGGCGTGGTCATCTCCATGGGCATTCTCAACATCGCCACCTGGTGGAGGCTAGGGAGGCCACGCGCGGTGACTCATCTAGAGTACTTGCTGCATTTACTTGCTGACATTACCGGCTTGACGCTGCTGTTCTACTTTTCTGGTGGTTCTACCAACCCCTTTATTACCTACTACTTGGTGCCAGTTACCATTGCAGCCGCCACCCTGCCCTGGCGCCACGCCTGGATCATTGCGGCCTGCTCAATGGCGGGTTATACCTTCTTAATGTTTTCCTACTACCCCATACCTCAGTTAGGCCACATCAATAGTGACAGCCCCCTGAGCCTGCATATATTAGGTATGTGGCTCAACTTTGGTCTCTCTGCGGGCTTGGTGACATTCTTTATTTATAAAATGGCCCACGCGCTACGTAGCCGTGATCAGGCGCTTTCACGTACTCGGGAAGCCGCTTTGCGTAATGAGCAGGTATTGGCGGTCGCCACCCAAGCTGCGGGTACTGCCCATGAGCTAGGCACCCCCCTCTCTACCATGGCGGTCCTCCTCAAGGAGATGCAGGCCGATGCTCCCGCTGACTCTACGCTTAACCAAGACATTAATTTACTTCGCCAGCAGGTAGACGTATGCAAATCACGCCTGCAAAATTTGGTCTCTAACGCTGATCGGCGACGCATGGCCGAACCCGAAGTGCTTGATGCTGAAGTGTGGCTGGCAGGTGTTGTACAGCGCTGGCTGGTGCTGCGCCCGGATGTAAGCCATCAATTCGATGTGGCAGAGAAACGTGGAAGGCCCTGGCTGGCCGTTGATGCCACCCTCGACCAAGCGTTAACGAATTTACTGAATAACGCCGCTGACGCCAACCCTGAACACATTGCCATACGCTTAGACTGGCAGAGTGAGAGCGTAGTGATCGACATTCGTGACCATGGTCCAGGTGTCGCCATGTCGATTGCCGATCAGCTGGGAGAGACGTTTATTTCTACTAAAAGCAAGGGCATGGGCATCGGCTTGTTTTTAACACACGCCACTATCAATCGCTTTGGTGGCGGTGTAAGCCTGTATAATCACCCAGAAGGGGGTACGCTAACGGAAGTTACGCTACCTCGCTGCGCGGCGCCAAACTAATCGCGCCCACCCCAAGCACCGCCAGTAATGGATTGAGGACAACATGCAAACGCGAGAGCAACGCCTGCTGATCATTGATGACGATGAAATGTTTTGTCATGTGCTGAATCGTGCCCTAACCCGCCGCGGTTATGACGTCATCGTTGCCCACGATGCAGAACAAGCCCTGACCCTGGCCGCGCAGCATTCACCTACCATGGCGACCCTTGATTTAAAACTGGAAAACAGCTCAGGCTTAAAACTGCTTCCCGAGCTACTTGCCACTATCCCCCAGTGTCGTATTGTGGTGCTGACAGGCTATTCAAGCATTGCCACAGCCGTTGAGGCAATGAAACTTGGCGCGGTTAATTACCTGTGTAAACCGGTGGATGCTGATGATGTTTTAGTCGCTTTTGAGCGCCAAGCTGGCGACCCGGATATTGAACTGGCTGACAATCCGCCTTCGATTAACCGCATCACCTGGGAGCATATTCAGAAAGTGCTGCAGGAGCACGATGGCAATATATCCGCCACCGCTCGGGCGCTTGGCATGCATCGCCGCACCCTGCAGCGGAAATTACAAAAACGCCCGGTACGGCGTTAAAGTGACTAATCTTAGCAGGCGAGACGGCAAGCCTGGGCGGGTGAGAGGACAGGTTTCCGCGAGGGCGCTATGACCCCCTCCCTGGGCGCTACTTACGCCATCTGACCGCCATGGATGGCGGAAATGCCGGAAATGTAAGGAACATTTACCGGCCATGGCGTAAGACCATCGCTCCAACCTGCCCTCTCAACCATTCATTAGCCTTGAATCCGTGCACTTAAGAAACGAGAACTTAATGCGCCGTCCAGCCTAAATCGATATTAAAGCTCGACCCGGTCACGGCACCAGCGGCGTCAGATGCCAGGTAAGCAACTAATTGCGCCACCTCTTCAGGCTCGATCAAGCGCTTGATCGCCGCCTGTTTAAGCATGACTTTTTCGATCACCTCCTGCTCATCCATGCCGTGCAATTTAGCCTGGTCAGCGATTTGGTTATCCACCAGCGGAGTTTTGACATAGGCAGGGCATACCGCATTCGCAGTAATGCCTTGTTCGCCGCCCTCTAGCGCCGCCGTTTTGGTCAAGCCGATCATGCCATGTTTGGCACTGATATAAGCCGCTTTCCCAGGTGAAGCCACCTGAGCGTGTATCGAGGCAATATTAACGATGCGCCCCCAGCCCTTTTCGCGCATGTGCGGCCACGCCGCCTGGGTCAGCAAGAAAGGCGCCGTCAGCATCAGATCGATAATCTGGCGCCACTTTTCCTCGGGGAAGGTCTCAATCGAGGCAACGTGCTGAATCCCAGCGTTATTGACCAATATATCAACTCCACCAAAGCGCTTAACCGCATCGGCCACCGCCGCACGGCAGGCATCAGGGTCGGTTAAATCCGCTTCAAAGAAAGCCGCGCCAGCTTGTTCAGCGACTGCCTTACCTGCCGGATTAAAATCGACGGCCAGCACTTGATGGCCTAGTTCGCAAAAGTGCTTAACCACAGCGGCACCGATCCCGCTGCTGGTACCGGTGACCAGCGCAACTCGCGGCGTTGTAACGGCTTGGGAAGTCATAGGCAATTTCCTTTTCACTACGTGGATGGACGTTCTGTTTGTTGAGTTATTGTCAGTATAGCTATGTGTGCCTAGGCATTGAGCGCTTCGGCGGGTTGCATTAAACGCGCCATCATTTGCTGTGCTAGCCTTGCTGCCTCCTGCATGCTCTCCAGCTCGCTTAAATCATGCAAAATGGCGCGTTTATAGAGTTCGCAGCCGCCTGGTAATTGTTCAAGAGATAACTGGTAGGCGCCTGAGGGCAATGAAAGCGTAAGGGTATCCGCCAAGGGCACAGCAAGCAGAGATGGGTCAGGCACTACGACCAACCACAGCTCACAGGGCGTAATCAACGCACCCACCATGTATTCAGCGCCATGATGCTGAAAGCATAGCGCATCAACCCCTAAATGCGGGTTCCAGTCACTTTTTTGTTTAATGGATGGCAAGTGCACATCTCGGTATGCCTTCGCCAGTTCGGCAAGAAAAGCATATTTGTCGGCGGTGAGCGTCTGCATAGGCTTATTCGTTTTCCCAGATGATAATGGGCATTAATGGTTCGTGTAGCGAGCTGCTATTGGCGAAACGTGCTCTGCTCAGACACAATGGACGCGAATTTATCGCTGAGCCAACGGCTATTTACCCTTCGTGGCTGCCCACTTGGTTTCTCAACTCTACCTATCCTAAAGGAGCACAAGCTATGTTTGTGGTTATTTTTGGTCGAATGTCATGCCCTTTCTGTGTGCGCGCAAAACAGCTTGCCGAGCACTTGGAAAAAATCGGTAAAATTGAAGGTTATCGCTATGTGGATATGCCTTCAGAGGGCGTCACTAAAGAAGATATCGCCAAAACAGCAGGTAAACCCATTCACACCGTGCCGCAGGTATTTGTCGATCAAACCCATGTGGGCGGCTTTACTGAATTTGATCAGTTTGTCCGCGACCAGCAGTTGCTAGCCGTTTAACCACTCGTTAATACGCGTTGAACCCTTGCTTACCTCGCTTGCCTATACTGAGCAGTTATTTAATGGCTCACGCTAGGTGTGTGCCACTTTAGGCAAGGAGTTCACCATGCAGCGTCAGGAGTTTGTTCAGCAGCTTTGGCTTGACTATGTACATACCCACCCCGACATAGGCGCGCTTAGGCTGTGGCCGCTATCAACTGCCGCCGAATATTTAACACTCGTCACACTCAATTACGGCCCTTTTACCGCTGCTGCGCTTACCGGCAATTTAGCCCATATGGGCTATCGCCGTATGGGCCACTACGCCATGGCTGACAAAGGTCTATTAGTACAGCTGCTTGCACCAAGCGACGGCAGTAGTTGGCTGGTGCTCGCAGAGCTGCAAATAGGCACACTGTCCAAGGCACCACGGGAAGCCATAGAAGGGTTGGTGCAGCAATCTCATCCTCAGGATTGCAAAGGACATAATTTACTCTGCCGCGGCCGCCCTTGGCCAATGCCAAGCTGGGCACTTTATCAACAGCTTCAGCAAGCACACCCTTTGGCTGCCTGGATAGCGGTTATGGGGCCCCGCTTGCATCACGCTGGCTTTGATTGCAGTCAGCTTGGCGAGCCTTTGGCAGTCTTGGATCAACGCCTCGCTGAGGTCGGTATGCCCAGTCTACATGAGCAGCAAAACGGTGTTTTTACGGTGTCGTCGCTGCTGGATCACCGCTTCTACCCCACCACATCGCAAAAAACAGTCTTCGCCGATGGCGATGAGCATCGCCTTTGCTTAGGCGGCTTGGCGTTAGTCCAAAAGCACGTTGAAGATAACCACGAGCGTATTGCGGATGTCCTGCTTCCCCACCATACGCGCTGTGAGATGGCGTAAGACGCTAGCGGCAAAAGCGCTAGCGTCTTACTGCGTTCCCTATAACCTTCGAGCTGCTAATAGGAACGGAGCTTATTCGGCATCAAACGTCATTTCAGGAACATGGTCAGGCACAATTAGTTTGCCCGCCGTTTTCTCGATGATCTCCTCAACGCTTACGCCCGGGGCGCGCTCCTTGAGAATAAAGGCACCGTCTTTGATTTCAAGATAGGCGAGATCCGTCAAGACACGGTTAATGCAGCCTGCGCCAGTTAGCGGCAGTTCGCATTTTTCCAACAGTTTGGACTCACCGTGCTTCGAGGCGTGCGTCATGGTGCAAATAATGTTTTCAGCACCGGCAACGAGATCCATGGCACCGCCCATGCCTTTGATCAGTTTGCCAGGAATCATCCATGAAGCGATGTTGCCCTGCTGATCCACTTCAAAAGCACCCAGTACCGTTAGATCCACGTGGCCGCCACGAATCATCGCAAAAGATTCTGCGGAAGAAAAAATCGCCGCGCCGGGGCGAACCGTTACCGTCTCTTTGCCCGCATTGATCATATCGGCATCAAGTTCGTCTTCGGTGGGGTAACGGCCCATCCCCAACAGTCCGTTTTCGGATTGCAGCATGACATCTATGCCATCAGGGATGTAGTTGGCAACCAAGGTGGGGATACCAATGCCCAAATTAACGTAAAAACCATCTTGCAGTTCGCGGGCAACACGTTGAGCCATCTGTTCTCGTGTTAAAGCCATGGTGATTTCCTCTTGCTGAATCGTTAAGTGATAAGCGAGTGAGATGTTTGAAGCAGTGCTGCGTTAACTGCGCACCGTGCGTTTTTCTATTCGCTTTTCAAACGTGCCTTGAATAATCCGATCCACATAGATACCCGGGGTATGGATCTGGCTAGGTTCAAGTTCACCCGGCTCAACGATTTCTTCAACTTCCACCACGGTAATTTTCCCAGCGGTGGCGGCCATAGGGTTAAAATTTTGCGCGGTATGGCGATACATCACATTGCCATAGCGATCCGCTTTCCAACCTTTCACAATGGCGAAATCACCTACAATGGCTTCTTCTAAAATACAGTGTCGCCCATTAAACTCGCGAACTTCTTTACCTTCGCCAATCGGCGTGCCGTAGCCAGTCGCCGTATAGAAAGCGGGAATGCCCGCACCGCCTGCGCGCATTTTTTCCGCCAACGTGCCTTGGGGCGTTAGCACTACCTCAATCTCATCGTTGAGCATTTGCTTCTCAAACAAGGCGTTTTCACCTACGTAAGAAGCCAGAATCTTACTGATTTGACGATCTTCAAGCAGTATCCCCAAGCCAAAACCATCGACACCGCAGTTATTGGATACCACGGTGAGATCATTGACACCGCGGCGCTTGATTTCGGCAATCAGGTTTTCGGGAATACCGCAAAGACCGAAGCCACCGGCGATGACGGTCATACCGCTCTCGATACCTTCCATTGCCTCTTCGTAGGAAGCTACACGCTTATCGAATCCTGCCATTGTTGTGCCTCACATTGTTGTAGGTGGTACGTGTTTTAGGTGGTACGTGAACCGAATCTTACGATAGTGCCAGTGTTGTGCGAGATGATATATTTGTTAAGTTTGTTTTTCTTATCAATTTATTTTTAAAACTTATAAAAGGCCTTTTATGACCGTCAAACAGCTACGCGCCTTTCTGGCGGTCGCCCAAACCCTTAGTTTTACCCAAGCCTGTGAACGGCTGCACCTATCTCAACCGGCGCTAAGCCTGGCGATTAAAGGCTTGGAGGAGTCCCTGGGCGGCAAACTGCTGATTCGCAGCACCCGTAGCGTCAGATTAACCCCAGAAGGCGAGTCACTGCTACCGCTAGCCAAACATCTACTGGCTCAGTGGGACAATACCGAGGAGCGTCTTCGCCAACGCTTCACACTTCAATTGGGGCGACTCAGCGTCGCGGCGATGCCTGCGTTTGCCTGCAACCTGCTCCCTGCAGCGTTGGTTAAATTTCGCCAGCAGTACCCCAAAATCAACATTACCGTGCACGATGTGATCAACGAGGAAGTCACCGCCATGGTGCGCTCACGTCAGGTCGAAATGGGGATCGCTTTTTCACCTGAAGGTACTGGCAGCCTACTGTTTACGCCGCTATTTGAAGATCATTTTGTGGCCGTTGTGCCGCCTGACTCTGCGTTAATCCAGGCCACTCAGCTCAACTGGACGACCCTGCTCAACCACGATTTCATTACTCTTCAACGCCCCTCCATGGTGCGTCGTTTACTAGAGCAGGAACTGGGTAAACAGCATATGGAGCTAACGGTGGCCTTTGAAAGCCACCAACTGTCCACTGTAGGAAGAATGGTAGCCGATGGTCTGGGCGTCAGCGCGGTGCCTTCCATGTGCATTCGTCAAATGCACGAGCTAGGTGCCCGCTGTATACCACTGACAGCGCCCGCTATTTCTTGCCGGGTCGGCATTTTGACCCACCAAGAGCTTTCCGTTGCCGCTCATGCACTGCGCACTGTGTTGCTTAAGACCGTCCAAGCGCCCTCACTCCCTCTCAACTAACGCCACACTAGGTTGATGAGATGCACAGGGTTTCTGCTGGGCAGCGTGGCTAGGATCATTTAGCATTCAGTATTACGCTATTGGTCTGACGGTAAGGAAACGCGGTATGCCTATTTTAAAGGGGCTGGTTAGCGCACTGCTGCTAACGCTCAACACGCTGTTTTGGGGCGTACCTCTCATTTTGCTGACGCTACTGAAAGTTATTGCCCCAGGGCAACGGCTACAACAGGTAGTACTGCAGGGACTGAATGGCGTCGCGCTAAATTGGATAGGTGTAAACCTTTGGTGGATGCGACACTGGCTTAAGCCAGTGCTACACGCCAGCGTACCCGATAACTTGAGCCCCCATCAGTGGTGGCTGGTGATCTCCAATCATCGCAGCTGGACTGATATTTTTATGCTGTTGATGGCGTTGCATCGACGAATTCCCATGCCACGCTTTTTTCTAAAGCGTCAATTAATCTGGATCCCCATTGTAGGGCTGGCTTTTTGGGCGCTAGAGTTCCCCTTTATGCGGCGTTTTAGCCGTGAACAAGTCGCAAAAAAACCAAAACTGGCCACCATTGATCGTGCTGCTACCGAGCGGATGTGTCAGCAGGCGCGGCTCTCACCCATTGCGATTTTTAATTTTGTCGAGGGCACCCGCTTCTCGGTTATCAAACGCGATGCCCAGCAGAGCCCCTACCGCCATTTATTACGCCCCAAGGCGGGCGGCATTGCCCAGGTACTTAGTCTGCTAGGCAACCAATTGGATGGTATCCTAGATGTGACGATCAGCTACGCCAATCCTTCACCGACGTTTTGGGGCTTTTTATGCGGCAAGGAAGCCCCCGTCACATTACAGGCACGGCAACTCAGCATTCCTGAGTGGATGTACGCATCAGATAACCACGAAGAAAAGCAGCATAAGGAACGCTTCCACACATGGATCAATGCACTCTGGTTGGAAAAAGATGGCATGCTGGACAGCCGAACCGATCACGACTAACGGGTTGGCTCACTGTCTGCCTGTTAGCGGGACTACTGACCGGCTGCTCCAGCGCTCCTCCATCATCATCCCAGCGAGCGGCCGCGCCTAGCGCCAGCCAGATTAGCGGCGACTGGGTGCAAGTACAGCGTGGTGATACGCTGGGTAAACTGGCGACCCGAGCTAACGTGCCACTAGAACGCTTGCAGCGCTTTAACCCTGGCGTCGATGCACGGCGCCTGGAAGTTGGCCAACGCCTGCTAATTCCCACCCAGCAAGAGCGAGCACCTTCCGGCGGCCCCTACCGCTACCAAATCCGTCCTGGCGATACGTTTTCAAGCATCGCCCGGCATTTTGGCACGACCAGTGGCCGCATCCAGGGTGCCAACCCTAGTGCCTCTCCCACTAGCTTGAGAATCGGCCAAGTAATCAGCCTGCCGCTTGGCGGTTCTGCGCCACGCAGCTCATCGCAACGTCCGCCGAGTAGCAGTGGTTCTTCCAACGCTAACAAGCCTGCCGTTGCGCCCACCAGTAGTCCGCCCAGCCAGGCATTGCCCTCTTCCGCTAGGCGCTGGCCCTGGCCATTGGATGATTATCGTGTGGTTCGCCGCTTCGGGCCGGACAGCCGGGGCACCCTACAGCCCATGCTGCTGGCTACTCAGGCTGGCGCCCAAGCTAAGTCCGTCGCCCCCGGCGAGGTGCGCTTTGCCGATGGCATGCGCCAGCTAGGTGAAGTGGTGATTGTGCATCATGCTGATAATTTGCAGACCGTATACGCCCTTTGCGAGCGCATTTTGGTTGAAGTGGGTAAGCAGGTAAGCGCGGGAGATCCACTGTGCGAAGTAGGTCAAAGTAGTGCTACTCAGCGCTATGATTTACTCTTTGACCTGCGCCAAGGCGGCAAACCCATCGATCCCAAGCAGGTGTTGCGCTAAAACACTCGTTTGATAATGCCTTCCTTAGTAATACAGCACTCTATCAAAAAGCGGCCCCTGTTTATGTAGGGGCCGCGGGTAGGAGAGCGCGTTTCTAACCGCGATAGTAGCCAGGTTTCACAAATGGCATAGGGGTTACCACCATGGGTAACTGCTTACCGCGAACTACCGCGAACACGGCACTTTGCGGCGCTTCCAGTTCTCGACTGACATAGCCCATCGCCACCGGTTTACCGACGCTTGGGCCAAAACTGCCGGAGGTCACTATCCCGACCTCATTGCCCGCCTCGTCAACCAACGGCGCCCCCTCACGCACTGGCGCGCGGCCTTCAGCTAATAACCCAACACGCTTGCGGGTATGGTCTTTGGCATCGACCTGATGAAGAATCACATCAGCCCCTGGAAAACCGCCAGGCCGATCACCATCACGGCGACGCGGCTTGCCGATTGCCCAGATCAGACCCGCTTCCACCGGCGTGGTTTGCTCATCCATATCGTGTCCGTAAAGGCATAAACCCGCTTCCAAACGCAGCGAGTCACGCGCTCCCAGGCCAATCGCTTCGACTTCGGGCTCTGCGAGAAGCTGCTCAGCGATGGCTTCACAGGCATCGGCAGCGACAGAAATCTCAAAACCATCTTCACCGGTATAGCCACTGCGGCTTACCCATACCTCCTGCCCAGCAATGGCGAAACGTCCATGCTGCATAAACACCAGCTCACAGGCTTCAGGGCAAAGCCGCTGCATGACATCCCGCGCCTGGGGGCCCTGCAGCGCCAGCAAGCCACGATCTAACGGCTCGATTGTATGGGTTGATGCCAAATTTAGGCGTAGGTGCGCCAGGTCTTGATCCTTACAGGCCGCGTTCACTACTAAATAGAAGTGATCGCCTGCGTTGACCACCATTAGGTCGTCAAGAATGCCGCCTTCGTTGTTGGTAAAGAGCCCGTAACGCTGCGCGCCCTTTTCGAGCCCCACCAAATCAGCGGGGATTAGGGTTTCTAGGGCCTCGGCCACATTATCGCCAGAAACACTAATCTGCCCCATATGGGAGACATCAAACAGGCCGCACTTTTGACGGGTGTGCTCATGCTCTTTTTTGACCCCCAGCGGATACTGCACCGGCATATCGTAGCCTGCAAAAGGCACCATCTTGGCACCCAGCTTAAGGTGCAACGCGTGCAGCGGCGTTTGCTTTAATTCGGACATGGGGGCATTCCTCACTTAAAAATTGTTAACTTAAAAATGCTTAGCTTAAAAAAGAGAACGGGAAGCCACTGGTTAAGTGTCTTCCCGACTCTACTGTTATTCACGTCTTGTCTTCACCTACAGCGCTTATTAACACGCTGCGGGTATTATTGATCGTGATCCAGCTCTTCACCCGGCAGTACGTCTTTGCCGTCGAAATAGTCCTTGGTTAGCTTAAAGACTACCGGTGAAAGCAGTGCCAAGGCAATTAGGTTCGGGATCGCCATCATGGCGTTGAAGGTATCCGCCATGAGCCAGATAAAGCCTAGTTGCGCGATAGCGCCCAGCGGGATGGCCAGTACGAACAGCACTCGATAGATCATAATTGAGCGCGTGCCAAACAGGAACTGGCAGCACTTCTCGCCGTAAAATGACCAGCCTAGGATGGTGGTAAAGGCAAAAATGGCCAACGCAATTGCCACGATCTGATTACCAAAGCCAGGCAGTGCAGCGTCAAACGAGAGCGCTGTTAGCGACGCACCGGCTTCGCCGTCAATCCATACCGTTGAGGTCAAAATCACCAGCGCGGTAATCGTGCATACAATAATGGTATCGATAAAGGTACCCAGCATCGCGATTAGGCCCTGGCGCACCGGATTTTTGGTTTTTGCCGCCGCGTGCGCGATAGGCGCACTACCCAAACCCGCTTCATTAGAGAAAATACCGCGCGCCACACCAAAACGAATCGCCGCCATAACCGCCGCTCCGGCAAAACCACCGGCCGCCGCCATGGGGTTGAAAGCGTAGTAGAAGATCAAACCAAAGGCCTCACCGATCTGCCCGGCATTGATGATCAATACCAGCAGGCCAGCCACTACGTAGGCAATGCCCATAATGGGCACCAGCTTGCCCGCTACTTTAGCAATGCGCTTGATACCGCCCAGAATCACCGCGCCCGCCAACACCATAATGACCACACCCGTGAGCCAGTGCGGCACACCGAAGGTGGCGTCCATAGCATCAGCAACAGAGTTGGACTGAACGGTATTGCCGATGCCAAAGGCAGCGACGGCGCCAAAGAATGAAAATAGGCCGCCCAACCATAGCCACTTTTTACCCAGGCCATTTTTGATGTAGAACATCGGCCCACCCACATGGAAACCCGTACTGTCAGTTTCACGATAACGCACGGCCAGCACTGCTTCGGCAAACTTAGTAGCCATCCCTACCAGTGCGGTAATCCACATCCAAAACACAGCGCCGGGGCCACCTAATGCAATGGCCGTGGCAACACCGGCAATATTACCGGTGCCGATGGTCGCAGAGAGCGCGGTCATCAAGGCGTCAAAAGGCGATATTTCACCTTCGTCACCCTCTTTGGCTGGCGCTGCTTTACCCACCCCAGGTTTTGCATCACGGCCCGCCCACATTAGCTTGAAACCCATGCCGAGCTTTCTTATCGGCATCAGTTTCAAGCCAAGCTGCAGGTAAATCCCCACACCGAGTAGCAGAATCAACATGACGGGCCCCCAGACCACGCCGTTGATTGCCCCTAAAAGGCTAGTTAATGCTTCCATGTTCATTTCCTCGCTTTGTTGGTATGCAATTATTGGTATGCAATGGTGGTGTGTAGTGTTGGTCGGTTACCACATCTTGGTTATATCTGACGTCGCTATTGCTGATTAGCATAGGATGTGAATGTTTTACACCATAAACTTAGCAAGCATCTAGGGTGATGTCGCTTGCGCATAGAGGATACCGCTTTTTTCACAACTCTCTACCCTGCGCAAACCCTGCGCTACATCACCTGAATAGCTTGCGGCTAAGGGTTAACCATGGAGCAACGAAGAAATTTGTTTCCGATTGGAAACACGTTAACATGCTTGTTTATTGGCTCGTCCTGCCCTAGCCACTATTCGCCAAGGCGAGCGACAACCGTTAGTATGCTCGGGCCCAGAAAACTGTTTCATATAGGAAAACATCATGAGCAATCTTCCTGCCAATCTCCGTTACGCTGAAAGCCACGAATGGGTGCTGGATAATCAAGACGGCACAGTTACCGTAGGCATTACTGATCACGCCCAGCAAGCGCTAGGTGATGTCGTGTTTGTTGAACTGCCTGAAGTAGGTACAGCGCTAAGCAAAGGTCAAGAGTTTGGCGTTATCGAATCGGTCAAAGCCGCTTCTGATCTTTACTCGCCGGTTGTTGGCGAAGTCATCGAAGTCAATGACGCCCTTGAAGACGCCCCCGAAACGGTCAACGAAGCGCCTTATGAAGGTGGCTGGATTATGAAAGTGCGCTTAGACAGTGACTCCCTTGATGGCCTGCTAGATGCAGATGCCTATCAAGCAACGCTAAGCGCTGACGACTAAAGGCGGGAACTAAATCATATTTAAGAGCCTGCCCTTTATGGTGGGCTCTTAGCCTAACGCCCTGCACGGTTCTCTCTTAACGTCCGGAATCTTCTTCATGTCTCTTGAAACACGCCGTCTGGCCGAGCTGGCCGATCACGATGCTTTTATCAAACGCCATAATGGTCCCAGTCAAGATGACGTGGCCACCATGTTAAAAGCGCTCAACATGCAGCACATGGAAGATCTGATTGAACAGACCGTGCCGAGCGATATTCGTCTTGGCCGCGAGCTAGCGCTTGATGAACCGCGCAGCGAAGCAGAAGCACTAGAGTACCTAGCCCAGCTAGCGCGGCAGAACCGCGTGGCTAAGAGCTATATTGGCCAGGGCTATTACGGCACCCATATGCCCGCGGTGATTCAGCGCAACGTATTGGAAAACCCAGGCTGGTACACGGCCTACACCCCCTACCAACCTGAGATTTCTCAAGGCCGCCTGGAAGGCTTGCTTAACTTCCAGCAAGTGGTCATGGATTTAACCGGCATGGAGCTGGCGAATGCATCGCTGCTCGACGAAGCCACCGCCGCCGCCGAAGCCATGGCGCTGTGTAAGCGTGGCAATAAGAAAAGCAAATCCAACGCTTTTTTCGTCGCCGACGACGTTTTCCCGCAAACGCTGGACGTGGTCAAAACCCGCGCTGAGTTCTTTGGCTTTGAGTTAATCACCGGGCCTGCGGAAGAGCTGGCCAACCACGATGTCTTTGGGGCGCTTGTACAGTACCCCTCCGCCAGTGGTGAAGTGCGCGATCTGGCACCGCTATTAAGCGCCGCGGCTAAGCGCAATATCATGACCTGTGTCGCCAGCGATCTTTTGAGTCTGGTGCTGCTTAAAGAACCCGGTCAGCTCGGTGCGGATATTGTGGTGGGTAACTCCCAGCGCTTTGGCGTACCCATGGGCTTTGGCGGCCCCCATGCGGCGTTCTTTGCTACATCCGACAAGCTCAAGCGCTCGATCCCTGGGCGTATCATCGGCGTCTCCAAAGATAGCCGTGGCAACACGGCGCTGCGCATGGCGATGCAGACCCGCGAGCAGCATATCCGCCGCGAGAAAGCGACCTCTAACATCTGCACTGCCCAGGCGCTCCTGGCCAACATTGCCGGCTTTTACGCCACTTATCATGGCGCTGAAGGCCTGCGCAAAATTGCTGGCCGCGTTCACCGCTTGGCGACCCTGCTTGCCGAAGGCCTCAAGCAGGCAGGTATAACGCTCGCCCATGATAGCTGGTTTGATACACTGCGCTTGACCGGCATTGACGCTGGCAAGATCCATGGCCGCGCCATGACCCATGATATTAATTTGCACTACTTCGACAATGGCGATGTGGGCATCAGTCTGGATGAAACCACCACCGCCCGCGACGTAGCAACGCTGTTTGACGTACTGCTGGGTGACGAGTACGGTCTGGCCGTTGCTGTTCTGGACGAGCAGGTAGTGGCTAACGGCGCTACAGGCATTCCCGCTGCCTGTAAGCGCGAAAGCGGCTTCTTGAGTCATCCCACCTTTAGCCGCTACCGCAGCGAGACCGAAATGCTGCGCTACTTGAAGCGTCTGGAGAATAAGGATCTGTCGCTTGCCCATGCAATGATTCCGCTCGGCTCCTGTACCATGAAGCTCAACGCCACCAGCGAGATGATCCCCGTTTCCTGGCCATCGTTTGCGCATCTGCACCCCTTCGCACCCCGCGATCAGGTAGCTGGCTATCACCAAATGATCGACGAGCTCTCGGCCTTCCTGGTCGAAGTCACCGGTTACGATCATCTCTCGATGCAGCCCAACTCCGGCGCTCAGGGTGAATACGCAGGCTTAGTGGCAATTCGCCGCTACCAGGCGGCCCAGGGTGAGGGTCATCGTGATGTCTGCTTGATTCCCAGCTCCGCCCACGGCACCAACCCAGCCTCGGCAGCCATGGTGCAGATGAAAGTAGTGGTGGTCGAGTGTGATCAAAACGGCAATATCGACATGGCTGATTTACGCGCTAAAGCCGAGCACCATCGCGATCAGCTCTCAGCCATCATGCTGACGTATCCTTCCACCCATGGTGTGTTTGAAACCAGCGTGCGCGAAGCGTGCAAGGTTGTTCACGACAACGGTGGTCAGGTGTATATCGATGGCGCCAATATGAACGCCCAGGTCGGCTTAACCCGCCCCGGCGATTTTGGCGGCGATGTGTCTCACCTTAACCTGCATAAAACGTTCTGTATTCCCCACGGTGGCGGCGGCCCGGGCATGGGGCCTATCGGCGTTAAAGCCCACCTTGCGCCCTACGTTTCCAACCATGTGGTAACACCGATCAATGGCGTCAACACTGATAGCGGTGCGGTCTCGGCAGCGGCTTTCGGCAGCGCCTCTATTCTGCCGATCTCCTGGGCCTACATTAAGATGATGGGCGCCCGCGGTCTGCGTGAAGCCACCGAGCTTGCCATCCTAAACGCCAACTATATTGCCAAGCGTTTGGAAGCGTCATTCCCGATTCTCTACCGCGGTCAGAACGGCACGGTTGCCCATGAATGCATTATCGATATTCGTCCGCTCAAAGCGGCCTCAGGGATTAGCGAGGAGGATATCGCCAAACGCTTAATGGATTACGGTTTCCACGCTCCGACCATGTCGTTCCCGGTGCCGGGCACTCTGATGATCGAACCGACCGAATCTGAGTCACTGTATGAAATTGACCGCTTCTGCGATGCGATGATTGCCATACGAGAAGAGATTGGCCGGGTAGAGAGCGGCAAATGGCCGTTGGATAACAATCCGCTGGTCAATGCGCCGCATACCCAAGCGGATCTAATGGATAGCGACTGGCAGCGGCCTTATGACCGCCAGTTGGCCGCTTTCCCGACCGCAGCTGTCCAAGCGTCTAAATACTGGCCAGCCGTTAACCGTGTTGATAACGTGTTTGGCGACCGTCAGTTAATCTGCTCCTGCCCCAGCATCGATGAATATCGTGACTAACGGCATAGCTGGCAAGATATGAAGCGATAGCGCTTTAAATAGCGCTGTAAGTAACAAGAACACCCTTGGTGCCTTCTCAATTAGACGGCACCAGGGGCGTTTTTTCTTGTAGACGCTGAGCATGAAAACCGTCTAACAGCTTCTCGTAGCGCTTGGGCAGCACCGAGTCACGGCGACGCAGCAAATAGAGCACCTCATTGACCGCATTGGGCAAGTTCAGCGCTTTTACCTGGCGCTGCCAGGGTGAGGTTTCCAACACCAGTCGCGACACCACGGTAAAGCCTAACCCCCTGGCCACGGCATCCAGCACCATGCTGACTTCGTTGGTAAAGCCTTGATGACGAAAATGGGTCATGGAGCGAAACTCGTCGGGGTAATTCGCGCGCAGCAACGCATTGGCGTGGTTAATCCCGTCGTAATAATTGAGAAAGCCGATGCCCATTAAATCTGACAGCGTGCTGCCTGCAAAATCTGCAGGTACCACCAAGCAGAGCGGCTCTTCATGCCAAATAGAGCAATTAAGTTCAGGGTGGCGCATTGCCTCGGTGACTATTCCGATGTCATAACGCCCTTCGAGCAGGTCATTAACGATCTCGTGGTTAAACGCAAAGCTATAGTTGACCGTTAAATTAGGGTGCATTTGCTGCTGCCCCAATATGTACGGATAAAACATC
The DNA here is from genome assembly GCF_018612805.1 of Halomonas sp. ISL-56. Lineage (NCBI taxonomy): Bacteria > Pseudomonadati > Pseudomonadota > Gammaproteobacteria > Oceanospirillales > Halomonadaceae > Halomonas > Halomonas sp. ISL-56. The sequence continues at coordinate 108,266 of NZ_JAGGRO010000015.1, read as the reverse complement.
AGGCCAACGCTGCCCGGCGAAGCAATGCGACAGTCGCCGCTATCCAAGGAGTCATCGTCTAACCCGTGACGGAACTGCTCATGCTCAGCAAATAGCTTTAAAGCGTAATCGTAAGCACGCCGCCCCGACTCAGTTAGTGTAAAGCTGCGCCCTTTGCGCTCTAGCAGCTCTTTATTTAAATAGTCTTCTAACTTGCGTACATGCTGGCTTACGCCCGGCTGGGTCATTTCTAAGCGTTGCGCCGTACGGGTAAAGCTGCCTGTTTCAACAAGCGTGATAAAGGTACGAAAATAGTGGGCATTGAACATAGTGAAGCGCCATGGTCTTTGATAACGGTCTTTAGCAGCCCTCTGTGAGAACACGCTTTAGGCAACAGTTTAGTAACTAAAATTTAGTAACTAACAAAAATTACAAAAAGCGCTATTGCCGCCGTTCTATAAAATATGCCTAATAATAGCACAGCCAGGCGAGCCATCCGCTGCGCTGTACCGGCCGCTTGGGCGTGGTAGTATGCCAAAAGACATCAAACGATTAGGGACAGCCCCGCTAATGACCGAAAACGTTCAACCTCGCGCCACCCTTTCCAGTATCATTTCCCCCGAGGGAAGCCTCGAAGTACTCTCTCAGCATGAAGTTAATCGGCTGCACAAAACGTCTCAAAGCGGTCTACATGACCTGCTTCGGCGCTGTGCGTTGGCAGTACTCAATTGCGGCAATCCCAGCGACGATAGCTTGGCTATTTTAGAAGCCTATAAAGATTTTGATATTGAAGTGTTGCAGCAAGACCGTGGCATTCGCTTAAAGCTAACTAACGCGCCCGCCGAAGCCTTTGTTGATGGCCGAATGATCCGCGGTATCCGCGAACATTTATCCTCGGTCATTCGCGATATTGTTTACGTCTACAACGAGATTCAACACCACAATCGTTTCGACCTTAGCACCGGAGAAGGCACCACCAACGCAGTTTTCCATATTCTGCGCAAAGCGGGCACGCTAAAACCCGGCCGCGACCCTAGCATGGTGGTGTGCTGGGGCGGTCACTCTATCTCCCGGGAAGAGTACGAATATACCAAAGATGTGGGTTACCACTTGGGTCTGCGCGATTTAGATATTTGTACGGGCTGTGGCCCTGGCGCAATGAAAGGCCCCATGAAGGGCGCAAACGTAGCCCATGCTAAGCAGCGCCGCAAGGAAGGTCGCTACTTAGGTATTTCAGAGCCCGGCATTATCGCTGCCGAAGCGCCTAATCCCATCGTCAATGAGCTGGTGGTCATGCCAGACATTGAAAAACGCTTAGAAGCCTTTGTGCGCCTAGGCCATGGCATTATCGTGTTCCCCGGAGGAGTCGGCACTGCGGAAGAAATTCTCTATTTACTGGGTATTCTGCTGCACCCCAGCAACAAGGATATTCCCTTCCCGTTAATTTTCACCGGCCCCGCCAACTCTGCCGCCTATTTTCAAAAGATTGACGAGTTCCTGGTGTATACCCTGGGTGAAGAAATTCGCCGCTACTACACCATTATTACTGGCGATCCCGTCGCGGTGGCACGCACCATGCGTCACGGTATCGATGAAATCGCTGAGTTCCGCCGCACCCATCAGGATGCTTTCTACTACAACTGGCGATTGACCATTGCGCGTGATTTTCAGGCTACCTTTGAGCCAACTCATGACGCCATGCGTGCCTTAGCACTACACCGCCAGCAACCCACCCATGAGCTCGCCGCTAACCTACGCCGTGCTTTCTCAGGGATCGTAGCAGGCAATGTCAAAGAACCCGGTATCCGTGCCATTGAAGCTCATGGCCCGTTTGTGCTGACTGCAGAGCCCGAACTGATGCAGCGTCTAGATGAGCTCCTCACTTCTTTCGTGGCCCAAGGTCGCATGAAGCTCGATGGCCAACATTATGTGCCCTGCTATGTACTGAAATAACTGTACTGAAATAACAGCGCTAAATCCTGAATGAACAATACGCACAGTTGCCGATTGAGTGACAGCTGTGCGTTAAAGGGATCGAGTAGCCTTATGCTATTAATTGCGTTTATAGCACTGCTAGTCGCAGGTATCGTCAAAGGGGCCATCGGCTCAGGCGTACCGGTTATTGTCGTGCCCATTCTCACCATGCTGTACGACGTTCAACTCGCTATCGCCTTACTAGTCGCGCCTAACCTATTTAGCAATGCCTTACAGGTATGGCAATATCGACGCCACTTATTACCCTTGCGCTTCTTGGCAGCGTTCTCCATTGCTGGCGGGCTAGGCATTGTGCTGGGCACTTGGGGATTAGTGGTTTTATCTCCCGATGTACTGTCACTGGGTGTCGCAGGAGTGATCGTGGTTTACCTGATCATCAAAGTGATGAAACGTCGCATCGCCCTCCCTTTTACTATCGCTGCGCGACTAGTCATTCCCATTGGGCTACTCGCTGGCGTGCTTCAAGGTGCGGCAGGCATGTCAGCGCCCGCTTCAGTTACGTTTCTCAATGCGATGCAGTTAAAGCGTGACGTATTTATTGGTTCAATCTCGGTTTTCTTCGTCGCCATTACCATCGTTCAAATACCGGCGCTTTTAAACACAGGTATTTTAACCCTAGAACGCTTTCTGTTTAGTATCCTTGCCCTTGTGGTGATACTCGCCGCCATGCCACTAGGCGCTCGCCTGGGCAATCGGCTGCCCCATCGCTGGTTCGATAATTTGGTTATGCTGCTGCTAGCGAGCATCGCCGGTAAGATTTTTATCGATACACTGATAGCCAGCTAGCCCCACGGAAAGCCTTCTCTACTCTTTTTCTCACGTCTTTCTATCACTTCAGCTAAACAATGTTGGGAACCAAGTCAGGTAAAAGTGGCCAGAATAGCTACACTGAGTGGGCATTACCTCACAATTGACCTTGAAAGGAACTCAACATGTCGATGATTAACCAGCTAAGAGATGTAAAAACCAAAGATTTCGCCAAGCACTGTTATGAAAGCAGCAGCGTCGATAAGCTGCGCGAGGCGTCGGAAGGCGGCGCTGACCAGGCAGAAATGGAGCATTGGGGTATAACCGAAGGACAGTGGGAAGAGGCAATTGTTGCCGCCCTCGCCGACCATGAAGCCAAAGAGTAAGTAGCCTCGCTGATTTAACGCAGCCTAATAAATGAAGCTATCTTAACGATGCGTACGCCCTATCGGATAACCGATAGGGCGTTTTAGCTTGTGCAGCACTCACACCACACTAGACTTATTTCACACCTGAAAGGGCAACGCCACCATACTCCTCCCGCAGACGCTCAAGCCTGGCCAGCTCGTGCTCCGTTAGCTCAGGGGAGTCCCACAATGGCTGCTCGTCAAGCCCCTTCAGCCCTTTCAAGGTGATTGTCAATTCTGCATCGCTGGGTATTTGAGCATTTCCCCATGGGCCAAAGCGATTAGGCGCTAGGCTCCACGCCAGCGTTTGTCCCGGCTCAATGCCACCAGGCACGACGTAGTAGAAAGACTCATCCACCCACGGCGCTGAGCGATCTGGGCTAGTCACAACGCCCCTCAACAAAAGCTCAGAAATGGCCTGATCCGTGCTATTGGTCACTTCAAGATCAATCACAGGCTCCGGGGCGCCATAAGGGCTTGCGCCAATGTAATAGCGAGAGCTATCAATGGTAAACCGCGCTAACTGCTGCTGGTCGCTGGCGGCTTTTGCGCGCCTCTCTTCCAGCCGTTTTAAGGTACGAATTGCATGCTCACGTTCGCGTGACCGGCGCTCGCGCAGAATCTGATCGGCACGCTGGATCACCTGATCCCCCGTTAACCCATGCATCTGCGTATTCGCTGTTTCGGCGATCTCAGCGGCATTCATGCGGTGAGGGTTGAGAATATCGATACCGTTAAACGACGTCGATGTGGCGATGATGATCAACCCTTGATCAAACTCATCGCGCTTATAAGAGGGCAACGAGTTACGCACTTCCTCAACGGAGACCACCGACGCAGGCATGGAGCTAGTGTCAATTTTGGGATCTGAACAACCAGCTATCATCAGTACTGATAGTGATATTGCAGACAGCCTTAGGCTCCACATACAATCACCTCAAAGCAGGCAGATAAAAATTGCTGAGGAGCTTAACGGAAAGCGCAATTAACCACTACCCCTGGTAGTTTAGAACTAGGTAGTTAAGAGCATTGACCTAATCGTCTTACCCACCTGTTGCATTCATAAACCTCACTATTTGAACATCCCCATCCGTGGTGAAGTGGTGCCGCTCTGGCTTTTTCTTCATTGCCGCCACAATGCGGGTCTTAAGCCGCTGGGTATCCCCCGGATAACGGCGCATGACGGCGCGTAAATCTACCGAGTGCTCATTACCCAGGCAAAGGAGTAGCCGCCCTTCCGCCGTAACCCGAACACGGTTACAGGCGCCACAGAAATTGTGGCTATGGGGAGAGATGAAGCCAATCCGCGATTGGCTGTCTGCCATACGATAATAACGGGATGGCCCCAGGGTGGTCTCGGTGGTGGGTAAGAGTTGATAATGCTGCGCTATAGTCTCATGCACCGAATCGGTGGAAAGAAAGGTTTCACCACGGTTATGCTCGCTGATAGCACCTAGCGGCATTTCTTCGATAAAACTGATATCCACTTCCTCATTCCGGGCAAAGTTTACCAGGTCGAGGATTTCGTCATCATTACGCCCTTTGAGTAATACGGCGTTAAGTTTGATGGAATCAAAACCCGCTTGGCGAGCTGCGCGAATACCCGCGATCACTTGACTAAGATCGCCCGTACGGGTCAAGGCTTTAAAGCGCTCTGGCTTGAGCGAATCGAGGCTAATATTGAGCCGATTAAGTCCGCCTTGTCGCAAAGCGCTGGCATGTTTGACCAGTCCAGAGCCGTTGGTGGTCATGGCCAGTTCGCCCAGGCCTGCCAATTTACCGAGTTTTTCCACTAACGTTAGCACCCCTTGGCGTACTAACGGCTCACCACCGGTCAGGCGGATTTTCTCTACGCCCAGCTCGACGAATGCTTGCGACAGCTCAGCTATCTCCTCGAGGGTAAGCAGTTGGGCACGCGGCAGAAAGGTCATTTCCTCCGCCATGCAATAAACACAGCGGAAATCACAGCGGTCAGTCACCGAGATGCGCAGGTAACGTACCGTCCGGCCATAGCCATCGACTAACTTACTCATTCTGCGGGCTCCTCTACCTGGGAACTGGCATTAACAGGCAGCCGGGCAATGAGCCCTTTCACCTCTGCGGTGACGTCGGAGATGGTTTGCTCATCATAAAATTGGCCTCGCCGCTTGCGGAGTCCATTCTCATACAATTTTACATGCTCAGTGGGAATCACCCCCGCCTGGGAGAGACAGAAACTAGCACAGTGCATCTGACAGCCATCAATAGCCACGATAGGACGCCCGGAACGGGCATTGCGCACCAGGCCCGGCACGCCGCCCCCGACACCGGCAATAAAGGACATTTCTGCTGCTCCTGCATGATCCAGGCGAAGGGCTACACTATTGGCAAGTTGCGCTACATCAGAGCAGCCGGAGCAGGCATAAATCAGTGTGCGAGGTTTGTGATGTGAAGACATACCCTCTCCTATAGAAACAGACGTCATCAGCGGCCACTAACTAAAAAAACGCTTCAAACGGCGAACTGATTGATGGGGTAGTAGTGGTAGGCACTCCCTTCCGCCACGTCGGTATCAGGATGTACCATTAAATAGCCGTGGGCCTGGCTCGCCGCACTGAGCATATGCGAGCCCTGCCCACCCGCTAACTGCGCCACCGGCAGCTCTCTTGCCCAGTCCAGCACCACCCTTAACAGCTCACAACGCCCCCTGGGGCCGCGCTGAGAAAAGCCTGCCTTAACAGGATAACTCTGCAACGCAGCGACACTTCTACCTTGCATGGCATGGATAAACGGCAGCGCCAGCAGTTGCCAGCCCACCAGGGACGCCACTGGGTTGCCCGGCAGCGCGATTAACGGAGTGGAAGAGTAAGGCGCCGCACCTAGATAGCCGAACGCAAAGGGTTTTCCTGGTTTCATGGCGACCCCATGTAAATGTAGCCCGCCGCGCTGCTCTATTACCGAACGCACGTGATCTTCCTCACCTACCGACACGCCTCCGCTGCACACCGCCACATCCGCAACGGCTTGTGCGTGTTCAAAGGCCTGATGCAGTGACTGCGGTGAATCCGCGATGACGCCCAGATCCAGCACATCGCACTGCGCTTGCGCGAGCAGCACGTTAAGCATGGCGCGATTGCTGTCGTACACCTGCCCTGGTGATCGCGCCGTGCCTGGGGCAATCAGCTCATCGCCGGTTGAGAGCAGCGCCACCCGCAGGCGCCGTTTGACGGACACCGTGTTAATTCCATGACTTGCCAGCAGCGCAATGGATGCAGCATCAAGAGACTCACCTGTAGCAAGTAGCGGGGTGCCCATGTGGGTCTCCTCGCCTTGACGGCGAATATTAGCGCCTGCTGATAGCTTACCTTCAAGATGGATATGCCCGCGCTGATCAAGGGTGACCCGCTCTTGCGGTACCACGATATCAGCCCCCACCGGCACCGGCGCGCCGGTAAAAATACGCGCGCAGCCCCCTTCAGGTAGCAGCAACACCCCTGCCCCCGCAGGTACGCGCTGAAGAACCGGCAAACCAGTCCTATCAGGTACGGCCTGGTAGTCAGCTAGACGCAGCGCATAGCCATCCATAGCGCTGTTGTCCACCCCCGGCATATCGAGAGGCGCGACAACCGTCTCTGCCAATACCCGCCCCGCCGCCTGTTCAAGGGTGACATTTTCTACTGCATTGATGGGCGTGGCTGCGTCAATAAGCCGTTGGCGTGCCTCAAATAGATCTAATAAGCCGGGGGTTACTAAGTCAGCGCATTGACAGTTCATAAGCGCTCCACCTCACTGGAAAGGCTCGCTTCGTGACGTCCGCTGCACGGGGTCACTGAAGGGAGCACCATGGCGGCAAAGTTGCAGGGACGAGTGCGGGCGTCCAATTGCAAAGAGATAATTCTGTCCCACGCTAAGGCACACGCCTTAGGCGAGCCAGGCATCGCAAACACCATCGTTTGATTGGCCACCCCCGCTACGGCGCGGGACTGAATCGTCGCAGTGCCGATCGCCTTCAGGGAGTAGTGCCGAAATAGCTCCCCATATCCCTCAATTGCTTTATCGAAAAGAGGTATCAAAGCTTCAGGAGTGGTATCTCGGGTAGTAAAACCAGTGCCGCCATTAACCAGAATCGCATGGATATCTGCTCGCGCAATCCATTCCGAGACCACGGCGCGAACCTGGTAGATATCATCGACAACGATGCGCCTCTCCACCAGGACATGGCCGCTTTCATTTAGATGTTTAACCAGCAGGTCACCGCTGCCATCTTCATCGAATCCACGCGTATCGGAAACCGTTAGCACCGCGATGCCAAGCGGAGCGAAAAGTGCATCTATAGAAACATGGGACATCAAGCCTCTCCTCTTAGCCTTACTATTGCATCAAGCTATTGCCTCAAGCTATTGCATCAAACTGCCGCCAGCATCGTCGTCCAGGACAATTCCTTCGACGCCTATATCGCTCTGTAACGCCAGTAAATAGTGGCGCAACGCCCGTCGAGTTGCCTGTTCCCGTAGGCTATGGCGCACTCGGTCGATGACCTGATCGAAAGGTAACGCCCGGCCTTCACGGCGCTCGTCAATACTCACCACGTGCCAGCCATAGCGAGACGCCAAAGGGCGCTCGTGTAGACCTTCCGGCAAGTGCTGCAAAGCGCGGTCAAGCTCCGCAACGGTCTGCCCCGACACTAGCCAGCCCAAATCACCATCCAGCTCTTTTGAAGGGCACGCGGAGTGGTGTTGAGCAAATTCAGCAAACCGTTCGGGTATCTGCTGAAGCTCTTCAAGCAGCTTTTCGCCAAGCTGGTACGCTTCGTCGCGACCCAAGGAGTCATCCGGCGCTGCGGCGAGCAGAATATGCCGAACGCGTAACTGGGTCGGTTCGCTGAAACGCTCACGGTGGGTGTCAAAAAAGCGGCGGCAGTCTGCCTCTCCCGGCTCAGGCACCTCAAGCTCCTGTTCGAGCAAAGCAGCAATCGCCGCATCCTCTTGCGCTTCGGTAGCTTCCTGCATCGACAGTAGGCCCAGAGCGTTAGCCTGCTGGCGCAGCAGCTCTCTGACCACCAACGCACGAGCCGCCTGAAGCTGAGCCTCCCCCGCCGTTTCGGCGGGGTGATACTGCATCTCTAATGCAATCGTTACCTCATCGATACTGGCGTCGCCGACACGTACTGGGGGCGGAGCAACTCCCCCAGGTAGCTGTTCGATATCAATCATCTGCATGTTATTTCTCCTCTATATAAAACTGAGCGTGCGAAGGCCAGACTAGGCGGAGATCGGAGAAAAAGCGGAGTTTACGAGTTTGTAAATGAGCATTTTGAGCCGATCTCCAACAACGTATGGCCGAGCATAAGCCAGTTTTTAGCCACGACGGCGGACAAGCTGATAACGCCGGGTAACATAACCAAACGGCGCGCTCCACACATGCACCAGCCGCGAAAATGGAAACAGCAGGATGATGGTCAGGCCGATAAAAATATGCAGTTTGTAGATCCACGACACTTCCTGCATATAGTCCGCCGCGCCGCCGCTGAAGAAGACGATGGACTGCGCCCAGCTGGAGAGGGTCAACATCATCTCACCGTCCATATGGCCCAACGAGAAGATGATGGTCACCATGCCAAGGCACGCCTGCAGGACAATCAAGCCCAGGATCAAGGTATCCATCATGCTCGACGACGCCTTTACACGTGGGTTGGCCAGACGCCGATAGAGCAACATGGCACCGCCCACCACGCACATGGCGCCAGCAATACCGCCCACCACGATGGCCACTAGCTGTTTAGTACCGGCGTGCAGGAACGGTTCATAAACCCAGTGCGGTGTGAGCATGCCCACAAGGTGGCCAAAGAAAATCACAATGATACCGATATGGAACAGGTTGCTGCCCAGGCGCATGTTCTTGGATGACAGCATCTGGCTGGAACCGGTCTTCCAGGTGTACTGACCATGATCAAAACGGAGCAGGCTGCCAAGCAGGAACACCGTGCCCGCGAGATAGGGGTAGTAACCGTAGATCAGATGGGTTAAGTAATGCGCAATCGCGTCATACATGGCGGTTCTCCTATTAACGATTGGCAGAAGAGGTTGTTGAGGCAGCGGGCATAATGCGAACAGCCTCGCTCTTGACGGAATTTTTACGTTCAGCAAGACGGCGTCCTTCAGCAGACTGCAGCGCGCAATCCTCGTCAGAGGTTGCCGAGAAGCGCACCGTTTCTTCTTCCCATACAGCGTCCAAGGCTTCGGGGGTGTTATCAGGCACTTCTTTCTTGACCTGGGGCCGATGCTCCTCCACATCGCCCTCGGCCCCAATTAATGCCAGTAGTGACAGCGGCACCAGGGCGTGATCCGCTCCCCGCTCTTCCAACCGAGCGGTGAGCAGCGCCAGGATATGGCGTATTTCACCCAGCCAGCGGCCGATCTCGGCTTCGTCGCACATGGAAAGGTACTCAAGGAACACCGGTAGATGATCGGGCAGTTCGCGGGCATCCAGCTCAAAACCGGCCGCGCTGTACTCAGCCATAAGATCCACCATGGCCTGACCACGATCACGGGATTCACCATGAACGTGCTCGAACAGCAGCAGCGAGGTAGCTCGTCCCTTATCGAACAGCGCCACATACTCGGCCTGCAGCTCAAGCAGGTCGCCCTCTTGAAGACGCTGACACCACGCCATTAGCGACGATTTTAGAGCCGCCCCCAGGCGGCGCTCGGCATTGAGAATTTCGATGAGTTCGCCGCAGGCGTCCTGCAGTTCCTGGGTCGGGTAATCGAGCAGGCGGGCCAGTACGCGTAGGCTACGCATGCCCTGCAGCGGCTCGAACAACGTCTCTACCGGGGTCGGCGATTGGATAGCGGCTTCAGTCATGACGCGACTCCTCAAGTTGTGGCTGCGGGTCGAAGACCTCTACCGGTTTTACCAAAACGCTGGTCTGCTGACGGCCATTAAACAGGTTGGGCTGGCTCTCACCGTGGCACCCATCACCAAAGGTAAAGCCGCATCCACCGCGTTCGGGGAAGGCTTCGGTGGCCATCTCGCGGTGGCTGGTGGGGATCACGAAGCGATCCTCATAGTTGGCAATCGCCAGGTAGCGGTACATCTCCTCTACCTGGGCGACGCTCAAGCCTACGGCATCGAGCACTTCGGCATTGGGGGCGCCCTCCACGTGCTTGCCGCGCATATAGACCCGCATTGCCATTAAGCGCTTGAGCGCCAACACCACGGGCTCCTCTTCGCCAGCGGTCAGCAGGTTGGCCAAGTACTTCACTGGGATACGTAGCGACTCAATCTTGGGCAGGACGCCGTCAAACTCCACATGCCCGGCATCAAAGGCGGATTGAATCGGCGACAGCGGCGGCACGTACCACACCATCGGCAGCGTGCGGTATTCCGGGTGCAGCGGCAGCGCCAGCCCCCAGTCGATCGCCATCTTGTAGACCGGAGAGGCCTGGGCAGCCTTGATGACGTTATCCTGGACACCATCCCGTTTAGCCTGGGCAATCACTTCCGGATCATTGGGATCAAGGAAGATCTCGCGCTGGCGATGGTAGAGGTCGCGCTCGTCCGGCGAACTTGCCACTTCCTCGATGCGGTCAGCGTCATAAAGCAGGACACCGAGATAACGAATACGGCCCACGCAAGTCTCGGAGCAGATGGTCGGCTGACCGGCCTCGATACGTGGGTAGCAGAAAATGCACTTCTCGGATTTACCGCTTTTCCAGTTGTAGTAAATCTTCTTGTAGGGGCAGCCGGAGATGCACATCCGCCAGCCGCGGCACTTGTCCTGGTCGATGAGAACGATGCCATCCTCTTCCCGCTTGTAGATCGCACCGCTGGGGCAGGACGCCACGCAGGTGGGGTTCAAGCAATGCTCGCAGAGGCGCGGCAGATACATCATGAAGGTGTTTTCGAACTGGCCGTAAATATCCGCCTGCACCTTGTCGAAGTTGGCATCTTTGCGCCGCTTGGCGAATTCAGTACCGAGGATCTCTTCCCAGTTGGGGCCCCATTCGATCTTTTTCATGCGCTGGCCGGAGATCAGCGAGCGGGGACGCGCCACCGGCTGGTGCTCACCAATCTTGGCGGTATGCAGGTGCTGGTAGTCGAACGTGAACGGCTCGTAGTAGTCGTCCATTTCGGGCAGGTCGGGGTTGGCGAAGATATTCGCCAACACCCGCCATTTGCCACCAATGCGCGGTTCAATCCGGCCGTCGTTACGGCGCATCCAGCCGCCCTTCCACTTGGCTTGGTTCTCCCACTCTTTGGGATAGCCGATGCCGGGCTTGGTCTCGACGTTGTTGAACCAGGCGTACTCCATGCCTTCCCGACTAGTCCAGACATTTTTGCAGGTCACCGAACAGGTGTGGCAACCGATACACTTGTCAAGGTTGAGAACCATGCCTACCTGGGAACGAATCTTCATTTCACGGCCTCCTGAACGCTGTCATTGCCTTCACCATCCAGCCAGTCAACGTGTTTCATCTTGCGCACTAACACGAACTCATCGCGGTTTGAGCCGACGGTGCCGTAGTAATTAAAACTGTAAGAGAGCTGCGCGTAGCCACCGATCATATGGGTAGGCTTGGGGCAGACACGGGTGACCGAGTTGTGAATCCCGCCCCGGGTGCCGGTGATCTCGGAACCTGGGACGTTCACATTGCGCTCCTGGGCGTGGTACATCATCACCATGCCCGCCTTGACCCGCTGGCTGACCACAGCCCGCGCGGCAATCGAGCCGTTGGCGTTGTAGACCTCGATCCAGTCGTTGTCCTCGATATCGATCTCTGCGGCATCCGCCTCGGAGAGCCAAACCACCGGGCCGCCGCGGTTAAGCGTCAACATCAGCAGGTTGTCCGAGTAAGTGGAGTGGATGCCCCACTTCTGGTGCGGTGTGAGGAAGTTCAGCGCTTTGCTCTTAAAGCCGTTGTCGGCGGGAAGCGTAAAGCCTTTGGCCGCCTTGGTATCGATGGGGGGGCGATAGACCAGCAGGCTTTCACCAAACGCGCGCATCCAGGCGTGATCCTGATAGAACTGCTGACGCCCACTCACGGTGCGCCAGGGAATCAGCTCGTGAACGTTGGTATAACCGGCGTTATAGGAGACGTGTTCATCCTCAAGGCCAGACCAGGTCGGGCTGGAGATGATCTTGCGCGGCTGGGCGACGATATCGCGGAAGCGGATCTTCTCTTCATGCTTGGGCCTCGCCAGGTGGGTGTGGTCACGCCCGGTAATCTTGGAGAGTGCATCCCACGCTTTTACTGCCACGGCGCCGTTGGTTTCCGGGGCCAGGGTCAAAATCATCTCGGCGGCATCAATAGCGCTGTCGATCAACGGGCGGCCTTTATGCGGGCCATCCAACTTACGATGGTTGAGTTTGCCCAGCAGCTCCACTTCAGCATCGGTATTCCAGGCGATACCCTTGCCGCCGTTTCCGATACTTTCCAGCAGCGGCCCCACGGAGGTGAAACGCTCATAGGTTTCAGGATAGTTGCGCTTGACCTCAATCAGCGCTGGCATGGTCTTGCCGGGAATCGGCGCGCATTCACCCTTCTTCCAATCCATCACCGCTGGCTGGGCCAATTCTCCTGGCGAGTCGTGCTGCATCGGCAGCGTGACCAGATCGGTCTCCTCGCCCAGGTGGCCTACGCACACCTTGGAGAAAGATTTGGCAATGCCCTTGTAAATATCCCAGTCGCTGCGCGACTCCCAAGCCGGATCGGTGGCGGCAGTCAACGGGTGAATAAAGGGGTGCATGTCAGAAGTGTTAAGGTCGTCCTTCTCATACCAGGTCGCCGTAGGCAGCACGATATCCGAGTAGAGGCAGGTGGTGGACATGCGGAAGTCCAGCGTCACCAGCAGGTCGAGCTTGCCTTCCGGCGCCTCGTCACGCCACACGACCTCTTCGGGTTTCAGGCCGCCGAAGTCGCCCAGGTCTTTGCCCTGGATACCGTGGCGAGTCCCCAGTAGGTACTTGAGCATGTACTCATGGCCCTTACCGGAGCTGCCCAACAGATTGGAGCGCCAGATAAACATATTGCGCGGGAAGTTCTCTGGTGCATCCGGGTCTTCCGCGGCAAAGCGCAGTTCACCACTCTTAAGCTGCTGAATCGCATAGTCAGCGGTCGACAACCCTGCGGCTGCGGCTTTTTTCGACAGGCGCAGCGGGTTGCTTCCAAGCTGCGGCGCCGATGGCAGCCAGCCCATACGCTCGGCGCGCACGTTAAAGTCGATCAGGCTGCCGGGGTAATCCTCAGCCTTGGCCAACGGCGACAGGATCTCTTTGATCTCGAGCTTCTCGTAACGCCACTGGGAAGAATGGTTGTAGAAGAACGAGGTAGAGTTCATATGGCGCGGCGGGCGCTGCCAGTCAAGACCAAAGGCTAGCGGCGTCCAGCCTGTTTGCGGGCGCAGTTTTTCCTGACCTACATAGTGGGCCCAGCCGCCACCGCTTTGACCGATACAGCCGCACATCACCAGCATGTTGATCAGGCCGCGGTAGTTCATGTCCATGTGGTACCAGTGGTTCATACCGGCACCGACGATGATCATGCTACGACCGTTGGTTTTATGGGCGTTATCGGCGAATTCCCGGGCAATGCGGGTGCACTGCTCTGCTGGGACGCCGGTGATTTTCTCCTGCCACGCGGGGGTATAGGGACGAATCTGGTCAAACGAGGTGGCGCCATCATCTTCGCCGTCACCGGCAAAGCCACGGTCGATACCGTAGTTGGCACACATCAGGTCAAAAACGGTGACTGCCAACATCTCACTGCCATCGGCTCTCTTCAGCCGCTTTGCGGGCAAGTTGTGGAACAGTAGGTCATCGGCGGCGCCAACACCGGCTCCTTTGACGTGTTCAAAGTGCTCGTGCTCGATGCCACCGAAGTACGGGAACGCTACGCTCGCGACGCTATCGTGGTGATTGACTAAACTGAGTAACGGTTTGATCTCGGTGCCTGCGGCGTCCAGCGATTCCAGGTTCCACTTGCCCACTTCGTCGCCGGTTTCGCCCCAGCGGAAACCGATGGAACCGCGTGGTACCACCAGCTGGTCACGGGTTTCGTCCCAGGCAACGGTTTTCCACTCGGGATTGTTTTCCTGGCCCAGGGCGGCATCGAAATCACTGGCACGCAGTTGGCGACCCGGCGCAAAGCTGCCATCTTCACGCACTTCCAGTTCCACCAGGAAGGGCATATCGGTATAGCGGCGCACATAGTCGGTGAAATAAGCGCTGGGGTTCTCAAGATGAAACTCCTTGAGAATCACGTGGCCCATGGCCATCGCCAAAGCGGCATCGGTGCCCTGTTTGGCGGACAGCCATTCGTCGGTCAGTTTGGAGACTTCGGCATAATCCGGGGTGATCGAAACCGTCTTGGTGCCCTTGTAACGTACTTCGGTAAAGAAGTGGGCATCCGGGGTACGCGTCTGGGGCACGTTAGAGCCCCAGGCGATAATGTAGCCAGAGTTGTACCAATCCGCTGACTCGGGTACATCAGTCTGTTCGCCCCAGGTCATCGGTGAGGCGGGTGGCAGGTCGCAGTACCAGTCGTAGAAACTCATGCAGACGCCGCCAATCAGCGACAGGTAGCGGCTACCTGCGGCGTAGCTGACCATCGACATGGCAGGAATCGGCGAGAAGCCGATGATCCGGTCGGGGCCGTACTGCTTCGCGGTGTAAACGTTAGAGGCCGCGACCAGCTCGTTGAGCTCGTCCCAGTTACCGCGAACGAAGCCGCCCATACCGCGGGCACGCTTGTACTGCTTGGTCTTGGCGGGGTCTTCGACAATCGACGCCCAGGCGTCGACCGGGTCAGGATGCGCCTTCAGCGCTTCGCGCCATAGCGCCAGCAACGGCTTGCGCACTAATGGATACTTAAGGCGGTTGGCGCTGTACATGTACCAGGAGTAGCTGGCACCGCGTGGGCAGCCCCGGGGTTCATGATTAGGCAGGTCAGGTCGTGTGCGGGGATAGTCAGTCTGCTGGGTTTCCCAGGTAACTAAACCGTTCTTAACGTAGATCTTCCAGCTGCAAGATCCAGTACAGTTCACACCATGGGTGCTGCGTACCACTTTGTCGTGTTGCCAGCGGGCACGATAACTATCTTCCCACTGGCGGGATTCGCTGCGTAGTTCGCCGTGTTCGTTGGCAAAAGGCTCGCGGGACTTGCGGAAGAAATTCAGCCGATCTATGAAGTGACTCATGGTCGATCTCCAGGCTCCTCGGAAATTTGCATACCCGTCAGGCGGGTTCCATGGAGTGGATTCTGCGCGATCGAACAGCGGATTACTGCGTGATTACCTCCATATACACCCTATCTACCCACAAGGTGATAGAGCGGCCAACGTAAAGGAATAGACAGTTGGCGCTGTTGAAATAACAACGTGAATTACAGCGTGCGCGAGGGCTGACTTTTGCAAAACCAGATGTGCTTGCAGGGCTTCAACCACGTTTACATTGCAACTCACTGAACATTCATACAACATGCTTTTTATAGTTGGATTACTTCGGAGCAAAGCGCACTCCATGCACCTCACCCGATTCACTGATTATTCGATACGCGTATTGATCTTTCTTGCGGCCAAGGGAGAGGAGCGTTCTACGATTAATGAAATTGCCGAGACGTTTAATATCTCACGCAATCATTTGATGAAAATTGTTCAGGAGCTAAGTCAAAAGAACTACGTTACCGCTATTCGTGGCAAGAATGGCGGCCTACTGCTGACACGTGCCCCCGCCACTATTGGGTTAGGCGAGCTAGTACGCGAGATGGAGCATGACATGGCGCTAGTGGAGTGCTTTCATAGCGACAATGCCTGCATCATTACGCCGGCATGTCGCCTTCAACCGATACTTAATGACGCACTATCAGCATTTCTAGGTGTACTCGACCACTTCACATTGGCCGACCTGCTGGGCAGTCAACAATCTCAATTGGCGCAACTTATGCGCATTCCTACCGTCAGCGCCTAGCACTCCCTAGCCATCCTGCCCGTCGACTCGCGACTGCATCAACGGCCAAGTGTAGTGCACTAGGAATATTGCGTAGGCCACGCACCAGAAGATAATGCTCAGCGTGTAAGTCCAGTGGGTGATCTGGGGAAATAACGCCAAAACGGGTGAGCGCACTAAGGCGGCTATTAGCATTAAGCCTAGCGCCACACCCATACCCGGCAAAGTGCGTATGGGGCGGCCCGTATGACCTAGCGAAACCCTAGACATCATGGCCAGCATCATAGTGCCCATGCCCCCAATAGTCAGGGCGTGTATAGCAAGTTCTGCGCGCATCAGCCCCATGAGTGCCAAGACCCACATAACAAGCCCTAGCGGAATACAGGCGTAGCTACCGTGCAATCCCCAAAGTAAGGGTTCTCGCCAACTGTGCAGCCCACCCCAGCGCGCCATACGAATACTATTAGCCAGCGCCGCTAACAGCATCACCCCACCCAGTAATAAAGTAGGCATGACAACACCCAGCATGACGACCAGCTGCAGCACGACTACGCAAGCCGTGCTAACCAGCGTCACTCCTTCTAGTAAAGGAATAGGGTCAGGTTTGGTTCGTCCCAAACGGTTAGCGGTAAACATGGCAATCACACGCCCGCCAACGACGGTCATCATCAGTGTGATTAACAGCACGGCTAAGTAGGCAGCTTGGCGAATTAACTCGGCGTCACCCTGCATCACTCCTAAGTGCATCGCCAGATTAGCAATGGCAAACAGCAACAGCACAGGTATAAAGACCAAGTTGCGCCAACGCTTTGCGGTGATCACCAGGTGCGCCATAACGATAGCGACGACCGGCAGGAACGCGAGATCAACCGTCAGCAGCAGCCACCCAGACAACCCCATGGGAAAAGCCATCAGTATCCTTGCCGATAGCCACAGCACCACCACGCCCAGTAGCGGCCAGCCATTTAAACTCGGCAATCCTGTCCAGTTACGTACAGCAGTGAGTAAAAATCCTGCGACCACAGCCGCTGCAAAGCCAAACAGCATTTCATGCTGATGCCAGAACACCAAACCGCCATAAGGTCGCAGCAAAATATGGCCGTGCCAGAAGGCTAGCCATACTAATAGGGACGCCACACTAAACAGCGCAGCCAGCAGAAAAAAAGGCCTAAAAGCCAGACGCATTAATGGCAGATGCTCACGTTTTGAAGCAGGCTCGGATGAGGTGGTCATTGGCATGGCGTAATCCCGACTAAATTACTTGGAAATATGATTGTGCGCCTAGCTATCAACGCAGACCATGACATGTATCAAAAATACATCTTATGGCTAGCATTTATAGACTCACGGCATTAAGATTCATATGAAATACTTCTTAATATGCCGAGGGATTGACATTGCTAACTAATGAGCAAGAAACACTAATCAACGCGACCGCTCCTGTTGTTGCAGAACACCTGAATGCAATTACCCAGCGCTTTTACCCGTTGATGTTTACCCGCTATCCAGAGGTCAAACCGCTCTTTAATGAGGTTCATCAGCAAAGTGGCGGCCAGCCTCGTGCCCTAGCCAGCGCCGTGTTGGCCTATGTCCAACTTCGCAGCAATCCTGCTCAAGCGCGTGCCACCCTGGATATTGTGGTCAGCAAACACGTCTCGCTAGGTATTCTTCCCGAACAGTATCCTATTGTAGGTGAGTGTCTGCTGGCGGCGATTGGAGAAGTACTCGGTGATGCCGTAACACCAGAAATCGCTGATGCCTGGGGCGCTCTTTACAATGAGCTAGCCGCCCTACTCATTGACCTTGAAGACCAACGCTATCGTGAGTTCGAGCAGCGCCCAGGCGGTTGGCGGGGCACACGCCGTTTCAAGATTGCCAGCACCCGACAGGAAAGTACGTTAATCCGTTCTTTTATTCTGGAACCCGAGGATGGCGGCTGCGTGGCGAACCATGAGCCCGGTCAGTATATCGGCGTACGTTTGACTATAAACAGCGAGTTGGTCTATCGACACTACAGCCTCTCGGACACGCCTAATGGCCAAAGCTATCGAATCTCGATCAAACGTGAAGAACAGGGCCAAGTCAGCCGCCATTTCCATGATGTCCTACAACCAGGCGACACCTTGGAGCTGTTACCGCCAGCAGGTAACCTTACGTTGGTTGAGGGTGATGAGCCTCTACTACTTGCTAGCGGCGGCGTTGGTCAAACGCCCCTCCTCCCCATGGCACGCCATGCTTTGTCCCTTGGACGGCAGGTCACCTATCTACACGCGGCCTTGGATGCCGAGCATCAGGCTTTTAAAGAGGAATTAGAGGCGCTAAAAAGCGAGTATCCTCAACGCCTTCAAGCCGTTCGCATCCATGAACACGGCAACGAAGCCGAGCATATTGGTCGTATCGACCGCAGCTTATTAGCTCACTACCTGCCTGATCTCAAGGCACGCTGCTATTTCGTTGGCCCCCAAGGATTTATGACGGCGATTAACAGCGCCTTGTCTGAGTTGGGCATTGACGAGGATCGCCGCCACTTCGAGCATTTTGGCCCATCCCGCCCGCTCGACGCAGCTTGATAATGGGCGATTAGGGCTAACATTTCCGGGCGAACATTTCCGAGCTACCTATCTAGATGCTATGACGAAATACTGCGCCAATACTTGAACATGTTGCAATAATCGGCCCAATCCATTTCTAGAGACACCATAGCGCTCACTAAAAATGGATAAGGCTAATATATTAGGCCAGCCAGGAAAGGGAGCTGTGGCGCATAGCAGCCCCCACCATATAGGCGAAAATGGCCACCGCTACGACGGCGGCCACGGCACGCACTTTGGGCGTTGGCCCGCGCTTAATCGCAATGCTGCCAATACCGATATAGGCCAACAGCGCCAGCAGTTTGGCACCAAGCCAGGGAAGCTGCCAGGGCCATACGGAGAGTAGCGCCATCAAGGTTACCCCCAGCCCCAGCAGGGCCGTATCAATAAGATGGGGCAGTATCTTGACCCAACGGGCGTGGAGTCGCGGGCTTTCCCGCACCGACCACCAGGCGCGAACCACGAAAAGTGTAATGCTCAGTGCAGCGGCGGTCATGTGCAGGTGTTTGATGAGAAAATAGTGCTCCATGGTCACCCCCTAGCCGACATTAACCGCATCGCCGTGTGGATCGAAGGCAAGAAAAGAAGTGATATTACCCATTTGCAGTGACTCCATCATGCGCTGGAGCTGCCGTTCAACCTCGGCTTCGTCCTTTGGGTCATCCATGGCCGCAGCGAACACCAGATCCCATTCGATCTCGGTGCGGCGAGACTCTTCGACTAAGGCCGACATGCTGCTCAGTTCTTTGGTCGATTTGTCTACGCATATCACCGGCACCAACACCCCACCTTCGCCCTGTTCGAAGCGACGACGCTGCTCAGCATCGGGAAAATCGGGCAGTTCTGCGCGAACGAACACAAACAATAGGCGCTGGGGTTTAGGTTGTTTATGCGCTTCCTGCAGTAAATCGGCAAACGTCGCTATGGTCATATAATGGGCCTTATCCCTAGCCGGGAAGATTAGTAGGTGGCGTTACTCGGGTGATTCTACGAAAAGCCACAACAGCAGCATTATCATAAACAGCGGGATCAAGAGGCTGAGTGGCGCTGCGCGCCAGCCATAGGCTTGTACTACCAGAGGCGTCATCCGTAAGGAAAACCCTACGCCTGCGCTTAAAGCGAGACACAAGGCTACAAGAAGAAGCACCCAGCGATCAGGCATCCAGCCTTTGGCGTGGGCGATGCCAGTTGTAACCACCGCACCTCCCAGCCCAAGTCCGGCCCCCACCAACAAAAACTCCCACGGACGGCTTGCCACTCCAAACCCACCCAGCGCAAGTGCGAGCCCCAGCAAAAGCCACTGCATCAAGCGACAGGTGTCGCCCCGCGTGGCGAAATACCAAGCCGGCCAGGCCAGCAGCACACCGCTACTCAACGGTATCAGCACATAGAGGGATTGCTTTGCGAGCAGTGCGTAAAGTGTCCAGCTAGCCACCGCCAATGCGCTTGCCAGTGGCATTAAAAGCATAGCTACCAGTAACTGGTAACCATTGACTGGCTGTGTTGATGTCTCCAACGTGGGAGGCGGCACGGGTGGTGGCATGACGTTTCCCAGCGAAAGTATTAAGACATCTGAAGGCATGCCAGAATTGTCGGTAAATACCTGACGTAGGTCAAAAAACATTGGAGGTAGGTCGACTAACTCCAAAGGAATAGCCCTCGTATCAAGATGCAGACACTGTCACACTCTCTTACCCCTTCCGCGCTATCGGAACTGCCATGAAATTACTTCAACGCTCCCTGGTTGCTCGCATCATTGCGTCTCTGCTTGCCATTAGCGGTATGGCACTCATTAGCATCACCCTGACCATGGCAATGTCTAACAGCAGCCGTGGCGACGCGGCCGCGATCAATGTCGCTGGCTCATTACGCATGAATGCTTATCAGATATTAGGGGCCTTGCAGCGCCTGGAGTATGCCCCTGAAGAGACGAGTGAAGAGCAGCTCGAAGAGCTGATAACGCGTTTCGATCAGCGTTTGCATGGCACGACGCTACAACAAACGATCCCCGCTGATGATCGTCACGAGCGTCGCCGTCAACTGGAAAAACTTCAAACCTACTGGCAGTACACGCTTCGCCCGGCACTACAAGCACCGCCCACCGCTGCAGCGCTTGACCTGGATACGCTAGAAGCGATGATCGTTGCGATGGTCAATGACATCGAGATGCTAGTCACCTACCTGGAGCAAAGCACTGAGGCCAAGGTGCGGCTGCTGGGCATGATGCAAGTGCTTTTTTTAGTGTTGATTGCGATAGTGGTCGCCATCGCTCTCTACGATGTTCGCTACAATCTGGTAGTGCCTTTGCGCCAACTTATGGTACTGGCCCGGGAGGCGGCACAGCGTAATTTCAAGCCACGTTCACAGCTCCGCGGTAGCGACGAGCTGGCATTATTGGGCCATACCTTTAACAAGATGTCTGCCGAGCTGGCAACAAGTTACGCCGCGTTGGAAGACAAGATATCACGCAAGAAACAGGAGCTTGAGCGCAGTAATCAGGCGCTGCGGGTGATGCACGATGCCAGTCGCACGCTGTATGGCGGCGGTAACGACCTCTGTTCTAGCGCAGCCCCCATGCTGCGCGAACTGGAAAAGCTGCTGGATATCGGGCCGATACGCCTTTCATTAAAAGACCCTTTCGATCAACGCGCAATGCCGGTACTGGAAACGCATTCGCGTACCCGCCCTGAGTACTGCCGCGATCAGGATTGTCATGCCTGCCTGATTGATCCTCGCCCCCTGGATCTGGTGGCCAATAACCAGTCGCAATGCCTGCTGCTACCGATCAGCGTAGGCGATACGCTGCTAGGCACCCTGGAAGTGTGGTATCCCCAGGAGCGGCTCAACGATAGTACTCGTCGCCTGCTCACCATGTTAGCCGACCAGCTGGCCACGGCGGTTTACCTGCAGCGGCGTATCGAAGAGCAGCAGCACGTCACATTGATCAACGAACGAACCATCATCGCGCGGGAACTGCATGATTCTCTGGCGCAATCACTATCTTACCTAAAGATGCAGGTCGCCCGACTCGAACGCATGCAGCAAAAAGAGGCAACCCGAGAGGCGCAGTCTGCGGTGTTCGACGAGCTACGTACCGGTTTGAACAGCGCCTACCGTCAACTGCGTGAGCTACTCACCACTTTCCGACTCAAGCTTGAGGGGCCGGGGCTGCAATTTGCCCTGCGCCAGACCGTCGATGAGTTCTGCCAGCGTATGGAGGCCACGGTCGAACTTGACTACGATGTGCCGCCTTATCTGCTTAACCCCAATGAAGAAATTCACGTACTGCAGATCATTCGTGAAGCACTGGCCAATACCCACAAACACGCCCAAACCCATTGGGCTAAGGTCACCGTACGATTCGCCGATGCCCGCTTGTTAGTGCGTATCGAGGATGACGGCATCGGCCTGGAAGACGATGGCTCACCGCCAATGCATTACGGCTTGGTGATCATACGCGACCGTGCCACTACCCTGAATGGGCAACTGAGCATCACCAATCGCCCCACCGGAGGAGCCAGTGTTGAGGTAGACTTTACCCCGTTGACCGCTCGCTTAATTCAGCAGCAGCCTGTTACGGCTGCCTCCGACTCTCACTTAGGTACAGGGACTTCTTAATGACGCTGACCACCGCCAAAGACACACCTGCCAGTCTGATGATTATCGACGACCATCCACTACTACGGCGCGGTGTGATTCAGTTGCTTGAGCTAGAAGACGACCTTGAACTGGTTGGCGAGACGGGCGATCCCGAAGAGGGCATTGCACTGGCCCTCAAACTTGAGCCTGACCTGGTGTTACTTGATTTAAACATGCCTGGCGTTAATGGATTGGAAGCGCTGCGGCGCCTTCGCGAAGCCAACTATAGCGGCCGCGTGGTGATGTTCACTGTTTCCGACCATGAGGATGACGTTGTCGCGGCACTGCGCACCGGTGCCGATGGTTACCTGCTAAAGGATATGGAGCCCGAAGACATGGTGCGCCAACTGCGTCAGGCCGCCCTGGGCCGTATGGTGATCAGCGAGAGCCTGACCGCCCTACTCGCTGAAGCCCTGCGTAATCAGCGCAATGCCCCCACGACCCCTGATATACATAGCCTAACGCAGCGTGAACGCGAAATTCTGCAACAGCTTGCTGGCGGACTCTCCAACAAGCTCATCGCGCGCAAGCTGGATATTACCGAAGGCACGGTCAAGGTTCACGTTAAACACCTACTCAAGAAGCTCAACTTACGCTCACGTGTCGAGGCCGCCGTCTGGGCAGTCCAGGAAGGTATCGATCACTAATCGGTTCTGTGTGGATACCTCCAAAGACTCCCAGAGTACTTTTGCTCTGACCCGCCTTTACCCCCTCTCGATTTTTTGTCTTTAAAATCAATCAATCCGGGCCTTTTAGCGACTACCTCTCAAGAGGTATGTCGCTGATTTTACTGCTATTTGCACCTATTCCCCCATTTCTTCCTCAAGCGTATCTTGCCTTCTAACTGCTAAGTGCAGAAAGGTTTGATGCCAAGGGGAAACCGCCATGAGCAAGAGAAACACCGACATTGAGAAGTGGGATGTCGAAGACGCCCAATTCTGGGAACAGGAAGGCAAGCACATCGCCAACCGCAACCTATGGATATCCATTCCCAGCCTGCTGATGGGCTTCGCTGTCTGGATGATGTGGGGAATGATCACCACCCAAATGCAGAACCTGGGTTTTCCGTTCACGGTTAACCAGTTATTTTCCCTGACGGCGCTTGCCGGTCTAGCGGGTGCCACGCTGCGCATCCCAGCATCGTTCATGATCCGCATCGCTGGCGGGCGTAACACTATTTTCCTGACCACCGCGCTGTTGATGATCCCCGCCGCGGGCACCGGTATCGCCTTGATAAATCCTGGCACGCCGTTCTGGGTATTCCAGTCGTTGGCACTGCTGTCCGGTATCGGCGGTGGCAACTTCGCTTGCTCGATGAGCAATATTTCCACCTTCTATCCCAGCAAGCAGCAAGGTTACGCCCTGGGCATGAATGCGGGCCTGGGCAATTTCGGCGTCACTACCATGCAGATTGTGATCCCGCTGGTAATGACCGTCGGCGTCTTCGGCGCGATTGCCGGTTCTCCAATGGAGTTGCAAAGCGCCAGCGGTACCTTGATCGGTCGGATCGAAGCCGGTACAGATACCTGGATCCAGAATGCTGGCTTTATCTGGCTCGTGTTCTTGATCCCATTAGCGTTCGCCGGTTGGTTCGGCATGAACAATCTTCGCACTATTACGCCCAACCCGGGTTCGCCGCTGGCGGCTTTCAGCAAAATATTAGGCCTCTACGGCGTCGGCATGGTGACCGCCGTCATCGGTATGTTGGCGCTCGGTTGGCTTAATATGTGGATTGCCCTGCCGCTAACCATCGTTCTGACCCTTGTGTTGTTGCGCCTGATTCCTGGCGACATCAAGCCCAATATCCAGAAGCAGTTCGCGATATTTTCCAACAAGCACACCTGGTCAATGACCATTCTCTACATCCTGACCTTCGGCTCCTTTATCGGTTTCTCAGCAGCCCTGCCTCTCTCCATCAACGTCATCTTCGGCAACAT
Source organism: Halomonas sp. ISL-56 (assembly GCF_018612805.1). Lineage (NCBI taxonomy): Bacteria > Pseudomonadati > Pseudomonadota > Gammaproteobacteria > Oceanospirillales > Halomonadaceae > Halomonas > Halomonas sp. ISL-56. The sequence continues at coordinate 84,046 of NZ_JAGGRO010000015.1, read as the reverse complement.
GATGGAAGCAACTGCCGATGGCACGCTGATTCGCGTGGCCAACCCCGAGGCGCCCAGCGCTTTGACCTGGGCCTGGATAGGCCCCTTCGTGGGCGCTCTAATCCGCCCGTTAGGCGGATGGATCTCCGACAAAGTGGGCGGCTCCATCGTTACCCAAATAATCTCTGCGATCATGGTGGTCGTCTCCATCGCCACCGGCTATGTGATGATGCAGGCCTATAACGCCACCGATCCAAATCAATTCTTTTGGCTATTCCTGCTGCTATTCATTGTGTTATTCGCCGCCAGTGGTATCGGCAACGGTTCCACTTTCCGCAGCATCGGTGTGATTTTCGATCAGCAGCAGAAAGGCCCGGTACTTGGCTGGACCTCTGCCGTCGCGGCCTATGGCGCCTTCATCGCCCCGCGGGTAATGGGCGAGCAAATCCAGGCCGGCACACCTGAATTTGCCATGTACGGCTTTGCGGTCTTCTACGCTATCTGCCTCGTCATCAACTGGTGGTTCTACCTACGCAAGGGTGCATACGTTAAGAACCCCTGAGTGCGGCTTGCGTGTTTACGCCCGGAGCCAAGCTCCGGGTCTTACCCCCCTACCCCAATGCGGGAGGACACCATGAAAATCATGATTGCCTATGACGGTTCTCGGAACGCCAAGCTGGCACTCGCCCAGGTCGTCAACATGTTCCGCTGCAACCAGCCGCTGCTGGTACTGGTCGGTGTGGTGGAGAATCCACTCGATGCCACCGATAACAACGAAACGCTTTTTCAGCAGGAGCAGGACGAGCTGAAACAGCACCTTCAGGAGGGAGTGGCGTTTGCAACTGGCGAGGGTTTCCAAGCCGAGCAGCTTCTCGCCGAGGGGGACGCTCGCAAGATGCTGCTTCAGGCCACCCGCAAACTCTCGCCAGACCTACTGGTGATTGCCCGCCATAGCCAGCAGCCGGACGGCGGCATTATCGCCAAGTCATTGACTTACTTCGTCGACGAACTCGATTACATGACCTTCGGCAGCGTCAGCTCGTTTCTGGCTCGGCGCGCCGAGTGTCCCTTGTTGATCCTACCCAGCCCTTGAGCAGCCTCTACCCACCTTTGGGACATACCCCCATCGGGACATAGGACGATACGACCATGAAAGTTTCCGCTGTATTCAAGTTTCGCAGCCCTGAAATCCGGGCCCTGCACCTGACCTGGATTGCCTTCTTTATTACCTTTTACGTGTGGTTCAACATGGCGCCGCTCGCATCGAGCATGCTCAAGAGCGTCGACTGGCTGACCACGGACGATCTCAAGCTATTCGCCATCTGCAACGTCGCCTTGACTATTCCCGCGCGCATAATCGTTGGCATGGCACTGGATCGGTTCGGCCCACGTCGGGTGTTCTCGGTGCTTATGGTGACGATGTCGATACCGGCGTTGGCGTTTGCTTTCGGCAACAGCATGACGCAGCTGCTTGTGGCGCGTCTGGTGCTGAGTTCGATTGGCGCCAGCTTCGTGGTCGGTATCCATATGACAGCGCTGTGGTTCAAGCCCAAGGACATCGGCTTCGCCGAAGGCTTCTACGCTGGCTGGGGTAACTTCGGCTCCGCCGTAGCGGCCATGTCGCTGCCGACCATCGCCCTGAGTATGTATGGCGGCCCCGATGGCTGGCGCTGGGCTATCGCGCAAAGTGCGGTTGTTATGGCGGCTTACGGTGTTTACTACTGGTTCGCGATCACCGATGGCCCGGACGCCCAGGCTCACCGTAAGCCACGCAAATCCGCCGCCATGGAAGTGAGCTCCTGGGGCGATATGATCAAGCTGATCATCTGGACGATCCCGCTGGTCGGCGTACTCGCCATCCTGGTCTGGCGTATTCAGTATATGGGCTATTTATCGGTCACCGGTGCCTTCGTCGCTTACTTAGTCATCGTGGCGATCGTTATTTACCAGATCGTACAGATTCTGCGGGTCAACCTGCCAATCCTGCGCAAGGGAGTACCCGAGGATGATAAATACTCATTTAATAGCGTGGCCGCGCTCAACAGCACCTACTTTGCCAACTTCGGCGCGGAACTGGCGGTGGTGTCGATGCTGCCCATGTTCTTTGAGGAGACCTGGGGGCTCAATGCCGCAACGGCTGGCCTGATCGCTGCGTCGTTCGCTTTCGTCAATCTGGTGGCGCGCCCGATGGGCGGCATGGTATCCGACCGTATGGGCAATCGCCGTTTCGTCATGCTGTGCTACATGTTTGGCATTAGCGTTGGGTTCTTGCTGATGGCCATGCTCAATTCGAGTTGGCCGCTCATTCTGGCCATTGCGGTGACCATCGGCACCTCGATTTTCGTACAAGGCGCAGAGGGAGCGACCTTCGGTATCATTCCCTCCATTAAGCGCCGCATCACCGGGCAGATCTCGGGCATGGCCGGCGCCTACGGTAATGTCGGCGCGGTGGTCTATCTGACTATTTTTACGTTTGTCACTCCGTCGCAGTTCTTCTACATCATCGCCACTGGCGCTTTCATTAGCTGGCTGATCTGCCTGGTATGGCTCAAGGAGCCGGAGGGCGCTTTTGACGACGAGTACTATGTTTCTTCGGTCGATAGAGATATCGAAGAGCAGGCAATGCAGGGTGCCAAGCGCTGAACGTTCAGGCTATTTTTAACTAACAGACACACTCCAGGTCGCTTAGACCTGGTGGATGTGTAATGACGAACATGGAGAGGTCAGTCTTTGCTAATGCGACTAAGAATAAGCTGAAGAGGTGACGTGGCTGAAAGGCGTAAGCCAGTTTTTATCTCAAATAAAAACCGCCGATTGGTTTTACCCAAATCGGCGGTTTTTAATAATTTTTGGTCGGAGCGACAGGATTCGAACCTGCGACCTTTGCAACCCCATTGCAACGCGCTACCAAGCTGCGCCACGCTCCGCTGTCTTTATTGGCCGCTACATCTTTGCCTCAAGACGGTGCGTATACTAGCGGTTTCTTGCATAAATGAAAAGCCCTTATAGCGCTTTCTTTTCAAGTATTTGTCACACACCGCTATGGCTCTCATCGTCCTTTATGACTTACGTTGATCCGCCTCAAGTAACAAATAGGCCATGGCGTCATATACACCTGGAGCCGTTACAATTAAATGATCCGGGTAAATGTCTTCAGGCACCGCTGGGGGCACAGGGTATAAGTGCCCAACTCGTGCGCCGGCTTCGCGGGCAATAACCCAACCTGCAACGAAATCCCAGGGCGAGACACTCTCGTAATAAGCATCCAGTCGACCGCAGGCCACATCGCATATATCGAGCGCCGCAGCCCCATTACGACGAATATCTTGGCACTCAAATAAAACAGCCTCTAATCGCTTTAAAAGGTGCTTACGCTCCTCTTTACGGTAGGGAAATCCCGTTCCTACCAGGGTGTCCGCCAGAGAATCTGCACTGCTGGGCTGTATAGGTTGACCGTTGCAATAAGCCCCGGCGCCTTCGGCAGCGCTAAAGGTTTCGCCTAAAAACGGTGCATGTACAACGCCTACCTTGGCGACGCCCTCTTCCATCCAGCCAATGGAAACCGCTACGTGGCGAAGCCCTTGGGCAAAGTTAACCGTGCCATCAATGGGATCCACCACCCACAGTTTCGGCGCCGCTTCATGCACAGCGCTCTCGGGGGCAAGCTCTTCACTCAGCCGCGCTTCACCGGGAAAGTGCTCTTCCAGGCGCTGACTAATCAGCTTGTCCACGGCCACATCCACATCGGTGACTAGCTCGTTATCCTTTTTTAAGCGCTGGGCAAAGTCCTGCTGCTCCCGCGCCTTGATAATCATCTGCCCTGCTTCTTCAGCAATAGCGATAGTAATTTCAAGACGCGCGGCTAGTGTATGGTCGCTCATTGAATCTCCCTTTAGAACGCGATGATGCTATGAGTCTCTACCATAAGCCGCCCAGATGTAATTTTCGAGTCAAACCGACTTTTGATGATCTTGGTTAGCGCAATACGTCTACCAACACATCCACAACGATGCGTGTGGCCGCTTCAATTAACACCACATCGGCGCCAACACGCTCCCACTCATAGCCTGGGTAGCGCGGCAATTGAGACGCTAGCTGGCCGTCAAAACGTTTGGCGATACCCGGAGGTAAGGGCTTGCCACGCTCAAGGTTGCGTTGAATACCGGGCGGCAACGATTCTGCTCGTGGTGCGTCATGCCGACTCAGCAATTGACGTAGTTCACGCTCGTTGATGCGTGGCAAGTCAACCCGCTCATCGTGGGATTGGCTAGCTCGGTTAGATTCATGCTCCTGGCCTTTATCACGGGCACCGTGAGCCGAGGCATGGTCAGGCTGGGCGAAGGCGGCGCTATTGAGTAGCAATGCGCCAAGCGCGCTTATGGCAATCAGGTTGGTAGGCTTCACTGTAAGCTCCTCGCTTAAGGTCAGAGCTTTCAGTGTAAAGAACAAATGCGTAGGAAGTATGGAAACAAAACAGGCGCTCCAACGAGCAGTTGGAAAGTAAAAGCAAACTTGGCGACTTACTTTTTTACCGGTTTAGTCTTGGCAGCCGCGTGGCAGGATATTCTCAGGAATAGTTGCTTCACAAATCCAACTACCGCTGCTCGCTTCTCTAGTGACTGACATTGTGTTTGATGCACTGTCTTCACCAGATGCAGCTGCGCCTATAGATCCAAAGTTAAAGGTAATTGTAGGGGCATTGGTATTTAAATCTGAATAAGTGAGGGTATTTCCACCCGTTAGATCATCTTCATTAAAGCCGACATAGTCTACGAACGCATCATCTCCATCCTCTGTTTGAAATTCGTCAGAAGGATTCACCCCAGAAATCACCGCAGTATCAAATCCTGTTTGCAGGGATTTCAAAGTGGAATATGCGGATGTCGCTTCGGCGCGCTGAATATAAGATTGGTACTGCGGCACCGCCACAGCCGACAGAACGCCAATGATAGCGATAACAATCATCAGCTCAATCAGAGTGAAACCGTCTTGTTTGGTGTTCTGTGCAATAGCTTGTGCGGCACTCGGCATGAAGGCATCTCCTTAGGGAATAAGTAAGTCTTTGTAAGGCTGGAGATTTCTCACAAAGAGTTAAAACTTATTAGGATTACACTAGCTTACGTGATGTGTTTTTACAACACGCTCTTTTGGCGTACCAGCTTAGTTGACGACCACTTTAGCGAAATGGCATAACAAGCCATTCAATGCCGATAAACATTAGTTTATGGTACAGGTAAGACGCTTATATCGATGTAAAACAGGTTGTTTGATGAGCCAGCCCTCCTTCGAGTCAACGTTAAGACACGCCACTGCGCGTGGTGGCCTGCTTGGCATTGCCCAGCGCTTGGTTAAGCACGGCTTGTTAACCGACGCACAGGCCGCCACGGCGGAAACCACCGCCGCGGACTTGGAAATATCGTTACTTCAGCATGTCATTGAAAGCGGTCTGGTAGTCCCTAGTAAAGCGACACTGGCGGCTGGTTGGGAGTACGGGCTACCGGTCATCGACCTAGAGGCAGTGAAACTAACGACACTCCCACCCGCTTCGGACTATCCCATTAAAGTGCTGCAGAGCCTTAACGTACTGCCATTAGCGCGCCACGGTCATCGTCTGACGGTTGCAGTGCCCTACCCCGTCACGTTGACTCAACTGGATGAATTACAGTTTGCGACCGGTCTTAGTGTTGAAGGCATCCTCGCTCCCGTTGATCAAATCATGGTCGCACTCGATAGCTACCTTGCTCAAAACGAGCGTGGCATGTTTGATCAGTTCGGTGAGCTGGATAATACGGTTAATTCGTTGAGCGGCGTGCAAAATAACGATGGTCATGAAATTCCGCTGGAAGAATCTTCTCAGGATAATGAAGATGCGCCCATTGTTAAGTTTGTGAACAAAATTCTGTTAGATGCAATCCGCCGGGGCGCCTCTGACATCCATTTTGAACCTTACGAAACCCTCTACCGGGTTCGCTTCCGTGTTGACGGGATGCTAATCGAAGTGGCACGCCCACCCTTTGCCATGCGCAACCGTATCGCAGCCCGGCTAAAAATCATGGCGCGCCTCGATATTTCCGAGCGCCGCCTGCCCCAGGATGGGGCAATAAAACTTAAGTTTTCCCGCACCCACTCTCTCGATTTCCGGGTTAACTCACTGCCTACCGTTTATGGCGAAAAGCTGGTGCTGAGGATATTAGACCCTACCACCGCGCAGCTAGGTATTGAGCAACTGGGCTTTACCGACGAGCAACGGGGCCATTATGAGCACGCGCTAAAACAACCCCAAGGCATGATTCTAGTCACTGGCCCCACTGGCAGTGGCAAGACCGTTTCGTTGTATACCGGCATTAATATTCTGAATAAAGTGGAACGCAATATTTGCACCGCCGAAGATCCGGTTGAAATCAAAGTCTCGGGTATCAATCAGGTGAATGTATTGCCTAAAATCGGCCTCGATTTTGCCAATGCGCTAAGGGCGTTTCTACGCCAAGACCCTGATGTGGTCATGGTAGGCGAGATTCGCGATCTCGAGACGGCCGAAATTGCTGTTAAAGCTGCCCAGACTGGCCACTTGGTGCTCTCCACAGTGCATACCAACTCAGCGGCAGAAACGCTGACTCGACTGGCTAACATGGGCGTCTCCTCGTTTAACATCGCCAGCGCCGTTAGTTTGATTATTGCCCAACGTCTGGCTCGCAAACTATGTATACATTGCAAAGAGTCCAGTGATATTCCCCACGAGGCACTGCGTAAAGAAGGCTTCAGCAGCGAAGAAATCCATCAGGCAACTATCTATAAACCGGTAGGTTGCAAGCACTGTACCCACGGTTATAAAGGTCGAGTTGGCATTTATGAGGTAGTGCCGATTACCGAAGCAATGCGACAACTGATCATGCGTGATGCCAACGCCTTAGATATTGATCAACAAGCGCGTAAGGAGGGCTATACAGGCCTTCACCGCAGTGGATTATTGAAAGTCATGCAGGGCATTACCAGTCTGGAAGAGGTTAACCGAGTGAGCAAGGAGTAAGGCATGGCTAAAACGATACGCCGACGCCAAACCTCCGCCATCAAGCTAGCGCGCTGGAAATGGATCGGTAAAGGCCCACAGGATAGACCGCTAAGCGGTGAGATGATTGGCCGCAGTAAAGCCGAAGTAGCCGCTGAACTCACTAAGCAAAACATTGTTATTCGCCGGATCAGTAAAAAAGGCAACCTGGGCGGCAGCGGCCGTATTAATGCCAACGACGTCATGGTCTTTTCACGCCAAATGGCCACCATGATTCGCGCTGGCATTCCTTTATTACAGGGGCTGCAAGTGGTGGCAGAGAGCCTCAAAAAACCTGCCATGGTTGCCCTGGTTCAACAGATGATGAGCGATATATCGTCGGGCTCCAGCTTCTCTGATGCATTGCACCGTCACCCCAAACACTTTGACCGGCTGTTTGTTAACCTAGTTAGTGCTGGCGAGCAGTCAGGCACATTGGATCAAATGCTCGATCGTATTGCGACCTATAAAGAGAAAGTTGAGTCGCTGAAGGCGCGGGTTAAAAAGGCACTCTGGTATCCCACCGCCGTGATGACGATTGGCATTTCAGTGACCATGTTACTGTTGATTAAAGTGGTGCCTGAATTTGAAAGTATGTTCCATAGCTTTGATGCTGAACTACCTGCATTGACCCAGATGACCGTTAATGTATCCGAGCTTGCACAGCGTTATTGGCTAGCGGCACTCGGCGCACTAGTTGCCACCGTGTTGCTACTCAAGATAAGTATTCAGCACTCGCCTAATGTCGCCTACCGTATGCACGCACTGCTGCTTCGGTTACCGGTCATTGGCGATATTATGCATAAATCGGCGATCGCACGTTTTTCGCGCACGTTAGCGACCACCTTTGCATCTGGCGTCCCGCTCGTTGAAGGCTTAGACACCGCCGCGGGTGCTACAGCCAATAAAGTGTACGAACACGCGGTAGTACAAACGCGCCGAGACGTAGCCACCGGGCAACAACTACACTTCGCCATGCGGATGACCAACCGCTTCCCCCCTTTGGCGATTCAAATGGTCAGTATCGGTGAAGAGGCGGGGTCGCTTGATGACATGCTTAATCGTGTTGCCGATTACTACGAAGAAGAAGTCGATAATAAAGTTGATGCGCTCACCTCGCTGATGGAGCCAATTATTATTGTGGTACTGGGCGTTCTGGTAGGCGGGGTAGTGGTCTCCATGTACTTGCCCATCTTTGACTTGGGCTCTGCCCTCTAAGATTCAAACGTGTAAACAGCGCTAATTTAATGAAATCTAAGGAGCGACATGCACCACCCTCCCATTATTGTGTGGTTGATTGTGCTATTAATTGGGCTCTGTCTAGGCAGCTTTTTGAATGTGGTAATCACACGACTTCCGGTGATGCTAATGCGTGGCTGGCGTAACGAAGCCCGCGAAGCACTTGAACTTAGCGCCGAATACTCACCGCGCTTTAATTTAGCTGCGCCTGGCTCTATGTGCCCACGCTGCGAAACGCCTATTGCATGGCATGACAACTTGCCACTAATTGGCTGGTTAAAGCGGCGCGGGCGCTGTGCTGCGTGTCAAACACCTATCAGCGTTCAATACCCACTGGTCGAAGTAGCCGGCGGCTTACTGGCCATAGCGGTATTCTCACTCCATGGGCTAACGTCAGAGGCGCTTTTCATTTACGGCGCTTGCCTAATGCTGTTGGTGCTCGCTGTCATTGACTTCCGTACCCAGCTACTACCCGATGTGATCACCCTCCCTTTGCTTTGGGCGGGGTTGGTGTTTCAGCTCCTCTTCCAGCCACTCATGCTGCAGGATGCCGTGATAGGCGCAATGGCGGGCTATCTTTCACTGTGGAGTTTTTATTGGCTCTTCAAGCTAGCCACTGGCAAGGAAGGAATGGGCTACGGCGACTTTAAGCTGCTGGCAGCGCTGGGCGCCTGGCTGGGATGGAGTTTTTTACCGCTGATTTTGCTACTTTCCGCAGGGCTTGGGGCCTTTGTTGGGTTGATTGCCCAGGCCTACTCACCTCGCCTGCGCGGCACACCGTTTCCCTTTGGGCCTTTTCTCGCACTCGCTGGCTGGGTGGCGTTATTAGTCGGTGATGAAATAATGACGCTATATCTCAGCCTGCTTATGTAAAAATAAGCGATGTAAAGCTGAGGTATATAAACTCAGCTATATAAACTCAGCTATGTAAAAGTGGGCTAAGCGAGGCAGAAAATGATTATCGGATTAACGGGTGGCATTGGGTCGGGTAAATCGACCGTTGCTCGCGCCTTTGAAACACTCGGCGCCGCCTGGGTCGATGCCGACGATGTTGCCAGAGAAATAGTCTTGCCTGAAGAACCGGCCCTGTTAGCCATCCAGCATCGCTTCGGTGATCAGGTCATGCACCAGGATGGCACGCTTAACCGTGCCGCTCTACGCGAGATTATTTTTAACGATCCAGCACAGCGGCAGTGGTTAGAGTCGGTGACGCATCCCCGAATAAGGCAGCGACTATTGGAGCATCTAGAGCGACTCAAAACCCAGGGCGCTCCCTATGTGCTGCTTGTGTCACCGTTACTGTTTGAGTCGGGTCAAAATGCGCTAGTGGACCGCACGGTGGTGGTCGACGTGCCACAAGCGTTACAATTATCAAGAACCCAACAGCGTGATGGGGTGAGTGAAAGCCAGGTGCGTGCTATTCTCGCCGCCCAACTTTCCCGCGAGCAACGGTTAGCCAAAGCAAATGACGTAATAGATAACAGCGGTGACCACGCCAGCATGATGGAACAAGTGGCACGGCTTGATGAACGCTACCGTCTACCGCTTAACGACTGAGATATCGCACCTGTTAACGCAATTGGAGTTTTTTATGGCTCGCCCTGCAAACGATTCCCCACTAGAAGTTAATTGCCCGCAGTGCTCAAAGCGCGTGCCCTGGCTGCCAGAAAGCACTTATCGACCGTTCTGCAGTAAGCGTTGCCAACTGTTAGATTTGGGCGCCTGGGCAGATGAGTCGCACCGCATATCGGGCGAATCTGCAATGGATGAAGCCGATATAGAAACGCTGCTGGCGCAAGCCGACAAGGATGCACCACTTACCTAAAGGCACTGAGACCATGGCCGATACACACGTAAACCCATCATCGCCATCGGCCTATCAACTGCTGCTTCAATTGGAGCAGCGGTTTGATCATCTACTTGACACCATCGAAGCCGCTGTTTCGCTATACGAACAGCAGCAACCGGCTACATGGGTCTTTCACCAAACGACGCCGTCTAACAACTGGTTGCGCAAAGCCTTATTCGACATGTGGCATGAGCAAGATCAGGATGGCCGTGAGACGCGTAATTATATTGCCGTAGTCGCCGCCAATAACGAACTGCAAGCCGCTATAGGCGCAGTTAATCAAGCCAAAGCCAGCTTTAGCGACCTACTGCAGCATATCAAACAGGCATTCCCCCAGGCGCTTAGCGATGCAAAAAGCCGCCTACCTCAACGTCATCCCCATGTTGATGAGGTGCTACGCCGCAACGGACTTGCCCGATTGCACCTTAAACAGAGCTGGCGGCAGTTACCTATTGCACCCGCGGCAGTCTCGCGGATTCGCTTTGCTTGGTACAGTAGTGGTCGCTCTATTAAACGACTGTCCGTAAAAGAAGCTGAACATAAGCTTTTGCAACTTGATACCGATGCGCCGCATATTCGTATTCAGCTACGCAAGCTCGCCGGCATCCCAAGCAGTGAAGTACTTGCCCAGGTACAAACCCAGGCCCCGCTGATGCGGGCAAACCTGTTTTTTACCGAACCACTCGACGATGGGCACACACGGCGGGCACTAAATGCCGCTATGCCTATTTTTGTGCCTGACAATGACCAACGGCTACCCCACATTAACTTGCCTACGCCACAACCTCCGACTACCCGCACACGGGCAAGGAGACGCGATGAAAAATTAGAGCAAGATGTGTTTTTGCCAAGTTTGCGGGTTTATCGCTACCGTTAGCATAAAAGCACCTTCAAAGACCTCTGCAGTATTTTAGGAATGCTAACTGCCAGGCACTGCATCCTGCTGCCATATCCCATAGCCAAGCAGAGCTTCTATCAGCTCGGCTAGGTCGTTATGATCCACATCGTACTCGCTTAACAAAGCTTCAAAGCGCTGTTTAAAAATACGCTCCTGCTCTTGTTGCTGTTCCTTCTGGTGGATTTCTACATCTTCTTGTTCCAATGCCGCAAGCGAGCGTACCGGCGGGCCTGTCGGTATATCAAAATCGCTTTCTGGATCATCTAATTGGCGTAGAGCCTGCGCAAAAGCATCGTCTAATTCACGAAACTTACGCAGCTTCTCGCGCTCATCTACCGGCTTTTGAACCTTTTGATATTTCATCGATGTTTCATTTACACCTTGCTTGAAATGGTCGATATGACTGCCAACGTAGCTTTTTTTGGCAAAAACTGTGCACAAACGCGTAAAAATAACGAGCAAACTTGCCTTTGCTACCCAGTTGCCAGCATAAAGGCATCATCAATAAGTATATGAGGGTAACAAACGCATTTATCAAACACAGCAAAGTCAGCGACAACTCATTAATCGATGCTTCGCATCAACATTACCTACAAGTAGCCTGAATAGAGATCCAATTCTCATCTGTAGGCTGAAATTTTTCTTTCAGCTAGGTTACCAACACTAACGCACTGGGAGAGTGCACTACAGGCGAGATAAGCAAGACCTGTACGATTCACGCATGAGAGGCCAGATAATGTTCAACGCGATGACACGAGCTGAGATCTGGCTGCAGGATACACTCGATAAGCCACTCGGTATCGAAGACCTTGCTAATCACATAGGGTATTCGTCTTCTCAAGTTCGGCGCCAATTTCGCCAAAGCTTTCATATCTCACCTAGCGCTTACCGTGAAAAAAGGCGGCTGGAACGCGCGGCGGTACTGCTTGCGCTTACTCCTCTCAATATAGCGCAAATTGCGATACGTTGCGGGTACCAGAACCACTCATCTTTTTCACGGGCATTTCAACGTCAATATCGGTTGAGTCCGCGCAACTTTCGGCGATCACTGAAAGCGACTCTCCACAGCCCGACGCCCAATTATGGTTTTAACACGCGCATCGAAAAAAGCAATGGCCGCCAAATGATCCTAATGCGTCTCTACAAAGCTCCCGAACATATTAAGGGGCTAGGGGATGCCAGTTTCCATAATCCTCAGCTAGCGTGCCTACAGGCACGGCTGCGGCTATCAACAACCATCATCGCGCTACCCGACATACTCGCAGATAGAGTTAATGCGATTAATAATGAATCTTTTCATTCTTACCGCACTGACATTGGTCTATACCTTGCGGATACGGACAATGCCAAAGATATTGCCTTACCTGTTCTCTACCGGCGGGTCGACATTCCTACCCATTACTACGCGAGCACATGCTTTGAAAGTTTAGCGGATCTTTATGGAGCTTTGACGCATACCATCATGTATCTACTAAATAGGCAGTATGCTTGCCATGTTAGCGGCCACCCTCCTCAAGTATTATGGAAAACAAACCATTTAGAACTTCGTATCCCATTAATAAGTGGGTAGCGGTGAGAACGACACTGAAATACAGCTGCAGCATATAGCAATAAAAAACCGGCATTTCCGTACAGAAATGCCGGTTGCTAGATAGCTTAGTCTTCCATGCGCTCCAACCAAGACTCGACAGTTTCATCGCCATACTGGTCTTTCCAGCTACGCAGGCCTTTATGGTTGCCGCCGCGAGTTTCGATCACTTCCCCTGTTTTGGGGTTTTTATAAATTTTAAGACGGCGCTTACGACGCGCATTGCCACTCGCAGTGGTTTTAGAACTACGCGGGTCAGCAGCAGGGTCTAATAAGGCAATAACATCGCCCGGACGCTTGCCGAACTCAGTCATTAGCGCTTCAAGTTTGGCCTTAAATTCCAACTCGCTTTTGAGACGTTGATCGCCTTCTAAGCGCTGCAAATCTTCTTGAAGCTGTTTTAGCTGCTGTTCTTTTTGGATATATTCGTTAAGTAATGACATCGGGGTTCCTTTAATATCGTATCCAACTGAACGGGGTTCAACTGAATGGGATCTAACTTAGGTGCAAATTGACAACCTTGACACCCACTAGTTCAGAATGCATGGACATTATTCCTGTAAAAAGAGTAACTGACAACAGTCTAGTTGAATTTCACCCAATTACTAATCGTTTTTAAAACTCAATTGCTGTTTAAAGAGTTTAACTAATAGCGCATGACGACTATGCAAACCTTTCCTCTGAGCCATTACAGGCGCCCAATCACTACAAACAAAAGCGCCGCCCTTATGGGCGGCGCTTTTACGAACCAAACACTAATCGGTAATTAGTCTTGGCCCATCTGCTGCTTGATCAAGTCACCGATGGTGGTCGGACCACCTGCTGTTTCCGGCTCTTGTTCACGCATTTTCTTCAGGTTCTGACGCGTATCGTCCTGGTCTTTCGCTTTTACCGACAGATTAATCTGACGGCTCTTGCGATCAACGCTGACAATGCGCGCTTCGACGCTGTCGCCTTCGTTCAGCACATTGCGCGCGTCTTCTACGCGGTCAGCACTGATTTCAGAGGCTTTCAGCACAGCAATCACGTCAGTCGCCAATTCAACTTGAGCTTCTTTAGCATCAACTTCAATGACGCGACCCGTTACAATGCTACCCTTATCGTTGACTGACAAGTACTCAGCAACAGGGTCGGAATCCATCTGCTTGATACCCAGCGAGATGCGCTCACGCTCAGGGTCGATAGACAGGATAACAGCTTCAGCTTCGTCGCCTTTCTTAAAGCTGCGTACGGCTTCTTCGCCAGTATCAGTCCAAGAAATGTCAGACAAGTGAACCAGACCGTCAATACCACCTTCAAGGCCGATAAAGATACCGAAGTCAGTGATTGACTTGATAGTACCTGAAACGCGATCACCCTTGTTGTAGTCAGTGTTGAAGGTTTCCCACGGGTTAGCAGTGCACTGCTTGATACCCAGAGAAATACGACGACGCTCTTCGTCGATATCCAACACCATGACGTCAACATCATCGCCCACTTGCACGACTTTAGACGGATGGATGTTCTTGTTAGTCCAGTCCATTTCAGAAACGTGAACCAGACCTTCAACACCCTCTTCCAGTTCGGCAAAGCAGCCGTAGTCAGTCAGGTTAGTGACGACCGCGTGCACTTTCATGCCTTCCGGGTAACGCTCTTTAATGTTGACCCACGGATCTTCGCCCAACTGCTTGAGACCCAGTGAAACGCGATTGCGCTCACGGTCAAACTTCAGAACCTTGACGTTGATCTCGTCGCCAACGGCAACGATTTCGGACGGATGCTTAATACGCTTCCACGCCATATCAGTAATGTGCAGCAGGCCGTCAACGCCGCCCAGGTCTACGAAAGCGCCGTAGTCTGTCAGGTTCTTAACGATACCCTTGATCTGCTGGCCTTCTTGCAGAGTCGCCAGCAGCGCTTCGCGCTCGGCACTGTTCTCTGCTTCCAGAACCGCACGACGTGATACCACAACGTTGTTGCGTTTTGGATCGAGCTTGATGACTTTGAAGTCCAGCTCTTTGTTTTCCAGGTGCGCAGTATCACGAACTGGACGAACATCAACCAACGAGCCCGGCAGGAAGGCGCGGATAGAGTCAACTTCGACCGTGAAGCCGCCTTTAACCTTACCGTTAATGACGCCCTTAATGATTTCGTCTTTCTCGAAGGCTGCTTCCAGAATCTTCCAAGCTTCTGCACGCTTGGCTTTTTCACGGGACAGACGCGTCTCACCGAAACCATCTTCAACGGCTTCAAGCGCAACGTGCACGTCATCACCGATAGCGATGTTTAGATTACCGTGTTCATCGCGGAATTGTGACGCAGGGATCTGACCTTCAGATTTCAGACCAGCGTTGACAGTAACCCAGTCACCGTCAATGTCGACAACCTGGGCCGCGACGATAGCGCCTGGCTCCATGTTGATGTCGTTAAGAGACTGTTCAAACAGCTCAGCAAAGCTTTCGCTCATGGTGTTCCTACGTAATTACGTTGTTGAGGCATAAATGCCTTCTCCGCACCACCAGCAAGTGCGGGCCTAATGTCACTCAGCCTTTGGAGGTGTTAACGCTGGTTAGACCTGACCGGGCTCACCGATGTGAGTTTAGTGCCCTGCCACGTCGTGACACCTATCCAAAAACGCCGCAAGGGAGAATCACACGCCGCTTACAAGCCCTCTTTGGGCGAGCAGTTCGGTCAGTCGATCAACCACTTCCGGTATGCTCAGGCGCGTGGTATCAAGCGTAATGGCATCATCTGCCGGCTTGAGAGGAGCCACACTGCGTTGCGTGTCGCGTGCATCGCGTGCCTGAATCTCCTTTAAAAGACTCGAAAGACTAGCATCCACCCCGGCTTCCTGCAACTGCAGATAGCGTCGACGCGCACGTTCGTCGGCACTGGCAGTTAAAAAAATCTTCAGCGGGGCGTCGGGAAACACTACAGTACCCATATCACGCCCATCAGCGACCAGCCCGGGGGCTTGGCAGAAATCGCGCTGTCGCTGTAGCAGGGCTTGGCGAACCGCAGGCAGTGCTGCCACTTGGGAAGCACGTTCGCCGGCTTGCTCAGTGCGAATTGTTTGGCCAACATCGTCACCTTCAAGCAGCGTGCGAGGCAGACCACCCTCTACCGGAAACGCCACATCTAACTGCTCGGCTAAGCGGGCCAAGCCCAACTCATCATCAACCGCGATGTTGTGCTTAACTGCAGCTTGAGCCGTTAGACGATAAAGCGCCCCGCTATCCAACAAATGCCAGCCTAACCGCTCTGCCACCAAGCCACTGATCGTGCCTTTACCCGCACCACCTGGGCCATCAATAGTGAGCACCGGTATAGCTGCGTGATCAGTCATGCGCGCCCTCCACGCTAACGCCCATACCAATTCGCGTGGCTAACTCAACGAAATCAGGGAAAGAAGTTGCTACGTTAGCGCAATCATCAATCAAAATCTCCTCACTAGCGCGTAGCGAAGCAATAGCGAACGCCATGGCAATACGGTGATCACCTAAACTATCGACTCGACCGCCGCCATAGCTCGCTTTTTGTGCATCGCCATTACCAACAATATCGATGCCATCTTCTACTGTGGTGTGCTGCACACCTAAAATAGCCAAACCATCAGCCATCGCTTGAAGGCGATCAGACTCTTTGACGCGCAGCTCTTCTGCACCTCGCAGCCGTGTTATGCCTTCGGCATTAGCGGCGGCGATAAACAGCGCGGGAAATTCATCGATGGCGAGAGGCACTTGATCAACAGGAATATCAATCCCTTTGAGCGGTACGTAACGAATGCGGATATCTGCCACCGGCTCCCCGCCAACTTCCCGCTGGTTCTCTAGCCTCAAATCAGCGCCCATCAGGGTTAGAATATTAATCACGCCAATCCGGGTTGGGTTAATGCCCACGTGCTCAAGGGTGATATCTGAGCCCGGGGTAATCGCGGCAGCCACCAGGAAGAAGGTCGCCGAGGAAATATCCGATGGCACATCTATCGGCCCCGCGGTTAGCTTACCGCCTCCCTGAAGCCAGCAGGTATCGCCTTCCCGTGAAACCGCATAGCCAAAGCCATTCAGCATGCGCTCGGTATGGTCACGGGTAGGAGCAGGCTCGCGCACACGCGTTTCACCTTCGGCGTAGAGCCCCGCCAGCAGCAGGCAGGATTTCACCTGGGCACTGGCCATGGGCATATCATACTCGACGCCTTTAAGGGCGGCACCGCCGTGAATTTTAAGCGGCGGACGTCCGCCTTCAGCGGTTTCAATCGTTGCTCCCATCAGTCGCAGCGGGTCAGCCACGCGGCCCATAGGGCGCTTGGTCAGTGACTCATCGCCCGTCAGCTCACTGTCAAACGCCTGACCTGCGAGCAGGCCAGAAAACAGCCGCATAGCAGTGCCCGAGTTACCCACGTAGAGCGGTCCAGAGGGGGCTTTTAAGCCATGCATACCCACACCGTGAATAGTGACCTTACCTTGATGCGGCCCCTCAATCGCCACGCCCATTTCACGAAATGCCTGCAGGGTTGCCAGACTGTCTTCGCCTTCCAGAAAGCCTTTTACTTCAGTAACGCCTTCCGCCAACGCACCCAGCATAATAGAGCGGTGAGACATGGATTTATCGCCTGGAACGCGCAAACGCCCCTGTGCTTGACCGCCCGGCTGCACACGGTAGGTGACCTTACCTTGTGGTTGCATATAATATTCCGCCTGATAACTAGTTTTGTTCAATAAGGAATCGAAATAGTGCCGGGCATGGCTGGCCCGATCAAAGGTGGCAATCAGCGCATCGCTGTCACCGGTTTCTACCGCATGACGCAAGCGCGAAAGCCCCGCTTCAAAATCATCCAGGGAGGCTAAAACGGCCTGCTTATTGGCAATAAAAATATCCCGCCACATCACCGGGTCGCTACCCGCAATACGGGTGAAGTCGCGAAAGCCGCCAGCGGCGTAGCGAAAGATATCGAGCCGCTCATCTTGACGCGCCAGAGTGTCCACCAGCGAAAAAGCCAGTAAGTGAGGTAAATGGCTGGTGCGCGCCAGCACTTGGTCATGGCGTTCAACGTCCATTTCTAGCACATCGGCGCCGCAAGCACTCCAAAGGCTGCGCACCCGCTGCAAAGCATCACTATCGACGTTCAGCTCAGGTGTCAGAATCACCTTATGGTCTACATAGAGATTCGGATTCGCCGCTGCCACACCGCTTTTTTCCGAACCGGCAATGGGGTGCCCCAGCACCATATTAATGGGCACTTGGCCAAATACTCGCTGCGCGCAGGCACGGATAGTCGCTTTGGTGCTACCGACATCGGTAATGACCACGTCAGCTGACGCCCTATGCAGCACGTCGGCCAAGCCTGCCATCACGCTCTCCATAGCCAGCACCGGCACCGCCAGCACCACCATGGTGACATCATTGATTTGCTCGGCAAGGTAGGCGCCGCCTGAATCGATCAACCCCATTTCAATACCGCGAGCGATCTCACCCTCATCAGGGTCGCAGGCGACAATGTGCCCCTGAAAGCCTGCATTGCGCAGCGCTGCTGCGAGCGAACCACCAATTAAACCCAAGCCAACAATCAATAGACGCGATTCATGACAACCTGATGTATTGCCGACCATTACCGTCACAGCACGCCTATGGGGTAGGAACCCAGCACGCGTAGATCCGCCGCCCGCAGCTGCACTTCTTCAAGCACTGCTGCCACCTTGGGCTCATCACGATGGCCTTTAAAATCAATAAAAAACACGTAGTTCCACACCCCGGTGCGGGAAGGGCGTGTTTCAAGGCGGGTTAAATCGATCTGGTGACGATGAAACGGCTCAAGCAATGCGTGCAAGGTACCCGGCTGATTACGCATAGCAACCACGATCGAGGTTTTATCTTCCCCGGCCATGGGCACATCCTGATTACCAATAATCAAAAACCGCGTGGAGTTATCTGGGCTGTCTTCAATTTTTTCAGCGATATGCTCCAAACCATAGAGTTTGGCCGCCATATCACCCGCAATCGCGGCGCTATGCCACTCGGTTTTGACCAGTTTCGCCGCTTCAGCGTTAGATGAAACCGGCACGCGCTCAGCATGAGGAAAATGCGCATCCAACCATTTACGGCACTGGGCAAAAGACTGCGGGTGCGAATAGATACGCGAGACTTTGTCGCGGCGGGTGTTTTCACTGACCAGCAAGTGATGGTGGATACGCAGCACTACCTCTCCACAGATTTTAATGGAGGAGTCCATAAAGGTATCCAGGGTGTGATTGACCACCCCTTCAGTGGAGTTCTCCACCGGCACGACGCCATAGTGCACGGCGCCCGCCTCGACTTCACGAAACACCTCGTCAATGGCTGCCATGGGCAGGCTAACCGCGCTTTCACCAAAATGCTTGAGCGCCGCCTGCTGGGTAAAGGTGCCCTCAGGGCCCAAATAGGCAACTTTAACCGGCTGCTCAAGCGCCAAACACGCCGACATGATTTCGCGGAACAGGCGCGCCATCTCTTCTGAATCAAGCGGGCCTTTATTTAACGCCATAATGCGCCGAAGCACTTGGGCTTCTCGCTCTGGCCGATAAAATACCGCGTCTTTATCTTCAGCCAGTTTCACATGCGCCACCTGCTGGGCGCAGCTAGCGCGCTCGCTAATCAGGTTCAGAATATCGCTATCAAGCTGATCGATACGCTGGCGCAGTTCGTCCAGATTGATCGACGTGTCGGACATGATGGTTAGCCTCTTGTTTTCTCAAAATCAGCCATAAATGCAATCAAGGCATCTACCGCAGACTCAGGCACCGCGTTGTATAAGCTGGCACGCATACCGCCCACGCTGCGATGGCCTTTTAAGTTAAGCAGGCCCGCCGCATCGGCTTGTTGTAAGAACGCCTTATCCAGGGCCGCATCGGCTAAGACAAAAGGCACGTTCATCCGCGACCGGTTATGTTTGGCAATCGGGTTGCTATACAACTCGCTGTCATCAATCGCTGCATAGAGTTTATCGGCTTTACGCTGATTAATAGCATCCATCGCCACCAGCCCACCGATATCGTCTTTCAGCCACTGGAAGACCAGACCGGCCAAATACCAGGCGTAAGTAGGCGGCGTATTGACCATCGAACCCGCATCTGCCAGCTGTCGATAATCAAACAGCGAAGGAATATTGGCCTGGGCTTTGCCTAGCAGGTCGTCACGCACGACCACCAGCGTTAAACCGGCGGGACCAATATTTTTCTGTGCCCCGGCATAAATCACCCCAAACTCGCTAACGTCGATGGGCCCGGAGAGGATATTCGACGACATATCGCACACCAACGGCACATTAGCGCCATCAGCCCGTTTTACGTGGGGCGTATAGTCAAACTCCAAACCACCAATCGTCTCGTTGGAGGTGTAGTGCAAATAGGCTGCATCTACGCTTACCTGCAGCGCATCACGCGCTGGCACCGCCGTATGACCGTTGGGTTCACTGCTGGCCACCACATGGCAATCGAAACCCAGGTGCCTGGCTTCGTTGAACGCTTTCTTGCCCCAGATGCCGGTTTGGATAAAGTTGCCACTACCGCCCCGCCCCAGCAGGTTCATCGGCAGCATGGCAAATTGCATACTGGCGCCGCCCTGCAAAAACAGCACTTTATAGTTATCCGGCACGCCTAGAAGCTGACGAAAATCAGCTTCAGCGCGCTCGGCAATGGCGATAAATTCATCGCTGCGGTGGCTCATTTCCATCACGGAAAGTCCGCGCCCATGGTAGTCCAACAACTCTTCACGGGCGCGCTCCAGCACGGCGACTGGCAAGGCCGCTGGCCCCGCGCAGAAATTATAGTGACGTGTCATCAGTCCCCGCTTCCTGTCCGTCATCGGATGATTCACTTGACTGGGCGTCCTCAAGACTGCCCTCTTCAGGGCTACCTTCTTCAAGACCGGTTCCTTCAATACCGGTGAGCTCATCGCTCTCCTCGGGCTCGTCAACGCGAACCGTCTTGACCAGCTTCTCTTCTTTGCCAAGACGAATCAGCATCACGCCCTGGGTATTACGCGAGGTGGTCGAGACCTCCTCAACGCGGGTACGCACCAGCGTTCCTCGGTCAGTGATCAGCATCATCTCGTCGCTGTCATACACCTGCATCGCTGCCACCAGCGAACCGTTACGCTCGCTGGTTTGCATGGCGATAACACCCTGGCCACCACGGCCACGCAGCGGGAATTCTTCCAGACGCGTGCGCTTGCCGTAACCATTTTCACTGGCAGTCATAATGTAGATCTGGCCATCAACGGTTCCGGCCGCAATACCCTCTTGGGCGCCGTCCTGTATTTCCACTTCGGCATCTGCTTCGGCGTCGATTTGCTGACTCTTGGGAATAATCAGGCTAATCACTTCCGCATCGCCAGCCAAACGCATACCACGCACGCCGCGGGCGGTTCGGCCCATCGCGCGGGCATTGCTCTCTTCAAAGCGGATCGCCTTACCGTTGGACGACAACAGCATGGCGTGATCGTTGCCCGTGGTAATCGCAGCGCCGACCAAGCGGTCTCCCTCTTCCAGATCAATCGCAATCAAGCCAACACTACGCGGGCGCGAGAACTGCTCAAGGCTAGTGCGCTTGACGGTGCCTTTGGCCGTAGCAAAGAAGATGTAGTTATCGGGGTTGTAGTCGCGCACCGGCAAGATGGCGTTTACCGCCTCACCTTCTTCCAAGGGCAGCATATTAACCAAGGGCTTACCGCGAGAACCGCGGCTGGCGTTGGGCATTTCGTAGACTTTTAACCAGTACACTTTGCCGCGGTTAGAGAACAGCAGCACGGTGTCGTGGGTAGAAGCCACCAACAGGTGTTCAATCACATCTTCGTCTTTCATAGCAGTCGCTGACTTACCGCGGCCACCACGGCGCTGGGCTTGATAGTCTGACAGCGGCTGCGTCTTGGCATAGCCAGAACGAGACACGGTGACCACCATATCTTCCTCAGCGATCAAATCTTCCATCGAAAGATCCAGGTGGCTGGCCTGAATTTCCGTACGACGCTCATCGCCAAACTGATCACGCACCGCGTGCAGCTCTTCACGAATCACTTCCATCAAACGATCGGCTGAAGCCAGAATCTCGGTGAGCTCGGCAATTTTCTCAAGAATATTTAAGTATTCATCGAGTAGCTTCTCGGTTTCTAGGCCTGTCAAGCGGTGAAGGCGTAGCTCAAGAATCGCTTGAGCCTGGGCAGGCGAAAGCCGATAAGAAGTAGCCGCGGCATTTAAACCAAAGCCCTCTTCCAACTCTTCTGGTTTGCAAGATGTTGCACCGGCCCGCTCTAACATGGCGGTCACTTGGCCGGGCTGCCAGGTTTTGGCGAGCAGCTTTTCACGTGCTTCTGCCGCATTGGGCGAGGCTTTGATCAGCTCAATCACTTGGTCGATATTGGAGATAGCAACGGCCAAGCCTTCCAACAGATGGCCACGCTCGCGGGCTTTTTTCAGCTCATACAGCGTACGCCGGGTCACCACTTCGCGCCTGTGGCGAATAAAGGCTTCCAGCATCTCTTTAAGATTAAGGGTGCGTGGCTGACCGTTTTCCAGCGCCACCATATTAATACCGAAGACGTTTTGCAGCTGCGTCTGGGCAAACAGGTTGTTGACCACGACTTCGCCGGACTCACCGCGCTTGATCTCAATCACCACGCGCAGACCATCTTTATCTGACTCGTCACGCAGTTCGGCGATGCCTTCAATCTTCTTCTCTTTCACCAGCTCGGCAATTTTCTCAATCAACCGCGCTTTGTTCACCTGATACGGCAACTCGGTGATGATAATGTGATCGCGACCGGTTTTGTCGTGGTGCTCGATGGTGTGGCATGCGCGCACATAAATACGCCCACGGCCGGTGCGATACGCCGACAAAATACCTGCGCGACCATTAATAATCGCGCCGGTTGGGAAGTCTGGGCCGGGGATGTACTCCATCAAATCATCCACGGTCAGCGTGTAGTCGTCGATCAACGCCAAGCAGCCGTCAATCACCTCACGCATATTGTGGGGAGGAATATTGGTCGCCATACCCACCGCGATACCCGACGAGCCGTTAATCAGCAGGTTGGGCACTTTGGTAGGCAATACGGCGGGAATACGCTCGGTGCCGTCGTAGTTATCCACCCAATCGACGGTATCTTTTTCCAGGTCAGCGAGCAGCTCGTGAGCGAGGCGCGACATACGCACCTCGGTGTAACGCATGGCCGCCGCGTTATCCCCATCAATAGAACCGAAGTTACCCTGGCCGTCGACCAGCACATGGCGCATCGAAAAGTGCTGTGCCATACGTACGATGGTGTCGTATACCGCGCTATCACCGTGCGGATGGTATTTACCGATGACATCGCCGACGACACGCGCCGACTTTTTGTACGGTTTATTCCAATCATTACCCAGTTCATGCATGGCAAACAGCACACGCCGGTGAACCGGCTTAAGGCCATCCCGCACATCTGGAAGCGCGCGGCCGATAATGACGCTCATCGCATAGTCGAGGTACGACTGTTTGAGCTCGTCTTCAATATTGACGGGCAAGATTTCTCTGGCGATGTCACCCATGAAAGTCAGATCCTTTGCACTGCATTGGCACTGCGAGAGTTGAAAGCGCTTAAAAACACCGCCCTGAAATTAGCATAGAACGGCGCGCAAATACTCAACCATCATACCACCGCAAAAGCAGCAAGGGCAGCCAGGGAGCTCAGCAAAGCCATTCAGGGGCTAAATGCCTCTTTCGTCACGGTTAACCCGGCTAACGCCTCACGCACTTCCCCCTCGATTGCGGCGGCCTTATTGGCGCGCATATCAAGCAATACGAAGGTTAAATCCGCACGCGCGATAACGGTGCCATCTCTACGCCCACCGTTTTTACGAACAATACGGTGGTGACACACACCACTGCGCTGACCTATATCGACGATCCCGGTCATAATCTCCAGGTCGTCGCCGTGACCCGCCGCCGCCAAATAGTCAATATTCAAATTGACGACCACAAACGCCCGCCCAGCTTGATGGAGCTGTTTGATCATCGCAGGGTGCTGATCAAAGAAATCCCAGCGCCCTTCCTCCATAAATTCAAGGTAGCGGGCGTTATTAACATGGCCGTAACCATCTAAGTGAAAACCGCGAACACGTAATTGAACCCGTGAAAGAGATGCAGACATAACAATTCCTTCTCTATGAATTAGCCAACGACCAATCAAACATAAGTTTCAAACGCGTGCAACAGAGACGATTAGTGGCAGCCGCTGGCAGGAAGGCCCCGCTTTCGCCATAATGTGCCACCTTTTGAACAGGATTGGCTCCATGTGGTTTAAGCACTTGCATTTATACCGCCTGCACGACGCGCCCGAATTATCCAGCGATGCGCTCGCCAGCGCTTTAGACGAGCACTCCGCTAAACCACTCGGCAACGCCGATGCACGGCGCTTGGGCTGGACGGCACCCGCAGGACGTCTCGGCGGCGGTCAGCTCGTTCATGAAATCCAAGGGCACCGACTGCTTTCTGCTCTGCGCCAGGAGCGTCTGCTACCGGCTTCTGTGGTCAAAGAAGAAGTCGATGAGCAGGTGGCCGACATTGAGGCCAGCGAAGGCCGCAAAGTCACCCGCAAAGAAAAAACCGCACTAAAAGAGCAGGTCACCGAGAATTTATTACCCCGTGCTTTCGTGCGCAGCCAGAAAATTGATCTGTGGTGGGATACTCGCGGCCAGATGATCGGCATCAATGCCAGCTCGCGCACCCGCGCCGAAGACATCCTGGATTTGCTGCGCGAAACCCTGGGAAGCTTAAAAGTCACCCCACTGAGCTCACAAACGCTACCTATCCGCGCCATGACCACCTGGCTCGGCGACACGGCTAGCCGGCCTGCCGATCTGCAGCTGGGTGATCAGGTTGAGCTTAAAGCCAAAGGTGATGATGGCGTGCTGCGTGCTCGCCAGGTCGATTTAGACAGCGATGAAATTCAGCAACTGCTAGAGAGCGGCCGCCAAGCCAGTAAACTCGCTATTAGCCTGGAAGGTCGCTTAAGCTTTTTGTTACACGATGATTTGGCGCTGAAATCGTTACGCTTTGGCGATGCCTTGATTGAAGAAGCCGACCATGCTGACGACGGCGATGATGCGCTTGCTCGCTTGGAAACAGACTTTATTTTAATGGCCCAGGCGCTATCAACGGATATTCCGCGCTTGATAGAGTGGCTCGGCGGCGAGACGCAACGGGAACCCGCTGCGCAGTAAGTGGTTCTATATATGCTCGCCTCGATGCCATTAATCGATACCTATTTCTAATCACACATGTCCTAATCACACATGTCCTAATCACACACGGCTTATCATCCAACGGTTCGCATGACTGATCACAATAACGCTACCACCGCCGCTACCGAGACAGACCCGTGGGCCGATATTCGGCCCTTTA
This sequence comes from Halomonas sp. ISL-56, assembly GCF_018612805.1. NCBI lineage: Bacteria > Pseudomonadati > Pseudomonadota > Gammaproteobacteria > Oceanospirillales > Halomonadaceae > Halomonas > Halomonas sp. ISL-56. Next base: position 59,059 of record NZ_JAGGRO010000015.1, on the reverse strand, counting down.
TGGATCATGAAGTGGCCGATGTACTAGCCAGGCTCTCAAGGGACAACGAGCTGCTGGATGCGCTGACCCGCTTTCGGCTTCCGCGTATGGCACGCTGGGCGCCCTCGCTAGCGCGTGTGTTTGCCAGCCGTGCCGTGCGCCGTGAAGTTAAAGGTGTCTCGTCGGTTTACGAGTTTCAAATGCGCATTGCCCATTATATGGAGCGCATGATTCGCACCACCACAGACGCCTTTGAAGTCACTGGCCTGGACAAACTCGACCCCGACGGCGCCTATCTCTTTATTGGCAATCACCGCGATATCTCGCTGGATCCTGCCTTTGTCAACTATGCGCTCTATCAGGCAAACCGTGACACTGTACGTATCGCTATCGGTGACAATCTGCTCAAAAAGCCTTACGTCACCGACCTAATGCGGCTTAATAAAAGCTTTATTGTGCCCCGCAGCGCTCGGGGTAAGCGCGCGATGCTCGCCGCGTACCAACAGCTATCGGCCTACATTCGCCACACCATTACCGAAGACCAGCACTCTATCTGGATGGCCCAGCGCGAAGGGCGTGCCAAGAATGGTATTGACCGCACAGAGCCTGCCATTATTAAGATGCTGACCATGGCCAGGCGTAACGCCGAGCGTGACATGGTGTTTGGCGAGGCCATCGCGGAACTGAAACTGGTACCGGTATCGATTAGCTACGAATATGACCCCTGCGATGTACAAAAAGCCCAGGAACTACACGATATCGACACCCTAGGCAGCTATGCCAAAAGTGAGTTTGAGGATATTCGTTCGATTGTGGCGGGCATTACCGGCTCCAAAGGCCGTGTACGGCTGCATTTTGGCACGCCGGTAGGGTCTGATATGGCAACCCCCGACGAAGTCTCGGCTGAGATTGATCGCCAAGTGATTGGCGGCTATCGCCTGTTCCCCAGCCACTATTTAGCCTTAGAGGCGCTGGGCGAATCACCTGAACTGGTAGCACGCAAGTCGATCACACGTCAAGACAGAGATCGCTTTAATGCCCGGCTTGCCGCAGTCCCGGAACCGTTACGCCCCTATTGGCTTGCTCAGTACGCAAACCCCGTTAAGCACAAGGCCGGTCGATTGACGCTGTGAACCCGCGCTTTAATTTAACGTTTTAACGCCGTGCAACTCATGCCCGTTAGCGGAAAAAATGCTATGGTCAACGCATTGATTGGTTTCGCTTGGCGCTGTCGTCAATTGCGACCCTGAGGAGGTTCCCATGTCCGGTTCAGAAATTCAGAAAACACGTGTCATCAATGAGCTACGTGATTTTATTCGCAAACTGCTGCAAGACCCTAAAATCCTTGAGCAATCGCTGGCGGTTGCCAGACAGCAGTTAACCGAAGGTAATAGCCCAGCAGCGATGGCGCGAATTGCCAACGAAATTTCCGATACTACCAGTGTGCATATCCCGGAAGACCCGGCCGAGCACTCTGAAGCTGATAAACTTTTTTTAGAACTACTACGCGAAGTCGTTCAAGAAGAGCAAGCACTCTACTAGTCAGTATCGCCAACCGCGTCAGCGGCGAAGTCTTTTGAAGCTTCGCCGTGTTTTTTTTGCTACTGCCTGCCCGGCACCCCTATTCACTCGGAATTAATCTTCACCATGTCTACTACCGCCACGCGCAACATTTTGGTGACTAGCGCGCTCCCTTATGCCAACGGAGCTATTCACCTCGGTCACTTGCTTGAGTATATCCAGACTGATATCTGGGTGCGTTTCCAGAAAAGCCGTGGCCAGCAGTGCTACTACGTATGTGCCGATGACGCCCATGGCACCGCAATTATGCTGCGTGCCGAGCAGGAAGGTATTACCTCTGAGGCGCTCATTGAGCGGGTTTCCAACGACCACCAAACAGATTTTTCGCGTTTCGGCGTTGGGTTCGACAATTACCACTCCACCCACTCCGCTGAAAACCGCCACTTCAGCGAAATGATTTATAAGCGCCTGCGCGACAAAGGCCATATCGCCACCCGCGATATTGAGCAGATGTTCGACCCGCAAAAAGGTCTATTTCTGGCAGATCGATTTATAAAAGGTACCTGCCCCAAGTGCGGCGCCGACGACCAGTATGGCGACAATTGTGAAAAGTGTGGCGCTACCTATACCCCCGCCGACTTGATCAACCCGGTCTCAGCAATTTCCGGCGCCACCCCCGAAGTACGCACTTCGACCCACTACTTCTTTAAGCTCCCCGACTTTGCCGACTTCTTACAGCGCTGGATTGACGACGGCCATGTGCAGCCGCAGATCCGCAATAAGCTGATGGAGTGGTTTGAATCCGGCTTTAACGAGTGGGATATCTCCCGCGACGCGCCCTATTTCGGCTTCGAAATTCCTGACGCCCCCGGCAAGTACTTTTATGTCTGGCTGGATGCGCCAATTGGTTACTTGGCCAGTTTTAAGAACCTCTGTGACCGGGAAGGTATCGACTTCGACAGCTACTGGAACAAAGACTCCGATGCCGAGGTATATCACTTTATCGGCAAGGATATCGTCTACTTCCATGCACTGTTCTGGCCCGCCATGCTGCATGGCGCTGACCTGCGTACACCCACCGCGGTCAACTGCCATGGCTTCCTGACGGTAGACGGCGCCAAGATGTCGAAATCCCGCGGCACCTTTATTAAAGCCGCCACCTACGCCGATCACCTTAACCCAGAATACTTGCGCTACTATTTTGCCGCTAAGCTCACTTCCAAGGTCGATGACCTGGATCTGAATTTGGAAGACTTTGCCGCGCGGGTAAACGCTGACTTGGTCGGCAAAGTGGTCAATATTGCCAGCCGCTGCGCCGGGTTTGTTAAAAAGCTAGGCGGTGGAACTCTGTCAAGCCACTGCTCGGAGCCTCAGATGGTGGCGCGTTTTATTGCCGCCGGTGACGATATCGCCGACGACTTTGAAGCCCGCGAATTTAGCCGGGCAATGCGCAAAATTATGGAGCTGGCAGACGAAGCCAACACCTATATTGCTGACAAAGAGCCCTGGGCACTGGCCAAGCAGGATGGCCGTGATGCTGAAGTCTTAGACATATGCTCGGTCGGTATTAACCTGTTCCGCCAACTGATGGTCTATCTAGCCCCCGTGGTACCTGCGATGGCTGAGCAAGCGCGGGAGTTTCTTAACGTTGAGTCGCTGGACTGGCACACTCGTCAAAGCGTACTCACCGAGCACTCGATCAACAAATTTAAGCCGCTGATGACCCGTGTTGAACGCGACAAGATCGATGCCATGATTGAAGCGTCAAAGGAAGATCTCGTGGAAGAGCAAAAACTCAAAGAGGCACCGAAAGGCCCACTAGCGGAAGATCCTATCGCCGAAGAAATCGATTTTGCCGCCTTCGCCAAAGTTGATCTGCGCATTGCACGCATCGCCAAAGCCGAGTACGTAGAAGGCGCCGACAAACTATTACAGTTGACCCTCGACCTGGGCGGCGAAACCCGCAACGTGTTCTCCGGCATTCGCTCCGCCTATGCGCCAGAAGCCCTGGAAGGCCGCTTAACGGTGATGGTCGCCAATCTGGCTCCTCGCAAAATGCGCTTTGGCGTATCGGAAGGCATGGTGTTAGCCTCTGCCAATGAAGATGGCATCTATTTGCTTTCCCCAGACACGGGTGCAGAACCGGGCCAACGGGTAACGTAATCAACCTATGTCGCTAATGAGGGGCAGAGGCTAACCACCTTTGCCCCTTTTGTTTTTTATTTTTGTCGTCATTTCGCTCGCTTTGCTCAGGCACACCTTATGGTTCAACGCTACTCCCGATCTCTGCGCTTTCGTTTTCTAGCTGCCTTGGGTGGCGTTTTACTCCTCGCGCTTATTTCATTAGTTGTATTGAGCAAGTGGGTAATATTTCCGGCGTTGCATAAAGAAGAGCGTGCGGTAGTCACACAAGAGCTGAAAAAAATTGAACGCACTCTGCAGATCAGCCAGCAAAACTTATTGGCCCAAGTACGCGACTGGGCAATTTGGGACGATACGTACGAATTTGTCCAAGGTAGCTATCCTGGCTATACCGATACCAATTTTAGTCAGCAGATGTTTGAAGAGATGCGCTACCAGTTAATGGCTTTTTTCAACGCGGAGGGAGATGTGCATTTTTTAGCGGGCATTAATCCCGCTACCGGTCAATACCACACCTGCTATAGCGCAGAGCGCGAATGCCGTTGGATGGCAGGGTTGATTCGGACTATGCAGGTGTCTATTAAAGAAGATCCAAAACAAGGAAAAAGCGACCTGTATGCAGGGTCACCACCGCTAATGGTGGCCTCCAATCCTATTTTTCGTACCGACGAAAGCGGCCCGCCTCAGGGCTGGCTGTTTAAAGTGCGACCCATGGATGATGCGTGGCTTGCTTTAATAGAAGATTATACAGGGCTACCCACGACGCTTTCGATGGTTGATAGCAGTGAGGATAACGATATTGCTATTACCATCAGTGGTAATACCATTGTGGCTTTGCGCTATTTAGCTACATACCCACTCAATGAGCAGTTAGCGTTAGGTACTCAGCTTAATCGCACCAGTTATTTGGCCAGTTTAGAGACCTTCCGTTACGTACTGCTGTGGACCGCCTGCTTAATGCTGTTGGTGATCGGCCTAGTACTGCTGCTTTTAGAGCGAATAATCCTTAAGCCGCTTAAAGTTTTAACCCGTTTCACCCAGCAAACCAGTGATGACTTTGAGGGAGGGTCAAAAAGATTATTGCAACGTGGTGATGAAATCGGAATACTCGCGCGCGCCTTTCAAAAGCAGCTTAAGCGCCAACAGCAACTCAATGCCGAGCTAATCGTGCTTTCTACCCACGACCCTTTGACCAACTTACCCAACCGCCGTTTATTCGATCAGCGCCTACAAGAGGTGGTCAGTATGGCCCTGTCTACTGGGCAGCCCCTCTCTGTCATGATGATTGATATTGATCATTTCAAACTGTTTAACGATCATTATGGGCACCCTGAAGGGGATGTGTGTTTGCAACGGATAGCGCAAACGATGCATGACGTCGCCACCGTCCATGGCTTTTTTATAGCGCGCACAGGCGGTGAAGAATTCAGTGCCATGCTGCCTGCTACTTGCGCCGCCCAGGCGATGGATAAAAGCCAAGCACTTAGTTATGCCATAGACCAATTAAGACATCCCCACCAAACGTCACCCGTGGCTTCATATGTCACCGTTAGCATTGGCATTAGCCAGTTGAATATAGAAGGCGCCTTGACGCCCAGCGGATTAATGTCGGCCGCTGATCAAGCACTTTATGCAGCTAAAGCAGCAGGCCGGCACTGCGCCAAGATTTATAAGCCGTTGCTAGCCAATAGCCCATTTTCTTCGCACAATACGACGCCATGAGTGAGCTATTTATCATTTTGATCAGCACTGCGCTGGTCAATAACTTCGTGCTGGTGCAGTTTCTGGGCCTGTGCCCCTTTATGGGCGTCTCCAATAAACTGGAGTCGGCCATGGGCATGTCCCTGGCCACCACCTTTGTGCTGACCCTGGCATCTGCAGCGAGCTTTGTGGTGTATCACGGGCTGCTTGTGCCGCTGGATATTACCTACCTGCGCACCATCAGCTTTATTGTGGTGATCGCCGCCGTGGTGCAGTTTACCGAAATCATGGTGCGCCAACTGAGTCCGCTGCTGCATCAAGTACTGGGGATATTTCTACCGCTGATCACCACCAACTGCGCAGTGTTGGGCGTCGCGCTACTGTCGCTAAATCGTGAATTAAGCTTTTTTCACACCACCCTTTACGGGTTAGGGGCGGCGCTGGGCTTCTCGCTTATCTTGGTGCTATTCGCGGCAATGCGGGAACGGCTAGCGGGAGCGGATATCCCCAAACCCTTCCAGGGTGCTGCCATTGCCATGGTCACCGCCAGTCTAATGTCATTGGCGTTTCTGGGTTTTTCTGGGCTAGTACAGGGGTAACCGCCATGAGTGACACCTTTTCGTGGTGGGGCATTCTCAGTACGGTGGGAGTGCTTACCGGACTGGGGATTATTTTCGGAGCGCTGTTAGGCGTGGTTAGCGAGCGCTTCAAACGCGAAGATAATCCATTAGTTGAGCAGATTGATGCGCTACTGCCACAAACCCAGTGCGGCCAGTGCGGCTACCCTGGCTGCCGCCCTTACGCTGAAGCCATCAATCAGGGCGATGCGCTGAATAAATGCCCACCGGGCGGCGAAGCGACGATTCACGCCCTGGCTGATCTTCTCGGTCGCGAAGCTGAGCCACTTGACGGCGACGCCCAGAGCGAAGCCAAGGTAGCGTTTATTCGTGAAGAGGAGTGCATCGGCTGCACCAAATGCATCCAGGCCTGCCCGGTGGATGCGATTATCGGCGCGGCTAAATTGATGCACACCGTGATTGAAGACGAATGCACCGGCTGCGATCTTTGTCTTGACCCTTGCCCCGTCGACTGTATTGATATGCTGCCTCGCTCAGCACCGCTCACCCAGTGGCAGCCGATCGTAACGCCTTCGCCGGAATTAATTGTCAGCGACCGCCAACCTGCCCCAGGGGATCTTCATGCCGAGCGCCTATGACTTTCCTGGTGGCATTTATCCTCCTGAACGGAAACAGCGCTCTAGCCAGGCAACGCTGATTGAAGCGCCGCTGCCCAGTCGAGTGACGCTGCCGCTACAGCAGCACAGCGGCCAACCCGCCACGCCCTGTGTGGCATCGGGAGATAGAGTAAAAGTCGGCAGCGTGATTGCCAATCGTGAAGGCATGATCTCCAGCAACCTGCACGCCAGCATCAGCGGCACAGTCACCGAGGTCACCACAGCCCAAATCACCATTGAGGGCGATGGGCAAGATGAGTTGTTCCGGCTGCCTAGCCTCGACTGGCGCAGTGCCGGGCGCCAAGAGTTGCTTGAGCGTTTAAACGAAAGTGGCATTGTCGGCTTAGGCGGAGCGGGGTTTCCTAGCCATATCAAAGCGCGGGTGGTCGAACGGCATGCGATTGACACCTTGGTGATCAACGCCGCCGAGTGCGAACCCTATATCACCGCCGATGACCTTACGTTACGCCACTACCCTGGCGAGGTAATCGAAGGCGCGCAGATCATCGCCAAACTGTGCGACGCGCAGCATATCGTTATTGGCATTGAAGATAACAAACCCGAGGCCATTGAAGCGCTGCAGCAAGCCCTGGCTGATAGTCAACCAGTGCCGGTCGAGCTAACAGTCATCCCCACCCGCTACCCCAGCGGCGGCGAGCGCCAGCTAATTAAAAAGCTGTTAGATCTTAATGTACCCAGTGGCGGGCTACCCGCGGATGTGGGGGTACTGTGCCATAACCCCGGCACCCTGCTGGCGATACGACATGCGGTGCGCGATGGCCAGCCGCTGGTTTCAAGAATCGTCACGCTCACTGGGGAAGCGATTGCCCAGCCCGGCAACCGCTGGGTACGCCTGGGCACTTCGGTTATGGAACTGCTTGAGGAAGCGGGAGTGAATCACTCGGCGCTAAACCAAGTGATTCAGGGCGGCCCCATGATGGGCAAGCCGCTGCTGACGCTGGATACGCCGGTTACCAAGCTGACTAACTGCTTGATCGCCGCCACCCTTGATGAGCTACCACCGCCCCCAGCAGAATCGCCCTGCATACGCTGCGGTGAGTGCGAAAGTGTTTGCCCTGTGGCGCTGCTGCCACAGCAGTTGCATTGGTACGCCCGCGCTCAAGATGATACCAAGCTGGAGCGCTATCACCTGTTTGACTGCATTGAGTGCGGCGCCTGCAGCTATGTGTGCCCCAGCCATATTCCGTTAGTTGTGGATTACCGCGAAGCCAAAAGCCGGATACGCCTGCAGCGGATTGAAGCCACAAAAGCCGAGCACGCCAAGCACCGTTTTGAGTTCCGCCAGGCGCGGCTCGCTCGGGAAGAGGCTGAGAAACAGGCACGCAAGCAAGCCCGGCAGGCGCAACAACGGCGCCCCTCTAACACGGTCACACCCAGCACCAGCAGCGACAAGGTCGATTTACGCGGCCTGCGGATCGCCCATGCCGCCGCCAAAGCATCGGTCAAGAAAGCGGAAAAGACCCTGGCGCGGGTGGCCCAGGAAGATCCCAAACAATCCCTGGATGATTTAGAAATGCAGCTTGCCACCGCCCAAGAGAACTTAAAGGCAGCCGAGTTACAACTTGCCCAGGCGCGTGAAGAGCAGTCTAGTGAGGAGTCACCATGAGCATGATGCACGCCGCTGGCGTTAACGATGCCGTGAAGGCAACTAACGGGCCGCCAACAGCGAGCCTAATGCGCTGGGTGATCATTGCGACGCTGCCTGGTATCGCCACCATGAGCTACTTCTTTGGCCTCGGTGTCATCAGCAATGTGCTACTGGCTGCGGCATTTGGAGTCGCCCTTGAAGCCGCCGTGCTGCGCCTACGCAGGCGGCCCATTCGCGTAACGTTGAATGACTCAAGCGCCCTACTTACCGGCGTTTTACTGGGCGCGTCACTGCCCCCTGCCAGCCCCTGGTGGCTTATCGGCGTGGGTATGGTCGCGGCCATCGTGGTCGCCAAGCAGCTATACGGCGGCTTGGGCCATAACCCTTTCAACCCTGCCATGGTGGGCTATGCGCTGCTGCTGGTGTCTTTTCCTACCTATATGACGCTATGGGCACCGCCTCAAGAACTCATAACGGATGGCCTATGGGCGCAAATCGCAGGAACGCTGCCGACCGCCCAGCTGGATAGTTTGAGCGGTGCCACGCCGCTTGATGCCTTTAAACACAAAGGCGACGCGGTGCTTGCCAGCGAATTCTGGGCGACCAATCCATTACCCGATGGCACCCTGAATGCCTGGCGATGGGTGGGCCTTGCGTGGTTAGCGGGTGGCGTATTGTTGCTGGCGAAGCGGATTATTAGCTGGCATATCCCGGTGGCGATGGTGGGAAGCCTGGTGGTACTTGCCACGCTATTTTACCTCAGCGACCCCAGCCACTTTGCCTCGCCGCTATTTCACCTGCTTACCGGGGCAACGCTATTTGGGGCTTTTTTTATTGCCACCGATCCGGTTTCCGCCGCCACCAGTCGACGCGGTAAGCTACTCTATGGCGTGGGCATTGGCGCGCTGGTGATCACTATCCGCACCTTTGGCGGCTACCCCGATGCGGTGGCCTTTGCGGTGCTGTTAATGAACCTGTGCGTGCCGCTACTCGACCTGTATAGCGTACCGCGCCCCACCGGTCAGCCAAAAGCCACATCAGGAAAGCCAGGAGAGCGACTATGACTCTCTTCCAGGCCATGCAGCGCGGCGCCTTTGCGCTGGGGGCCTTTGCGCTGGTCACCGCGGGCAGTGTCGCGCTTACCCGCGCGCTTACCGCCGAACGTATAGAAACGCATCAGTTGGCTTACCAGCACCGCCAGCTTCAAGAAGTGCTGCCCCAGTCGCTGGCGAATACGCCCGTTACCCAAGTACTGGAAAGCACCTTTACGCTTCCCAATCCAGACTCGCTAGGACTTCAGAGCGATAGCCAAGGCTGGTGGGTGAGTGATAGCAAGAGCAGTAACAACAACATTAACAAGAGCAGTAACGAGAACAGTAACGAGAGCAGCGCAGTGATTTTTCCGGTCATCACGCGGCAGGGGTATAACGGTGAAATCCGCCTACTGGTAGGCATTGATAAACAACAGCGTATTACCGGCGTGCGCGTTACTCAGCACCAGGAAACCCCCGGCCTGGGCGATGATATTGAGCGCAGCCGCAGCGACTGGATCACTAACTTTAACGGTCTAGGATTAGATAGCTTACCGCAGGGCGGCTGGGCAGTGGCTAAAGACGGCGGTCAGTTTGATGCCTTTACCGGTGCGACGATTACCCCCAGGGCCGTGGTGAACGCGGTGCATAAAGCGCTTCAATACGCCGCCGATACACCACTACCAATGTCATTTGAGGAGCCCGCCTTATGAGTCAGTGGCGCGAACTCGCCCGCAGCGGCCTTTGGTCAAACAACCCCGCACTGGTTCAATTGCTGGGACTATGCCCACTGCTGGCAGTCAGCGGCAGCGTCGTCAACGCGCTGGGGCTGGCGCTGGCCACGCTGCTGGTTATGGTGGGCGCCAGCACGGCGATTTCGCTGATTCGTCACCAGGTGCCCAGTGCAGTGCGCCTGCCCGCGTTTGTGATGGTGATTGCCGCCTTTGTTACCTGCGCCGAGCTGCTGATGGCCGCCTACGCCTACCCGCTCTACCAGGTATTGGGAATTTTTATTCCGCTGATCGTCACCAACTGCGCCATCCTCGGTCGCGCGGATGCCTTTGCCTCCCGCCAGCCGGTGCTTCCAGCGGCCATAGACGGCTTTATGATGGGGCTTGGTTTTGGTGCGGTACTGGTCGTGCTTGGCGCGCTACGCGAACTACTCGGCCAGGGCACACTATTTAGCGGTATGGCACTACTGTTTGGGCCTGGTGCGGCCCATTGGCAACTCACCATTGCCGACGACTACCAGTTCCTGTTTTTCGTGCTGCCGCCGGGGGCGTTTTTTGTGGCGGGTATCTTAATCGCCCTGAAAAACGTCATCGACCAACGCAGCGCGGCCCGTGCCCGGCCAGTGGCTGCCACTCCGCGCGCCGATCGCCGCGTGCGGGTCACCGGAACGATTAAATAGCCAATATAAATAGCCGTTAAGTAAATAACGGGGACAATCAAACCAAGAGAACCGCCATGAATGCCCAAAAGCGTCATGAAATCTTCACTCGCCTCCAGGCAGAGAACCCGCACCCAACCACCGAGCTTAATTGGAACACGCCGTTTGAGCTGTTGGCCGCCGTGCTGCTGTCTGCTCAAGCCACCGACGTGGGCGTTAATAAAGCCACGGCGCGACTCTACCCAGTAGCCAACACGCCCCAGGCGATTATTGATTTAGGTATCGATGAGCTTAAAGCGCATATCAAAACCATCGGCCTCTACAACACCAAAGCCGAAAACCTGATGAAGACCTGCCACATGCTGGTCAATCAGCACGGCGGTGAGGTGCCCGACACCCGCCAAGCGTTAGAGGCCTTGCCGGGGGTAGGTCGTAAAACTGCCAACGTGATACTTAATACCGCCTTTGGCCAACCCACTATGGCGGTGGATACGCATATTTTCCGGGTATCCAACCGCACCGGCATCGCCAAAGGCAAAGATGTCTTAGAGGTTGAGCAAAAACTGCTGCGCCACGTACCCAGAGCCTTCCTTCACGATGCTCACCACTGGCTGATTCTGCACGGCCGTTACACCTGTATTGCCCGTAAACCCCGCTGCGGTAGCTGCATTATCGAGGATCTGTGCGACTATAAAGATAAAACTGAACTCGCTTAGACGGAGTGCTACATGCCTACCCCCGCCATGCTACTCCACGACCAGCCCATCTCAAGGCGTATCGACGCGCTGCTGGATCTCTCAAAGCAACATGCCGAGCAATTCTGTAGCCCTGGGGCATGGCTGGCACGGCAACGCTATATGGCCCAGCACCCCACCTCCATCGTGGTGATGAAGTGTATGGATGGGCGGATTCATATTCCCCATGCTACACGTACGCCGTTAGGGATTATTACCCCATTTCGTAATCTCGGCGGCATTTTTGATTTGGGCTGGCCCTACTTGGGTGAGCTACTGACCGACACGGTAGTCGATGCGGCTCAGGCGGGGCGCGCCACACTGATGCTGATCACCTATCACTTTTCGCGAGGCAACCAGGCCCGTGGCTGCGCCGGTTTTAATTGCGATACACAGGCCGCTAAAGCCCACGCTTATGCGATTGCCAAACAGGCGGGCAAGCTGTTCGGCCACGATCACCAGCAGGTTTACCCACTGGTGTGTGGATTTGAAACCGACAGTGATGCGCTAATTATTCACGGGAAAGAGGGTGCGACCCTGGATGTAAGCGACTGGGTGGAGAGTGCTCCTGAGGGGTTGAGCAGTCAACTGAACGCTATTTGCCCGGATATGCATCATGATATGCAACGAGATCTGCTGCCGCTGCTGGAAGGCAATCTTGCCCACGTTAGCGAACTCCAGGGTGTCGAGTGAGAGCTGGATATTGAGCACCGGGAGTGGGTGATCTGCATTGGCCGGGGCTTTGATTTTTTGCACCTACCCAATACTGCCTTGATCATAGGGCCTTACGGACCTGATTTAGCGGTACCCATTGGCACCGCGGCCACTATCATTGACGCCAACATGCGCGCCGGACGCATTCCAGACGATGGGTTTATGCTGTTGGCGTCAACACCCTACCAGCATAGCGGCGTCGACCGTGCCCGGGCAGAGCTGAAATCACATTTCCTATCCGAGTTTGCAGAGCAGGTGATTCATAGAGAACACCCAACACTTGCGCAAAAGATGCGTCGCCATACCGCCGTGGTTCACTGGCCTACCCGCCGACTAGACCCGCTCGTCTGATAAAAGCTGGCGGTATGCCTCACGCCAAGCAGACCACTCCCACGCGGTGGCATCAAGGCGTTCAGGACGAGCTGCCGGGTCGGTTAGCCAAGTATTAAGCCGCTCATAAAGCCCCTCCCGCGTGCCGTCGTAACGATAGTCTGGCGGGTAGAGAGCGGGGAAACAGAGCCGATCAGGCACCAGCGGCAGCGCCCCGCGCTGGGCTGCCTCCATAATCGCCAAGCCCTGAAACTCATGCCATGTCGTCGATACCACAATACCGGCACTATCTAGCAGTTCGCGATACGCCTCTTCCGGCTGTGGCCCCCAAGCCACAATGTGCTTGGCTAAGCGCTGCTCGGCCTCGGCAAAAATAGCCGGGGCTTGACGAAAACGCTGACCCATTACCGCTAGCTCAAACGAGACCCCGGCGTCGCTTAAGGCAAACAGCACCGCAAAAAAGTCGTCAGGATTTTTGTCGTATTCCCAGCGATGATTCCAAACGATAAGATGAGGCATCGTTGCATCGCGAGACGTTTTATTGCTAACAGGGATGGGAACCGGCAACACCTGGGCTCGCGCACGCAGCGCTTCAAGAGGCTTAACTGCGGGAAGATTTTCCGGCATTTTTTTCAGGAAAGCCCGTGCGCCATCGATAAAAGAGTCGCGATTATAGGCGCTGTTAAACACCACGCTATCCGCCGCCAACGCCGCATAAAGATTGACCATCTTGGCCTCTACTTGCGGCATCTGATCGCTCGATTCCGGATAGGAAAACTGGTTTTCATGGAAATAGACGATTTTTCTAGCTTGCCCCAAGTGGGGGAAAAGCCCCACCAGCGTTGCCAAATCAACCATCGAAGTGGCCAAGACCACATCGAAATGCTGGCTAAGGGTGTCATGCTCTTTTAGCATCCAGCTCAGCGGGTTACCGCGGATACGCCAGGCGAAATGGCGTGGAGGCAGACTCAACAGCGTCCATGACACCTCATCTAGCTGCGCCATCAAACTTTGTGCCCAGTAACGATGACTCACCGCTTCATAGGCAGATAACAGAAGAACGCGCATTAACAAGCCCCAGCAACCAAATCAGTGGAAGCCATAACACCCTAGCTATGGCCACGTGGCAGGCAGTGTAACAAAGCGCGCTTGAAAGCTCTTTTGCAGAAGCTCCTGTCTTACCTGCATTCGGCCAAGGTCGTCTTGGCTGACCCGTTAGATCTATCTAGACTCCAGGCAAGGTTAAAACAACTAAAAGCAGGAGAGCTCCATGGCTAAAGTGCTCGTTGTCGATGACGAACCCAACATTGTTTTATCGCTAGAGTTCCTGATGGAGCAAGCAGGGTTTGAGGTCGTCACTGCCGAAGATGGTGAACAGGCCCTGGCAAGAGTGAATGACAGCCACCCCGATCTGCTGCTACTCGATATTAGCCTACCGGGGATTAGCGGCTTTGACGTCTTAGAGCGGTTGCGTGGCGAGGCGGCCACCGCCCAACTGCCGATTATCATGCTGACTGCTCACGGGCGAGATGTTGAGCGGGAGAAAGGCATGGCACTGGGCGCCGATGATTACATCACCAAGCCCTTCTCAACCCAGTCGCTGGTGGAAAAAGTCAAAGCGCTACTGATCGAGGAGCAGCCATGACCCGGGCCGGGCTACCCAAACGTCAGCGTCTGATGGGTCTGTGGCTGCTACTTAGCGGCATCAGCCTGCTGGGCGGGGCCATTTTTGCCGCCTGGCTGGATGCCAAGCTTGCCCCCACTGGCGTAACGCGCATTGCCCTCTGGCTAGGCAGCTTTTCCGGTGGCGCAACGATTTTTTTAGTCGGTTTGCTGCTTGAGCGCATGCTGTTTACCCCACTGCGCCATTTGCAGGTGCAGTTGGCGCGCTTAGTCGCCAACCCCGATGCCCGAGACGAACACCCACCCGAAGGCTGGCTCAAAGGGTTGGGCCCCGACCTACGCCGGGTACGCGAAAGCTGGCGATCAGATCGCAGTCGCCTTACCACTGCTCACGCTGACGGTGCGCGAAGCGCAGCACGCATTCGCCAAGAGTTGGAAACCTTGCTGCAAGTACTCGAAACACCGCTGCTACTGTGCGATCACCACCGCCGTCTCATGCTGTTCAATCAGGCGGCCGAGGACTTTTTTGCGGGTAACACCGGGCTAGGGCTGGGTAAACGCCTTGAAGCGCTGCTTCCGGTGGCGAGCCTACAACAAATGCTCGGCCAACTGCCTAACGACGGCTCACCGCGCGAACTACTCGCCCCCTGCGACGACCGCTGGCTCAAGGTGATTTTACGTCGCGTGCCGGGTAGCGATGGCGAAACACTGCTGACATTTAGCGACGCCACTGCCTCCTGGTCGAGCGAAATGGGCGTTAGGGCGGAACTGGCCGATATGCTCACACCGCTGCGTCAGCATACCGCCAGCCTGACCAGTGCCGCCGATGCCCTGATTCAACTGCGTAACCAAAACGACGCCAGTACGTCTACTTTACGCCAGCGTTTTGAGCGGGTTATTCAAGAAGAGGGCGCTACGCTCGGCGACAACGTGGCGAAAATCGGCCAACTGCTCGACGATATGCAGCACCAGGGCGAGCGCTTAACGCCGATGTGGTCAAACGACTTCTGGCAGGCGCTTGATGAGCGCCTTGACCCGGCGCACCGCTTAATTACTCCGGTGGGCATGCCCGCCTGGTTTAAAGGCGACGCCCCCGCTTTGATCGCACTGTTTGACTCGTTGGTGAAACACCTCAATGTCCAGCTGCCTGACAGTGGCTTTGAAGGTGAGATATGCCTGGGTAACAAACGCGTCTATCTCGACCTTATTTGGCGAGGTAAGGCGATCCCCGAGCATGAACTGGCGGAGTGGCGCCAGCAGCCGCTCAACTCACTGCCGTTGACCCCCAGCGTCGCTGATGTGCTGCGCCAACACGCCAGCGACATCTGGAGCCTGGCCGACGATAATGGCATTTATTCACGCTTGCGGCTCCCCCTGCCCTCCATGGAGCGCGTCGGCGCCCCACGGGAAACCGCCCCGCCACGCCCTGAATTCCATGACTTTGGCATCGCCGACCTGCCCCCGCCGGATGAAGCGCTGGCCAGCCGAACGCTGCGCAGCCTGGAAATCGTCGCCTTTGATACGGAAACCACCGGGCTTGAGCTGCGCCGGGGCGATACAGTGATCAGCCTTGGCGCCTGCCGCGTGGTCAACGCGCGTTTATTGGCCAGCGAAGCCTTCGATCAAAAAGTCGACCCCCAGCGGCCTATCCCTCCCGCTAGCACCGCGATTCACGGCTTGACCGATGCCGATGTGGTCGGCGCACCGCCGCTGGATATTGTGCTTACCCGCTTTCGTGACTATGTCGGCGAAGCGATACTGCTGGCCCATAACGCCGCCTTTGATCTACTCGCCATCAGCCACAAAGGGGTTGTCTTTGATATCCCCGTGATTGACACCCTGCTGATTTCCCGGGCACTGGACGAAGCGCTGGATGGTCATGACCTGGACAGCCTGGCCCAGCGCTATGATCTGGCTTTTCCACCGGGCACCCGCCACACTGCATTAGGCGATGCCCGCGTGACCGCCGAGCTATGGCTAGCCCTGCTGCCACGCTTAGAAGCCCGCGGCGTCGATACGCTTGAGCAATTGTTAGCGCTGCAAGCCAACGCCTTCGACCGACAGGATGCCAGTGCCTGATGAAACCGTTCGGTGTTAAATCACGCCAAACAGAGCGCCTGATGGCGTTAGTGGCCATCGCCCTGCTGCTGTTCTGTCCGCCGCTGATTATTGTCGTCGATCGTTTGCCTGCTTTTAGCGTGGGCTGGCTACCGTTGTATCTATTTATCGCCTGGGCAGTGGTGATTGGCTTAACCGCCTGGCTGATGGAACAGCGAGCAGGCCGCTAACCATGCGTAGCGAGGCGATGATCCTCGGCACCGCCTTTGGCTACCTGGCGCTGCTGTTTGTGGTTGCCGCCTGGGGCGACCGCCGGGCGGAACAGGGTCGCTCGATCATTGGCTCGCCTACGGTATATGCCCTTTCTATTGCCGTTTACTGCACAGCCTGGACGTTCTACGGCAGCGTTGGCCGCGCCGCCGAATATGGCCCCAGCTTTTTACTGATCTACCTGGGGCCAACGCTGGCGATGCTGTTGGCTCCCTTTGTCATCCGCAAGATGGTGCGCATCGCCGCGCGTCAGCGGATCACCTCGATTGCCGACTTTATCAGCGCCCGCTATGGCAAAAGCACCAGTTTAGGCGCGCTTGTGGCGCTGATGGCGCTGATTAGTATCACTCCCTACATCGCCCTGCAGTTAAAAGCGATTACCGTCAGCCACGCGGTACTGATCAATTATCCCCGCGCAGCCGACACTACCTTGGTGGATGAACACTTCTGGATGGACAAATCCCTCTGGGTCGCCCTGGTATTGGCGGTGTTTATTATTCTGTTTGGCACACGCCACCTGGATGCCAGCGAGCGCCATGAAGGCATGGTAGCGGCCATCGCGGTGGAATCCATCGTCAAACTAGTCGCCTTTATGGCTGTTGGCATTTTTGTCGTATTTGTGATGTTTGAAGGCCCGGCCGCACTGTTTGCCCAGGTAGCAGCCACGCCAGCCCTTATCGATAGCATGCGTTTGGACAGCGTTCCCGGTGGCGTCACGGGCTGGGTAGGAATGTTGGTGCTGGCCTTTCTGGCCTTTTTAACCCTACCCCGGCAATTTCAGGTATTGGTGGTCGAGAATGTCGACGAGCAGCACTTGGCTCGCGCAAGCTGGCTATTTCCCCTCTATATGCTGCTGATTAATCTGTTCGTTATTCCCATTGCCTTGGCTGGGCTGCTACTAGGCGTCAGCGCAGGCGACCCGGACAGCTTTGTGCTAACACTACCGCTTTCAGCCGGTTTAGAAGGCCTGCCGCTACTGGTGTTTATTGGCGGCCTGTCGGCGGCGACAGGTATGGTGATTGTAGAAACCATCGCGCTCTCCACCATGGTCAGCAATCAGCTGGTAATGCCCCTGCTACTGCGCTCACGGCGGCTGCACCTAAGTACCAAAGGCGAGCTTGCCGGTTGGCTGTTAGGTATTCGTCGCATCGCTATCGTGCTGATTCTGCTACTCGGCTATCTCTACCATGCGCTGATTGGTGACTCCTACAGTTTAGTGACGATTGGGCTGGTCTCGTTTGCCGGAGCGGCCCAGTTCGCACCAGCGCTGTTGATTGGCCTATATTGGCGCGGCGCGACGCGCCAAGGCGCCACCGTTGGCTTAATCGCCGGGTTCTTAATCTGGTGCTACACGCTACTGCTACCTGGGTTTGCCCAGTCTGGCTGGTTGGATGCTTCTCTGCTCACTGAAGGCCCCTGGGGAATTGCCTGGCTAATGCCCTACGGCTTATTCGGGCTCGAAAATTGGGATATATACACCCATTCGCTGCTCTGGAGCATGTTGGCCAATGTGGGGTTATTGGTAGGTGTCTCGCTGTTTACACGCCCGACACCCCTTGAGCAAACCCAGGCAGCGCTGTTCACTGAAGCGATGCACCCTAACCTGCAAACCTCTTCGCTTTCGACGTCACTATGGCGCGGGCAAACGACTCAGGGGGCACTCAAAGAGCTGCTTGTTCGCTATTTGGGTACCCAGACCACTCGTCGTGTATTCAGTCATAGCGGAACCAAAAGTGCTTATGCAGCTGATCAACCCGCCACTGCCGAGCTGATCAACCGTGCCGAACAGGCGTTGGCAGGGGCGCTGGGCAGTTCCTCTGCGCGAGTATTGATTAACTCGGTGGTGCGCGGTGAAGCACTGGATATTGAGTCGATTCTGAGCATTTTGGATACGACCTCACAAACCCTGGAGTACAACCGCCGTTTGGAGCAGAAGTCCCAGGAGCTGGTGAAAATCGGCGAAGAGCTGCGTAGCGCCAACGAGCGGCTACGCGAGCTGGATCGCTTGAAAGATGAGTTTGTCGCCATGGTCAGCCACGAGCTGCGCACGCCGCTCACCTCCATCCGTGCCTTTGCGGAAATTTTGCGCGATAGCGGACAGCTACCTGACGAGAAGCGCCAGCATTTTCTGGGTGTCATTGTTCACGAAAGCCAGCGGCTTTCGCGCTTAATTGAGGAGATCCTCGATCTTGCCCGCCTGGAGAGTGGTCGTTTAACGCTTAACCCCGTGCCCCTCGACCTTGCTGCCCTAACTCGGCATAGCATTGACGCGATTGCGCACCTCCATGAAGAGCGCGGCATTGCGCTAGACGTTAGCTTAGCAGCTGACCCTGCCATGGTAGTCGGCGACCATGACCGCTTAGAACAGGTGATTATTAATCTGCTTGATAACGCAGGCAAGTTTGCCGACCGAGAGCAGCCAAAAGTACGCCTCACGCTTTACCGCCATCGCCGTCATTTCCGGCTAAGCGTAGAGGATAACGGTGCGGGTATTAGTGAAGATGAGCGTGAAAGGGTGTTTGAAAAGTTTCACCAAATTCAACAGGACGATGATATTCCGCGAGGTCGACCGAGAGGCAGCGGCTTAGGATTGCCGATTAGTCGGGGCATTATCGCCCACCTGGGGGGAAGGCTGTGGGTCGAGGATGCCAAAACCTTAGGTGGCGCCTGCTTAACACTGGAACTCCCCGCCGCGCCGGATGACGTGAAGCGTTGATCACATATTGGTTACAACGGCTAGCTTTGCTCACTTAAACTAAGTTATTCTTTATTTCAGAATTCTACTTTCGCCTAAAGCAGCATGCCGTGGATGAGCCGATGAATAATGAGTGTCCCCCTCCTCAACAAGCCAACACCAATGAGTATACTATTGCGATTCAGCCAATAGTTGATGCTCAGCTACGCCATGTCGCCGATGAACTTCTTTATCGTGCTAATGGAACAAACCAGACTGCCAATGTTATTGATAATGTCCAAGCCACCGCTAGAGCATGTGCAATTGCTGTTTATGAAATTGGCCTGGATAAACTTTGCGGTTCACGTCAGCTATTTATTAATGCTTCCGCGGAATGGCTCACTAATCCAGACCTGACTGGGCTGCCTAGCCAACAAATAGTCATTGAGGTTCTTGAGGATACCCCGCCCACGAAAGAAGTGATTGATGCCTTGCACTACATTAAAAGCCAAGGCTATACATTAGCGCTAGATGATTTCGTTTTAGATGAACATAACCATGCTTTCCTGCCCTTCTGTGACATCGTCAAGTTTGATATTTCCAATAGCATACCTAAAAAACTTATAAAAAAGCTTCATAAAGAAGGGGTTACGCTTCTGGCAGAACGAGTGGAAACGCAAGAAGAGTTTAACCAGTGTAAAGCGCTTGGTTTTACTCTTTTCCAGGGCTATTTTTATGAACGCCCCAAAACTCAACCAACGCAAACGGCTCGTCTCTCAACGTCACGCGCCAACCAAATGCAGTTACTCTCCGCACTGTATAGCGACAACGTACGCCTCTCTGAAATCAGTACGTTAGTGGCTAGGGATCCTTACTTGCTAAGCGCAATATTCAAGCGCGCAAATTCCGCGGAGAAGGGTTCACGTCGCCCCACGACTAAGCTGATTGATTGTTTACATATTATAGGGCTTAGGGAGCTACGCACTCTGGTCACCATTGTGATGCTCGCCAACAATAGCCCTGTTAGCAAACTAAACCTTATCAAAGGCTTAACTCGTGCATTTGCCTGTGAAATGATGGCCGACCAACGCCGACTTGATGAGCAAGAAAGCTTTATTGCCGGTTTATTCTCGCTAATGCCTACCATTCTCGGTATTAGTGCAGAGCTAATGAAGAATGAAATCAGGCTTGGGCGACTTATTGAAGATGCCATCAATCAACGCGCTGGTTCATTAGGTAAGTTGCTCAATGATGTGGAGGCAGCTGAAAGTCAATTTTCTCCCGTTGATTTCCCATCCGACATCATGCTGCAAGCGGCCTCTAAAGCACGCTCACTTGTGTATACCGATGTAAAATGATTTGTTTTACAACCCACTCTGAGCAGTAGAATTCAAACGTTTGATCTGCTGTAAATCAAACTTCAACAGCAGGCGTTCATCTTCGCGTAGGCGTCTCAGATCAACCCAGCCATCCACAGCTTGACCACGGGTTTTGTTATACCGCTGCTGATCCAATAGGCGCTGCTGCAGACGCTCAAAAGCCGCCACCAGCAGCTCTGATTCAGCCGAGGTTAGTACATCTGCCCTATGACTGAGCGCGATCAATCGTTCGCGAGTCGCTATGTTGGCTAGCCCATAGCGCAGACAAAGCAAGCGCGTAGCGCTGATTAATGGCAGTAAGCCTTGATGCTTAAGGTTAATGGCGTGATCGTGGGGGGCCTCCAGGCCTGGGCTTGAGGCAAGGCGTCCAAACCGATCCAGCGCCACCGGCAGTTCATCTAACAGCGCCGCCATTTCATTCATAAACAGTGACGCTTTGGGAAGTGTGGCAGCAATGCTATAACCCAATCGCTCGGCAAACACTGAATTGCCCGCTACTGGGGCAAAATCGAGCAAGATATTGGTCTGCTGCACGCGCTTTACCTGCCGGTCGGCGCTCCATATCTCAAGCTGTGCTTGCCATTCGCTAAGCCGTTTGCGCCACATCGGCCAGCGCGCCATGACATGGCCATGGCAGAGTGGGATCCCTGCTTCATCCAGGCGTTGAGTAAACCGTTCGCCTAGCGCTTGAAAATAGCCGTCGATCTCCACATGGCGGTGATCCGGGTAGTCGTCAATAATCAGCGCATTATCCTGGTCGGGGCCTAGCAGGCTCTCAAAGCGCGCCGCGGAACCTAGCAGCAGTACGCAGTAGTTGACTGGCGGTACGCCCCACCCTTGCGCCTGCATTTCGTCCAGGGATAGTCCAATAGCTTGCCGATAGAGATGGGCATTGTGGTCACTGATAATTTGGCTTATCCGCCAAGCGGGCAGGTCATAATGCACCAGTGTTTCCACTAGCGGCAGTTGCCACGCGTAGAATTCAGCTAAAGAGGTGTAAGGCGAGGAGTGATTTGCGAAGAGCTTAGCGAAGAGATGATCTAACGGCGCGTTGAGCGCCGAGGTATTAAGCGTTCCATTCTCATGGAATAGAGAGCGCCAGGGTGAGGCTTGGTGTACTAAACGCATACGCCTCTCCTTCGACTGAATGATTTGACGGCATTACTGCTCGCTATCGCCTGCCCGGCGTGGGTCTGGCGTGAACATCGCATCACCCACTTCATCAATATAGCGCTGCGCTTTGGTGACCATCATGGTATCGCAGGCATCTCGCCCTGGTAGCATATCGGAACGCTCAAAGCGGTGTTCAAGGGTTTCACCGCTGGCATCCGCCTTACGAATCCAGCCGCTGACGCGGTACTGACCGCTCTTATCATCTGGCTGAGAGACAATCTCGTAGCCCTTGTATTCCACTGGTTCAGCTGCTTTGGTGGTAGCGCCTGGCTCAGCCTGACGATCACTACCAAAGAGACCGGAAAGTATTTTTTTTAGCATGATGACTCCTTTTTATACACAGCGGCTCCTTTTCTTGTAGAGCGGCAGTAACAGCCTGCCGCCCTAGCAAGGTTTGCGGTGCTCTTTTAATTAGCTCTGTTTACGCCCTTTACCCGCGGCAATGCGCAACCGCAGCGCGTTCAGCTTAATAAAGCCTTCCGCATCTTTCTGGTCGTAAGCGCCTGCATCATCTTCGAAGGTAGCGATGGATTCATCAAATAGCGAATCATCAGATTTACGCCCCACCACGATAGCGTTGCCTTTATAGAGCTTCATACGCACGACACCCGATACATTCTTCTGGGTCTCGTCAATCGCAGCCTGCAGCATGCGACGCTCTGGGCTCCACCAATATCCGTTGTAGATCACTTCCGCGTATTTTGGCATTAGTTGATCTTTCAGGTGGGCTTCTTCGCGGTCTAGGGTTAGCGACTCAATGGCACGGTGGGCGCGCAACATAATGGTGCCCCCTGGCGTTTCATAACAGCCACGGGATTTCATGCCTACATAGCGGTTTTCAACAATATCCAACCGGCCAATGCCGTTGTCACCACCTAGTTTGTTGAGTTTTTCGAGCACTTCATGCGCTTTCAACGGCTCACCGTCGATGGCCACGATATCGCCCTTTTCGTACGTCAGTTCAACGTAAGTGGGGGTATCGGGGGCGGCTTCAGGAGAAACGCTCCAGCGCCACATATCGTCTTCGGCTTCGGCCCAGGGATCTTCCAAAATGCCGCCCTCGTAGGAGATGTGCAGCAGGTTGGCATCCATTGAGTAAGGCGATTTTTTCTTTTTATTGGCAAAGTCGACCGGGATCTTATGCTCTTCGCAGTAAGCCATTAGCTTTTCACGAGAAGTTAAGTCCCACTCGCGCCAAGGAGCGATCACTTTTACACCGGGCTTCAGGGCATAGCCACCAAGTTCAAAGCGTACCTGATCGTTGCCTTTACCCGTAGCACCGTGGGAAATAGCGTCGGCACCGGTTTCATTGGCAATTTCGATCAAGCGCTTGGCAATTAGCGGGCGAGCGATAGAAGTGCCCAGCAAATATTCGCCTTCATAGATAGTGTTGGCGCGGAACATCGGGTAGACGTAGTCGCGCACAAACTCTTCGCGCAGGTCTTCGATGTAAATCTCTTTTACGCCAAGCGCTTGTGCTTTAGTTCGCGCCGGTTCGACTTCTTCGCCCTGACCGATGTCGGCAGTAAAAGTCACTACCTCGCAGTTGTAGGTCTCTTGCAACCACTTAACGATTACGGATGTGTCCAGGCCGCCTGAATAAGCCAGCACAACCTTTTTGACATCGGACATTCTTTGCTCCTCGTTGACCATAAGAAATTCATGAGTAAAAACCACATCTGCCATTAGCGCTCGGCTAATGCGATCGCTCTCGGGGCTAGACCTTTGAGATAGACCTTTGAGATAGCCCTTTGAAACAGACCTTGAGTATAGCGTTCTCAATGCCCAGCGAATACCGTCAACGACGCCTGGGGGCTAAAGCTGCTAGAATCACACCACTCAAAGCGGTGGTTTGCCGCTGATGTTGACTGATTACTCGCTTTAACTATTACTCGCTTGAAGAAAGGAGAGCTGCATGAGCGAGGCAATTGCCCGCGAATTAATGGCCCAACGTTTTCGCAGTTACCTGCCCGTGGTCGTTGATTTAGAAACCGGGGGATTTAATGCCCAAGGCGACGCTGTACTTGAGATTGCCGCCGTCACGCTGACCATGGATCCGGAGGGCAACCTGCTTCCTGATGCTACCTATGCTTACCACATTCAGCCCTTTGAAGGGGCGAACGTTGAGCAGTCCGCGCTCGATTTTACCGGCATTAACCTGGACGACCCCCTGCGCCGTCAGGTAGCGCTGAGTGAATCGGAAGCCTTGGGGGAAATTTTCCGCCCGATCCGAAAATCGATTAAGGCCCACGACTGCACCCGAGCTATTTTAGTCGGCCATAATGCGGCGTTCGACCAGGGATTTTTGAACGCAGCGGTCAATCGCTGCGGTATTAAGCGCAATCCTTTTCATCCGTTCTCAAGCTTTGATACCGCCACACTTGCAGGTCTGATCTATGGCCAAACAGTGCTTGCCCGGGCCTGTCGTGCCGCGGGCATTGAGTTTGACAACAAGGCCGCCCACTCCGCTCGCTATGACACCGAGCGCACCGCCGAGTTATTTTGCGCCATGGTCAATCGCTATAAAGATCTGGGTGGCTGGCAGCTCGCCCAGCGTGAACAGGAGATGGACGGCGGGGATTAACAGACCGCCGCAGCTAATGCAGTCAACAAGGCTTTACGCTAAACTTTGCAACATTGCAGTAGCGCCATTTTGTATCCCCACTGCCGCCTGTAACCAGCGCATACCAAGCAGTGGGAGATTGTTGCCGATTTACTCAACCGTTTTCAGGAGATGAGACGTTTCCATGGCCCAGCATAATGCCTTTTACGCCCAATCCGGTGGCGTCACCGCCGTGATCAACGCCAGCGCCTGTGGCGTTATCGAAGCCTGCCGTCAAGCACCCGATCAGATTGGCAAGGTTTACGCCGGTCATAACGGCATTATCGGTGCCCTAACAGAAGACCTGATCGACGTTACCCAGGAGAGCGATGAAGCGATTGCGGCGCTACGCCATACGCCGGGCGGCGCTTTCGGTTCCTGCCGCTATAAGCTGAAAGACATTGATACCCACCGCGCCCAGTACGAGCGCTTGATCGAGGTATTCAAGGCCCACGATATTCGCTACTTCTTTTACAACGGTGGCGGTGACAGCGCCGACACCTGCTTAAAGGTCTCGCAACTTTCAGAGAAGCTGGGTTATCCGCTGACCGCTATCCACGTGCCTAAAACCGTGGACAACGACCTGCCGATTACCGATAACAGCCCAGGCTTTGGCAGTGTGGCCAAGTATATTGCCACCTCGACCCTGGAAGCTTCGCTGGATATCGCCTCCATGTGCGCCACCTCCACCAAGGTATTTGTGCTTGAAGTCATGGGCCGCCACGCGGGCTGGATCGCCGCCGCCGGTGGTTTAGCTGGCGAAGCCGAAGGCGAGCCACCGCATATGATTATCTTCCCGGAAATCCCCTTCAATCGTAAAGCGGCCATGGCGCGGGTTGAAGAGAGTGTTAAGCAGTATGGCTACTGCGTTATCGTGGTTTCTGAAGGCGCGCGCTACGAAGATGGCACCTTCCTAGCCGACGCGGGCAATACCGATGCGTTTGGCCACCGTCAGCTTGGCGGCGTAGCCCCAACACTTGCCGGTATGATCAAGCAGGATTTAGGCTACAAGTATCACTGGGCGGTGGCTGATTACCTTCAGCGGGCAGCACGTCACCTGGCGTCTAAAACCGACGTTGAACAAGCCTATGCGGTGGGCCGCGAAGCGGTCACCTTGGCGCTGGCAGGTAAAAACGCCATGATGCCCGCCATTCGCCGTATTTCTCAGTCGCCCTATCAGTGGGATGTCATCTCCGCCCCGCTCGCCCAGGTGGCCAATCAAGAGAAATTCATGCCCCGAGACTTTATCAGCGAAAACGGCTTTGCCATTACCCAAACCTGCCGGGACTATCTCTCACCGCTGATCCAGGGCGAGGATTTCCCACCGTTTGAGAACGGCCTGCCTAAAGTGGCTAAGCTGAAACTGGCCAAAGCCGAGCGCAAGCTGCCTATTTTCACGCTGTAAGCAGCTAACGCAGAGCAACTAAGATAGCGGCAATAAAAACGGGCGATGAAGTGATTCATCGCCCGTTTTATATGTAGTGCGCTGGTTAGGTTTAGCGCAGCAACCAGGAAAGCACTAGCAGCAATAACAGTATTCCCGCCACCCCCTGCCAAAAACGCCGCGGCTCCTGACTACTCTCTTCCCGATTAGGTAGTCGCCCAAGCGGCACCCTCAACGCATGCAAAAACTCGGACATGCGTCTAAACCGCAGCGCCCTTTGAGGATCCAAGGCGCGACGAAGCGCATCGTCTAATTCTGGAGAGATTTCCGGGTTAGTGGTACGCGCCCCGCAGTAAGTCAACTCTTCAAGGTCGGTATGACTACGCAATCTATTCGGTGTCAACGTATAGGGCAAAGCGCCGGTTAACAGCCAATACGTTGTCGAGGCTAGCGAGAACTGATCGCTGCGCCGGCCAATACTGTCGCCCAAAGCATATTCAGGGGCGGTGTGCTCGTTAAAGCCAATTTGGCGGAGCAATTCACCGGAGTGGCGATGCCCTTCTCCATCGCGCATATGGCAAGCACTAAAATCGGTGAGCACTAGCTTGCCGTGGGGGTCAATCAAGATGTTATCGGGATTGATCTGCTGATGAATAATGTCCCGATGATGCAGCGCCTGCACCGCTTTCCCTAGCTGATTGGCAATATCCAAGCGCTGGGTCAGGCTCGCTTGAGGATGGCGCTCCGCCCATTGCCGCAGCGTTTCGCCTTCAATATGTTGCATCAAATAATACAGGTAGCGGCGTGGCCGGGATGGCTCCATCACTTTAACCACAAACGGCGAGTTAACACGCTCCACTACCCACTGTTGAAGCAGGAAATGCTCAAGATATGCATTGCGTAGCGAAAGTTCAGGGCTGGGCGCTTTCATGACCATTTCCCGCTCGCTATGCACATCGCGAACACGATAAACCCGCGACTGGGCCGTTCTCGATAGCACGGCGAGAATCTCCAAGCCGTCTAAACGCTCACCCGGCGTCAGCTCAGGCGGAATAGGCAGATCGCCGTATAGCTGCCCCGGGTGCTCGGTGATCTCTTCGGGTAATTCGTCGATACGTACCAGTTGGAAACAGAACTGATCACCACCATAGCCGCGCTCCTGGGCGCGCTGCTTGGCTTCATCAGCTAACCGCTCGCAGGCGGCATCCAGGTCACTGGCGTCCTGACGAATCAAGCGCACATAGTCCGATGGCAGCAGTGTGCCGCGCACACCCTGGGTGGTAAACAGAAAAAGATCGCCTTGCTTAAGTGCAATATGGGTATAGTCGATATCGACACTGCCATCCATGCCAAGCGCCCGTGAGGGGTAGCGATAGCCGCCTAAATCAGTCACATGGTCACGGCTTAATTGTTCAAACTCCGCACCGCGCAAACGAAACACCAACGTATCGCCCATATGAAACAGGTGGGCTTCGCGACCACGAAACACCATCGCCGACATGGATGAAACAAAACTGCCCTCTTTGACATGCTGGCTTTGACTGTAGCACCAGCTGTTGAGCGCGCGCAGTACGCGAGTGGCCGAGGTTTTAACATCCCAGTGGTCGGGGGTGGAAAAATAGTCGGCCAGGAAGCCCCGTACGCTAATATCCCCCGCCTGTTTGGCCATGGTATTGCGCGAAATGGAGTCGCTAATCACCGCACAGCCGCCTTTGGCGCGCAGCAGTGGCGCTTCAGGAAAGCGAACCGACATTGAACTGCGGTGCAGGCGCCTATCGGGCGCGACAAACGCTTGACCAAAACTGATGAGCAACTGGGCGTGCGACAAGTCATCCTCCTAGGCTGCCGACTCGATCGAGGGACATCACTGTCAACCAATACTTTCAACCAATACTGTCAATAAACGCTGCCTATGATACACGCAGCAGAGCAGAAACGATGCCCACCAAACGTCTCTATCGTTTTCATCCGATTTAAGGGCTCAGGGGTGATCGCTTACGGCCAACCTATGTCGCATTGGTAATCGGGCAGCCATGTTCGTATAATTCTTCGCCATAAACGACTTTGAAACGATTGCCTAACCACTGCACGACTTTAGCCACAGCACGACTTTAGTCACTGAACTACCAAGGAATCAACGATGAACTTCGATAATATCCCCGCTGGAAAGGATCTCCCCAACGACGTTTACGTGGTGATCGAAATTCCAGCAAACCACGATCCCATTAAGTATGAAATTGACAAGGACATGGGCGCACTTCTCGTTGACCGCTTTATGGCCACTCCCATGTTCTACCCCGCTAACTACGGCTTTATCCCACATACGCTGGCCGACGATGGCGATGCCCTGGATGCCTTGGTGGTTACCCCGCACCCGGTTCAGCCTGGCAGCATTGTTCGCGCACGCCCGGTGGGCATTCTGAACATGACCGACGAAGCGGGTGAAGATGCCAAGTTGATCTGCGTGCCCCACGCCAAGCTGAGCTCGCTCTACGACGATGTCCATGAAGTGACTGATCTACCTGAACTACTGCGCCAGCAAATTGCCCACTTTTTCGAGAACTACAAAGATCTCGAAAAAGGCAAATGGGTAAAAGTAGAGTCATGGGAAGGCGCTGACGCTGCCCGCAAGGCGATTGAGAAGTCTGTTGCCGCCTATCAGAAGGCGTAATAGTGACGTTGCAGCGTTTATTATGATGCGCCGTTAGTAGCAATAAGGCCGCCTTCGGGCGGCCTTATTGCGTTAGAAGAATTAACTGTCCGCGTCACGTCACCGCAGCGTATACGCCAAGGGTTAAGGGTTGCGGTATGCTGTTTGCCTTTCATTGCGCTGCCATTGATTAAGGACGCACCGTGTTATCTGTTAAACGCCTGAGCCTATTGTCGTTATTGGTTTTTTTTCTCGGCTTGTTGCCGCTAAGTGCGCACGCTCAATGGTTTTCATCGTCGAGCAATCAAGACGAATTTTTGCCGGTGATGGAAGCCTTTCAGCCTACCGCTTGGCATGATGGAGATACGCTCTATATCGGCATCGATATCGCTGATGAGTACTATCTGTATCGCCACCAGCTTGCACTTGTCAGCCAAACTGAGGGCGTTAGCCTCGGCGACCCCGTCATCCCCCAGGGCCTCTTTACCAACGATGAGTTCATGGGAGATGTGTATGTATTTCGCGATTCGTTAGTATTTGAAGCCCCCCTGGATGCTACCTACTCAGGCCCCTTAAACGTAGAGCTTACGTTTCAAGGCTGTGCAGATGCGGGCTTATGCTACCCACCAGAGCGCACGCAACTGCAAGCCAGTGAAACTGAGCCGCCCATTCAATTTGCAAACTGGCAAGCAGGTGATAGCGCCGCTAATCAAACCACTCCCTCGCAGAGTGATTTCTCTGGGCCGCAAAGCGAAGACAGCCGCTTTAGTGCTTTGATCAGCAATGCTAGCTTGCCGCTAGCGCTGGGACTGTTTTTTATTGCCGGCCTAGGGCTTACCTTTACCCCCTGCGTACTGCCGATGATTCCGATTTTGTCATCGATCGTGGTGGGCCAAAACCCTACCCGCCCCCGCGCGTTTGCACTCTCCCTAAGCTATGTGCTCGGCATGGCACTGACCTACGCGCTAGTCGGGGTGTTAATGGGATTATTTGGTGCCGGGCTTAATCTTCAGGCGCGTCTACAGTCAGCCCCGGTATTAATCACCTTTGCCGTGCTGTTCACGCTCTTTGCACTGGCCATGTTCGGGGCTTTTAACCTTAACCTGTCGCCCCGTTTAGCAAACCGTATCGACGCTTGGCAGGCCCGCGCGCAACGCAGTGGTCCAGCAGGGCTAGCCTTAGCAGGCGCCCTCTCGGTGCTGGTGGTGTCACCCTGCGTAACAGCGCCCTTAGCAGGTGCGCTGGTGTTTATCTCGTCGACTGGCGATGCGGCGATGGGCGGCGCGGTGCTGTTTGCGTTGGGAATGGGGATGGGCGTACCGCTGCTTCTGGTCGGCACCTTTGGCACCACGCTGCTGCCCCGCTCGGGCGCCTGGATGAATGGGGTGAAGATCGCCTTTGGTCTTTTGCTGCTAGGCGTCGCGATTTGGATGATTGAGCGTTTAGTGGCTGCACCCATTGCGCTGTTGCTATGGGCAGCACTGGCGATTGGTACAGCGCTGGCCTTGGGGGCGTTAAATTTCAATCAGCCACAGGGGTGGCCCCGGGCACGCCAAACGTTGGGGCTGATGCTGTTGGCCTGGGGGATAGCGCTGGTAATTGGCGCCGCTCAAGGTGGCAGCAACCCCCTACGCCCTCTTGCAGCAACGTCCAGCCTTTCCGGCAAGCCGCAAGCAGCAACACTCGACTTTACTGAGGTAACCAGCTTAACCGAGCTTGAAGCGGCTATTGCTCAAGCTGATGGCGCTCACCAGCCGGTGTTTGTTCACTTTACTGCCGACTGGTGCATTTCCTGCAAATTGCTAGAACGGGATGTTTATCCCGACCCACAGGTGTCCGCCGCGCTAAGCAATTACACCTTGATCGCCGCCGATGTCACCCACTCTGACGCCCAGAGCCGTGAGTTACTCGAGCAATTCGATCTCTTCGGCCCTCCCAGCCTGCTGTTTTTTAGCCAGGGTGAAGAGATCCGCCCTGCACGCATCCAAGGTGAAGTGGCTGCCGACCAACTGCACGAGCATCTCGAAACAGTCAGCCAATGGCTAGTGAACCGCTGATATCAACACCTGTCATAGCAGCACGTGAGGCGCTAAAACGGCTTTTTGCAGCGAACTTCTTCAAACAGTTGTTTAATTTTTAACGACAAGCAGGTATGGACGTTGACTTAGGCTGTTGCTGGACATCCTGGCACTTTTTCGGCAAACTCCGCTCCCATATTAGCTAAAAACTTGCTTTTTTAACGGTGAGAACGGGGTAACGTTCGCTAACATGCAGCGTTCTCTTCATTTTTACTTTTGGTTTACTGCGCTTACACAAGTGCCGCACAGCACCCTCGCCCACTGGCCGGGGTAGCTTGTGACTATTTCTCATAATCTTCTGTTATGACATTGATGGGGCTATGCCATGGATATCCGCAAAGTTAAGAAACTGATTGAGCTGCTCGAAGAATCCAATATTAGCGAGATTGAAATTCAGGAAGGCGAAGAATCAGTACGTATCAGCCGCCACCCTAATGGTGCCTCGTGGCAGCCTCAGCCCATGCCGCAATATGCCCAACATCCTGGCTACCCACCAGCTCCCGCGGCGGGTGCTCCGGCGGCATCGCCTGCTGCCGAAGCAGAGCCTCAGGGCGCTAGCTACCGTGGTGAAGCTGTCAATTCGCCCATGGTTGGCACCTTCTACCGTAGCCCGGCACCGGGCGCCAAATCGTTTGTAGAAGTTGGCGATAGCGTCAAGCAGGGCGATACCATATGCATCATTGAAGCCATGAAAATGATGAACCAGATTGAAGCTGACCGCGACGGTGTGGTGGAAGCCATCCTGGTGGAAGATGGCGAGCCAGTGGAATTCGATCAACCCATGATCGTTATCGCTTAATCTTTCATTTTCAACACGGGTGGACTCTCCCATGCTGGACAAGGTACTTATCGCCAACCGCGGCGAGATTGCCCTTCGTATCCTACGAGCCTGTAAAGAACTGGGCATCAAAACCGTAGCGGTACACTCCAAAGCTGATCGTGAACTTATGCACGTTCGCCTGGCGGATGAAGCCGTGTGTATTGGCCCGGCTTCGTCAGCGCAGTCTTATTTAAATATTCCGGCCCTGATCAGCGCGGCTGAAGTTACTGACTCGACCGCTATTCACCCTGGTTATGGCTTTTTGTCTGAAAACGCCAATTTTGCCGAACAGGTTGAGCGCTCGGGTTTTACCTTTATTGGCCCTCGCGCCGAGACGATTCGCCTAATGGGCGACAAAGTCAGCGCCATCCAGTCGATGAAAGAAGCTGGCGTTCCCACGGTTCCCGGCTCAGACGGCCCCCTAGGTGACGATGACGCGACTAATCTAGCCACCGCACGCCGTATTGGTTACCCGGTCATCATTAAAGCTGCCTCCGGTGGCGGTGGTCGCGGCATGCGCGTGGTGCACACTGAAGGTCATTTGTTGTCGGCGATTACCGTTACCCGCACTGAAGCCCACGCTGCCTTCGGTGATGGCACGGTTTACATGGAAAAATTCCTTGAGAAGCCGCGCCACGTCGAGGTTCAGGTGCTAGCTGACGGCCAGGGTAACGCGATTCATCTTTATGACCGCGACTGCTCACTGCAACGGCGTCACCAGAAAGTGCTCGAAGAAGCCCCGGCGCCAGGTCTTGATCCAGACGCCCGCGCCCAGGTGCTTGAAGCGTGCCGTCAAGCATGTATCAAAATCAACTACCGTGGCGCAGGCACCTTTGAGTTCCTCTACGAAGACGGTGAATACTTCTTCATCGAGATGAACACCCGCGTTCAGGTTGAACACCCGGTCACCGAAATGGTTACTGGCGTGGATATTGTTAAAGAGCAGCTACGTATTGCCTCGGGTCTGCCGCTGTCAATTCGACAGGAAGATGTAAAGCTCAATGGCCACGCTTTTGAGTGCCGGATTAACGCCGAAGACTCGCGCACCTTTATGCCTTCGCCCGGCAAGGTAACGCTGTTCCACGCCCCCGGTGGCCTGGGCGTGCGCATGGATTCTCACCTCTATACCGGCTACACCGTGCCGCCGCATTATGACTCACTGATCGGCAAGCTGATCACCTGGGGCGCTGACCGTGAAATAGCCCTGACGCGAATGCGCAATGCCCTCGACGAGCTTTTGGTGGAAGGTATTAAAACCAATATCGACCTGCAAAAAGATCTGGTGCGCGACAGCTACTTCCGTCAAGGTGGGGTCAACATTCACTACCTGGAAAAGAAACTCAGCAGCTAATACAGCAGCCAAGCGCTTTCCAGCGCACTGTGTGATGCCCAGCGGGGTGGCCATGTCCACCCCGTCCTTGTTTTTACTCAAGGTATTTTGACTGAATGTGCCTTCAGTGAATGTGCTTTTATCAATGTGTCTTTAATTCGCCTTGCGGAGAACCTCCATGCCCTGGCTGCAACTCAAAGCCCACGTCGCACCTGAACAGGCAGAGCTCCTTGAAGAGCTATTGCTTGATGAGGGCGCGACGGCCATTGGACTTCAGGATGCTCACGACGACCCGGTATTTGAGCCTGAGCGCGGAACCACACCGTTGTGGGAAGATACCGTACTGACCGGTCTGTACGATGATCTTGAGGGCGTCGAGAGCATGCTGGAGCGCATTGAGGCCGCATGGTCTGAACAGATGCCTGGCGAGCCCTGCCCAACCATCGAATATGAGCTGCTAGCTGATCGGGATTGGGAGCGTGAGTGGATGGATGACTTCACGCCGCTACGCATGGGGCAACGCCTATGGATTGTACCCAGCTGGCACGAACCACCCGAGGCCGACGCCGTTAATTTGATACTCGACCCTGGCCTTGCTTTTGGCACCGGCACGCACCCGACCACGGCGCTGTGCTTGGAGTGGTTAGATGAGCTGGCGGTGGCAGGCCACTTAGCCCAACAAACCGTCTTGGATGTGGGCTGCGGGTCAGGCATTCTCGCCATTGCCGCACTTAAGCTGGGGGCTCGTCACGCCGATGCCACCGATATTGATCCCCAGGCACTGCAAGCCAGCCGCGACAATGCTGAGCGTAACGCTATTGCTGAGTCGGATTTCTCTCTCTACTACCCTGAACAGTTAAGCGATTGTGGCGACTACCCTATCGTGACTGCCAATATCTTAGCGGGCCCGTTGGTTGAACTAGCGCCCATGATTGCTGGGCATGTGGCGCCCGGCGGGCGCATTGCACTATCGGGGATTTTGGCCAATCAGGCTGATGATGTGTACGACGCCTATGCAGTGCAAGGCATCGTTATGGATGAGCCAGTAATACGTGAAGGATGGGTGCGACTTAGCGGCATGCGTCCACGTTAAAGCGGCAAATGGCCTTCACCCCATCACCGAGTAGGCGTATCATACGCACCCTTGAAACGCCTACTCGCCGCCAGACCCGTATTTACAGACCAGCACTCACAGCTCACAACCGACAAAGCCCGACGCCATGACCTCAATCGATACATTACCCACCATTGGGGCCTTTGCATTACCAAACCGGGTAATGCTTGCGCCAATGGCCGGCGTCACAGACCGGCCTTTTCGCCAGCTATGTCGACGACTAGGGGCTGGCTGGGTAGTGGGTGAAATGGTCACTGCAGACCCTAGCTTATGGCATACTCGTAAATCTCAGCTGCGCATGGATCACCGCGGCGAGCCCGACCCGCGAGTGGTGCAAATCGCCGGTGGCGACGCTCAAATGCTCGCTCAGGCGGCACGCTTGAATGCCGAGCTGGGCGCGCAGATTATTGATATCAATATGGGCTGCCCGGCCAAAAAAGTGTGTAACAAAGCAGCCGGTTCGGCGCTGCTTCGCGATGAGGCCTTGGTGGCAGAGATTCTTGAGGCGGTGGTGGCTGCAGTTGATATACCCGTAACGCTGAAAATCCGCACTGGCTGGTGCGCCGAATCAAATAATGCCCTGCGTATTGCCCGTCTCGCCGAATCAGCGGGTATTCAATCGCTCGCTGTACATGGCCGACATCGTCAACAGCGCTATACTGGACAGGCAGAGTACGACACGATTGCTGAGATCAAGTCTCGCCTATCGATTCCAGTGATTGCCAACGGCGACATAACAAGTCCCGAAAAAGCCGCCGAGGTACTCGCGTATACTGGCGCTGATGCGGTAATGGTCGGCCGAGGTGCTCAGGGTAACCCGTGGATCTTTCAACAGATTAACCACTTCCTCCAACATGGAGAGCGGATGGCACTGCCAAGTCTTACGGAGCGCCACCAAGTGCTTCACGGGCACCTAGAAGCGTTGCATGAGTTTTATGGCACCAACATGGGTGTGCGTATCGCGCGCAAACATGTCGGCTGGTATCTCAGTGATGACCAACGCTTTACGCCGCACCAGCAGCGCGTGCTTAAGCAGCAGTTCAATGCGTTAGCATCACCTGAAACGCAATTTGATTGGATCAACGACGCGATGGCCCCCGGCGCCGCCACGCGTTTGCTAGCCAAAGGAAGCTATGCTGCATGACCGAACGCGATCTTCTCTCTAGCGACAGCTACTCCAGCGACGCCTATTCCAGCGATGCTTTTTACTCGAGCAACGCTCATTTAGCGGGCACGCTCGCGGATCCTGAGGCTAACGCACCGCCACAGCCACTTCGCGAGGCCGTTGAGACGGCCATGCGCCGCTACTTTGAGCATTTGGACGGCAGTCAGGCTAGCGATCTTTACGCCATGGTGATGGCTGAAGTAGAGGCGCCTTTACTTGCCTGCGTCCTAGAGCACACCGATGGCAACCAGACCCGGGCTGCCGATGTGCTGGGGCTAAACCGAGGCACTCTGCGCAAAAAACTCAAGCTATACGGACTTATCGAAGGTGACGCCCCATAACCCCAGGGGCGCTGTTGTTTTTAACTGTTTTTTAATTCTCGACTCTGCACACGAGCACTCTAATGGCTGATAATCCTCCCCAGACTGACCGTAACGCTACTCCCGTTCGCCGCGCCCTGCTGAGCGTTTCTGATAAAACCG
Source organism: Halomonas sp. ISL-56 (assembly GCF_018612805.1). NCBI lineage: Bacteria > Pseudomonadati > Pseudomonadota > Gammaproteobacteria > Oceanospirillales > Halomonadaceae > Halomonas > Halomonas sp. ISL-56. The sequence goes on along the minus strand of NZ_JAGGRO010000015.1, from coordinate 23,872 downwards.
GTATCGTGGAATTCGCCCGCGGCCTGACTGAGCACGGAGTTGAACTGCTCTCCACGGGTGGTACCTTCCGCCTGCTACAAGAAAATGCGATTGCCGTGAAAGAAGTGTCTGAGCACACCGGCTTCCCCGAGATTATGGATGGCCGGGTTAAAACGCTGCACCCGAAAATTCACGGTGGCATTTTGGCCCGCCGCGGTCAGGATGATGCGGTCATGGCCGAGAACGATATCACGCCGATCGATATGGTAGTGGTCAATCTCTACCCCTTTGCCGCCACCGTTGCCAAGCCTGACTGCACGCTTGAAGATGCCATCGAGAATATCGATATCGGCGGCCCAACCATGGTTCGCGCCTGCGCCAAAAACCACGCTTACACCACCATTGTGGTCAATAGCAGTGATTATGCCCGCGTGCTAGGCGAGTTGGCCGCCCAAGATGGCCACGTCAGTCGCGCCACGCGTTTCGATTTAGCAGTGAAAGCTTTTGAGCATACTGCTGGCTACGATGGCGCCATTGCTGACTACCTAGGCCGCAAAGTAACCACTGCCGATGAGTCTTTCCCACGCACCTTTAACCTGCAGCTAGCCAAAAAGCAGGATATGCGTTACGGCGAAAACCCCCATCAGCAAGCGGCCTTCTACGTAGACCCTCAGGCAAGCGAACCCAGCGTTGCCACTGCGAAAATGCTCCAGGGCAAACCGCTTTCTTATAACAATGTGGCCGATACCGACGCCGCCTTTGAGTGCGTCAAGGCCTTTAACGAGACGGCCTGCGTTATCGTAAAGCACGCCAACCCCTGCGGGGTCGCCATTGGCGCCACCCCCCTAGCAGCTTACGACAAAGCGTTTGCCACCGACCCCACCAGCGCGTTTGGCGGTATTATCGCTTTCAATACGCCGCTGGATGCCGAAACAGCCCAGGCGATTATTGACCGTCAGTTTGTCGAGGTAATTATTGCCCCCGGCGTCAGCGACGAAGCTGCTGCCATTGTGGCAAATAAGCAAAACGTACGCTTGTTGGACGTCAGCGCACACTGGCCCGGTGAGCAGCAGCCAGCGCTTGATTTTAAGCGCGTTAACGGCGGCTTGCTGGTACAACAGCGCGATGACGGCATGGTCACCCGCGACGACTTGACCGTGGTCAGCCAGCGCGCGCCCAGCGAGCAAGAATTGCGTGATCTAGCTTTTGCCTGGCGCGTGGCTAAATTTGTTAAATCTAACGCTATTGTCTACGCCAAAGAGGGCCAAACCGTAGGCGTCGGCGCTGGCCAAATGAGCCGTGTATACTCGGCAAAAATCGCTGGCATTAAAGCGGCTGACGAAGGACTTTCGGTGCCCGGCTCAGTGATGGCGTCTGATGCCTTCTTCCCGTTCCGCGATGGCATCGATGCAGCCGCGGCGGCAGGTATTACCGCGGTTATTCAGCCTGGTGGCTCCATGCGTGATCAGGAAGTGATCGACGCCGCTAATGAAGCAGGCATAGCCATGGTATTTACCGGTATGCGCCATTTCCGCCACTAAAACGCTTTTTTTAATACCCACAAAAACGCCAAAGCCCCACCGGCACTTTGCCGGTGGGGCTTTTTACGTTCTTTTTTTCACTGCTATGAATAAGCAATGCTATGTTCAATAAGCAATGCTATGGGACTTAACCAAGATCAATACATAGATACTTGGTTTCCAAATACTCTTCCAAGCCCTGATGACCACCCTCGCGGCCTAGACCCGACGCTTTTACACCCCCAAAAGGCGCGGCAGCGTTGGAAATGGCGCCAGTATTAATGCCCACCATACCGTAATCTAGCGCCTCGGCTACACGCCATACGCGGGCAAGATCACGGGAGTAGAAATAGGAGGCCAAGCCATACTGGGTGTCATTGGCCATCTCAATCGCAGTCTCTTCATCGTCAAACGGAAATACAGCGGCCAGTGGCCCGAAGGTCTCTTCGTGGGCCACTTTCATCTTGTCAGTCGCAAAACTGATCAACGTCGGCGTGAAGAAATTGCCGCCTAGCGGATGCGGATGACCGCCCAGCAGTAGCTCAGCGCCATTATCAATAGCGTCATGTACATGCTCGCTGACTTTTTTAACCGCGTTTTCATCAATTAATGGGCCAATATTAATGTTGGGTTTGGTGCCATCCCCCACATGCAGTTCGCTGTTCATAGCGACTGCAAGCTTTTCACAAAAGGCGTTAATCACACTCGACTGAACGAGGAAGCGGTTAGTACAGACACAGGTTTGCCCTGCATTGCGGAATTTAGCGGCCATGGCGCCTTCCACGGCGGCGTCTAAATCGGCATCCTCAAACACAATAAAGGGCGCATTGCCGCCTAGCTCTAGCGAGATTTTCTGGATATGTTCCGCCGCTTGGGCCATCAGCTTGCGACCTACTTCGGTCGAACCGGTAAAGGTGATCTTGCGCACCTTAGGCGACTGAGTCATCGCCTGGGCAATATCGCTAGCGCTTCCGGGTACTACGTTAAAGACACCGCGCGGGATGCCTGCCCGTTCAGCCAACAGCGCTAAAGCCGTCGCAGAGAAAGGAGTCTGACTAGCGGGCTTAACCACTATTGTGCAGCCAGCGGCCAATGCTGCCCCGGCTTTGCGGGTAATCATCGCAGCGGGAAAATTCCACGGCGTTATCGCGCCAACTACCCCCACCGGCTGTTTGGTAACAACAATACGTTGATTGGCTTTAGCGGCAGGAATCGTTTCGCCGTAGACGCGTCGCGCTTCCTCGGCAAACCAGCGTAAAAAGCTGGCCGCGTAAGCGATTTCACCCGCGGCTTCCTTAAGTGGCTTGCCCTGCTCATAGGTCATCAGCATGGCCAGATCCTGCTGGTGCTCCAGCATCAGGTCGTGCCACTTTAACAGCAAATCAGCGCGTTCTTGGGCAGTCAGCGCTCGCCAGGCCGGTAGCGCAGCATCTGCGGCATCAATGGCCCGCTCGGTCTCAGCTTTACCTAGGCGAGGAATCTCGCCAATCGATTCACCGGTGGCCGGGTTTAATACCGTAATTTGCTCGCCGCTATCTGCCGCAACCCAACTACCGTCAATATAGGCAAAGGGGCAATACAGCTGTGTTTCTTTAAGCGCTTCCATGACAGGCTCCTGACCAAAAATGATGGCCTCGTAGGCTCATTAACATCTTCATGCTAAGACGAAACACCCCTTTAAACCAAATTTGCGGCGTGCTTTACCGACCAATGACCATCGATAAATTTAGCTAATGAGCATTAAAAACTCTTGCCGAGTCGCTTGATTCTTGCGGAATCCACCTAGCATTACCGACGAGGTCATGCTGGAATTTTGCTTCTCCACGCCTCGCATCATCATACAGAGGTGTCGCGCTTCAATGACCACAGCAACGCCCTTTGCCTGGGTAACGTCCTGCACTGCCTCGGCAATCTGGCGAGTTAGGTTCTCTTGAATCTGCATACGACGGGCAAACATGTCGACAATTCGCGCAAACTTAGACAGCCCTAACACTTTGCCATTAGGCAGATAGGCGATATGGCATTTGCCGATAAACGGCAAAAGATGATGCTCACACATTGAGTAGAGCTCAATGTCTTTCACCAGCACCATCTCATCCGTTTGCGATTCAAACACCGCACCATTAATAATTTCCTCCAATGACTGAGTGTAGCCCGCATTGAGAAACTGCATGGCCTTGGCCGCACGCTTCGGCGTATCTCTTAGCCCTTCGCGTTCAGGGTCTTCGCCAAGTGCTGAGATTATCTGGCGGTAGTGCTCGGCGATATCATCGGACATGTTTAGCCTCATCAAAATCTGTTTCAAAAACCATTCTAAAAATCATTTCAAAAACTTTCTCAAAAACTTTCTCAAAAACCATCTCAAAATCTATCTCAACAACTATCTTGAAAACCATGCACAATCGCGTCCAAACGGTCATCAAGGTCTATTCCCTTGGGCGCATGAAAAGCAAGATGGTTGTAGAAGCGATGCTAGACAACAGCCTCCCTCTACACACATTGTACAAAAGGTATACTTTTACTGAAGTCCACACAACGAGTATTAAGCAAAACGTGTATTTTACCGCATCTGGGCTGCCTATGGCTCGTTTACCTGCGGCAGAGCGCCGCGTCGTTAACTTTGTAACCGAGGGGCCTGTGATATGATTAATCGGTTTTATTTTACTGCCTGTATCGCAGACGCCAACATTGAGAGCTCGCCATGTCATTTAAACCAACACCTTTTTGGTTAACAGCCCTTGCGGCCCCCTTTTTTATTACGCCGCTATTGGCTGTAGCCTCCGAAGCCACACTATCGCTGCCCAATGAAGCAACCGTCGGCGTCGAGGTTGTTGAAGAGCTTGTGTTTGAGTCAAACCAAGCGCGCCTCAACGATATTTTGTTACACCCCACTCAAGCAGCCAGCGCCTCGCACTCTTTACCTGAATACTGCGTTATCGTAGGCAGTGCGCAATTGGTCGACGAGCGCATTCGCGTGACCACCCAAGAAGCGACCTGTATTGAAACCCACGACGCTAACAGCGATATTTTCACAGGCGAATTTAGTGCCAGCGCTTATGGCGAAGATGGCCAATACGGTATCGCTTGCGAAGGCAGCCCATGCACGCTTGCTCCTGGCCAGACGTTCCTGCTTACGCTGGATCAACCCGTTGAAATTGAAGAACTGGACAACCCCTCTGAAGAGCTTAATCAGCAGCGCCAGCAAGCCAATGGGGAAGGCGTCGCCAACCCCATACCGCGTGAAGCCGCTGACCCTGAAGTTGAGTAGTGCATTGATTGTATTCTGTTGCTATACCATGAGCGGCTATGCCAACCAGCGCGGGTTCTCTAGCTGAAGGCATTGCTGCTCTAATTGGCGGATATGCTGATCCCAATAGCCGCTATCCGCCAGCCAGGGAAACGCCCGAGGAAAAGCCGGGTCATCCCAACGTGACACCAGCCACGCCGAATGCCTTATCAGCCGATAACTTCTTAGCGGCTCAATAAGCGCCATTTGCTCATTAGGAAATGAACGCGTCTCTTCATACCCTTCGATAATTTCACTTAACTGGGATCGCCATCCCTGCGGGTCATCGGTGGGTAGTAGCATCCAGATATCTTGCATGGCAGGGGCCATGGTGCAGTCGTCAAAATCGACCAGGGTGAACTGCTCGTCACGCCCCAGCACATTACCCAAATGACAATCGCCGTGGCAGCGAATAAGGCTACCGGTGGGCACGTTATGTTTTATAAGCTGCTGATGCACCTTTTCAATCACCCGGTCATAGGCCCGCCGCTGATGGCTATTCATCCAATGACTGGCCAGCACCCGCTGCTGAGCATCGAGAATACCGCTGGCCATCTCTAATCGCGGGCGGTGCTGAAAGGTTTTTTTAGCCGATACGTCGTGCAACCGCCCCAGCAACTCCCCCATCGCAAACAGATGCGAAGGTTTATCCAACTCCGGTGCCTGGCCGGAGCAGTGAGGAAACAGCGTAAATCGAAAATCCTTGAAAAAGTGCAACGACGCCCCCGCCTCGTTTCGCCAAGGCGCGACTACTGGCACCTGCTGATCTACCAGTTCCTGCAGAAAATCGTGCTCTTCCTGAATCACACTATCCGACCAGCGGTCAGGGCGATAAAACTTAACGATCCAGCTTTTGCCGTCATCATCACGAAACATCAGCACGCGGTTTTCATAGCTATTTAACGCAAAAGGCTCGCCTGCAGGCCAAATATCCAGCGACTCTACGGCAGACATCACTAAATCAGGCGAAAGAGAGCTAAACGGGTGTGACATCGGTCACTCCTGGGTTGGCAAAAAGGCGTTTGAATCAGCGAAAGCGCTATTCTATCAATCCTTGCCTAACGGTGTACGCGCGGCCGCCCAAATATCAACACGCTTGGCGCCTGCATCCAGCGCTGCACGCGCCAATGCATGGCCTGTGGAGCCAGTGGTCACCACATCATCAATTATTAACAAATGCGCCGGAGGCGGTGCTTCAAATACAAAAGCGCCCGTCAGGTTGGCAGCCCGTTGGCGGCGGTTCAAGGTACGCTGAGATGGAGCGTTTTTTATCCGTCTGGCAGACACCATTGGAGTTCCGAGCTGCCGGTTAAGCCGTTCGGCTAACCAGTGCGACTGATTAAACCCCCGGATACGAGCGTGCATAGGCGTCATGGGCACCGGTAAAAAAGCATCGCCGAGTTTATCCGGCGGGGTCAGCAGCATCAATTCAGCCAGTAGCATGCCTGCCCGTGGCGAAGCATGAAATTTGAAATCATGCATCAGCTGTTTAATCGCCCCTTGATACAGCAGCCCCGCCTGGGTGGTCGAAAATGCCGGCGGGTCAATTAAGCAGTATCCACACAAGCTCTCGCCATGGGAAACAGGGTCACCACATTGGCGACAGGCATGTAAGTTCCATGGCAGCTCGTCCAAACAGGTCGCGCACCACCCTCGCCCCGCTAATGCCGGTGCCAGGCAAAATGCGCAATAGCCAGGCATGGCCTGCTTGATCCAGTGTCCTCCGCGCTGTAGCCACTGCTTCAACGCCATGCTATCTCCTTAAGATTATATACATAAAGATCAAATCATTGATTGACTTCCAGCACAAAGTTGATAATATACTCCTCGTCTTAGCGGATGTGGTGGAATTGGTAGACACGCTAGATTTAGGTTCTAGTGCCGTAAGGTGTGGGAGTTCGAGTCTCCCCATCCGCACCAATTACTTGTTATTTTTCAAGCCTTTAGCTTTACCCCTCTCTTTTCTCAAATGGTTTTCATACAGCTTAAATTTAGCGCTTTATGAATAACTTTTTTGACCAACATTTTTCGCATGACTCATAATCTTCCTTCGAAAACTTGAATGGCTTAACGCCATGCATTTGCATGTCTGGCATTTACCTACAATTATTTCTAGCAGCAGCCAATTTGACTGACTTGCTCGTGCTTTTCCGCTAATCTCTACATTAAATAATGCTACAAAATTTCTCTCAATGGCTATCACCCAACGCTATATTCGGGGATGATCGTCCATATAGATGAGAAGGATCTCAAATAATGGAATGGCTCAACAATAACGCTCAAGCAATCTCGGCGGTAGCAAGTATTTGCACGCTCTTTGTATGGGTATTTTATGCCCAACTGCTTTATAACGGCTATGTGCGGCAACGCCGACCTCGCGTGATCATTAATCGTGGCAGAGGTATTGGCATGAACTCTGTCTGCTTAATCAGCAATATGAGCAGTGAAGCGATCTACGTTCAGCATCTGGTAGCGGTACTGCATACCCTAAAGCGCAGCTACTCCCTGGATGTAGTGGAGTATCAGCAGCATGGTGGCAAACAGCAAGAAGCCGACTATCGCACCCATCAAGGCCCACTAGCTTCTGGGGATTATCTCAACATTCAATCCTTTGGCGATATTGTCAATCAGGTCAGAGACTATTGGGAAATTGAGGATAGCCTGCTGCAAGAGCAAAATATTCAACTTGAAATTCGCGTTATCGCCATTTACGGGTCCGAAGATATGCCGACCGGGGCAGCGCGAACCTTCAACCTTGACTTGCACGCACCACCCAATCATCAATTGATTCCTGCTAGTGTCGATACCGATCGACTCAATAGCCGTGGTCAACGTAAGCGTGTACTGGAGTGGGCGAAAGAGATTGAAACCCACAAAGCACGCTGAAACCTCACTATCGCTAAGCGGCGACGCGCCCCAATAACGAGACTATCGACGATGCATAAACTAGTAACCCTCTGTTGGCTTGGCATACTCACTACGGTATCGATAAATGTGTATGCCGAAGAGGAAGATAGTGACTTACCCGAGTGGGCGGAAGAGCGCATTGAGCCGTTTCGTGAGAGCGTAGGCAACTGGGTAGACAACACATCGCGCCGCATTGATGGATTCTTTGGCACTGACGATCATATGCAGGTCAACAACGAGTCCTATCTTCGTTTTGGCCAAGAAATTGATTGGATGGAGGGCGACGGCACTCGTGGCGATACCACCCTTCGTTACCGTATTGATTTACCTACCTCAGAGGATCGTCTGCGACTGGTCATCGAGAGTGATCCCGAAGAGTCACAAGGCACTCTAGAAGAGCAAGGCTCCGGACGCCTTGCCAATGACCAGCGTGACCGTCGCAGTTCTACGCTCGGCCTGGATTGGCTAGAAAGCCGCGACAAACGCGAAAGCTGGAGCAATCGGGTGGGTGCCGGTGTTCGCCTGCGCCTCCCCCTTGACCCCTATGTGCGCTTTACCAGCGAGCGTCTGTGGCAACTGGGCGAAGGGCCGTGGCAACTTGAGTCGAATAACCGTGTTTCATGGTTCAACAATGACGGCTACTCAGCTCGCACACGCTGGGATATCGGCCGCCCGCTGAGCGAACGTCGTCACTTGCGCTTTATCACTACCGTCCAGTGGCGAGAGGAAGAAGATAAACTGGAGTACAGTGAAGTTGCCGAAATCAATCACCGCATCAACCGGCGCAGCGCACTGCGCTACTCAGCCATAGCCATCGGTGAAAGCGCCTCCAACCCCCGCATGACCAATTACTACCTGCAGACACGCTACCGCCGCGATATTCATAAAGGCATTCTATTCGCCGATGTGATTCCAGAGCTACATTTCCAGCGCGATGTTAGCTACGACTCTCGCTGGGCAATGACACTGCGCTTGGAGATGTACTTTCAGCGCAAAATTAGCCGCGACTATTTTTAAGTCAATAAAGTCATCCTTGTGGGCGGCCGTATTGGGCCGCCTACTTATTCAGCAAACTATTCAGCAAACACCGCGTGGCCCCAACGACAATCCTATAGCCGCAACCCACCATCGCACTCAATGATGCGTCCGGTGAAGTAGTCGTTCTCCATAATGAAGGCAACACTTTGGGCAATATTATCGGGCTCACCCAAACGCTTTAACGGTACGCTTGAAGAAATACGCTCCAACATATCAGGGCGCATCGCAGCGGTCATTTCGGTTGCTACAAACCCCGGCGCTACCGTGCCGGTACGGATACCATAGCGGGCCAACTCCTGGCTCCAGGTAACCGTCAGCGCATGCACACCCGATTTGGAGGCAGCGTAGTTACTTTGCCCCATATTGCCCGCCCGAGAAATACTGGAGATATTGACAATCACGCCCTCATGCCCAGCTTCAATCATCTGGGTAGCGGCCTCGCGGCCACATAGGAAAACACCGGTTAAATTGACATTAATAACGTTTTGCCAAGCATCCAAGGACATGCGTTTTTCCACTTTCCCCTCTTTGGCCTTTACCAGCAGCGCATCCTGGGTGATGCCTGCATTATTAACACAGCCGCTGATCGGGCCCATACGTTGCGCGATATCCGCAAACGTCTGAGTCACGGAGGTCTCCTCGGCGACGTTGACAATAAACGCCTGGGCATCGATACCTTCAGCGGAAAGCTGAGATACCGCTTGATCAAGTGCTTCAGCGCTCATATCCAAGAGCGCCATACGTGCGCCCTGCTTGCCTAAACGCAGCGCCATGGCGTAGCCCAACCCGCGTGCCCCACCCGTGACTGCAATTACCTTATCGTTAAGTACCATTTGTGACTCCTTACAGCAGATGAAATCAGCTTCATTGTGCACTGCAGCATAGAAGATTTATTGGCATAAATCGAGTTACATCCCCCGCTGGAATGCACAATGCGTACTGCTTGCTATTTATATTTATGCCACCATATTACGTAATGACGACGGTTATCGAGCCGCTTTCTGGCGTTTTTGGGAGTTAGCCATGCCTATTGTTATTTTTATATCACTGTTTACGCTACTTGATTTTGTGGTTCTGTTTTCTATTGGTAGCCATATTGGCTTGCTCACGACGCTACTTTTGGTGCTTGGCACCGGTTTTGTCGGGCTTCACCTGATTCGCAAACAGGGGGTCTCCACCTTTGCGCGAGCACGCCAGCGCATGCAGGCTGGCGAAATCCCTTCCAGCGAGCTATTAACCGGCGCTGCGCTTATTTTCGGCGGTGCCTTATTAATGGCGCCAGGCTTTTTGTCTGATGCGCTAGGTTTGGCGTGCTTAATTCCCAACGCACGCCAGTTGATGCTCAAGGCCCTGACCTGGCTGGGGCTTAAAAAAGTTGTCGGGCAACAACAAGGCCCAAGTGCTTCATCAGTTCGGCCTGATGAATATCAAAACGGTCAATCGTCACAACAGGATGGCCCAATTGAGGGGGATTTTATAAGCAGAGATGAGCCCCCGCGCCGTCGTTAAGGTTTCCTTCGAAAGAAAATCAGCGAAAAAGCAATTTTTTATTACCCTCCCCCCTTGAAAGGTCATCCGTAGCCCCCATTTTTCATCCAGCACACAAATTCGGTGGCAATCCAAACGGTAGCTGCCATTAACAATGAAGACTGTGAGGTCTTCGCTTCTCGCGGGTTACTCCCTCGAGAACACTTTTTAGCTAACCGCCCTTGTCAGGGCTTCAACCATACTCAGGAGAACGTGAATGAATATCCGTCCTTTGCACGATCGTGTCATCGTCCGTCGCGTTGAAGAAGAGCAGAAAACCGCAGGCGGCATCGTGCTTCCGGGCAATGCAGCAGAAAAACCGACGCGTGGCGAAATCCTCGCCGTCGGTAATGGTCGCATTCTGGAAAATGGCGATGTCCGTCCGCTAGACGTTAAGGTTGGCGATAACGTGATCTTTAAAGATGGCTATGGCGTCGAAAAGCAAAAAATCGACGGCGAAGAAGTCTTGATCATGAGCGAAGCCGATATTCTTGCCGTTGTTGAAGGCTAATAATCGCTGTTGCTCACAATTTTTAGTGGGCGCCTCGAATCATAACTTTCACGTTTTTGCATTCAATTTAGGAAGTAGCAGATATGTCAGCTAAACAAGTTAAGTTTTCAGATGATGCCCGTAAACGTATGGCACGCGGTGTCGACGTTCTTGCCAACGCGGTAAAAGTTACCCTCGGCCCGAAAGGCCGTAACGTAGTATTGGAAAAATCCTTCGGCTCCCCCACCGTGACTAAAGACGGTGTTTCGGTCGCCAAAGAGGTCGAACTAAAAGACAAGTTTGAAAACATGGGCGCTCAGATGGTTAAAGAAGTCGCTTCACAGACTTCTGATGCTGCAGGTGACGGCACAACCACCGCTACTGTTCTTGCCCAGGCGATTATCGCAGAAGGCCTGAAAGGCGTAACAGCGGGTATGAACCCGATGGATCTTAAGCGCGGCATAGACCAAGCCGTTGCTGCTGCCGTTAAAGAAATCAAAGCAATGTCTGTACCGTGCACCGACACCAAGTCGATTGCTCAGGTAGGTACTATCTCTGCTAACGGTGACAAGCGCATCGGTGAAATCATCGCTGAAGCGATGGAAAAAGTCGGCAAAGAAGGCGTCATCACTGTTGATGAAGGCCGTGGTTTTGAAGACGAGCTGGAAGTGGTTGAAGGTATGCAGTTTGATCGCGGCTACCTGTCTCCTTACTTCGTTACCAACCAGGACACCATGACGGTTGAACTGGAAGATCCTTATATCCTGTTAGTGGATAAAAAGATCTCCAACATCCGTGAACTGCTGCCGGTATTAGAAGCCGTTGCTAAGCAAGGCAAGCCGCTGGCCATCATCGCTGAAGACATCGAAGGCGAAGCACTGGCAACGCTGGTTGTTAACAACATGCGCGGTATCGTTAAAGTAGCCGCTGCTAAAGCGCCTGGTTTCGGTGACCGTCGTAAATCCATGCTGCAGGATATCGCTATTCTGACCAACGGCACGGTCATCTCTGAAGAAGTCGGCCTAACGCTTGAGCAAGCGAACCTGGATCACCTGGGTACCGCTAAGCGTATGACCATGTCGAAAGAAAACACCACCATCATTGATGGCGCTGGTGCAGAAGGCGATATCGAAGCACGCGTTAACCAAATCCGCGCGCAAATCGAAGACACCTCTTCTGACTACGACAAAGAGAAGCTGCAAGAGCGCGTTGCCAAACTGGCAGGCGGTGTTGCCGTTATCCGCGTCGGTGCTGCCACCGAAGTGGAAATGAAAGAGAAGAAAGCCCGCGTTGAAGACGCCCTGCACTCTACTCGTGCAGCCGTTGAAGAAGGCGTCGTACCTGGTGGCGGTACCGCACTGGTTCGCGTTATGGCGAAAGTACAAGGCCTGACGGGCGACAACGAAGACCAGAACCACGGTATCAACATGGCGCTACGCGCTATGCAGTCACCGCTGCGTCAGATCGTTGCTAACGCTGGTGAAGAGCCCGCCGTTGTTATCAACCGTGTGAAAGATGAAACCGGCAACTTCGGCTACAACGCACAGACCGGCGAGTACGGCGATCTGTTCGAAATGGGTGTTCTGGATCCTGCTAAAGTAACCCGCACTGCACTGCAGTCCGCTGGTTCTGTTGCTGGCTTAATGATCACCACCGAGTGCATGATCGCAGAAGATCCGGAAGAGAAAGACGCTGCACCTGATATGGGTGGCATGGGCGGAATGGGTGGCATGGGCGGCATGATGTGATGCACCCCTGAGCTCTTTGCTCTATTGACGGCTAGCCTTTTAGCTGTCACCAAGAACCCCGCCTTGTGCGGGGTTCTTGCGTTTTTATAGGTCGCTACTAACGACTCCACGCACTATATACCCCACCCACTGCTTAGCGCTTACATGGTACTATCAGCGCGATTTTTATTAAGGCTATAGGGCGAAATCAGCGCATGCTGCAGCATATTCGTATCGTACTCGTACAGACCTTCCACCCTGGCAACATTGGCGCAGCCGCGCGCGCCATGAAAACCATGGGCTTAACCGAGCTGGTATTGGTTAATCCACGCATGTTCCCGGATGAAGAGGCTACCCGGCTTGCTGCTGGGGCTACCGATGTGCTCGAAAACGCACGGGTGGTTACGTCGTTGGAAGAGGCTGTCAGCGACTGCGTTCAAGTCGTGGGGGCTAGTGCCCGCTTACGCAGCCTGCCCTTACCGCATTTTGACGAACCCGATGAGATGGCGGCGGACGTTATTCAAAACGCTGTGACTGCACAGGTCGCGCTGGTATTTGGGCGCGAACGCTCGGGACTGACAAATGATGAGATCCGCTGCTGCACGCACCAAGTCAGCATTCCCGCCAATCCTGATTACGGCATTCTGAATTTATCCCAGGCGGTACAGATACTGGCTTACGAAGTACACCGCGCCTGGCGTAAAGGTGAGGAGAGCGGCTTTGCTTATCAGCGCCCACTGGAGGCAACGCCGCCCAGCCGCGAACAGTTCCTACACTTTCAAGCACATCTGGGCCGCTTGATGCAGGAGAGCGGCTTTTTAACCCAGCCCCACGCCCGCACTGAAGAACAGCTTCAAGCCCTCTTTGCCCGCGCTCAGCCCAGCCGCAAAGAGCTTTCGCTTTTGCGAGGGCTATTAAGTGCGTTTGAAAGTCATATTCCTCAAAAATAATTCACTAAAGCTAATTCACTAAAACTAATTTACTAAAACTATAAGGGACAACACCCGTGGTTGCCCCTTTTTAGTTTTAACAGTGTCTTGTTTACCCCCAGTGTCAGGATAAGTGTCGCACCCTCTGATATTCTTTCTTAAACATTGATCAGGGGGCCAAAGGAGACACTCATGCCTCGCTATTCAGATGAACGTCGACAAGCGGTGGTGGCCAAGTTACTGCCGCCCCATCATCTGTCACCCCATGTGATTGCAGCACAGGAAGGCATCTCGTTAGCCACTGTTTATAAATGGCGTAAAGAAGCGCGGGCTAATGGAAAATGCTTACCAGATGCCTTGGGCAAAGGCGCTGATGGCTGGTCTTCCCGTGATAAATTTAGCGCTGTTGTTGAGACGGCTTCAATGAATGCTCACGACGTGGCTGAGTATTGCCGCCGTCGCGGCCTCTATCCGGAACACTTGGAGCAATGGCGCCATGACTGTGAACAGGCGGCCAGCTTGTCACAGTCAGAACGCCAGCGTGAGGCAGATGAGCTCAAACAGCAGCGCAAACGCATTAAAGCACTGGAGAAAGAACTGGCTCGCAAGAACAGTGCGTTAGCCGAAACAGCGGCCTTGTTAACGCTGCGAAAAAAAGCAGCGGCGATCTGGGGGGACGAGGACGAATGATTAGCACCCCTGATCGCCGACATGCCATTGCGCTGATCGATGATGCCCGTGCTCAAGGTGCACGTTTGGCAGCCGCCTGCCATGAACTGGGCATGAGTGCTCGGACGTATCAACGCTGGACACGCGACGGTGGACTTCGCGAAGATCAGCGGCCTTTGGTTGAGCGGCCCACACCGGCGAATGCGCTCACGCCGATAGAGGAGCAGGAAATTCTCGACACCTGCCACCGGCCAGACTATGCCCACTTGCCACCGGAACAGATCGTGGTAAGGCTGTTCGATGAGGAAGCGCGCTACCTTGCCTCACCTTCCAGCTTCTATCGCGTGTTGCATAAACATAAAGAAGTGATCCATCGGGGTCGTGCCAAGTCGCCGAAGCGTCACGCCCGATCAACGACGTATCAGGCGACGGCACCTAACCGCGTCTGGACGTGGGACGCGACCTGGCTGGGTGGCCCCATCAAAGGTGAGTATTACTATCTTGTCATGATGCTCGATATTTACAGCCGCAAAATCATCGGCTGGGAAGTCTTCCTCGCGGAATCGGCCCATAACTCCCGCACGGTTCTGGAACGTGCGGTGCTGGCTGAGAAGGTCGTCGATCAACCCTTGGTACTTCATGCCGATAATGGCAGTCCGTTTAAGGGGGCCACGTTACTAGAGAAGCTACATGAACTAGGCATCACCCCCTCGTTCAGTCGCCCACGGGTCAGCAACGACAACCCCTACTCGGAGTTGCTGTTTCGTACGTGCAAGTATCGTCCCTGTTATCCAACCAATGGCTTCGCCCATGTCGATGCTGCACGGAAGTGGGTAGCTGGCTTCGTTCAGTGGTACAACCACGAGCACCGCCATAGCGGAATCCGCCTCGTCACCCCCGCACAGAGGCACGCGAGTCAGGACACGGAAATACTGATTAAGCGCGACCAAATCAACCGAGCGGCGCGCAACGCCAACCCAGCGCGATGGAGCGGGAACACCCGAAACTGGACACCTGTGAAGACAGTATCACTTAACCCAGAAAGAGAGCTGAGTGTTACGGTAAACGAATCAGAAAAGAAGGCTGCATAAATATAGTCAGAGACGACAACTTACTTGACGATTACCGTTTACCAACAACGCTTTTAGAGCATCATCGCCGCTAACCAGCCAAAGCCCACTAACGGAATGTTGTAGTGCAAAAATGTCGGCACGACGCTATCCCACATATGATCATGCTGACGGTCAACATTAAGGCCTGAAGTGGGCCCCAAGGTTGAATCAGACGCTGGTGAACCCGCATCGCCCAATGCCGCCGCCGTGCCCACCAATACAACAGTGGCCATGGGCGAGAAGCCAAACTGTACCGCCAAGGGCACAAAGATGGCGGCAATAATCGGAATCGTTGAGAACGATGAGCCAATCCCCAGGGTAATAAATAGCCCTACCAGCAGCATCACCAACGCTGCTAAACCACGGTTATCGCCAAATAGCGCAAAGGCCCCTGACACCAAAGCGTCAATCTCACCGGTGGTTTTCATGACTTCCGCGAAGCCCGCAGCAGAAATCATGATAAAACCGATCAGTGCCATCATCCGCATACCACTGGTAAACAGATCGTCCGCTTCACGCCATTTAAAGATCCCGCCCATTGAAAGCAGGCCAATCCCAACCAAACCACCCAATATCATCGAACCGCTATAAAGTTGAAGACCAAGTGCCGCGACGATGGCCATTCCTGACATTACCAACCCCAGCATATGCGGCTGAGCAGGCGTATGCCCTTCAGTCACGTTGGCGTTAGCCATATCTTGGGCCTGGTATTCTCGCGGGCGGCGATAGCTCCAAAACAGCGCAACGATTAACCCCAGCGCCATGCCGCCTACGGGTATCGCCATTGCCATAGGCACCATACCCCGGGTAATTTCCAATCCTAACGGCTCCCCGGCGGTATTTAAGTTGGCCAAGAGAATATCATTTAGAAAGATCGCCCCAAACCCTACTGGCAGCAGCATATAAGGCGCCGTTAAACCAAAGGTGAGTGCACACGCTACCGCACGGCGATCCAACTTTAAGCGGTTCATTACGGTTAACAGCGGCGGAATTAACACGGGAATAAAGGCGATATGCACCGGGATTGCATTCTGTGAAGAAATCGCTACCAGCAATACCGCCGTGAGCAGCAACATTTTGACCCTCGCCTGTTGCGCGGCGGTGGCCTCTTCTTTCCCCAGCAGCGTAATCAAACGATTCGCCAGCATATCCGGCAATCCGGAGCGGGAGATCGCCACCGCGAAGGCGCCCAAGGTGGCATACGCCAGCGCCACTTGCGCCCCGCCACCAACGCCTTGATTAAAGGCATCCAGAGTTTGTTCTAATGACAATCCGCCCACTAGACCACCAACTAAAGCACCCACCACAAGAGCAAATACCACCGAGACACGTGCAAGCGACAGTGCCACCATCACCAGCACCGCAAGAATTACTGCATTCATGAAAATTCCTAGAGCTATTGAGAGGTCATTAACGGCGAAGGTGGCGGATTTTAGCAGATTAAATAGGTAAACCTAAGGCCACGTTTAATGCTTCACGCATTACGACTTTAGTCGCGACACCATTGCTGCATTGCACCACACTACCTACCATCGATCATCTGCTTAATTTCAGCGTCGGCTACTTTACCGTTTGCTTAGGAGCTCGCATGAGCATACTTGCGATTGTCATTTCACTGCTTTTATTAATGTTCCTCGCGTACCGAGGCATTTCAGTGCTGCTGCTGGCGCCTCTCATGGCATGTTTAGCGGTGCTGCTCTCTGGCGATGCTGCGTTTTTATTGCCGATCTACACCGACACCTTCATGGGCGCGCTGGGCAACTATGTTATTCAGTTCTTTCCACTGTTTTTATTAGGGGCTCTCTTTGGTCAGCTAATGGCCGATTCTGGTGCCGCTCAATCGATTGCGAACGGAATTGTCAAAAAGCTGGGCACTCACCATGTTGTGCTCACTGTCGTCATGGCCTGCGCGGTGCTCACCTATGGCGGCGTATCGCTGTTTGTGGTCGCCTTTGCCATTTATCCGATCAGTCGCGAGCTGTTTCGCAGCGCCAATGTGCCGAAGCGGCTGATTCCGGCTTCTATTGCGCTTGGCTCTTTTACCTTCACCATGACAGCTCTACCGGGTACACCTTCAATACAGAACGCGATCCCCATTCCTTATTATGAAACCAACAGCTTTGCAGCGCCTGGCCTGGGTATTATCGCCGGGCTGATTATGCTTGGGCTGGGAACTTTCTATCTTCAGTCACGGGTAAAAAAAGCGGCATCCAATGGGGAAGGATACGGCCAGCATACTGAGCGCGAAGCAGTTGCCAATGAAGAACAAGCAACTACCAGCCTCCCCCTGTGGCTGGCACTGATACCCATCATTATGGTAATTGGTTTGAATGCGCTGTTTACCTACGGTGTGTTTCCTGCCCTTGATTTAAGCTTTATCAGCGACGAGTTTGAAAACGTATCCCCGTCGGGTCAGAGCGGGCTTTGGGCTATTTTAATTGCCCTGCTGAGCGCTTCTGCATGGCTAATCATTACCCGCTGGAAGCACTGGCTGGATCTTAAGGAGAGCGTGAATAAAGGTTGCTTGGGTTCGCTACTACCAATTTTTAACACTGCTTCCGAGGTAGGTTACGGCGCGGTCATCGCAAGTTTGGCAGGCTTTGCCATCATTCGCGATGCGGTGCTTACGGCTTCACCTGGCAACCCATTGATTTCAGAAGCCATGGCGATGAGCGTGCTGGCGGGGATCACCGGCTCCTCTTCCGGCGGGCTATCAATTGCGCTAGAAACCTTGGGCAGCGAATACTTAGCCATGGCGCAACAAGCTGGCATTAGCCCTGAGCTAATGCACCGGGTGGCGACGCTTGCTGCAGGCGGCATGGATACGCTGCCCCACTCGGGTGCCGTTATCACGCTGCTGGCTATTTGCGGTCTAAACCATCGTCAGTCCTACGGCAACGTTGCCATGGTGACCATCGCTCTACCCGTCATCGCGCTGGTTAGCGTCATTATCCTAGGAACACTTTTTGGTAGCTTCTAAAAGCTCACAACGCATGCGATAGTGACTAACTAACTGTTAGCCTGCCAATAAAGAGAACACCATGGCATTCGTTCGCAACCACTCACTGCTGTTGATTATATTAGGAAGCCTGGTCATCTCGACGGCCATGGGCTTACGCCATGGCTTCGGGCTCTTTATGGAACCACTCAGCAGCGAGCTGGGCTGGGGACGTGGCGTATTTGCCTTTGCCCTCGCCTTACAAAACCTGGTTTGGGGCTTATCGCAACCCTTTACCGGGGCACTGGCGGATCGCTTCGGTGCAGCCAGAATTATTGTTGCTGGCGGTTCACTGTATGCCTTGGGACTGCTGTTTATGAGCCTCTCTACTTCAGAGCTAGGCATGACAGTCAGTGCCGGGCTATTGATTGGCCTTGGCCTCTCTGGCACTACATTCTCGGTCATTTTAGGCGCAGTGGGCCGCGCAGTGGCGCCTGAAAAGCGTAGTATGGCTATGGGTATTGTCAGCGCGGCAGGCTCGTTTGGTCAGTTCGCCATGCTGCCCGGCACCCTTGGCCTGCTCGAGTGGCTAGGCTGGGCGGCAGCGCTTATGGCGATGGCGGCTATCGCAACCATCATCATTCCTCTGGGGGCAATGCTCCGCGATAAGCCCTCCGCCAAAACGGCCTCCGATTTAAGCTTGAAAGATGCACTCAACGAAGCGGCAGGCCAAAAAGGGTTCTGGTTGCTCTGTTTAGGCTTTTTTGTCTGCGGCTTTCAGGTGGTTTTCATTGCCGTGCACCTACCCGGCTACTTATTCGATAACGGCCTAGCGGTGCAGGTGGGCACGACGGTTTTAGCGTTAGTGGGACTGTTTAATATTGTTGGCACTTATACTGCGGGCTGGATGGGCGGCATCTGGTCAAAACCCAAGCTGCTCACTTGGCTCTATTTGATTCGTGGCGTGGTGATTACCGCGTTTGTTTATTTGCCGTTAAGCCCTATCAGCGCTTACCTATTCGGTATCGTCATCGGGTTGCTATGGCTCTCCACCGTGCCACTAACCAACGGCATCGTGGCTTCCGTGTTTGGTGTTCGTCACCTCTCCATGCTGGGTGGCATCGTATTTCTATTTCACCAGCTTGGCTCTTTTATGGGCGTCTGGCTGGGCGGCTATTTTTATGACCTTACTGGCAACTACAATACGGTCTGGCAAATGGCTATCGTGCTCTCTGTTGTGGCAGCTGCGCTACATTGTTTTATAAGTGAAAAACCACTTGAGCGTGCAACGCCAACCAAGGTAAGGCCATGAATGCTGCCAAAACGTTGTCTATTCTGCTCTTAGCAGTCGCCCTGCTTGCCAGCTTGGCATTAGCTTGGTGGGGTTGGCACAGTTTAGACCCGTCGCTGCTGCTATTGGGCAGTCGGCTGTGTTAGCGCTAACTCATACGCCAGCGACGCCACTGGCGAAGTATCAAACCGTGTTTAGGTGAGAATAGTAGGGCAAGAAAGAACCAACTGGTAGCAACCAATACAATGGTGCCACCAGAGGCAACGTCCATTACTACCGAAAGCCATAGCCCTATGACCGCCGAGCTTACCCCAACGCCCACTGAAATCAGCATCATGGTTTTAAAGCGGTCGGTCAGCATGTGCGCCGTTGCACCAGGGGTAATCAGCATTGCAACTACTAAAATGATACCCACCGTTTCCAAGCTCGCGACGATGGTGAGTGTTAACAGCAAGATCAAACCATAGTGAATAATGCTGGTATTAAACCCCAATGCTTGAGCCTGCTGGGGGTCAAAGGCGTATAGCAGCAGCGGGCGATAGGCGAGCCACACGACTAACAGGGCAATCACACTGGACACTAACGTTAGCAAGAGCGCCGATTGCTGAACACCCAGCACGTTGCCAAACAGGATATGCATGAGGTGGGTACTGGAGGCGATCTTGCTGATGATCACAATACCCAGCGCAAAAGCGCCGGTAAACATCAGGCCCATGGCCGCATCAGACTTAATCCGCGTATGTCGCTCAATAGCGCCAATACCCACCGAAGTCAGCGCACCGGTAATAAAAGCGCCAATAAAGAACGGCCAGCCCAACAGGTAGGCAATCGCCACCCCGGGCAGCACCGCATGAGAGATAGCATCCCCCAGCAGCGACCAGCGTTTAAGCACCACATAGCAGGATAAAATGCCGCAAATAGCACCCACCAGCACCGAGGTTAATAAGGCACGCTGCATAAAGGCGTACTGGAATGCATCTGAAACAGCGCTAGGCAGCAGATTGACAATGACCATCAACGCAGCGATGAGCCCACTCACCAAGGTGTCGCCAAACAGGCTCAGTGTCGTCATTAGTTCTGTCACGTTACTTACCCCTGAGCCGCCATAAAGGTAGAAGATGCTTCAGCGACGCGTACATTGTTCGCCGACTGCTCAATCGAGCTCACCGCCAGCTCAGCCAATTTGGCATCATTGAGCATGTCGTCAGGCGTCCCTACCCCACGGATAAAGCGGTTAATCAGCACCACATGATCAACATGCCGGCGAGCACCGGGCATATCGTGAGTCACCATAATAACCGTACGCCCTGCCTCTCGCTCCCGAGCAAGTACGCTTAAAATCAATCGCTCGCTGGGCGGATCCACGCCTGCCAACGGCTCATCAAGGAGCAAAATATTGGCCTGCTGGGCGAGAGCACGGGCTAGTAATACACGTTTTTTCTGCCCTCCTGAGAGCGCGCCAATAGGACGCTCCGCCAATGCCAACATATCAACTGCCCGCAGCGCTTCACACACAGCCTCACCATGGCGGGAATGGTACCAACGTGAAGGCAACAAACGTCGCCACAGTGGATCACTGCGCATATGCCCATAGCGACCGCCCATAACGGTCTCCCATACGGAAACAGGGAAATCCCACTCAATGGCTTCGCGCTGGGCCATGTAGGCGATATGTCCCGCTTTTCGGTGTATCTCAATCGGCTGATTAAACGCCTGAACACTCCCGCGCAACGCTTTCATGCTACCGGTAAGCACATGGAAAAGGGTGGATTTTCCTGCGCCATTCGGCCCCACAATGGCCGTCCATTTCCCCGCGGGGAACTGCAAATTAATGTCTTCCAAGACCGGCTGACGCTGATAGGCGGCGTAAAGACCTTTTATATTAATCGCCACTGGGGCGTCGCCAAAAGTGGTTGCCATAATCGTTTACTCAGTTGCCAACGTTTGGCGCAACAGCTCAACGTTGTGGCGCATCATGGTGAAATAATCACCCGCTTCACCCTCTGGCTCGCTAAGCGAGTCCACGTATAGCGGCCCCGCGACTTTAACGCCGGTATCCCGTGCCAGGCTGGTGACGTGGCGGTCAGAAATCGTGCTTTCCCAGAACAGCGCCGCCGGTTGGCGTTCATTAATCATATCCACTACCCGCATAAGCTGACGCGGTGAACCTTCGGTTTCGGCGTTGGTACCCCAGATACCGTCGTGTTCAAAATGGTAGGCATCAGAGAAGTATAAAAATGCGGCTTCGCTACTGAGCAGCACGCGGCGCCCTTCAGGTATCGCTTCTAAGCGCTCTTGTAGCTCAACATGCAGCGCATGCAGCGCTTCTTTCAGCGCTTCAGCACGCTGCTGAAACTCTTCAGCTCGCTGGGGAAGTAAATGCTCTAGCTCATTAGCGACGACCTGGACATAGGCTGACACTGCACGTGGATCCATCCATAGATGGGGATCTACATCGCCTTCCATGTCGCCGGTAATGATTGTCTGAGTCGGGTATTCAGAGGTTTCAGCAACCGCCACCAGCGGGGTTCCATCAACTACCGTTGCTTCGACCTGGGGCATCCACTGCTCTAACTGGTAGCCGTTGTAAAATACTATGTCTGCCGTTTCTAACGCAGCGAAATTACTGGGGGTTAATTCCCATTCGTGGACTTCAGCGCCAACCGGGGTTAATACCGAGATATTGGCATTCTCCCCTGCCACGCGAGCAACTATATCGCCAAGCACAGAAAACGTGACGGCCACATTCAAGGGAGACGTCGCACTCTCTTGCGCTTCTGCGCTGGTTAGCGCGGCGCTCAGCCATAGCGGTAGGCTTAAGGCTATACCCAGATTGCGCTTACTCATTGTCTCTCCTTTTTTGTGCATGACCGATAAGTAGACTGTAGCTCAACAAAAAAGCATTGTGCAAACAGTTTAGCCTTGGCTAACAATATTGCAAAAAAAATACGCTACTATTTCGAGTGCTACACCTAGTACCATTACAAATACTGTTCCAATTACTATCCAATGATTATTAACACTGCTTCCGATATAATTTGCCAATGACTGATTCTAATCCGAACGCTGCATTGACCGCCCCAAGCATTCCTGGTGATGCCCTACCGCCCGTGGAGCAGCATGCTCAGCAGTATGCAACGGTGCGTAATGCCCACGAAACCGAACTGATTGAAGACTACGTTGAGCTAATTGGCGACCTGCTGGCACACCGCGGCGAAGCACGCGCGGCGGACATTGCCAACCGTATGGCGGTCAGCCAGGCGACGGTTTCAAAAATGATTCGGCGTTTAAATGAGCTGGAGTTGGTTACTAGTAAGCCTTATCGCTCGCTGTTTCTAACCGAAGCGGGCCAAAAAATGGCGGAAACGTCACGCGCACGCCACGATATCGTGCTGCACTTTTTACGTGCCCTGGGGGTGAAAGATGCCACTGCGAGAATTGACGCTGAAGGCATGGAACACCATGTTAGCGACGAAACCCTTGCTATCATGCAGCGCTTTACTGAGCAGCAGCAAAACAACTAAAACCGCGGCTGCACAACGGTAGACAAAGTGCAGATGATTTACCTGAATTAAAGACGCTACAGCATAAAAATAAACGCCACGGCTTTTAATGTCATGATGAGCTTCCCACTACTTTAGCGGGCATCCCCAGCCGCCCGACGCCTGGCAGTTTCAGAGCAGGTCGCATCACGTCGACACCAAAGCTTAAGCCGAGGAGGTTGAGTTCAATGCCCTCCTCCAGCGCCAGCATCACGCCCACCACCCCGCCCAATGAGAGCTGATAACCGGTGCCACTCGGCGCAGCCGCAAACACGCTATTGAACATATAGTCCTTGCCAATAGCCGTTACCGGGAGCGCCACTTCGAAATCCGGCACCTCGCGTATTACCCAAGCAATAAAGCTGTTGCTGTTCGGGCCAGGCCATACTCGATACAGCTCAGCTTGAGGGTACTCAGCGACGGCAGCCTCTATCTGCGGTATTAACTGCGTAGCCGCATCGCCGCGGTAGTCCGCTAATAGTGTGGGTGGATTGCCAAACCAGGCTCGATCAGGCGTATCGATTGAAGATACCACTGTGGGACGGCGCCAGCTCAGCACTTGATGGAGTCGGTAGCTATCGGCACTTTCCGCCTTGGTTGCAATCCAGATATGTTCGCCAAACGCACCACGCCAGTTATAAGCACGGGCGGAATAGACCTGAACCACGGCTTCAAAACTCACCATGGGGTCAGGCGCTATACCCGCGGATGAACGATCCAGTGATGACCAATGACCATCAGTCACTACTTGATTACTCGCCAAAATCCAAACAGGCCCCGCCAGTAGTAGCGTCAAAAGCGCCACTAGAAAAAGCAGCCAACGCAGTAGCATTCTCATCGTATCATCCGTAACTGAAAGTTATCTGTTTGTTACCGCGATAGCTGACTTGGTGCAAGCGACGTCACCCCGTTCTCAG